>JAIVFU010000459.1 GCA_020829485.1 Nostoc sp. CHAB 5834 | reverse complement strand
CTTGTTGCTCACTAGTCATTTCAACCCGGATACTTGAGATACGTCCTTGCATGTCTGATTTTTATACTACCCTACAAAAAATATCCTCCTCTATTTCCGACCCTTTTTTGCGGTGACGTGTACTAAGGGGGCGCAAGCGGTTAGAGGTAAAAAGCCAATTTCTAGGTTAACTTTTTCTAATCCATGACGGGCAACGTCGGCAGTTTTCCGCGCCCGAATTTTCTTGATGCGTTTCTGCTGATTGAGGAAGTAAATCATCTCACTCCGCAAGCTGTAGTAGCTAGGATGTTCTACTACTTCCATCCGCTTGCGAGGTCTGGGAATATCCACTTCTAAAATGTCACCAATTTTAGATTCGGGGCCGTTGGTTAACATCACAATTCTGTCAGATAACAGCACCGCTTCATCTACATCATGAGTAACCATCACGGCGGTAACTTGATTTTCTTCGCAAATTTGCATGAGTTGTTCTTGCAAATTGCCGCGTGTGAGTGCATCCAATGCACCAAAGGGTTCATCTAGCAAGAGTAATTTGGGACGAATCGCTAAGGCGCGGGCGATCGCAACTCGCTGTTTTTGTCCACCTGATAACATTCCCGGCTGTTTATCAGCGTGGGGACGCAAACCTACCATATTAATATGTTTTTCGATAATGGCGTTGCGTTCGGCTGCGGGTAAACCTTTCATTACTGAGTCCACGGCGAGGGCAATATTTTCTCTTACCGTCCGCCAAGGTAATAGCGAATAATTTTGGAACACCACCATCCTGTCTGGGCCGGGTTTGGTGATTTTTTGTCCTTCGAGAGTGACAAGACCTTCAGTAGGCAAATCCAAACCCGCAATCATGTTTAATAGAGTGGATTTGCCGCAACCGGAGTGACCAATCAAAGAAATGAATTCTCCTTTTTTAATTTGGAGGTCGATTCCTTTGAGGGCGACATATTTGCCACCACCAGTTAATTCAAAAACTTTTTCAATTTGATCGACAGCAACAAATGTAGACATGGCAATTTTGAATTGGTAATTTGAACAAAAAAGTTAGAAGGGATGAATAATTAATGAGGAATTAATAATAGCTGCCAGATTTACGATATTCGAGGGCAGTTAAGCCATCATTTTCCAAAACCTCACCTTGATCTACTACGGCATAAATTAACCATCTGTCAGCACATTTAATCTGATTTTGTACAGTACATTCTAAATAGGACAATGCCTCCCTGAGAATTACACAACCATTAACACCAGTTTGGATAGAAAGATTGATAAATGGATTATTGCCCAAAATGCTATTACGGGAAAAATAGCGGCGCACATTTCTACCTTCCTTGAGGATATTCAACACAAATTTATTGCCGGGATGACATATTAAATCTGCATTTTGTTCATCAGCAATGGCAATCATGATTCCCGGCGGATTAAAGGTTGCTTGAGATACCCAAGAAGTTAAAACCCCTTTGTGAGTTTCTTCATCACGAGTTGTTAAAACACACAAAGAACCAATGATCCGCCCCACCGCTTGTTCAGTGCGATCTACTTGAGTTTCTGTAACAACTTGACGCTGAGTCCGCAATTTCTTAGTTTTCTTTAAGTTTTGAGCAAAGGATGCACCTGCTTCTTGACACTGTTGAATAATTTCAGGTGTGGGACTGAAGCGGACTCGAATTGTTTCAAATCCTAGACGATAATTAGCATCTTTGAGCTTGCTTTCTAGTAAATCAATTGCTTCTCCACTCCAGCCGTAAGAACCAAACACTCCTGCTAGCTTGGTTTTAGCTGCTGTGGAAAGAACTATCCCTAAAGCAGTTTGAATTTGCGTTGGTGCGTGGCCGCCTAATGTGGGTGAGCCAATAATCAATCCATCGCAAGCTTCTACAGTGCGGGTAATTTCGGCAGGTTCTGTTAGTTCACAGTTGATAGATTCTACATTAACTCCATTTTGAATTAAACCTTGAGCGATCGCATTAGCCAAAATTGCTGTATTTCCGTAAGCAGAGGCATAAAGTAAAGCAACACTCAATTCTTGTAATTTTTGTCCTTGGCACCATTGACGGTAATCATAAGTAAACCGACTGAGGCTGTAACGAACAATAGGACCATGAGCAGGAGCGTAAGATTTTGGAGAGAAAACTGAAAATTTGTCCAGAGCAACTTCGACTTGTTTGGCTTGGGGTGCATGGAGACAGTCAAAATAGTAATGACGTTCCGCATCTAAACTTTTCCAGTCTTCATCAAATAGGCTATCTTCACAAATATGAGCGCCAAAAAATTTGTCTGTGTAGAGAATTTTGGTAGCAAAATCATAGGTACACAATCCATCTGCCCAACGAGGAGTCGGTACGCTAACAAATGTGAGATGATGTCCTTGTCCTAAATCTAGAGTATCCTCTGAGCGCACAGCTTGAATGCGTGATTCCCACTCAGGAAAAGCAGTTTTGAGTGCATTAGACGCAGGGCGAGAACAAATTAACGTAACTTGAGGAGCTTGAGATAGTAGGTCGGCAGGAAAAAACGAAACTATGTAACAATAAATAAATACGGAGAATATATCTACCGAGGTAACAAAAAATATGGGCGCTCGTTTGAGGGTATTTCTGACTAAAGAGGAAAACAAAACCC
>JAIVFU010000458.1 GCA_020829485.1 Nostoc sp. CHAB 5834 | reverse complement strand
ATGCCTGCGCTGTTCTCGAAGAATCGCCTGATAATACTTGCTCGAAACAATTTATAAATTCTTACCAAAAACTGAAATTAGAATAACCCCTAATCATACCACAAAATATTTATGCAAGAGTTCTATTATGGCTTCAAAACTCACCCTAATTTGAATAACTGCTATTTTTGATATTTGTCAAATTTGATTTATATCAAGAAAATCCTCTAGATTTAACCCAATTAGCCAACCTAAGATGAAGCTATCAACCAAAGACAAGCAAACGCAAGGAGATAGCCATCATGGGATTCAAATATATCGGCGAATTAGCAACTCAAGAAAACGTCAATCAACTCTTGACACTGGTCGATATGGTAGTTGGCGGGCTGACTGACACAGAAAATGTTTTCGATATTGAAGATGCACTAAGTGATAGTGAACAAATGCAAAAATGTTTGCAAGTTGTGCGTCAACACCCAGCTTCTGCAAAAATGCTAGAAGAGCGTTATATGAGAGCAGAATTTAATTTAAATGCCATGTTGCAAATGCCTAAAAATTCTCTAGGATGGACTTATGCGAAAGTTCTGAGTGCGCTTAATTATGACCCAGATTTTTATCGCAAACGTGAGATTACATCTGATGCTGATTACATCATTCATCGCGTTCGTAAAACCCACGACGTGCATCATATTTTGACAGGTTTTAGTTTTGATGACTATGGCGAATTAGGTGTAATTTCTGTAACTCTGGGTCAGATTGGTTATCCAGGCTTTGCCTTTATTGATCTTGTGGCATTACTGTTAAGTTTCCTCTCTGACAAGCATCAACGCCAAGGTATTGATGTAGCTGTAGAGTACGATTTTGATCTGATTTCTCAAGGGATAAAAATTGCTCGGCAAGCACAACTATTGTTCCCGGTAAAGTTTGAAGAAGGACTAGAGCGACCTTTGGCTGAATGGCGTGCAGAGTTGAATATTGTGCCTGTAACTGAAGGACATTGGAGTTGGTATAGCCGTCCTCATTTACGAGCTGCAATTGAATTGCCTTCGATTTCCCAAAAACTTCAGCTAATTAGTGTTTGAACTAACACTAATTAGCTGAAGTTGGGAATTTTGCAAACATAGACGGACACGCCTCATCATCAAGCGTGTCCTCAATTGAAAATTTGATGTTAGGAGGATGTAATGAGCAATACTCTTTCCTCAATTTTGAAAGGTAATCACGTTTTATTGACTGGTGGAACGGGTGGACTAGGACTTGGTGTTACGCCAACTGTTCTGGCTCAGAAACCTGCTTCGGTAACAATTCCTTATACTAACGCGAGAAACTTTGAGCGATTGAAAAGTGTTCTGTCTGTTACTGATTTAGATAGCATTCGATTTGTTACAGCCAATCTTACAGATGAATCGGCTGTGGAAAATTTAGTCAACGATATGGAACGGGTAGATGTGCTGATTCATCTTGTTGGCGGGTTTTCGATGGGAAAAACCCACGAATATTCTTATCAACAGTGGAAAGCTGACTTAGAACTGAATTTGGATCTTGCTTTTTTGGTGCTGAAACATAGTTTAAGGAGGATGTTTCAACAAGGCTATGGACGAATTGTGACAGTAGGTTCGCGGGGAGGCGTACAACCAGGGGGACAGTTAGCAGCCTATTGTGCCGCCAAAGCTGGATTAGTAGCGTTAACGCAAGCGATCGGTGATGAAACAAAAGGGACAAACATCACTGCTAATATCGTTTTACCTAGTGTGATCGATACTCCTAGCAATCGAGTAGCAATGAATACAGAGAATGTCGCTCAATGGGTTAAACCCGATTCCCTGGCACAGGTCATCTGTTTCCTGGCTTCAGAAGCTGCTCTAGATATGAGGGGAGCAGTAGTTCCTGTGTATGGCAATATTTAAATTCAATTCTTTACACGAATCGCATTATCCAAATCTGGAATTGGCATTCGTGTAAAAGACAGCATCAACACGAGAGATGTTTTCATAATTTTACCTTTTGATTACCTAAAGTCAGACTATGAGCAACTTACCCGTTATATCAGCGAGTGAACTTAATATTGCTTTGCAAGAACTGAAGGGCTGGAGTATTGAACAAGGGAAACTCCATTGTCAGTTTCAGTTTCCATCCTTTGTTGAAGCTTTTGGATTCATGACCAGTGTGGCACTAATTGCAGAAACAATGGCACATCATCCAGAGTGGTGCAACGTATATAACTGTATATCAGTAGATTTGATAACTCACGACGCGGGTGGAATTACGATGAACGATATACATCTGGCTCGCAAAATGAATGAGCTAGCGCAGTAATACGTTATTTAAGTCAAAAAAAACAGACATACCGCGCTGACCCAGATGAGTAATGCTCTTAATGCCGTTGAGGGTAATTCAGTAAATTAGTGGCCACCGCCACCTTCTTCAGTTGCAGAAATACTTGGAAGCATCGGTTCAGCAGGTGTTGGGGCAGCAGTCAGGTTGGCAATGCTGTCGCCTGTCTGCTGAAAAGTCGGGATTTAAGTAGGTCGGCAGGAAAAAACGAAACTATGTAACAATAAATAAATACGGAGAATATATCTACCGAGGTAACAAAAAATATGGGCGCTCGTTTGAGGGTATTTCTGACTAAAGAGGAAAACA
>JAIVFU010000457.1 GCA_020829485.1 Nostoc sp. CHAB 5834 | reverse complement strand
TGAACTAAAGTATCGTTTATAAATAAAAAAAAGCCATCAATACCTCCATCACCACCATTTCCTACATTACCAGATAAAAGTTCTTCATATGATAAATCATGCTCTTTTAATATCTGCTCGTTAACGAATAACTCGAAGTATTTGTCTGTTGACATTGTTGGCGCTCTTTCTTCCTTTAACTGGCCCACTAACATACTGAGCAAAATCGATTCTTGAGATGGCATAAGACAATTCTTAGATAATATTTGAAATCATACTTAATCTGTGACTTAGTAGCTTAATTACGGCTAAGTCAGTTTCTTACTTGGACATTCTTGCCATAAATGACAAGTACTAACGCAATCTACTTTTTTCGAGATACAAACATCACATGATCTTTCTCACTGATTCCCAAAAACATTAAATTTTTTTTATAAGGTCTAAGATCGGATCTTTTTAAACGTTTATTGACCCGTGAGCAGGTCTGTAAAGTCAAGTGGGATGACATGTGCATCTGGCGAGATAGTGACAGTATAAAAGTGAAGTAGCGTTACAGACTTGCTCACGCATTTGTAAGGCAATATCTTTGTAATTATCTGATCTATCTTTAAAATGATGTCTGTTCAAATGAAAATCCCAATCTTTCGTCTTTCCAATCACATTGAGATAGTTCTTCAATAAAAGGACAACCACCCATACAAGTTTTTTGAAACGCGCATGAAGTACAACCATTATTAATAATGTTGTTTCTATATTTCTTAAAATAAGCATTATTCTGCCAAATATCAATCATCTTTTCTGTTCTTAAATCTCCATACCAATTAGTATTAGTCATAAAAGAGCAAGGCATCATTCTCAAATTTTCATCAACAAAAGCTGAAAATCTTCCTGCGTCACAGCCTTCGTAAAATTCAGAATTTACATTTACGTACTTTACAACTCCTGAAATGCTACAACTGTCAAACCCAATTTTTAAGGCTCCTTTACTTTGGTTCACTAAATCATAAAATTCACTCAATTTTTTTTTGTCCTTCAATAACAATGTCATGTCAGGCTTTCTTCCAATTGGTTTATAGTTTAGAAAAATGAGAGAATTAATACCATCTAAAAAAGTTGGTGGATTTTGTAACCAATCTATAGCTGAATTAATAGTCTGACTGTCGGTTACAAAATGAACGTTTGCCTTTATTCCATACTCGAAAAGCTGTTCAAGATGCTTCCTAAATTCAGTATATGGTTCGTAAGCACTAATAGCAACAGAGCCACAAAAGTCCTTCGTTGCACTTAATATCTCCGGTGTAAGCCCTCTACCATTTGTGGTGTAACATGGGACGATTCCATGCTCAACAGTGGTCTCAAGAATCTTAATGAAGTTAGGATGTTGATTAGGGTTTCCCCCGCCGAGCGCAACCTGAAAAACATCAAGTTCCTTTGCTTGGCTCATAATTAACTGGTAATCACTAAGCGACATGTGGTTCCCCTTTTGTGTAGATTTTCTATAACAAAATAGACATCCTTTATCGCACCAATTTGTAATGCTTATATCTAATAATTCTGGACCATGCATGGCCCAAAGAGGCTCAGGATAACCTTTCTCTTCTGCTCTAACGAAATACCCTGTTTTCTTATTAAATAAAACAGAATAATGTTGTTCTTCATATATTTTATGAACAACGTCATTTTTGTTACCAACCATTTTCTTGTGCATCTATAAATATTTTATCGCTTTCAATTATAAATTCGTCTGTGCAGAAAAATGATTCAGTATCGCTATGGTCGCTACTGAGTTTTCCTATGTATACCTTCTTTCCATGTTTTTCAGCATCAAGTATTTTTGGTAAAATTTCTTTGCCACTCTTCCAAAGATCTTTCTCTAGAAATTCTTCAAATGTTGCATATCTGTTCATGTAGTGTTTTTCAAAATATTCACGGGCCGGTTCCATATCGTCTCTAAACGAATTGAACAAAGACTGATAAATGTCGATAAAATTTGAATCATCTTTTACTCCGACTGCCTCAATAAAATCTTTAAAGTTAAATTCGCCATCACTAATTATTACGAATGAAGTTGACGAACTGTTAGTAACAAAATCGTATCTTATTTTCATTTTTTTTCATTTTTAAGCATTAATATTTCCATTATTCTCTCATACATTGTATCTGAAAATGCAAATCTAGATATTCCATAATCTCCATATGAATTATCATCTTTACGATAAAGTGTACAATCAGGGTTGTCTTTTCTCTCATTCATCAATTCCTCGATGTGGTCCTGCCTAAGGTTAAGCTTTCTATAAAGAAAATGTTCTATTGATTCATACTCAAATGAATAATATTTTTTATATTCCTCATCTACGTCAATCAACTCAGATGTTACACTATCATACATCCTTGAAAACATTCTCAATGAATAACCATCTTTCACACCAATTCTCCGTATAAAAATTTCTTTATTTAAATTTTTATTGATCAACAGCAGTGATTTGTAGAAGTCATAGGCTAATTTCATAAGATCTGATATAGCTCTGTGAATTAGCTTGTAATAAAGCCTATCTCTTTCTTACGGAAGAATGCTTGTACCATTTCCGGATCTTTTTCTAGGATTTTGACTTGATCAAGAACCGCTGTCTTAAGGGTCTCCAAAT
>JAIVFU010000456.1 GCA_020829485.1 Nostoc sp. CHAB 5834 | reverse complement strand
ACCTACATGGGTATCAAGTTGTCATCAGCAGAGGATTAAAGTGCGGACTCAACTCCTGGTGGAGTTACTCTACTGAAGCCTGGAATCCTCCCAAATATTGGGTTTCTCCAGAACGAATCGCACTTGCAGGGATCTCGGCTCAATGCCTAGAGGAGAGGAGATGCACCTGTAGTTTATCCAACCTGCAATCATCCGTTTCGACCAGGATTAAATTTGCTATCGCATTGATATCAATGCAGCTGATCAAGGTGGGTAACTCAGCGTCATCAGTTGAAACGTCAGCGGCATCCACTACAGCTGATCCGGTAAAGTCGATTTCAAGCTGCTGGTAACTGACCTGGTTGACTGTGGAGCGTGCCTGTTGTCGTTCCTCCTGGCGTGTCCACCAGGGGGCGATCGCCCGTAAAAAGGTGCGTACTACGTCAAGGATAGGCTGTCCCCCATGAGCGTGACGCACGTCTTTCTCCCCAAAAAGCTGAAGTTGCAGCGCCGTCCCGTGCCAATACTGCTCGGTTAAGGAAAATGGGGAGTAAAACCAAGAGAAAAGTGTTCGCGGTTTATACACAAGAACAAACAAATTGAGAGACTTACTTTTTCTCTTTGAGGCTATCGTACAATTCAACCCAGTTTTGTCGAAGAGAATCAATGCATGATTGCAAATAATCAACTTGGGTTCTCCTAGCTACTTGCATGATTGCATCAACGTGAGCAGGACTTCCAGCCTTGCCTAAATGCTTGTACTTACTCAATTTGTCGGGTTGAGCGGTGGGGAAAATTGGGTGAGCAGCGTGTAATTTGGGGTAAATATAGCGTAGCTGACACTAGGGGCAAGATAGGCTAAAAGTATTACTGTATAAGCTTTTGAGTATTGCTTTTAGATAAATCAACCAAGCCTTATTTGCTTCTTGTTAGACAAGACTATAACGAAAGAATAAGGGTTTTAGTCCTGTCATAAGCATACTACAAACCTTTGTTTTAGGTAAAATTGTACTATCTTGCCCGTTACGCTATATCTGCCCCTAATCCCCTTGATTTTCTGCGGAGTGAAACTGATGCAGAGATGGCGCGTCAGTTAGCGATCGTTCTCAATCGTAATTTTAAGCTAACAAGTGGTGATGCTTTAGATAGTGGATTCTTTGCTAATGCAGGGGATCAGCTGGCACAAGCAATCTTCATGCTGGCCCGGGGTACTTGTTTTCCTGACATTATGATGTGCCATGCCATTCTCAGTTTGCCTAAATTAATTGACCGCATTGAACAAGCTTCTTTAAATCCTTGGGTAAAAGTTGCCTTTGACCAATTCCTATCTGTAGCCGGTTCTCCAGAAACCGCCGCTAGTATTGTGGGTACAACAAGCGGATTATTTACTCGCTTTATGATCCCATCCACCCTTTCTGGCTTCTGTGGTCAAACAAATATCCCCTTAGATTTGAAGGGGCGGAAGATGGTGGTTTTTGGCATGGATAAGGAGAAACGAGATGTAATTGCTCCTTTATCGACAGATTTGATTAGTCTTAAACAAGCTTTTGATGCTCAACAAAAAACTATTGAGCAATTGGAGAAGGGACTGGAGGCTATAAATAATCAAAATAATCCTCCGGTCAAGAATGCAACTTTGCATGATTGGATAAACTCGATTGAGACTAAGGCTAAGAACACTGCCAAAAATCTCTATGAACAGGTAAAAACTGCCCTCACTCCCAAAGTTGATAAAGTCAAAGCCCAATTAGAGACTCAAATTGTCACTTTAAAAGAGCAGATGAATCAACAGATGGAGTCTCTTAAAACTGAGATGAGATCACAAGTTGCAGCTGTTAAAAATGAATTTGAATCACAGGTGGGTGTAGTTAAGGATGGTATTGGTGAAGTCAAGCAGTTAGTCAGTGATGAGATTCAGCATGGCATGGAGCGTCATCAAGCTGCTATGGGTGCTATTCACAATAAGGTTTCAGAGGAAGTTAATACAGTCCACAACAGATAACTCAAGCTGTTGGTGATATACACTCAGCAACTAATCATACTATGAAGCAGAATGTAGAAAAAGTTACTAACAGCGTGATGGATATTAAAGGCAAGGCTCTTGCCAAGGGTGTAGATTCCATGCTGCGTCTTTTTGGTGATCAGCATTCTGATGGTTCACGCAGTTATGAGAGTAAGAATTACAACTTTTACCAAAATGGGGATAGTATTACTGTTACAGCTAAAGATGGTCGGGCTGTGATGGTTGACGGTGATTTGACTGCTAATGCTACACAGAATGATGTTGAATCTTTAGAAGAAGTGGGAGAGGTAGTTTCTGATTATTTAAAGCACAGTAATACTCAATCACAGTTAACGAAACTCAAGCGGTAGTTTAACGGTTATGTTGCCAAAAATGTTTAGTTGCTCCCGCGATCGCCTTCGGCGGGCGGATACGCCATCGCATCGCCAAAAACTCAGGAGTCAGCTTGGAAATTCAACATACTTGGTGGTTGACAGTCATCGGTTAACAGTCATCAGTTAACGGTTAACCATTTTGATGAAAGCAATGCTTTTCGATATAGTTTAACCGCCTGTGTTTGATTAGTTTCACAGATCATTTGTCCCCATTGATTTAAGGGTAACTCAGGTTGCACATAATTCACCTTC
>JAIVFU010000455.1 GCA_020829485.1 Nostoc sp. CHAB 5834 | reverse complement strand
AATGGAGGCCGGTGGTGGGCTCGTCGAGGATGTAGAGGGTCTGGCCGGTGGCGCGGCGGGCGAGTTCCTTGGCGAGCTTGACGCGCTGCGCCTCGCCGCCCGACAGGGTCGTCGCCTGCTGGCCGACCTTGATATAGCCCAGGCCCACCTCGGCCAGCATCCCCATCTTGTCGCGGATCGGGGGGACGGCCTTGAAGAATTCGACCGCGTCCTCGACCGTCATGTCGAGCACGTCGGCGATGCTCATCCCCTTGAACTTCACCTCCAGCGTCTCGCGGTTGTAGCGCTGGCCGTGGCAGACGTCGCAGGTGACGTAGACGTCGGGGAGGAAGTGCATCTCGATCTTGAGCAGGCCGTCGCCGGTGCACGCCTCGCACCGGCCGCCCTTGACGTTGAAGCTGAAGCGGCCGGGCTTGTAGCCGCGCGCCTGAGCCTCGGGCAGGCCGGCGAACCAGTCGCGGATCGCGGTGAAGGCGCCGGTATAGGTCGCCGGGTTGGAGCGTGGGGTGCGGCCGATCGGCGACTGATCGATGTCGATCACCTTGTCGAGATGCTCGAGCCCGGTGACCTTGTCGTGCTTGCCCGCGAGCAGGCGCGCGCCGTTGAGCTGGCGCGCGGCGGCGGCGTAGAGCGTGTCGATGGTGAAGCTCGACTTGCCCGAGCCGGAGACGCCGGTGATGCAGGTGAAGGTGCCGAGCGGGATGCTGGCGGTGACGCCGGTCAGGTTGTTGGCCGTGGCGTTGTGGACGGTGAGCTTCTTGCCGGTGCCCTTGCGGCGCTTGGCCGGCACATCGATGCGGCGGGTGCCGTTGAGATAGTCGGCGGTGATGCTGCCTTCGGTCGCGAGCACCTGTTCGAAGCTGCCATGGGCGACGATCTGGCCGCCATGGACGCCCGCGCCCGGCCCCATGTCGATGACGTAATCGGCGGTGCGGATCGCGTCCTCGTCATGCTCGACCACCAGCACGGTGTTGCCGAGATCGCGCAGGCGGCGGAGCGTGGCGAGCAGCATGTCGTTGTCGCGCTGGTGGAGGCCGATCGACGGCTCGTCGAGGACGTAGAGGACGCCGGAGAGGCCCGAACCGATCTGCGACGCGAGGCGGATGCGCTGGCTCTCGCCGCCCGAAAGGGTGCCGCTGGTGCGGTTGAGGTTGAGATAGTCGAGGCCGACATTGTTGAGGAAGCCGAGGCGCTCGTCGATCTCCTTGAGGATGGCCTTGGCGATCTCGCGCTGCTGGGGGGTGAGATCGGCGGGGAGGTTGGCGAAGAAGGGCAGCGCGTCGGTGACCGACAGGCGAGTGACGCTGGAAATGTCGCGGCCGGCGATCTTGACCGCCAGCGCCTCGGGCTTGAGGCGGGCGCCGTCGCACGTCTCGCAGGCGTGGCTGGCCTGGTATTTCGACAGCTCCTCGCGCATCCACGCGCTCTCGGTCTGGAGCATGCGGCGGTTGAGGTTGCCGATGACGCCCTCGAACGGCTTCTTCACGTCGTAGGACTTCTTGCCGTCGACGAAGGTGAGCGTGACCGGCTTGCCGCCGGTGCCGTGGAGGATGATCAGCTGGACCTCGCCCGGGAGATCCTTCCACGGCGTGTCGAGGCTGAAGCCGAATTCGCGCGCGAGGGAGCCGAGGACCTGCATGTAATAGGGCGATGGTGGGTTGGACTTGGCCCAGGGGACGACCGCGCCCTTCTTGATCGAGAGATCGTGGTTGGGGACGACGAGATCCTCGTCGAACACCAGCCGCTCGCCAAGGCCGTCGCACGCCGGGCACGCGCCCTGCGGGGCGTTGAACGAGAACAGCCGCGGCTCGATCTCGGGGATGGTGAAGCCGCTGACCGGGCAGGCGAATTTCTCGGAGAAGACGATGCGGTTGTCGGGGATGCCGGTGCCCTTCATCGAGCCGCCGGTGACGTTGGTGGCGGGGACCGGGGTTTCCGCAACGAACTTCTGCGGGGCCTCGGCGACGCGGTTGCCGGCGAGTTCATCGACCGTGGTGTCGACCAGGTCGATATAGGCGAGGCCGTCGGCGAGCTTGAGCGCGGTCTCGAAGCTTTCCGCCAGGCGCGTGGCGATGTCGTCACGGACGACGAGGCGGTCGACCACCACCTCGATGTCGTGCTTGTACTTCTTGTCGAGCGCGGGGGCGTCCTCGATCAGATAAGTCTCGCCATCGATGCGGACGCGCTGGAAGCCGGCCTTCTGCCACTCGAGCAGCTCCTTGCGATACTCGCCCTTGCGGCCGCGGACCACGGGGGCGAGGAGCAGGAGGCGGGTGCCTTCGGGGAGCGCGAGGACGCGGTCGACCATCTGGCTGACGGTCTGCGCGGCGATCGGCAGGCCGGTCGCGGGGCTGTACGGCACGCCGACGCGCGCCCAGAGCAGGCGCATATAGTCGTAGATCTCGGTGACGGTCGCGACCGTGGAGCGCGGGTTGCGGCTGGTGGTCTTCTGCTCGATCGAGATGGCGGGGCTGAGGCCTTCAATGTGCTCGACATTGGGCTTCTGCATCATCTCGAGGAACTGGCGCGCATAGGCTGACAGCGACTCGACGTAGCGGCGCTGACCCTCGGCATAGATGGTGTCGAAGGCGAGCGAGGATTTGCCCGAACCCGACAGGCCGGTGATGAC
>JAIVFU010000454.1 GCA_020829485.1 Nostoc sp. CHAB 5834 | reverse complement strand
AACCAGGTTGCCGTTCATCGCCAGGATCGCCACGCCCAGGGCGGCAAAGCTGGTCTGGTTCTCACTGACAAAATCAGGGATAGCCCGCAGGACGTTGACGAAGGAGATAATGCCCCGAGTGCCCGTTGTTATGGCGGGCAGTAAGCCTTGTCCGATCTCGGTCGCAATCAAATCCAGTGCCTTCTGTGACTTGTCGTACTCGGCAGCTGCGGTCGCGTTAACGATATTGAATTCCTTTTGTAGACTGGTGCCCTCGGTGAATGCCTTGTTTGCCAGATTCTGCTTATCCCGAACCAAATCCGTCTGGTCTTTCAGCAGCGACATGACTTTCGTGGCTTCCTGCGACTTAATGCCTAAATCGAACAGGCGATTAGCCAGCTGATCAGCCGGTACGCCTTTCATTGATTCGGCCAGTCTCAGCAGGAACTCGTTGGGGTTGGTATTGATCAACTCCTTCATCTTGGCATCACTCACGCCAATCTGCTGGGCAAACGTAGCGGTATCCTTTGCCGCGGTTAAAAGGATATTGGATAGACCACCCGCACTAATCTCGGCAGATAAGCCCAACTCCTGAAAAGCGGCTCCCAGGCCCATCGTTTGGGTGATCTGCGGGCTAAGGTCCCCCAGCTGCCCCATGCGGGCCGTGAATTCGGCTACGACGGGAGCCGTGGCTGAACCGGCGGCTCCCAATTCATTCAGGGCCGAACCGATCTTCTGAATCGAGTCACCTGCTTGTAAGTCCTTAGTCTCCTTGAACAGCTTTTGCAGGCCCCCCAGTGATTTACTGGCTTCTTCAGCCCCACCGCTGAACTCGTCAGACAGCGCAACGGCGGCCATATCCGTCGACTGCACGAATCCGAGTAATTCATCGTTAGCCACGCCCAACTGGCCGCCGATCTGGGTGATGGTCAACAGACTTTCCTTGCTGGTGCGCGTATCAATATTGTCCAGCTGTTCAGAAAAAGATTGTACTTCATCAGCACTTTGACCGGTTGCCTTCGAAATGCCACCAAACGCGTCGGAGAGCGCCAGGGCTTTAGTGATACCGCCCTGAATGAACGTAAACGCACGCTCCAGTAACTCCGTAGCACCGAAGGCCGTCAGGTAGCCAGTCGCCGTCGATTTGGCCCGTTCCCAGAGGGTGGGCTGCTTCTCCACTTCGGTGTTGATCGCGCGAATGTTCTCCCGGTGACTAGCCAGGCGGGTATTAACTTCCTGCAGTTCCGATGCTTTTTTGTTATAGGCATCGGTACCTTCGGTCATCTTGTCAATTTCACTCCGGAGTTGACTGGCGTACCCGCGCAGCTGCTGAATCGTCATGCCCGCCACGCCCATCTCTTCGCGTACTGACTTGATCGATGCTTCGAGCTGTTTGATGTCGGCTTTGTTGTCCGCCCATTCCTTGGTGCCCTTCTCGACTGTCTTCTGGGCCTCCTTCACATCCAGGAGTTTTTTCTCCAGTTCGCCCAACTCATTGATGACGGGCTTGCCATCGAATTTGAGCGTAAATAGGGCTTCTTCCTTTAGTTGCATAGTGCTACTGGTAGTTTACCAGCAGCGAAGGAGGCTCACCGAAATGGTGTTACATAGGACAAAAAAACCTGCTCGTTAGGCAGGTTTTTACACAAAACAACGTATGTTATTTATATATTTTAGATGCTAATATCTTTTTTAACTTGGTTAATAACTCATCATCTAACTTTTGAGAAGTTAGGGTGTCAAGCTGATCCTTTGTGAGTAAATTTTCGATTAATTCATCAAACACTATGAGTTTAAGGTCATCAAGCTGAACGGGAAAATTTTGGGGGTTCATATTTCCAACATCGCTATTTGGCAAAAAACCAAAGGCCATGAAGCTATCGGCATCGGGAGGAAGTTGCTTTACAGTATCTAAATAGAAATGTGTCCAACTAGGGGATGTTACAGGGAGATTAAATGGGAGAGGCATACTTTTCATGATAGCAGTGTTTGGAAAAAATGGAAAAACTGGACTGGTGATTACATAAAAACTATTCTGGACAGTATTTCCAAGTGTCGTTGTGGGGGTTATATTTTATAACCCAGTCTTCACCAACCATTTCCCAAGTGTCATTGTGTGGATTATACATAGAAGTAGCATTAAGAGGAGCTACTTTCCATTCGTCAGAATGAGGGTTATAAGTTGGTAGCCAATCTTCGCCACCAACCTCCCATTCATCTGAATGTGGGTTATAAATGGTTGTAGCATTAGCGGGTGCAAAACACCATTGTTCGTTGTGAGGATTGTAAAACAGTTCCCAATCGTCGGAAACGTTCTCCCATCTGCTCGTATGAGGATTGTATTGTGCCATGAAAGGTAAAACTAGTCAATGGATAGATTAATGTACTAATTAACTAATCTCTTCGAGTTGTTGTTTTATTGACTGCATTATAGACGAAGGTAGCGATTCCAGTAATTTGTAGCTGGTTTCGTAGATCAACTTGCCCCGAGTCGGATTGTAAAAGGCGTTTCGTTTACTCTGCCTGACCTTGGCCGAAAACATACGGGAACGGGCCACGCCCCAGGCGATTCGGTTAATGGCCCGCGCTTCTGGGATGTGCAGCACCCGGTATTTAGCGTTGAGCAGATAGCCCGGCACGTACTTAAACTTCTCCAGACCCACTTCTT
>JAIVFU010000453.1 GCA_020829485.1 Nostoc sp. CHAB 5834 | reverse complement strand
CGCCTTTGCCATCTGAGCTACTGTACGTACCGGCCAGTCCTGAGTTTGATAGCCAAGTAAAGAAAACCGGACAGTATCAGTTTGGCTGGCTCCATAAACTTGCCAGGAGAAAGAGCCATTTTCAGCGCTCACCGTGCCCTGACTTCCCCGCACCAGGCCAATGGCAGCGTAGGAGAGCGGTTTGCCTGTTGTGTCGGTAACGTTGCCGGACAGCATGAACGATGGCAGGCGGTCCGATTGCTTTATTTCCGGCTGCGACAGGCTAAGCAAAGCAGGATATTGTGCTGCCAGTCGTTGCAGGCTATCGGTAAAAGAAGCTTTTTCCTGCAAAAATTCATCCAGCCAGCTGGCTACCAAATGGTTTATCAGTGAATAGGGCGATACGGCAGCAGACGTCTCCTTTTTCAACTGCGTAGTTAAATAAGGCAAATACGAAAAATCTTCGTGAGTTGTACCCGGCAAACGGACATACTGTTTCTCCGACGTACTCAGCAACGATGCCAGAACAAAAACCGAGTCCTGCGGCTCCTCTGCACTTTCGCGTCCGCTACTGATGTATAAATACGGCGCGTGTAGTGTAGCGGGCGTAAAGTAATCGGCCTGCCTGATCAAATTAAAATTGGCATCGTCGGCTTTTTCGGTTCCGTACGTGTAATTTTCTGAACCATCCAGCGAAACGACCGCCCGGATAGCGGGTTCTTTCATGGCGACAATACTGGCAGCCAACCCGCCCCAACTGTAGCCGATAACGGCCACTTTGTCGGAGATGACAGATCTCTTTTTTTGCAGATACTGACGAGCAAAACGGGCGTCCTGCACTTGTTCGATAACATCGGTGGAGTCCATTGTCATGACCCCCGGATACTTACCCACCGAACTGATTGACGCCACCACATACCCGCGTGCGGCCAACTGTTCGAGCAAGGCAAGGTTCTCATAACTCATACCATTGTATCCGGGACAGTAGAGAACGAGCGGGAAACGCCCCGTTGCTGGCGGGGCCGACGCATAGCTAGCGGTTGCGGCTTCCAGCAGATGATTTACCGAATCAATGCCAAGCCCATAGCCCCAGTATGCTGCTAACGCGTGCCCTTCTTGTTGAGCTGAATCGGCCGAAGCGTTAAAATTTATCCGCAAGCCATACAGATTCAGGAAGAAACCGTAGGGCAGGGGATGGTGCGCAGGCGGCACTATTGCCGGGTAAAACAGATCAATCTTGACCGGGCGAAAGCGAAGGCTGTCAGTACGGGTGGTGTCGAAACTCCGGGTAACATCGTAGGCTTTTATTGTCCGAAATCCTACCCTGACTGGTTGAGCAATTGGCAGGCTGTTCTGCGCGCCTACCGACAGGTTGATTAACAGGAAGAACCAAATATAAATCTTAGCCATTGCTTCAGCTCGTATACTACCACAATGGCCGATTTCTGCTTGAGATTGCCTGCTTAGGAAATTTTAACGGACAACAACCGAGTGGCCTTCTTCGTGCGGACTTTACTGAAGGGCCAATTCAAGACAACTGTTAAAACCGGAGCCGCAACTTTAGGGGAACAAAAGCAGCTTGCTGCGTGAACGCTATACCTGTCCTTACCTCAGCAGTGAGTCGCTTCGTGAACGAATACGATAGTCCGCCATCCAGTTCGCTCAGCAACGATCCCGTTCCACCCTCATACTGATTACGAAGGTGCGTGTAGCCAACCCGGACACCAACTACCGGCGCCAACCGAGTTTTAGTGACAAGGCAGGACAAGTCGCCGAAGACCGACACCCCATTGATTCCGTCAAAATGCAGCCAACCGAGCCCCAATCCCGCGAACAGGCGGTTATGATAAACAAGGCCGTTGATCAGACTAAGCATTGTTCCATGTTGCTGCTGATTTAAATTGTACCCTTTCCAGTTGGGACCTGGCTCTACAGTAAGGGTGCGGCTTTGGAACCTTAACGCACTCACTTCCAGGCTCCCCGTATAGCGCACTGGCTGCTGAGCGAGCGCGTATTGAGCGGACAGGAGACAGAAGAAGACAAAAACGTTCTTCATGACGGTTGAAAACTCACGTTGGGAACGTGACTCAGCTACGTTGTTACGGCTTTATACCTTTTGTGTGTTGGGCTATGCAATCCTAGTACTCTTGGTAGCCTGTCAGCAGTTACGCGTCCACACAAAGCTGCCTAGCGAAGGGTATCCCGGCGGCTTATTTCTGCCTCGATACCCTTTAATTTTTTTGAATATCCCGAACCAATCAATAAAACAAAAGCCAGCAAAAAAAAGGTAAGGGCACCCCCTTTATGCGTAGCTGACCAAATGGCAATACCAACTAATACACCAATGAACAAAGCCAATGGAATTTTTTTCGATTTCACTTTCTTCTCCTCCGACACTAATTCGTCGAGTGTCATTGTAGCGTAATCTTTGGTTGAGAACATAAGAAAGCAGGTCAAGAAAATGCGGAAACGTTGAGTACGTGGCAGTGTTAACGGAAAGCCTAATTTACTTCATTCTCTCATCTGTCGATAAGTACAGAAAAATTATTTATCAAAGCCTGCTTATCGAAGGTCTGGCTGTATCCGGTTGGGCGCGCCCTTTTCCAAATTTAGCCGACCAGATCGGTTTCATACGAACAAAGACGACAAAACAGATAACAAAAATCAATACACAG
>JAIVFU010000452.1 GCA_020829485.1 Nostoc sp. CHAB 5834 | reverse complement strand
AAAATAGCCGGAACGGTAGCCTCCAAACAAATTACTATACCCTTCGGTGTTATTGAACCCAGCTCCGTTTCCTAGAAATGAGTTATTACTTCCTGTGCTATTACTGCTACCCGCTTCATAGCCAAAGAAGCTATTATAACTTCCTGACGAGTTTTGACGACCACTTGACGCGCCAACGAAAGAATTTTGTGTACCAGCCATATTGAGCACTCCCGCTCCCCGACCCAACAACACATTTCCACTCCCTGACATATTCCGGTTACCGGCACCAACACCTATCAGCGTGTTGTCTGACCCTCCCGAATTAGTGGAAGATGGGTCCGTTACGATCAAGTTGTTAGAGGATGTTTGGGCGATAGCAAATTGACTATTGATAGTCAAGAAGCCAACAGTACACACGAAACGTATTTCTTTTCTCATAAGTTAGATAAATGGAAATCCCATGTACTCATTTACACAAATATATAAACAACAAATTGTCAATGCAGCAAATTTGAACAAAAATATACACATAGACTAAATAGTGACAGGCAAAAGGCAGACCAATTTCATGATTGCTCTACTTGCCAAGACGCTTCTTGTAGGCATCTACTAATCCTCTCCCTATAGAAGTAAAGTACGCCCGCTTTTGGTTCTCCAGAAAAGCCGCTTTTGCAATATCTCTAAGTAACTCAAAACACACAGATAGTATAAACGTAAGCTTTAGCCTGTCCCTGTACTTATTCATAACATACAGGCTATTACGAAACTTGTAATACAGACGCGAAGGATTGTGAGACCGCCAGCGTACTGTCAGAAAACCAAGAAGTTGCTTGCTTTTGAATGTACCTAATCGATGAATTAGCTTAACGTAATTAACGATCACTATTTTGTATCCATTTTTTGCAAGACGGAAACAATACTCATGGTCTACCCAGTCAATAAATAGGTCGTCTTGAAAGGGGCCAACAAGCTGATAGGCCCGTAAGTCTAGCAAGCTGCCGGATGTAATAGCAGTGATAACTTGTTGCTCGTCATCGCGATTCACACTTGGATCGGACTGTGCCGATACGATCCCCACTTTATTCGACAACTTCCTGATTAAAACGGCATAGAGTGCGTTAACCAAGTCGGAAGGTGCTTCTGAATCATCATCCATCATTAGCAGATAGCTAAACTGATCCAAAGTAGCGGCCCGTGCCGCCACGTTCAAAGCATGGGCAATACCCGGATTACCTTCATTGCAAATGTATTCGATGGTTGGATATGTGTTCCTGATCAATTCGATCAGCTCGAAGTTAGGGTACTCTGAATTGTCAACTGCATATAACTTTCCGACCTGATAAACATACGTGCTCAAACGTTGAATTACTGTTTGTTCGGAGTTATAAAGTGTTACCATACCGGCAACATTCAGTTGAGGCAATTGAGTTGTCATAACGTATCAGTCAAGCGCTTTATCTAACTTACCTAGCCTACGATTTCTAAAATCTGAAATAGCTTTAGCCATATAACGTAGTCGTAGTGACGTATCTTTTTCAAGCATGGAGTTTAGAAGACATACTTTGGTTAAACCGTAGAAGAGAAGCATTTTTGTACGAAACGGAATTAATTTATTGTATTTTTTTATTACGTATAAAAAATTGCGTAACATATAATAATTTCGCACAGGAGTGTGCGAAGCCCATTTATATATACTTTTGTCGAATATAGATATTTTTTTTATTTCTCCAATACTGTGCGACAAATGTAAATAGTTTAAATTTATTATCTTATACCCTGCTTCTATTAAACGAAAACAGTACTCGTGATCAACAGCATCAATAAACAATTCTTCTAAAAACGACCCACACTGCCGAAACGCTTCAATGCTTAATAAACTACCTGAAGTTATAGTATACCAAGTTATTTCTGCTTTATCGCTGTAAAGATTAGAATCTGCCTGAGCAGCAATAATACCTATGTTTAAATCAGGATTCGCAGCAACATAGTCTACCATAGTTTTGACCATAATATTAGTTGTACGAGAATCATCATCCATCAACAATAAATAATCGAAGCCCTCTGTCATAGCAATTCTAGATGCTACATTTAACGCATAAGCGATACCTCGATTACCTTGATTGTGTACATAAACTATATCCCTAAATCTTGCCTTCAAATCATTGATTAATGTGTTATCAACTATTTCTGAATTATCTACCACGTATAGCTTATCAACTTGATGATAGTAAGTATTAATATTGTCTAACACCTCACGATCTGAGTTATAGAGCGTGACCATACCTGCAACTAAAAATTTATAACTTTTTTTAGTAGATTTCATTGTTATATCCTCAAACTGGAAAGTGATACTGGTTTCAAAAAATTTACAAACTAATTTTTTTTGAATAATGTAATCTCAACAAAGAATACTGCGGAAATTTAACTTCAGTAACAAAATATAGAGCCCCAGTAATGATAATTTGCGTAGTAAGCATTGTAACAGCAGCACCCATAGCTCCCCAAAAGGAAACAAGGGTCATACACAAGATAACATTGAACACTGCTGCGTAGCCGTAAATTTTCGTGTTCTCATGGGTAATTGAATTAGCCAATTGAGTTTGGTATGTTGGTATATTTAAGCAGACTACAAATGGCACAAAAATCATTATCCTTAAAATCGATACGGCCTCTA
>JAIVFU010000451.1 GCA_020829485.1 Nostoc sp. CHAB 5834 | reverse complement strand
CTGCTTTGACCGTACTTAAACGGTGAGCCACTATAACTACTGTTCTATTTTTGAAAAAATTGTCCAGACTCTTCATTATAACTGATTCATTATTAGCATCTAAAGCGCTTGTTGCTTCGTCAAAAAAAATAAACTTAGGGT
This sequence comes from Nostoc sp. CHAB 5834, assembly GCA_020829485.1. The sequence goes on along the minus strand of JAIVFU010000451.1, from coordinate 2,515 downwards.
CTTTGTAAACGGCTCTCGCAATTAAAATACGTTGTTTTTGACCACCGCTTATACCCATTCCACTAGAACCAATTCGTGTATTGTACCCACTGGGTAAGCTTTCTATAAACTCCTCTATATTGGCAATTCCTACTGCTTCACGTAACTTTGTTCTACCAATCAATCCATTAGAATCCGATTCACTTACGTTTCGTGAAATAGAATCTGAAAAAATATACCCTTCCTGCATAACCACTCCACACTGACTACGCCAAAAATCGTAACTAATATTTTTAAGATTACCATTACCAATACGGATATGGCCGTGAGATGGCTCATAAAATTTTAGAAGTAGTTTTAATAAAGTTGTTTTCCCACTGCCGCTTGCTCCTACAATGGCTGTCACTTTTCCTTCTGGAACCGTAAAACTTATGTTCTTTAACACTAATTCAGAAATACTGCTACCATACCTAAAACTAACATTTTCGAAATGAATGCTTTGCTCATGTGGTAGTTCGTAAACCAGATTGTCAGTTGTAGTTTCTTCATCATTTTTGTCATGAATTTCAGTTAGCCTAACTAAACTTAACTTAGCATCTTGGTACGTTCTGATAAAAACGATAAAATTATTTATTGGAACATTCATTTGCCCGACAATGTATTGAACGGATAGCATTGAGCCAAGGGAAATGTTACCATCAATTACGGATTTTGCAGCAACAAAGCTGATTAAAATATTTTTGATTTCATTGAGAAATCGCCCACCTTCATTTTGAGCCTGAGAAAGAGCCATACTGCGAATATTTAATTTAAATAAACGGGCCTGAATTGCTTCCCATTCCCAGCGTCGACGTTTTTCAGAACCATTAAGTTTTATTTCCTGCATTCCGTTGATAAGCTGAATGGTACTACTTTGGTTACCGGCGGCTTGATCGAAATACCGATAATCTATTTCTGCCCGTTGCTTTAGAAATAATAGTACCCATACCATATATAGGAAAGAACCCAACAAAAAAATAAAAAACAATTGTGCATTGAAATAGAATAGAATAGAGCCAAAAATTAGGAATGATACAGCCGAAAAAAGTACATCCAGCGTTGTGGCTGATAAAAAAGCCTGTACCCGATTGTGGTCCTGAATCCGTTGTAAGATGTCACCTGTTCCTTTTGAATCGAAGAAGACTATAGGAAGCCGCATTAACTTCATCATGAAGTCAGAAAGCATACGCAAGTTTATTCGACTGGTAACGTGTAATAAAATCCAGCTACGAAGTACGTTGACTCCAGATTGAGAAATGAATAGGACCAGTTGAGCAATCAATACCAGATAGATAAAGTTGAGATTGCGCGTATTGATCCCTGTATCGACAATTTGCTGGGTCAGAAATGGTAAAGCTAGTTGTAAGAGACTAAGTGTTAAAAGACTAAAAAATAGTTGCACACCATAACGATTATAAGGTCGAAAATAGCGCAGTAAAAAACCACTGAATGATTTTCGACGTGGTTCAGGGGACTCTTGTTCGTAGAACCTGGGTGTTGGCTCAAAAAGTAGTAAAACGCCTTCTGAGTCTTCCGAAACATTTTTATCGGGAATCCAACCTTTCAGGAATTCCTCTTTGGTATGGGTAAGCAAGCCGTGGCCAGGGTCGGCAACAACTACCTTAGTCGATGTTGCTTCATACACGACAACAAAATGCCGTTGTCGCCAATGAGCAATACAGGGTAATGGAATTTGTTCAGACAGAGTGTCGTACTGCGCATTTAAAGCTAGTGTACTAAAACCTATTCGTTCGGCGGCATCAGCAAGTCCACCCATCGTCGTGCCGTCGCGGGCCAAATTCGCTATTTCACGCAGATAAGCGGCATCTAACGACTTTCCGTGAAACTTACTAATCATCCGTAGGCACGTAGGACCGCAGTCCATCAGGTCGTACTGACGGTAAAAGGGATATTTTTTTGCCAAAATAGTCGGTTATTTTAGTTCGACCGATTTACGTAAATCGTTAACCGTACCGTAAGCTGCTTGATCATTCAATGGCCAGGAAGTATAAATTTTATCGACAGCAAGATTATTTTTGCTAATAAGATTGTAAACAGATTTTCCACGGTCCCCAGCAGGAGAAATCTGCCTATCCTTCTCGAAAAATAGCAAATCACCTGTCCAGAGTAATTTCTGTTGTGGAAAATAAAAGACTAGATGCTCGGTGGTATGGCTTGTGCCTTTACCAATTTCGTACGCAACAACCTCCATTTGCTTGTCCTTATACGTTTTCTGGCCCTCTACTGGTACAAAGTCAAATTTGTAGTTTTGCCTGTTTGTCTTCGGAGTCTCACCCAGCGTATGCATGTTGGTCAACAATTTTTTGAAATACAGTTCATTACCTATAGTTGTAATAAACGTAACGGGCAAATCGGCAAATGCACGAATGCCACCCGCATGGTCGGGGTGGTGGTGGGTAAGAAACACGTGGCGAAGTGGTTTCTGAGGGTATCGCTTCTCAATTTCGCTGATAATTTGTTGATTTAAACCAAGACC
>JAIVFU010000450.1 GCA_020829485.1 Nostoc sp. CHAB 5834 | reverse complement strand
CTGTTTTTTGAAAAGTGGGCGAATCATACATCAAACGATACTGTCAGAACTTGTTTGTTAGTTTTTTAGACATTAGAAGGCCTTAGAGGGGCATCGCTCAGCTTTCCTATACAAGGCAGGGCACTCCGTGCCTGGCGTCCTCGCAAGCGTTGCTTGTCGCCCGAAACGGAAATTGATAACAAGGGACTTCCCAGCTCATTGAGCGAGGTCGGTCAGTAAGAGGACATCTCACCAACGGGCCTCGCCCAATCTAAAGGAAATCCACAAAATGACACGTGAACTCAATCCCCAAGCCTCCGTCAACTTGGTCAAGCGTTTTCTCAGTGACCGGGGTCTCAAGACCACACACACCGAAGTCCTCGACCTGGTCGCGCGACTAAAAGGCTACGAAGCATGGTCTCATTTGAGCCAGGCAAATCCTCAACTCAAGGGAAACGGCAAAGGCAAGAAGCCCGTTACGGTGGCACCCTTTACCTACCGGAGCTGGCTTGACAGTTTGGAGGGGTCCACAACCACCCGGTCATTCGAAAGGTTCCCCCGTGACGACTGGACATATCAAATTCGAAATGGAGACACAAGCTTAGGCTACTACGAGTGGGTGCTCTCGGAGCTGGCGTGCCACTACGAAATTCACATTCAAGAGGATATGGAATTCAAGGTTCCCGCTATCCCCGTGAAGTTACCCAACAGTAGCGAGGTAATCTGGAACATCCAGCACGACCTGAGCACTCGATGGGGCGAAGTCAACGGCGCAATTATCAAGGACAAGCCCGCGCTTTTGACCTTGATTCTTGAGAAGCCGGAGCTCTTCGTCGAACTGACAACGCTCATGGTCGACGAGATGAGCTTCGTTGCATGCAAAGAAGACGTAATGGGCCTCTTGATTGAAGAGGAGTACTACTCTCAGGAAGCTGACGGTGTCGAAGATGCGGAGTATTCCCCCTACGAGGTGCAGATACAGAAGTTGCAAAGTCTGATTGCAAGACTCAAGCCGAAGTATCCCGAAGTCGAGTTCGGGCTACCGCCAGCAGCAAATGTCTACAACGGTCGGCCTGGCGTCTGGGCATTTGTTTCGATTGACGTTGCCAGGACCTACGGCGCAACAAAGCTGACTGAAATCGCCCGAGAAATGTCGAACGGCTAATCACTGTTGATTCCAAAAGTCCCTGTTTACAGGGGCTTTTTTTGTGGCGCATTGGTTCCGGTTGAGACAAAAAAGCGACCCATTGGGTCGCTTTCGAATAAAGGAGATGAGCTAGTTAGCTCAGCACTTTGATGTTGAACAAAAATTGGCCCGATGTGACCCGGCCAACCTCCTCCGTTTCATTCATGAAGTAGGCGGGGGCATCGTCGGTTGAAGGGGCAGCAGCCTCTTCTTCGTCCATGTCCAGATGTTCCATCCGGAACTGGACCTCCGCATCTTCAGCAGTCTGTGCCCAAACCAGCGCGCTGGTATCGTCGTCGTCGTTGAAACAACGCCCGTGAACCAGAAACAGTCCTTGACCTTCACGATTGAGCAGCATCTCTGCCTGCGTTACTACATTCATCTTCAGGTTCCTCTGGTGCTTTGGCACCTTCAATGGTTAATACTGGAAGCCCAACTGCTCAATCTGGCATTTCAGGCCTTCGAGCAACTTAGGCAATCTTGCAGCCAACGCCTTTTCAAGCTCGGCCGGCGGCACCGAAAGCTCCTCATCGCTGGCGTCTGGCCATACAGCGGACCCGCGGGCGTTGTTAAGCTCGCGCTCCTTTCCAACGCCGGGCAAGGGGAAGAACTCCAGCACTATCGGCTCTGGCTTATCGGCCGCACTGACAGTTCGGTAGGGTCGTTCCACCATATGCCAGAGGGGCAGCCCCTTTAGGCATTTCCGTTGTTCGCCAGCGTTGGTGCCAAAACAGTCTCGCGTTCCCGCGTGGTAGACCACATTCGCCAGGGTAGTCTGGTGGATGTTCGGAGCCTTTGACAAAATCAGCTGTTTCAACTCCTCTGATTCCAACTCCAGCTCTTCGTCAGTCAACGAGCAAACGTTTTCGAGACATGCGCGCGCAGCTGCAGGGTCGGCCGGCTTGCCCTCTCCGAGGATGGGGTGCCATTGCAAAACCAGCGGCTGCGGTTGCTCAGTTGCTTCGATGCGGGTGTACGGCGATTCTTGCAACGCCCAGATAGGCAGCCCCGATTTTCGGGAAGTCTGCTGTTCACCTTCACGACAGCCCCAGTGGTCAACCACACCGGCCAAGTACATGGTGTTCTCAAAGTAATACATCGGCCCATTTGTTCCCACGAGATGGTAGGGCAGCAGCTCTTTCAAATGGGGGAACGTCAGTCCAATCTCTTCGACGCAACGGCCAATTTGCAAAACAGTACCTTGGCTAAGTTCTGCTGAGTATGTGAACTGGTTGTATCCGCTGTTGGAATCAGCATTCCAGTTGAGCGTCACATCCAGCGTAGCGCCAGCGTAGGGCCCCGAAGGGACTTGCCCCACAAAGCGTTTGTGATTGCCGTGGTCTACGGCTTTGGAGTCAGGGACTTCGATTTCGATTCCTGAGGGCGACTTGATTTTCATAAATACCTTTTTGGATGAACCTCTAAGGTGTAGCAATCAAGCGCCGTGCCTCTGTTAATTAAACGGCCCCATTTTTCAGCGCTAACCGAAATTGGAGGGGGTACGCGCTGGCAAAACAAAA
>JAIVFU010000044.1 GCA_020829485.1 Nostoc sp. CHAB 5834 | reverse complement strand
AATTGCGGGCGGCGGAAGACCCTGAGTTTGAAACCTTCTATACCAAAAACATTTTGCTGAATGAGGGTATCCGCGCTTGGATGGCTCCTCAAGATCAACCCCACGAACAATTTGTATTCCCTGAGGAGGTATTACCACGTGGTAACGCTCTCTAATAGACCAAATATATTAGGCGGCACTGGACGCGACCAAGAATCTACTGGCTTTGCCTGGTGGTCTGGTAATGCGCGTTTAATCAATCTATCTGGCAAACTCCTGGGCGCTCACGTTGCCCATGCTGGTTTGATTGTATTCTGGGCAGGAGCGATGACTTTGTTTGAAGTCGCTCACTTCGTTCCTGAAAAACCCATGTACGAACAGGGCTTGATCCTGTTACCTCACCTCGCTAGTCAGGGTTGGGGCGTTGGTGCTGGTGGTGAAGTTATCGACACCTTCCCATACTTTGTTGTTGGTGTACTCCACCTAATTTCCTCAGCCGTCCTTGGCTTTGGCGGTATCTATCATGCCGTTCGTGGCCCAGAAACCTTAGAAGAATACTCTTCTTTCTTTGGTTACGACTGGAAAGACAAGAACAAGATGACCAACATCATCGGGTTCCACCTGATTATTTTGGGATGCGGTGCGCTGCTGTTGGTGCTAAAGGCAATGTTCTTTGGTGGTTTGTATGACACCTGGGCACCCGGTGGTGGTGATGTTCGGATTATTACCAATCCGACATTGAACCCAGCAGTCATCTTCGGTTATGTACTCAAGTCTCCCTTCGGTGGCGAAGGTTGGATTGTCAGCGTCGATAACTTGGAAGATGTGGTCGGTGGTCACATTTGGATTGCCTTTATCTGTATTGCTGGCGGTATTTTCCACATTCTTACCAAGCCTTTTGCTTGGTCACGTCGTGCATCCATCTGGTCTGGTGAGGCTTACCTCTCCTACAGCTTGGGCGCTCTGTCGTTGATGGGCTTCATTGCCTCGATTTTTGTTTGGTTTAACAACACCGTTTACCCCAGCGAATTCTACGGCCCTACCGGCCCAGAAGCTTCTCAAGCCCAGGCTTTGACCTTCTTGATTCGTGACCAACGCTTGGGTGCTAACGTCGGTTCTGCTCAAGGCCCCACAGGATTGGGTAAATACCTGATGCGCTCTCCAACTGGTGAAATCATCTTCGGTGGTGAAACCATGCGCTTCTGGGATTTCCGCGGCCCTTGGTTGGAGCCTCTACGTGGCCCCAATGGTCTTGACCTGGAAAAAATCAAGAACGATATTCAGCCTTGGCAAGCTCGTCGTGCTGCTGAATACATGACCCATGCTCCTCTGGGTTCTTTGAACTCCGTGGGTGGTGTGGCTACTGAAATTAACTCCTTCAACTACGTATCTCCTCGCGCTTGGTTGGCGACTTCTCACTTCGTACTAGGATTCTTCTTCCTAGTTGGTCACTTGTGGCACGCTGGTCGCGCACGGGCTGCGGCTGGTGGTTTTGAGAAAGGAATTAACCGTGATACTGAGCCAGTGATGTTTATGGACGACCTAGATTAGGTTATAAAGTTTATTTCATCACTGACAATTAAATAATTTAGACGCTCTTGCATAAAAGCAAGGGCTTTTTTTATAAGAAAATTAGTAATCTATTGATTAAACTGAGCGACTTACCAACGTAATTAATACTATGAGCGATTCCAATTTTATTGATGCTTTGCGATGGACATCTGAGGCTAAAGAAAAATTACAAAATATTCCCTTTTTTGTCCGCTCTCAAGCTAAAGCCAGAATTGAACAGTTGGCTCGTGAAGCAGGCCAAGAGGTTGTGACAGCGAATTTGGTAGAACAGGCTAGGCTTGAGTTTGGACAATAAAACATTCTGGAGGTCGTAACAATGACAGTCGCCAAAAATCGAGCAGACCGAGTAATGCTTTACGACATTAGGTGGCAACAGTTTGAAAATATTTTAAAAGACTTGGGACATCGGGCAGCAAAGTTAGCTTATGATCGCACTACTTTGGAAATTATCAGACCTTTACCTGAACATAAAGATTACATTACAAAGAGATAATAGATTAAGGGCTTGCACCCAATATTAAGGGCGCAGCGACTGGAATCAGCAATAATGGCAGTCTGAATACAGGGGACGCAAATGACACTATCACTGGCTTTGGTACTGTTGACAAAAGCTTAGGCACTACCGCCCCTGCAATTGGCATCACTAACAGTAAGAAACTGGATACCGGAGACGGAGATGACACGATCATAGGCACAGGCACTGCTATTGGCTTCTCCGACGACAACATTGATGGAACTGGCATCCAGAACCTGAAAGATGCCACCATCACCACAGGGCAGGGCAACGACACAATTACTGGTTCTGGCAACGGTTTAGGTTTAGGAGGCAACAACCTCATCGTCATAGGCATTTCCAACGACGGAGTAATTGATACTGGGAATGGTGGTGACATCCTGACTGGCCAAGCTAGGACAACAATTGATGGTACTGCCTATGGCATTTATGGAGAAGGAATCATTAAAACTGGCGCTGGCAATGATACTATCCGGACTGATGATGGCAACGACAATGACATAATTACAGCCATCAGTACCATCAATGAAGTTCAACAAAAAGTTACTATTGGTGGCGGTATCAACATTAATTTAGATGCAGGAAATGACTACTTCAAAGGGTTCGGTACTGGGACTGTGGATGGTGGAAAAGGTTTTGACACCTTAGACCTCAGTGCTTTCAATCGCTCTGAACTCACTTTTTCTGGTGTAATTTCGGGCAATGCCCTAAACCCAGCTAACATCAGCTTCAATAACAATAAAAATGTTATTACACTCTCTACTACGGCGTTTGAGAATTTTATCTTTGCAGATGGCTCTTTGTCCTACAGCACTTTAGTCTGAGAGGATGTTTGAAAAGTCCTATTGTCGGTATCAAAAGTTTTAGATCCCCCTAAATCCCCCTTTTTAAGGGGGACTTTGATTCCGGTTCCCCCCTTTTTAAGGGGGGTTAGGGCGGATCTAAAAGTGCCTAAAGTCACAGCGAAACACTTTTCAAACAACCTCTGAAACTAAAATTACACCAATCTCACGAAAAATAATTACGAATTACGAATTAGTATCAACTTCCTCCCACATTCATTGCTGCTAAAAAAGCCTTCTGGCTCACATCTCTGTAAACTGTATTCAAAGACTTCATTACCACATCACTGGAAGTTGAATTTATTGTATTTTCCTCTTCCTTCGCTAGGGGGATTGCTCCTAATACATCTAGTACTATCTCGCTAGTGGACGGCGCAATCACTACTAATGATGACTCTAGTGGCTCATTGTATTGCCAGAAAGAATCAATTTTTACTGAGTATTTGTTATTAGGAATTGACTGTTGAATTTCGGGCGTTTCTGTGGTACTGGGTTTAATCTTGGCACTACGTAATTGGCGTAAATCGCTGATAATTTGCTCTTTGGTGCGTCCACGTAATTGAAATAATACAAAGGGGTCTTCACTGAAGCGATCGCCTAACTGATAGTACAATGCGCCAATATGTTTACAGGGATTTGCTTTATCAGGACAAGAGCATTTGCTCTGGACATCAGCAAGGGTAAATGGAAATATCGAAAGACCATTAGCAGTGAAGACTTCTTCTATATTTTGTGGCATTTCTCCTGCTAGTAGCTTGGCGGCAAAAATTGCCCTTTGGGACATGGTTTCAATTACATAACCCCATTGTTCATCGGTAAATGGTTCAAGAGAAAGGGAAACTTTATAAGGTTCTACTTCACTACCTTGCACCCTAGCTAATACTTTTGCACCTTTAAATTCGATGCTCAAAACATTTCCTTGACGAGCATAATTTCTGGCACGTTCTAAACGCTTTTTAAAACGATAAGAATCTAGCAAATCTAGCCATTGTTGTGACCACCATTCTCGACTAGCTTGTAATGTATAATTAGTCATAATCAATTCAAAATCTTAGTAATGTGCTGTGCTAATTTTGATGGGTTTGTAGTGAGCGCTTTAGCGCTCAAATTAAGGACTTTAGTCCTTACTACGAACTTATTCTGAATCATCGTCAATTACTGCACTGCGATCGAGTAGTAGTAAGTTGCGAAGTTGGTCTGTATCCATTTCGGTTAACCACTCTTCACCAGCACCTACAACTTGTTCAGCTAGTTGTTTCTTACTTTCAATCATGTCATGAATTTTTTCTTCTAAAGTGCCTGTACAAACAAATTTATGTACTTGGACATTGCGAGTTTGACCAATCCGAAATACTCTATCTGTGGCTTGATTTTCCACGGCTGGATTCCACCATCTATCAAAGTGGAATACATGATTTGCTCGTGTTAAATTCAGCCCTACTCCACCGGCTTTCAGAGAAAGAATCATAATCGGTGGCCCTTGAGGATCGTGTTGGAAACGGTCGATCATTTCCTCACGTTGTTTTTTACTGGTGCTGCCATATAAAAAGAATATTTCTCGTCCTAGCTGTTTTTCTAAATAGGGTTTAAGTAATTTACCCCACTCAGCAAATTGTGTGAATATTAGAGCGCGATCGCCTTCTGCTAAAACTTCTTCTAACATTTCTTCTAGCCGCAGAAGTTTGGCTGAATTATGTTGCTCTAATGTCGCCTGTTTCAAATATTGGGCTGGGTGATTGCAGATTTGTTTGAGTTTGATTAGTAAAGCCAAAATCATTCCCCGGCGTTGCAATCCTTCAGCAGATTCTATTTCTACTAAAGATTGTTCTACAATTTGTTGATAAAGTGCAGCTTGTTCACCAGTTAAACCGCAAAATACGGTCATTTCTTGCTTATCTGGCAAGTCTTGAATAATTTCGCGATCGCTTTTCAATCGCCGCAGTATAAATGGTTGCACTAATGAACGTAACTGAGTCAAAGAAGCTGTATCACCATACTTTTCAATTGGCATAGCAAACCGACGCTGGAAAAATTGCTTATTGCCTAAATAGCCAGGATTGAGAAAATCCAAAATAGACCATAGTTCTTGCAGCCTATTTTCTACTGGTGTCCCCGTCAATGCAATCCGAAATGTCGCTTCTAATTCCCGCACTGCTTTTGACTGCTTCGCCTCTGGATTTTTCACATTTTGAGCTTCGTCTAAAACGATTATTTGCCAAGGGACACTTTGCAATGACTTGATATCTCGATGAAGCAGTGAGTAGCTGGTAACGATTAAATCGTGCTTTTTCACTGCTTCTAAAAACGCTTTACCTTTTGGGCGTTTGTCACCGTGATATTGCAAAATTTTCAGACTTGGTGCAAATTTATTTACTTCCCTTTCCCAGTTGCCTAAAACCGAAGTTGGACAAACTAATAGTGTTGGATTTTCTAGTGCATCCTGTTCTTTAAGATGTAGCATAAAAGCGATAAACTGCACGGTTTTACCGAGTCCCATATCGTCGGCGAGACACGCGCCTAAGCCCCAACGTTCCAAGAATGATAGCCAAGCAGCACCTCGTTCTTGATAAGGTCGTAACTGTCCTTTAAAGCCTGCTGGTGTGGGCAAAGGTGCGATCGCTTGATTATTGTTTAGCGCCCCAATCAACTCTTGCAACGCCCCAGATGCCTCAAAGCTAACCACTGGTAATTTTTCAATTACTTGGGTATCCCCTGTACTGAAACGCAAGGCATCTTCCAAGGAAAGCGCCATTTGATCTTTGCGAGTGGTAAAAAATGTTTGGGCTGTTTTGATATCTTGGGGGCGCAATTCAACCCACTCGCCATTAATTTCTACTAGCGGACTATTTAAAGCCACAAGTTTATCAAACTCAGTTTTAGAAATAGTTTGTCCACCAATTGCCAATTGCCATTGGAAATTTAGTAGACTTTGTAACCCTAAACGTCCCTGCTTTTTCTTTGGGGTTTGGGCAGTAATTTTCAAACCCAAACGGTTCGCCCATCCTTCACGGTTCGCTAAACTGGGAGGCAAAATTACTCCCAAACCACTGTCTTCCAACCTCCAAGCTACAGCCTTGATAAACTCATAAGCTTGCATGGGGGTGATACGAGAAGATTGGGGATATTCAGTTTCAAAACTGGGTGCGATCGCTGGATATAATCGAGAAGCTAGTCCCAATCCTCGCAAAAATGTTTCTTGTGGTTGCTCAATTGTCCGATTTTCATAAACCAATCGTTCAACTGGATTGTTCCAAATAGTTGCCGCATCCACCAAAAATTCAGGATCGTCAGCCGCTTGCAGATAATACGCCAATGTCCACTCTGTTTCGCCAGACTCTGGAGAACGCAGTTGAAAACAGGTACGAAATAGAGTTTTAAGAGTTAATTGGTATTGTAGCGGCATAGTCCAAGCCTTCAGTGCCGCTTCCAGTCGTTCCACTTCCATTGCATCTGTATTAATACCAGATGCACTAGTTAAGGCTTGCAACCACTGTCGCACCCCACCAGGCAAAGATGCCATCGCCTTAGCTTCCATTGGAGGCTGAGAACCCACCATTTCTCGCACTTGGGCATCTATCGTACTGTTAAGAAATCCCAGCAACAATTCTTGAGGTTCAGTAGGGAAGTTTACTGCTGGGTGAGGGGATGAGGGGGATATTACTCCCCCCACTCCCCCCACTCCCTCTTGATAAGTCCGACAAACCAACGGCATCTTTGCAGAAAATCTTTCTAGACGGGTTCCATCTACAGCACTGTCTAGAAGTACTTGCCATTTGGCAGCAAATGCACCATCTGATTGTCGGTCAATTGTTGGTAAAAACTTACACCGCGAGATTAAATCTAAACTCCATCGGGCAACTTGTGACCAAAAACGTAAATCTCCTCCTAAAAAGGCATCTTCTCCGTTAGTTGCATTTAGGGGAACAACCGCGAGAAATTTTACTGCTTCGCTGGGGTTGAGACAAAAACCTTCAACTCGCCACGGTTGCAAATATTGCGGGAAGTCTGTGTCTAGCCCCAAGCTGGCAGAATGTACGGGGAAAATTGCAGATGTTCCTTCTACACTGTTTTCAGAGATATAAGTTGGTAGGGCAATGATTTGTGAATGCGTTGGTAAACTTATCTCAGTGGGAGTGGCGGTTTTCCGTGTTCGCCCAGTCGTGGCGATCGCAATTTGCGGTTGCTGGATGAAGTTGGTAATTGCCATGTTCTGGGAAACCAACCACTCACTCAACTCAACTGATGTCATCGCCAATGGATGTAGTAGTATATCTCCAGATCCATTAGACTCGAAATTCACTCGTGGCGATCGCCAAGTTTCCCCCCAAATAAATAAACGACCATTTTGATTTGTTAGTAACCAATTACAGTGTAAAATCGCCATTTGCTAACTACTCAGATTTTCCCAAATTTCAAGAATGAAAACCGCAATATTCTACTTTTTGCATCTTCTCAAGAAGATTATTTAACTAAAAATTACATATAAGTAGGACGGCGTAAATAATTAAAGGTTTGTAGTGAGGGCTGAAGTCCTCACTACAAACTAATTCCAAAATTTTTTACATTAGTTAATATAGTTTGAATTATTCTCACCGACTTACTTAATTAGTATATTTAATATCAATGTTAATAAGAATGATTTTCCCCATAGTTAAAGTTTTAAAAAACGGGATAATAGTTGAACTAGATTATATGCATCCTCAAGAACAGGAGGTTGTAAGAGCATTACTCAATGTTTTATTGATTGAAGGTAAAACTTATCCCCAAAAGGAACCTCTATCTCAGACACAATTTTCAGCTTACTGGTTGATTAAGGATGCCTTTGTTGTCAGGACATCTGTTCAGAATGCTACACACAAACCAAAATAAATATTAGGGGCGTTTTATTTAAAACCAAACTTTCCCGGTCGGTGTTGCCATATTTGCAACGCTGGTTTTATTGTACAACCTGAGTTACGCGGTCAGGGAATAGGGCGGTTCATGGGAGAGGCAATGCTCTTGATAGCAGCAAACCTGGGCTACGAAGCAGTAATGTTCAATTTGGTCTTTGAAACTAATATACCTTCAATTACACTTTGGCAGTCCTTAGGATTTGAGATCATTGGGCGCATTCCGCGTGCGGCGAAGCTATCGGATGAACAAATGATAGACGCGCTGATGATGTATCGCACTTTGGATTTGTTAACTGATGACGGTTGACGGTTGACGGTTGACGGTTAACAGTCATCAGTCATCAGTCATCAGTCATCAGTCATCAGTCATCAGTCATCAGTTATCTTTGTATGTACTAGAAGTCAGTCATAGTGCATAAATGTTAGGATTGCCACAGAAAGAGAATAGCGAAAGAGAAGGAAAAAAAACTGAATGGCAGAAGTTGATAAGTCAATATCCTTCGATGGAAGGGATATTCGACTGAAAGTAGGCCTACTAGCTCCCCAGGCTGGTGGGTCGGTTTTGATAGAATCAGGGGATACATCCGTTTTAGTCACGGCTACGCGATCGCAAGCCAGAGAAGGCATTGATTTTCTTCCGCTTACAGTAGATTACGAAGAAAGGCTATATGCCGCTGGTAGGATTCCTGGAGGGATCATGCGCCGAGAAGGTCGTCCACCAGAAAAAACAATTCTCACTAGCCGTCTTATAGACCGTCCCATGCGTCCCCTGTTCCCTTCATGGCTACGGGATGACCTGCAAATTATTGCCTTAACGCTGTCGATGGACGAGTTAGTTCCACCCGATGTGTTAGCAGTTACAGGCGCTTCAATCGCTACCCTGATTGCCCAAATTCCTTTTAATGGGCCAATGGCAGCAGTGCGGGTTGGTTTAGTGGGAGATGATTTCATTATTAACCCCACTTATGCAGAAACTGAAGCTGGAGACTTGGATCTGGTAGTAGCAGGTTCACCACATGGCGTAATCATGGTGGAGGCGGGAGCCAATCAGTTGCCAGAGCGAGATATTATCGAGGCGATTGACTTTGGTTATGAAGCAGTACGGGATTTAATCAAAGCGCAGCAAGATTTAATCGCTGAACTGGGTTTGGTAATAATGCAAGAAGCACCACCAGAAGTAGACCAGACTCTGGAAAATTATATCCGCGATCGCGCTAGCGGTCAGATTAAGAAAATCCTCTCTCAATTTAGTTTCACCAAACCCCAACGCGATGCAGCTTTAGATGTCGTCAAGGATGAAATTGCCGCGACGATTACCGAACTGCCACCAGAAGATCCAATTCGAGTTGCCGCAACTGCAAATAGCAAGGCACTTGGTAACACTTTTAAAGATATTACCAAACACTTCATGCGGCGGCAAATCATCGAAGATAACGTTCGTGTTGATGGTCGCAAACTTGATGAAGTGCGACCTGTTTCTTGTTTAGTTGATGTCTTGCCAAAACGAGTCCACGGCAGCGGTTTATTTAACCGGGAACTAACTCAGGTATTATCTGCTTGTACTCTGGGTACACCTGGGGATGCCCAAAACCTCAACGATGACATGCAGCTAGATCAGCACAAGCGTTATCTGCATCATTACAACTTCCCGCCTTTCTCAGTTGGGGAAACCAAGCCAATGCGGGCCCCAGGAAGGCGCGAAATTGGTCACGGCGCATTAGCAGAACGAGCGCTACTACCTGTGCTACCGTCAAAAGAAGAATTTCCCTACGTGATTCGCATCGTATCGGAAGTACTTTCCTCCAACGGTTCCACCTCAATGGGTTCAGTGTGCGGTTCCACCCTCGCCCTGATGGACGCTGGTGTACCAATTACCAAACCCGTTAGTGGCGCAGCAATGGGTCTGATTAAGGATGGCGACGAAGTGCGAATCCTCACCGATATTCAGGGCATTGAAGACTTTTTGGGCGATATGGACTTCAAAGTTGCTGGTACAGATACCGGAATTACCGCCTTGCAAATGGATATGAAAATCTCCGGTTTGTCGTTGGAGGTTATTTCCCAAGCCGTTCACCAAGCCAAAGCAGCCCGGTTGCACATTCTGGAGAAAATGCTTGCCTGCATTGACACGCCACGGACTGAAACCTCACCTTATGCCCCACGTCTGTTAACAATCAAGATTGATTCAGATATGATTGGTCTGGTCATCGGGCCTGGAGGCAAGACTATTAAGGGGATTACAGAAGAAACTGGTGCGAAAATTGACATCGAAGATGATGGCACCGTGACAATTTCTGCTGTAGATGAGAACAAGGCCAAGAGAGCCAGAAACATTATCCAAGGCATGACCCGCAAGTTACACGAAGGCGATGTCTACGCAGGACGCATCACTCGGATTATACCGATAGGTGCATTTGTGGAATTTCTGCCTGGAAAAGAAGGGATGATCCACATCTCACAACTAGCTGACTACCGCGTTGGCAAAGTTGAGGATGAAGTAGCGGTGGGCGATGAAGTGATTATCAAAGTGCGCGAAATTGATAACAAAGGTCGGATTAATCTCACTCGCTTGGGTATCCACCCAGATCAAGCAGCAGCAGCAAGGGAAGCTGCGGCGGTGAATCGGTAACTCGATTTGGGATTTTAGATTAGATTAAATCTAAAATCCGCGATGCCTACTGTGAAGGCATCGCCGTATGCTTCTCTAATTTGGTTGCAATCTTAATTTGATAGTAATAAGACAGTTAATAAATGTGGCTCTTGCGTTGGTTTTATGGTACGGCATTAAAATAGCCGTTTTATAGAAAGCCTCAAAAACTTCAAATCCAGTCATAGCAAAGAACATAGGCTCTGATTAAATTTTATTTATTATTCGACTCCATAAAAGGAACTGAAGAGCCATAAATGTTTTAACCTCATCTATACTTTTTCAAAGTTGATACATTATTTATATTATTTTGACAAGCCGTAATTAGAGTAATTTTAACTACACCTTTGATCTATTTACAAATTTAGTAAATTGTCTGATTATAACGATACAAGACAAAATGTAATTAACAACGCTTTTTTTGTAATAAATCGTAGTTTATGTAATTTGTCTGATGAATATTCTGTCAAAAATATCATGGCTTTAGTTCCAACGATAAATAAACTGACATCAACGCAAGTGCCCACACTCAATGATTGCAGTTCACAAAGCCTGCTCAATTACTTTGAGAATTCTTGGGAACTTGAAGAAACACTTATGAAAAGTTTGGTCGGGGAAGAAACTTTTTATCTTAACCCCGATCCTTTAAGAAACCGTCTAATTTTTTATCTTGGTCACTCAGCTGTTTTCTTCATCAATAAGTTAGTTGGCGTTGGTTTAATCAAAGCTGGAATTAATTCACAATACGAAACCCTATTTGAAATCGGAGTTGATCCCCAAACACCGACAGAACTCGACGCAGCTATGCAAGGAGTTAGCTGGCCTGATGTCGAAAAAGTTTGGCAATATCGAGATAAGGCGCGAGAGGCAATTACAAACGTTATTCAAAATACTTTCCTGAATCTCCCCATTCATCAACAGCATCCCTTTTGGGCTTTGCTGATGGGAATAGAACATAGTCGGATTCACTTTGAAACCTCTTCGATGCTGGTGCGTCAATTGCCTACCGATCGCTTAAAACGTCCCCAAGGTTGGAATTACGCACCTAGTAAGGGTAACATTCCCAACAATGAAATGCGCCGGGTTCCTGGTGGTGTGGTGAAATTAGGAAAACCCAAGGATGATTTTACTTATGGTTGGGATAGCGAATATGGCGATCGCACTGTTGAAGTGAAACCGTTTTTAGCTAGTCAATATCTCATTACTAACGGCGAATATCTGAAATTTGTTCAAGCTGGTGGTTACAATAATCCAGATTACTGGAATGCTGAATCTTGGGATTGGAAGCAATACAACGTCCAACATCCCAAATTCTGGATACCCTTTCAGGATGGTTATCGCTATCGAGCCACATTCGACGAAATAGATTTACCCCTAGACTGGCCTGTAGAAGTAAATTACTACGAAGCGATCGCATTTTGTCGTTCTCAAGGCTCAGATATGCGGTTGATGACTGAAGCGGAATGGAATCAAGCCTTACTTATCTCTGAGGATAACCAGTTATCAAGTAACTATAATCTCAACTTACAATTCATTTCCCCCAGCCCTGTGGGAATGTTCAAACCAGCTAATAGTGTTTCTGGACTTTACGATCTTAGAGGAAACCTCTGGGAATGGTTAGGGGACACATTCAACGCCCTACCAGGATTTCAACCTCATCCACTTTACGAAGATCAAGCAGCACTCTTTTTTGATGGTAAACATCAGATGATGCTTGGCGGTTCTTGGGCTACTAATGGTTCAATGGCATTACCAACCTATCGCAACTGGTTTCGTCCTTACTTTTATCAACACGCTGGTTTTAGAATTGCTCAAGATTTGCAAGGAGATTACTGAGAATGAGGCCAAATCCAATAGTACCAGAACCCGGTCAAGAATCAGTTTGGGATTATCCTCGTCCGGCTCGTTTAGAAGATAGCAACAAATCAATTCGGATAATTTGTAATGATACTGTTTTAGCAGAAACAACTAAAGCTAAAAGAGTTTTAGAAACTAGCCATCCTCCTGTTTATTATCTTCCTTCTGAAGACATTAAACTAGAATATCTGATTGAAACACCTAAAAAAACTTGGTGTGAATGGAAAGGTAAGTGTCAATATTATGATATCAGCATCGGTGAAAAGTATATAAATAACGCTGCTTGGCGATATATTGAACCCACACCTGATTTTGTAACGATTCAAGAATACTATGCTTTTTACCCTAGTTTAATGGATGCTTGCTATGTAAATGATGAGCTAGTTATGTCTCAACCGGGGGATTTTTACGGAGGATGGATTACTGCTGATATTGTCGGGCCATTTAAAGGTAGCCCAGGAACAATGGGGTGGTAATTTATCAGCTAACAATTCATGAAAATCAAATAGACATTATCTTAAGAAGCCCACACTCACTACAAGCGGTGAGTGTGGAATGTATTTCACTTGTTTAGCTCTCTCTTTTGCTTAAGCTTTTTTCAACCAGCTAAACATAGCGCGTAAATCTTTACCAACTTCCTCAATTTTGTGTTCAGATTCTTTGCGACGCATGGCGGTAAATCCTGGTTTACCAGCTTGGTTTTCTAGAACAAATTCTCGTGCAAATTGCCCAGATTGAATTTCGCTGAGAATCTTCTGCATTTCAGCTTTGGTTTGTTCAGTCACAATCCGCGGCCCACGAGTATAATCGCCATACTCAGCAGTGTTAGAAATGCTGTCGCGCATTTTGGCTAAACCACCTTCTACAACCAAGTCAACAATCAGCTTGACTTCATGCAGACATTCAAAATAAGCTAATTCTGGTTGATAACCAGCTTCTACCAAAGTTTCAAATCCAGCTTTGATTAAAGCACTCAAACCACCGCATAATACCGCTTGTTCGCCAAATAAATCAGTTTCGGTTTCTTCGCGGAAAGTTGTTTCGAGAACACCAGCGCGAGTACCACCGATACCTTTAGCATAAGACATGGCGCGATCGCGTGCCTGACCACTGGCATCTTGATAAACTGCAAACAGCGCTGGTACACCTTCACCACCTTCATAAGTCCGCCGTACCAAATGCCCTGGCCCTTTTGGTGCAACCATCACCACATCTACATTATCTGGTGGTACAACTTGCCCAAAGTGAATATTGAAGCCGTGGGCAAAAGCTAAAACATTCCCTTCTTCTAGATTGGGTTCAATCTCGTTTTTGTAAATCGTTTTTTGGACTTCATCAGGTAACAAAATCATGATGAAATCAGCAGCATTGGCAGCATCTGCAACATTTTTCACAGTTAACCCAGCAGCTTCAGCTTTTGCTACTGACTTACTACCCGGATATAGTCCCACAATCACATTCAAACCACTATCTTTGAGATTGAGAGCGTGGGCATGACCTTGAGAACCATAGCCGATGATAGCAATAGTTTTTCCAGCCAAAAGGTCTAAATTGGCATCTTCGTCATAATACATCCGGGCCATAGAAGCATCTCCTGTCAGCAAGCATCGTCATTTATTGGCAGGCTTAAGATTGTACCTCAAATTGAGTAACCACAGATGAACTATGAGCCATTGAATTTATCCGTTTGAACTCAGTGGCATTGAAGAGCAGTCTGTCAAGTGAAGTTTGAAGGGGAAACAACGAACCACAGAGGCGCAGAGGGCACAGAGTCAGAGAAAAAAAGAGATGCTCATAAAACCTTTAGAATTTTTCTCTCCTTCTCTCTGTGTTCTCTGTGCCTCTGCGGTTCGTTCTTTAACCCCGCCGGGGCAGAGGGGCAAAAAATAACTATGCCCAATGCCCAATCCTGTTACATAAATCGCAACAATCCAGGTTTTGAATTTTTATTCAGTAATACTGGGGTTAACTTCATCTATCTGGGGGTAGATTATGTATACTTCGACTAAATTCCCGCGTACATCTGCTTTGTTTATAAGTGCGTTATTGGGAGGGGTGATTTTCACCAGTTGCGCCTCTTCGGATCGGTCAACAAATCAGTCTGCACCTCAAATTGCAGCCAATGGCGCGGTAGATCAATTATCTGCTCGTGAAAGTAGTATTTCCCAAAAGGCGGAAGCTGCACCAATAGCCCGTTCTCGTCCCCAACTCATCAAAAAGGCAGCAATGTCTTTGACTGTCAACTCTGTAGAGAAGACTGTTGATGCCGTTTCGCAAATTATCAATCAACAGCAAGGGGATTTAATCGGGTTGAAACAACAACAACCCAAAAATGACAACCCGCGTCACACAGCCACAATCCAATTGCGGATACCAGAGAATCTGCTGGAATCTACCCTGGAAAAACTAGCTAAATTGGGCACTGTTGAAAGTCGTAATATCACGGCAGAAGATGTGGGCGATCGCCTGGTGGATTTCCAAGCTAGATTAACCAATTTGCAAAAAACTGAAGCCAATTTGCAAAAAATTATGGATCGGGCGGGTTCTATTAGAGATGTGCTTAGTGTTGCTCAAGAACTAAGTAATGTTAGAGAAACCATAGAACAAATTAATGGCCAACTCAAAAGCCTACAAAATCAAGTTGCTTATTCCACTATTACGCTGAATTTACAAGCAGCAGTTTCTAGCACCAGTTCACAACCTGCCTTTGGTTTGCAAGTTCAGGAGACTTGGAACAAATCTACTCATTCCCTTAGTTCATTTTCCGTTGGTTTACTCAAGCTGGGTATTTGGTTAATTGTTTACAGTCCTTATTTGTTAATTTTTGCTGCTCTTATATATGGCTTTAACCGTTGGCGGCGAACTCATTCACCACGTTTAACACAAGCACCAGAATCAACTAGTTCTGAGTGAGCTTGCATAAATCCTACATCTACCGTTGATAAATTTACACAGCCAAAGAGTGATTCAAATATTGCCAACTCCTATTGTCTGCACCTCCATCTTGAAAATTTATCTTTATCCTGTAGTTTTAATTACTTTAAAACTTTTTCAAATGTAAAGAGCAATACAAAATATGTGATGACAATTTTGATACAAATTTGTTAAGAATAGTTACAATAGTCGGCATACACGATAATATTTCTTATGGTAAATTCACTTGACAATAATCCACCTCATCAAGTAGTTATTGTTGGCGGTGGTTTTGGTGGACTTTATGCAGCTAAAACACTCGCAAAAGCAGCAGTAAACGTTACTCTGATTGATAAACGTAACTTTCATCTATTTCAACCCCTTTTATATCAAGTCGCCACAGGTGCGCTATCTCCTGCGGATATATCCTCACCGTTACGTTCTGTGCTTAGTAAGAGCAAGAATACGAAAGTGTTGCTGGGAGAGGTGAATAATATTGATCCAGAAGCAAAACAAGTAACTGTGGGTGACGAAGCAATAGCTTACGATACGTTAATTGTTGCCACAGGTGCGAAGCATTCCTATTTTGGTAAAGACAATTGGGAAGAATTCGCCCCCGGCTTGAAAACAGTAGAAGATGCCATAGAAATGCGTAGCCGGATTTTTACGGCGTTTGAAGCCGCAGAAAAAGAAACCGATCCAGAAAAACGCTGTGCTTGGTTAACCTTTGTAATTGTTGGTGGTGGCCCAACTGGTGTAGAGTTAGCTGGCGCGATCGCAGAATTGGCAAATCAGACTCTCAAAGAAGATTTCCGCAACATCGACACATCAGAAGCCAAGATTTTGTTATTAGAAGGGCTAGATCGGATTCTGCCACCCTTTGCACCAGAATTATCACAAGAAGCGGAAGCATCCCTGACGCGCTTGGGGGTGATTGTGCAGACAAAAACACTGGTAACAAATATTGAAAATGATATTGTTACCCTCAAACAAGGCGATGAAGTTAAAGAAATTGCCTCAAAAACGGTATTATGGGCAGCAGGGGTGAAAGCTTCAGCAATGGGAAAAGTGCTAGCAGAACGCACAGGTGCTGAGTGCGATCGCGCTGGACGGATTATCGTTGAACCTGATTTGAGTATTAAGGGACATCCCAATATTTTTGTAGTTGGCGACTTAGCAAATTTTTCTCATCAAAATGGTAAACCCCTACCTGGTGTTGCACCTGTAGCGAAGCAAGAAGGTGAATATGTAGCAGAACTAGTTCAAAACAGGCTTGCAGGTAAAAATTTACCACCCTTTGCTTATACTGATCATGGTAGTTTAGCGATGATTGGACACAATTCTGCTGTGGTAGATTTGGGCTTTATCAAGCTGAAAGGTTTCGTTGCATGGTTGTTTTGGCTAGTGATTCACATCTACTTCTTAATTGAATTTGACAACAAATTAGTAGTAATGATTCAGTGGGCATGGAACTATTTCACCCGTAATCGCGGAGCAAGATTAATTACAGGAAAAGAATCGCTCACGGAGTTTGTAATTAGCGATCGCAACAGTTATTCAGCCGATAATAAACAACCGGTAAATGTCTAATTGGGCATTGTTCAGTAGAGACGCGATTAATCGCGTCTGTTAGAAGTTATTTCTCTCCTTGGGAGAAGCTGAAGCTACATCTACTCCATTCTTTTTCTTCTCTACGAGACGCTGCACGAACAATTTTGAATTTTGAATTTTGAATTGATTTCTCCCCGCCCTCATAAATTAGCAGTAAGCTATTTGAGGGCGTTTTTCATATTTACATAATGGCAACTATTAACGACAACTACCTGAAACTGAAAGCGGGTTATCTGTTTCCAGAAATTGCTCGGCGGGTGAATGCCTTTGCAGAAGCCAACAGTAATGCTAAAATTATCCGGCTAGGCATTGGTGATGTTACCGAACCTCTGCCGGAGGCTTGCCGTACAGCTATGATTAAAGCTGTGGAAGAAATGGGCGATCGCAATACCTTCAAAGGCTACGGGCCAGAGCAAGGCTACGCTTGGTTACGGGAGAAAATTGCAACTCAAGATTTCCAAGCGCGGGGAGCCGATATAGATGCTTCCGAAATCTTTATTTCCGATGGTTCCAAGTGCGACACCGGCAATATTCTAGAAATCTTTGGACATGACAACACTATAGCCGTTACTGACCCCGTTTATCCCGTATATGTAGACACTAATGTAATGGTGGGAAATACGGGAGATGCCAACGATAAAGGCGAGTTTGAGGGTTTAGTCTATCTACCAATTACGGCTGATAACAGCTTCATTGCCGAAATTCCCTCAAAGAAAGTCGATTTAATTTATCTCTGCTTTCCCAATAACCCCACTGGCGCAACTGCTACCAAGGAATATTTAAAGGCATGGGTAGACTATGCCAAAGCTAATAACTCGATTATTTTCTTTGATGCAGCCTACGAAGCTTACATTACTGATCCGTCGATTCCTCACTCAATTTATGAAATTGAAGGTGCAAGAGAAGTTGCGATCGAATTTCGATCTTTCTCCAAAAACGCAGGTTTTACAGGAACCCGTTGCGCGTTAACCGTTGTACCGAAGACACTCACAGCAAAAGCCGCCGATGGTTCCGATGTAGAACTATGGAAACTGTGGAATCGCCGCCAGTCTACCAAGTTTAATGGTGTTTCTTACATCGTCCAACGGGGGGCTGAAGCTGTTTACTCCCAAGAAGGACAGGCACAAATCAAAGGATTGGTGAATTTCTATCTAGAAAACGCCAAAATTATCCGCGAGAAACTCACAGCCGCCGGATTATCAGTTTATGGAGGCGTAAATGCACCTTACGTTTGGGTGAAAACTCCTAATGGTTTATCCAGTTGGGAGTTTTTTGATAAGTTGCTGCAAACTGTCAACGTTGTGGGGACACCTGGTTCTGGCTTTGGTGCTGCGGGTGAAGGTTACTTCCGCATTTCGGCCTTTAACAGCCGGGAGAATGTGGAAGAAGCCATGAAGCGGATTACTGAGAAGTTTAAGGTGTAGGCGATCGCTTTTAGCCGCTTTTGTTAAACTCAATTCATTAATCTAAAGGTTACGGTGGGCTGGATTATCCACCGCAACCTAACAGATAATTATTTAAACTCAGATTACTTGGTCAAAATATTGCTGAAAGCTAAAGATATCAGATACCAACCTTTTGGTTCCACCACCTTTAAACGCCAAGGTGTAGCAGGAGTTGAACCTGATGCTTGCTTTTATATTCAAAATTATCAACAAATGATTGGTCATCGCCGTTTACAAGCTGATGATCCACCGCCAGATTTAGCGATTAAGACTGATGTCACATCAAAAACTACTCTTGATGCTTATGAAGCGATTGGAGTCCCAGAATTATGGGTTTACAACAGTGGAAACCTTTCTATTTATTTGTTGACAAATAGGAAATACATAAAATCTAATACCAGTCCTAATTTTGAGGATATAGCTATTACTCAGATTATCCCTGCTGCCGTAGAACGTAGTTGGCAAGTAGGAAGTTTTCAAGCTTTGGAAGAATTGGAAGCAATGATTTAGTAAATGAGCAAACAAGCATCGCTCATTTATGCTGAAGCTTAAAAAAAACTCACTCAGGCAATGCAGATTATTAATGATGCAGTCGAACTGATTGAATCGGCTGAAGATAACTTCAACCTTACTTCCATAGATAAGTAGAGCGGTGTGAATAATTCAAGGTTTGTAGTGAGGACTTTAGTCCTCTTATGAGGGCTGAAGCCCTCTCTACGAGACGCTACGCGAACACTACGAACTAATCTCAATATTTTTTACATTACTTAATCTAGTTTGATTTATTCTCACCGAATTAATCGTGACACCCTTACACAAGCTGTTGCTGTACCCTAACCCTCCCCTTGACAAGGTTACAAAAAAATCCCCGACTTTTTAGAAAAGCCGGGGACTTTGTTTTTTTACTACTTATTGAATTTAAATCTGCCGGATCAAAATTTATCGGTAATTTTTTCAATATTTTTATCTAAACTTCATATTTTGACTAAATTCAATAAGCAAAATCCGCAATTACTTACTCAAAAGAAGCTTTTGCTTTTTCAAATCCCAGTTTGCTTTCTGATTTTGGTGTTTTCCGCAAGTAAAAGAAGCTTTTGCTTTCTCAAAATGCCATTTGACTTACTCAAACCCCAAGTTAACGACATCAAAAGTGTTTATATAGTAGACATCTCCAGAAATTAATTATGCGTTACCTGAAACCCTTGTCTTGACGTTGCATTGCAACGTCAAAACAATTCATTTTCGGAGATGTCTAGTTTAGACGCGCATCAGCTTAAAACCTTTTAGTGGTCTTTTTATATGATTTTCCGTCAGTAAAACAAAAAGGGGCAGTTCTTGCTCAAAGCTTCGGGGAAAACCCTATACATACAGCAGGCTCCCTGCCCCTGCTCCCCTGCCTCTTCAGTCACGGATAAGATAAAGAAGTAACGTAGCTCCTCACACAAGTAGCAATGACTTCAACCTTGCGGAAACTTCCTCGTCTTAATAGCCCAACCCTGCATCAGTTGCCCAATGGTTTGACAATCATAGCAGAGCAGATGCCAGTTGAAGCTGTAAACCTCAACTTATGGATTAAAGTTGGTTCTGCCGTAGAATCTGATAGCATTAACGGCATGGCTCACTTTTTAGAGCACATGATTTTTAAGGGAACAGAACGACTGGCTAGCGGCGAGTTTGAACGTCGAATTGAAGAACGGGGTGCTGTTACCAATGCCGCTACTAGCCAAGATTATACTCACTACTATATAACCACTGCTCCCAAAGATTTTGCCGAGCTTGCTCCATTACAAATAGATGTAGTATCAAATGCGAGTATTCCGGATGATGCTTTTGAACGGGAGCGATTAGTAGTTTTAGAAGAAATTAGGCGTTCAGAGGATAATCCCCAACGGCGGACATTTCGGCGGGCGATGGAAACAGCTTATACTGAGCTACCTTATCGCCGTGCGGTATTGGGGCCAGAATCGGTGATTGCCGAACTTAAACCCCAGCAGATGCGAGATTTTCATGCTAGTTGGTATCAACCCCAATCAATTACTGCTGTAGCTGTGGGCAATTTGCCTGTGGAAGAATTAATTGCAATCGTTGCTGAAGGATTTACAAAAGCTACTAAAACTCCCCACTCCCCACTCCCCACTCCCCACTCCCCACTCCCCACTGAATCACCATTTACAGAAATTGTCCGTCGAGAATTTGTAGATGAAAGTCTCCAGCAAGCAAGACTAGTGATGCTTTGGCGGGTTCCAGGAATGGTTCAGTTAAATCGCACCTATGGACTGGATGTTTTAGCGGGAATTTTGGGACATGGACGGACATCAAGATTGGTGAGGGATTTACGAGAGGAACGGGGATTAGTTTCTTCAATTTCTGTAAGCAACATGAGCAATCAGCTGCAAGGGACATTTTATATTTCAGCTAAATGTGCAGTGGAAAATTTAGCAGAAGTAGAAAATGCGATCGCTCAACATATTCGCACAATCCAAACCGATTTAGTCACAGAATCAGAAATTGCCCGTGTGCGGCGGCGAGTAGCGAACAGATTTATTTTTAGCAATGAAACACCAAGCGATCGCTCTGGGTTGTATGGTTATTATCAGTCTTTGGTGGGAGATTTAGAACCCGCCTTTAACTACCCAGATCATATTCAGAGCCAAGATGCAACCGACTTGATGCAAGCAGCCAAAGAGTATCTTTCCCCAGATGCTTATGGTGTAGTTATCGTCAAGCCGTAAATTAGAAAGGGGGAATGGTGAGTAGGGAGTGGGGAGTAGGGAATTGGGAATTGGGAATTGGGCATTAATCAATAATTCTTCTTCCCCTGCCTCCCCTGCCTCCCCTGCTCCCTCATCCCCACTCCCCACTCCCCACTCCCCACTCCCTACTCCCCAATTCAATCATGTGGACTCAAATCGACACTCAAATTAGCCAGGTGACTGGCGAAAAATTTCAGAGTCAGCAACGGCGATCGGTTGGTGGCGGATGTATCAACCAAGGTTATGCTGTTTCCAATGGTGAGATAACCTACTTCGCCAAGATTAACCAAGCATCCCAAGCTGCGATGTTTGAGGCTGAGGCAATGGGTTTAAAGGAAATGCTAGCTACAGCTAGTATTCGCGTCCCAAATCCTATCTGCTGGGGTGTAGCTGAGAATTCTAGCTACATCGTGCTGGAATGGTTAGAACTTGGTAGCAGTAACAGCAATTCCTCTCTACGAGACGCTCCGCGATGGGAAGAAATGGGGCGTAAGTTGGCGGCGATGCATAAAGCTAGCAGTAGCCAAAGTTTTGGTTGGAAAATTAACAATACTATTGGTTCCACGCCCCAAATCAATACTTGGACAGCAGACTGGACAGAATTTTATATTAAACATCGCCTGGGTTATCAATTTCAATTGGCAAGACGAAAGGGAGGAAATTTCCCCTCTTCAGAAAAATTACTAGCAGCAATCCCTGAACTATTGGCAGCGCATCAGGTGCAACCTTCCTTAGTACATGGCGATTTATGGGGCGGAAATGCCGGGTGTACTAACTCAGGAGAACCAGTAATTTTTGATCCAGCAACTTATTTTGGCGATCGCGAAGTTGATATAGCCATGACAGAATTATTTGGTAGATTCCCCGCAGCATTTTACCAAGGTTATAACGAAGTCTTTCCCTTAGATGCAGGCTATGAGCAAAGAAAAACACTCTATAACCTGTATCACATTTTGAATCACTTCAATTTATTTGGCGGCGGTTATGCCTCCCAAGCGAACCGGATGATTGACCAAATTTTGCGCTAACCACAACTTTGCGTACCTCCGCGCTTCCCTTTGTGCCCCTTTGCGTTTAAACTTAAACCCTCAATTCCCCACCATTTGACTCACCATCACCCCCAAAGCCAGCATACCCAAAATCGTCATTAATCCCGCCGGCATAAACTTGCGTGTTTTAACCAGTCTAACTGCAAAAACAACTACCAAAACACCAGTAACTATCACTGCTAAAATCGATCCCCAGCTTTGCCCTTGGAGTTGAAAGTAAGCCGCAAGTAGTAGTAATAAACCGCTAATGCTACCACTTAAGAGTGAAACCTTACTTCTAGCCTGAATATAGCCAATAATGCCACCAGCGATCGCTAATATGCCGTAAGCGAAAGCAGCAATTATACTTAAATTCATTGTTAATACATCTGTAGATTTTGACTTTACTGCCAGTGTCAGCAGACAATTTACCATAGCTAAATAGCTATACCACACAGTTGATTGATGGATAATCAAGCGATGCCAATAACAAGTACTTCCTCATATACAAAAGTCCAATATCTCCAGCGTCAAGCGGCCTCACTTTTACTGTACCAGTCTGTTCTCCAAGGCGAAGTGGGGATGGCATTTCTGGAACTGTTGCAAGCTATACGTTACACTAACTCCGATGCCCGGGGTTGTCTCCAAGCCTACGGTAGTTACTTCCACGCTTTGGCTGCTAAAAATCAAAATTGGGAAGACTATTTAATTACTCAACTTCTCTTCTCTGATAATCCTTTTACAAAGCTTGCTCAAGTGCAAGAATTTGAGGATTTACCCCCAGCTTTAGTTGCAGCAGTACAGCATGATTTACAAGTATTGCAAAGTCTCTATGAATGTAGCAGCGCCTCCTTGAGTGAGTGGATACAAAGCGTAGCTCATACGCCGATTTCGCCAGTAGTGTGGTATGAAGAGCAAGAATTGGTAGGAGGAGAGACATTCGCTACATATCTACAAGAGTTAGATAATTGGGCTGATGCTGTAGAAGAGTTAGCGGCTTATTATCGGCAATGTGGCTCTGGTTTATTTGCAGAATATCGCGCTTTACGTTGGCAAGCTGGGCAATTTATCGGTATTCGGTATTCTGATCCAATTAAGCTGAATGCGCTTGTAGGTTATGAGTCTCAAAAAGATGCTTTGCTGAGAAATACAAAGTTTTTATTATCAGGAGAGATGGCACTGCATGTATTACTTTATGGTAGTCGAGGTTCTGGCAAATCTTCTTTGGTGAAATCTTTGTTAAATGAATATAGCGATGTCTCCGGCAAAGGCAAAGCCCAAGGCAGCCTCCGCTTGTTGGAAGTGGCAAAATCTGATTTAAAAGACTTACCAAAAATTGTGGAACATTTACGAGGAGTGTCACAAAAATTTATCATCTTTGTAGATGATCTTTCCTTTGAAGAAGATGATGATGCCTTTAAAGCGCTCAAGGTAGTTTTAGAAGGTAATTTAACCGCACGGCCGCAAAATGTAGTTGTGTATGCTACTTCTAATCGCCGCCACCTGATTCGGGAGTTTTTTGTAGATAGACCTACCCCCAAGGATAATGAGGAAATCCATGCTTGGGATACGATGCAGGAGAAGCTTTCCTTTAGCGATCGCTTTGGTTTAACCTTGACCTTTGAACCAGCCAATCAAAAAACCTATTTAAAAATAGTACACCATCTAGCGGCACAAGCTGAAATTAATATTACCCAAGAAGATTTAGAATTTCAAGCATTACAATGGGCAACTCGCCACAACGGTCGTTCTGGACGCACAGCACGGCAGTTTATTGATTTTTTAAAAGCAGATTTAAGACTTTTGCATGAAAATAACAATACATCAAACACCTAGCATTATATATTTATTTATGTCTTTTTTAATTACGAATTACGTTAGCGCAGCCCATTACGAATTACGAATTACGAATTAGTATGAAAGCTACTTTTTCTGATAATTTAACTACGCTAAAAACCAGCAATATGCAATCAGTAATGATCAGCAATCGATTTATACTAGGGATAGTTGCCTTTAGTGTGAGTTTTGGTCTTAGCCTTGTCCCAAACTGGGATTTTAATAAAGCCTTTCTCACCGGTCTAATTACTGCCGTTACTATCTATGGGGCAGCATTATTCGTAGATAAGCGACGGAGAAATTATGAAATCTCTATTTTAGGTTCTATCCGCAAGCGAATTAAAGAAATGGAGGAATTGAAAGCTCGCGTTGTCAGAGAAATAAATCAAATTGAAGAACATCATAATTTATTATATGCAGAGTCACAAAAACTGCAAAATCAAGTTACAGAAAGCCGTAACCAAAGGGATAGTTTACATAGAGAATTAAGAACATTTGCTGGACAAAAAAAACAGTTAGAAACTGAAGTCAATACCTTGCAAAGTGAAATTAATAACTTACAAAAAAATCAAACAGAATTGAACAATACTTTTTCTGTCCTCACAGCAGAAAAGCGCCGTCTAGAGTCGAATTGTAATGTATCTCGTAGTGAAATCACCCATTTGCAAAGTCAAATTTCCGAACTCCAGGAAGAAAAACAAGAAATTGAAAGCAACTTAACTCTTTTAGGCAGACTCAAACCCCAATTAGAAGAAAAATTATACGAACTGCGAATTGCAATTCAAGAGCTAGAAGTTGAGACAACCCAAAAAAATCAATTACTGGTAGCAGCGAAAGCCGAAAGAGAAAATATCCAAGCTATTCTGAATTCTTCACAAACCCAACTCGCAGAACACAAAGCCGAATTACAGCAGTTGCAAGAGCAAGTTTCATTATTGCAAGAAGAACGAGATTCATTACAAAATCAAGTATGGGAATTACTCCAACAAATAGAAACATTCAATCCAGAGCAATTGTCTGATAATTCCAAAGAAGATGATAATGAATTGTTTCCTGTTTCTGAGATAATGGAAACTACAGCAATCAGAAGCACTTCGGAAGCTGAGACATCAGAAAATTTACCTGAAGAATGGACTAATTTTTTAGAAAATCTCCCAGTATATGAACTACAAGTATTAAAAGCTATAGTCGAACAAGATAATCCTAATGCTGCTATTAAAAAAATTGCCGAAGCAAACATTACTATGCCAAATCTATTAATCGATTCTATAAATGAACGAGCAAATGATACTATTGGTGAATTAATAATTGATTCAAATTCAGAAATTCCAGAAGTTTACCCTGAATATATAACGCATGTCAAAAAAATGATTGCAATGTATGAAGAGCGAATCGCTAGACATGCTTCGTCAAATTAAATTCTTATTGCCGTCGTAAGGTAGTAAGGTGAATATCTTAACTACTTACTGCGTGCTTCTACGTTTAGAAGAAAGTGAACTATAATACATGGCAAAGCTCAAAATCTCGAAAAAAATCTCCACTGCTTTAATCAATTCCCTTGGTGCGGGGGTAGTACCAAGAGTGGGAGTTGAATATATAGCAGTAGGGCGAGAAAAAGAACTCAAAAGCCTATTACAAAATCTCGATGATATTGCAGAAGGTGTAGCAGCATTTCGCTTCATAATTGGTAACTACGGTTCCGGCAAAAGTTTTTTATTGCAACTGCTTCGCAACCGAGCTATGGAGCAAGGTTTTGTAGTAGCCGATGCTGATTTATCCCCTGAACGCCGATTAGCTGGAAGCAGCAATGAAGGTGTAGCCACTTATCGAGAATTAATGAGCCACCTAGCTACAAAAACTCGTCCTGATGGTGGTGCTTTAGTCTCAATTTTAGAAGGATGGATTAATAAAATTCAACAAGAAGTGGTTAAAGAAACTGAAATGCGTCCGAATGACGATGGTTTTGATGACCAAGTTGAATCGAAAATTAGGGAAGTAGTTCAGTATATTGAAGGCTTAGTTCACGGTTTTGATTTTGGTAGCGTGATTATCGCTTATTGGCGTGGCTATCGATTGGATGATGATAATTTAAAAAATGCGGCGATGCGCTGGTTGCGGGGAGAATTTACGACTAAAGTTGAGGCGAAAGCAGCTTTAGGAGTGCGCGTTATTATTGATGATGATAGTTGGTATGACTATATAAAACTGTTTGCTAAATTTGTCGCTGAAATTGGTTATAAAGGACTGTTAATTTTAGTTGATGAAGCTGTTCATTTATATCAAATATCTACTACAGTCACGCGGGAAAAGAATTATAATCGACTTCTGGCAATGTTTAATGATACTATGCAGTGCAAAGCAGAACATCTTGGTATTGTTGTTGGTGGAACAACTAAATTTTTAGAAGACCCCAAACGGGGACTTTTTGCAGACCAAGCTTGGCAAAGACGGACAAAAGAAAGTCGTTTTGTTGCACAATCTGGTGTTCAGGAACATTTAGGGCCAGTAATTCGGTTAAATCCGTTGAGTGAAGGAGAAATATTGATGCTTCTGCAACGTTTAGCTGAGATTCATGCACTCAATTTTGGCCATGAACAAACTTTGACAAATCGTGAGTTGAAGGAGTTTGTGCAAGAAATTATTAATCGCTTGGGTGCAGAAGCATTACTTACACCAGGGGAAATTGTGCGAGATTTTATGAGTGTGCTGAATATTCTTCACCAAAATCCAGGAATTGCGTTTGGTGAATTAATTCATGGTTCTAAATTTAAACCTACTGCTATGGGTAAAGATGCAGATGTGGATGAGGATGGCGCAGCCGAATTTAGTTTGTGATATTATCATTAATGAAGTATGCCAAAACTAGCATCTTGCAAAAGATGAGTCCTTTATTAAAGCTAGTCGAGTGGGTTGGAAGCTCGCTTGATGATTTGAGAGAGTTTCCAGAAGAAGTTCAACAAATGATGGGTTATGCTCTGTATTTGGCTCAGTGTGCTGAAAAGCATGATTCAGCAAAACCCCTCAAAGGATTTAAGGGTGCTGGGGTATTGGAAGTTGTAGAAGACTTTGATGGTGACACTTACAGAGCTGTTTATACAGTTAAACTTGAAGACGTTATTTATGTTTTACATACTTTTCAAAAGAAATCCAAACACGGTATTACTACACCAAAACAAGACATCGAATTAATTAAAGCAAGGCTTAAGCGGGCAAAAGAACATCACGCACAAAACTATAGCCGGAAACAAAAGGAAGAGAAAAATGACTGAAGAAATCAGTATACAAAGAAGTAGCGGCAATGTGTTTGCAGATTTAGGTTTAGCGAACCCTGATGAACTACTTGTCAAAGCAGAACTTGCACGTCAAATCAGTGAAATCATCGCTAAACAGGAGATGAATCAAGTTGAAGCGGCCGCACTATTGGGAGTCGATCAACCTAATATTTCTGCTTTAATAAGGGGAAAACTATCAGGTTTTTCAACAGAACGACTGTTCCGATTTCTAAATGTTTTAGGTTGTGATGTGGAAATAGTGGTGAAGTTGAAACCAAAATCTCAAACACAGGCTCAAACAAAAGTTAGTAGTTATGTATTAGAAAACTGAAAAATGCTTAATTACAGCATAGACAGAAGAGATTTTATTTCACTTATCTGCCTGTCAATTACATTAAAATGATTATCAAACATTTTTAGCATTCTCAATAGCTTGTCTGAACCCATGTAATTCGGAAACAAATCCAAAATTAATATAATTAGTTCGATGTGGTACATACTAACAGCATACTTTTTTTTGCATATTTTAGTATAAAATCAATCCTTTAAAGCATAAGGTATCAGTATTTAAACGGGTTTCAGAGAATAGAACACTTTTTTAAGCGATGTCTACGACGGGCTACGCCTACGCACCAACAAAATCATTCACTAGTACCTTTTGGAAACAACCGACTCAAGTCTAATAATGCATCTTCAAATCCAGGAATCGCTACTGACTGGTTAGATAGAGAAATCTGCTTGCTGAGATAGCTAAACTTATTTTGAGCATTTTGATATGGCTGGCTATGACGCTCAAGTTGACTATCTGGCAAATTCACAATCCAGTAATGATAAATTCCGGCTTCTGCATACAAAGACAACTTGGTTGTTTGGTCGTAATCTATGGTTTTATCCGAAATTTCAATTACTAACAAAATATCTTCGGGATAGGGATGATGAGCGAGATAATCTTCATCTCTTCCTCGTGCAATGACAACATCCGGCTCAGGTTCACTTTGATTAGGAAGGGTGATGGGATCTTGTCCACGGATGACTGCTCCATCGCCTAGAAGCCGATCTAATTGACGGCATAGAATAGAACTACAAACTGTATGAGGTGTTCCCTTTGCTGTCATTTGAATCAGTTCCCCTCGAATCAATTCAATACGATCGCCCTCTGTCAGAAATCCGAGTTCAATCAATTGATGGTATTCTGCGATCGCAAATCGCTTAGGTGTCACAGCATTCATAAGACATCTTTCCAATACTATTTGTACACTAGCAGAGATTAAACTGACTGCGTTGTTTACCGCCACAGGCATCACAATGCCTCAAATTCCTGCCAACAAAGGTACAATGCACGCGGTACGTGAAAACATCCTTTCCATTTGCCACCTTTAAGGTTCAACAATACTTCTCCACGCCGATTCAGATACCCAAACCACTCACCGTATTCTGAATCAGCAAAGTGTGACCAGGCGTAATCGTGCATCTTTTCATACCATTCCCAGCACACCTCACGCCCTGTCAGGCGATAGCCCATTGCTAATGCAACCAAAGACTCTAGGTGAACCCACCACAGCTTTTGATCCCATTCCAATTGTTGTGGGGGATGACCATCTGCATCCATAAAGTAATACAATCCGCCATACTCGTTATCCCAAGCAAAATTTAGGATGTTTAGCACCACATCAACGGCTTGGTTAATAGTTTTGGTGTCGTTTTGGCGACGCGCGATATCCATGATGAACCACATAGCTTCGATACCGTGACCTGGATTAATCAGCCGTCCCTCAAAAGAATCGATGTGAGAACCTTCAGGGGCAACGTTTTCGTACATTAGTCCCCGTTCTTGGTCGAGAAAATCACTCATCACTTCGCGGACTGTCTCAGCTAGGACATTCTCTAATGTTTCTTTTGGTAGCAACCATTCCATTTCTAGAGTCAGGTTTGCTAAAATCATTGGTACAGCCAACGATTTCATCGGGCGTGTGCCGGGATAAGTTTTATTATATTTGCCCTTGGGGTTGTCCTTGCGGCGTAATACGTTATTATAAGCCTGCATTGCCACATCCTTTGCCCATTCTTCGCCGCCAGCGAGTGCATATTTACTAAATGCCATTGCTGCAAAGCAGTCAGAAAAGATATTGTAAGGCTCAACCAGTGGTTTCCCTTCACGAGTGAGAGCAAAGTACCAGTTACCATCACTATCTCTGCCATGTTGGGCGAGAAAATTAGCGCCATTGCTAGCAATTTTTAACCAGTTTTCGCGTTTTTCTAGCTGGTTGTAAAGCATAGAAAAAGTCCACACCTGGCGGTTTTGCAGCCAAATGAATTTGTCGGTATCATAAATTTTGCCGTAGCGATCAAGACAGGTAAAATAGCCGCCTTGCTGCCAATCGAGAGAATATTTTTCCCAAAATGGGAGTACGTCGTTAAGGAGAGCGTTTTTGTAAAGTTCAGCGAGCGCTTGAAAATTATACTCCATAAATTTCCTCCCCTTTTGTGCTAAAACAACAGCTTAACAGTTATCACATTTTGGCTCTAATGCCGATAGCGTAGCGTTAGCGACGCAGGAGCCTCATAGCCCGTCGTAGACATCGCGTCAGTCTTTTACAAGATTTAGTCAGCAGAGGTATACTTCTATCTTGTATCTTGCACCATTCTCAATAACCATAGGGTAGTTTTTTAGAGATGAGGTTGTTATGAGTCAGATAAAACGAGTTGCGATCGTTGGAGGAAACCACGGTAATGAGTTAACAGGAGTACATCTTGTCAAAAAGTTTCAGCAGTATCCAAATTTAATCGACAGAGCAAGTTTTGAAACTCTGGCATTACTTGGTAATCTCAAAGCTATTGAAGAAGGTAAACGATACATTGATAAGGATTTAAATCGTTGCTTCACTAATCAAAGCTTACAAAATTCTCAACTCTCAAGTTATGAAGATACGCGGGCAAAAGCAATTCAACAGATATTGCAACCGCAAAATCAGCCCTTCGTAGATGTAATTGTTGATTTGCACAGCACAACTGCCAACATGGGGTTAAGTCTGATTTTTTGTGATATGCATCCTTTTCTACTTCGCTTAGGTGCTTATTTAAGTTCTATAAATCCGATGGTAAAGGTTTTTGTTAATCAACAATCTAGAGAAGGTGGTTTTCTCCGTTCTCTGTGCGAATTGGGTTTTGTTATAGAAGTTGGTGCTGTGGCTCAGAATATTTTAAACGCAGAATTATTTCAGCAAACAGAACAGCTTATCTATGAAATTTTAGACTATTTTGAATGTTGCAACCAAGGTAATGTTCCGCAGATAAACAACACTCTTACATTCTATAAATACATTAAATCTGTCGATTATCCGAGAAGCCATTCCGGGGACATTCAAGCCATGATTCACCCCCATCTTCAGTTTAGGGATTATGAACCTTTGAATCCAGACGATCCAATGTTTGTGACTTTTGAAGGAAAAGATATTCTCTATGAGGGAGAGTCTACTGTTTATCCTATTTTTATTAATGAAGCAGCTTACTACGAGAAAGGGATTGCAATGCATCTAAGTCAAAAACAACAAAAGGTAGTTTAAACCAATTCGCAATGGGCAACTCTTGGAAACGCTAGAACGCCCCGCAACGGTCAGTTAAACTGCATTTCAGCACTAGGACAAAGCTGTTGGGAAAAGAATGGGGTTAGGACTTGCGATCGCTCGTCAAATCATTGAAGAAACCCACGGCGGCAAATTGAGTTTTAACTCAGTTCTGGGTGAAGGTACAGAATTTATCATGGAAATTCCAGTATGATTTTTGGTTGGTAAACTACAGAAGCAATGCCTACTCTTTGATACGCTACACGTAGCTTTCCTACAGAACGCTGCGCGATCGCTAATGCACTCCTAAGAAATAGAAACGTTTCTTTACATTTATCATAGGCGATCGCCCGTAAACAGCTTTTATCTTGCTACTAACCAAGCTTGTAAATCAACTAAACTAGTAAAGTCTAATACTGCTTCGCTTAAATCTTCTAGAACAGGTAGGGTTAAACCAGAAATTGAGGAGCGTATTTCTTCAGAGAGTTCTCCAAAGCGCTTAGTCAACAGTCGAATAATGAGGTTAGCAGCCTCTTCTCGTCGTCCTTCTTCTCGTCCTTCTTCTTTAATTTCGCGGTAAACCCTCGTTTCCTTGAGCGTGATTCCTAGCATAGACTCTACCTCTATTCGACTTAATTGTTCAAACTTGTACACCATTATCGTCGTCACTAATTCCATTATGACGCTACTTGATGGTTGAGGTTGTTCTTGGCGCGATCGCTCAAGTAAATATCTAGCTTCTTGTGGTGCTTGTTCTTCTTCCACAGTAGTTAACACCATTAGCGCTAACCATAAAGGTAATTGGCGAATATCCCCTAATTCATCCAAATACACTCGATGTATTTGTTCACCATTCAGTAATGAACGATGGGGATGAATATCCCTTTGTTCAAGACTACGAGATGGGTAAATTATCACTGCTTGCCAGTCGCTAAATCTAATCCGGTTGCGGTAGAAATATAGTGAAGTTTCTGCAAATACTCTCTCGTAAAGCTGTTCATCTGTCTTGGAAAGTTCCTCTACTTGGGGAGACCCCAAGACCGCACTTTCCGCTTTTGAAACTGTACTTCACAGAAATATACAACACCTGCACCTTCACTTTCTGGTGGAAGAAACACCCCGTCTATCTCAAATTTAGGTTCTTTGATAGGTACTGAATCAAATCGATAAGCATCTGCATTTATGGGCGGATTTGTCAATAATTCAAATAGCAAAGTGGGAGATTGTTGAAATAATTTATAAAAAATGGAGTCTCGACGCATGAAGCATTATGCTTAATTTATTTATTCAACCTGCGATATATTTAATCACATATCTCCCTACATATATATAGGAATCGTATTTGATTTTTGAAATTATCTACATGGGCGGGGA
Source organism: Nostoc sp. CHAB 5834 (assembly GCA_020829485.1). The sequence continues at coordinate 26,258 of JAIVFU010000044.1, read as the reverse complement.
GTAGGGAGTAGGGAACAAGGAATTAGGCTTTTCGAGCTGTACCGAGCTTTTTCAGAAATCAATTATTAGTCCTATAGCAGTCCTATTTGATTCGTGAAAAATATAGATAAGGAAACGAACCGCAAAGTACGCAAAGGGCGCAAAGTGAAGAAAGAAGAAAGAGATATATAATTTTCGCAAATGATTTAGGACGGCTATAGCAATCCTAAATTATTCGTGAAAAGTTAGCTCTTCGTTTTTTTTGATAAGTTGTGGATCTCGACACCGCGAATTTTTACAAATCAGATAGGATTGCTATAGCTATTCCCTAAACCTTTTTTAAGCGCACACGATATTAAACGCTTATCCCGGCAGCCGATAGATAATTACTTTTCCTTTCCAATTTTCTTCCACAAATACCAGATGCTCACCATTTGAACGACGAAAAGCGCGGATACCGTAGGGTATATCAATCCAGCCACTTTCGCTGCCAACTTCTGGGCCTGGTTTTAACTGTTGTACTTGCGCTCCTGTCTTGGCATTATAGACATATACCTCTGCGGTTTTGACTGTCACGGCAAATACATAGTCTCCCGCCACACTCATTGCCGCCGTAGATACTTCGCGTTTACCGATGGTGTCGTAGGGAATCACAATTCGCCAACGGGGAGTACGATTTCCTTTACTCCAGTTGTCAAAACGGGCAATCTCAGATCCAGCAACTCCAGTATCGTCACCGAATGCAGGGTGATCTCCTGTAAAGCCTGACAAATACATAGTATCTGTTTGGGGGAAATATTCAATCCGCCGTAAGTCGTTAAATATCTTGGGAGTAGTTTGCTTTTCCATCGAACTATAGCTGTAGATGGGGTTGCCTTTAGCATCTATTCCCTTTAAAGGATAGTGGCGGATGCCATCTTCTGTTCGCAAAGCTTTCCAAACATCTCCTTTGCTGTCTACCCACCAGCCGCCGATATAGGGATAATCTTTGCTGGTATCATATTCGTTCTTTTCAAATTTGCCATTTCCGTTGCGATCGCGCCAGATCCATTCCCCTTGTTTTGGTTGATTCGGTGGCCAATTTCCCTTGATAAATGGTTTATCTGCGCCATTGCTACCAACAAACATTCCGGCTGGTATGGCAACTTTCCCGTCTGTGTCTGGATTGAAACGATATATTTGCAGAAAGCTGTTATACATATCTGTGAGGAACAGAAACCGCTTTCCTTGGATGCGGCGAACAAAGGTTCCATCTGGCGATGTATGCAGACGGGGATCTTGAGGATATTTGAAAGCATTTAAAGTATAAGCTTTGTAAGTCCATTGCTTACCAGCAGCCTTACTGTAATCCATCAGATAGTGTTCTTGTTTGGTGAATAAATCTACACCATCAGTTTTAGGATCGGCATCTGCATTATCGACGAATATCAATCCCAGCGATCGCCATATTAGTTTTCCCGATGGCGAAAATTTCCGCAAATCTGTTCCTGATTTGTTGAAGCCATTACTATTTATATAGATATTGCCTGAAGCATCTGTACCAACTCCGGTAAGTCCATAAAGTTTTAAATCTCGAACTTCACCAGGAACTTCTGCATAGATACCGCCTTTAACACCGAAACTACTCACCTGCGTCGGCTGATCTTTGATGTCATAAATCAACATTTGCTGACGTGGGCCATTTTCTGCCACCAACAGCTTACCTTGATGATCGATTGCGATCGCAGTTGGTTCAACGACATCTGCAATCTCTTGGGCTAATTGCTTTCCACTCAGCGAATAATGTAAAATCTTGGCAGGCTTACTACCATTTTTGCTTTGAATAATCCAGAGATTTTTTTGTGGATCAATAGTTATTGCTCCCGGATTAGCAACGGTAAAGCTGCGGAGTTCCTTCATCGTATCAGTATCATAAACACGAATCCGGTTAGTAGCAAAATCACTCACATACAACTCGTTTCCCACAGTTGCTAATCCAGTGACTTCACTTTTAGTACTGGCAATCACCATACTTTTATCCCAGCCACGCCCATTAGGAAAAGGCGCAGGTTTTCCCGACAAATCATAGCGTCTAACGCAATGCCAAGTTGTTCCTTCTGCTGGGTAATCTTCATTGGTTTTGCCCTTCGATCCCTGAGTCATGGCAATGTAAATATATTTACTATTTACTGTTACAGCTTTGCCACCTCCACGACTCCAGCCGTGAGTATCCTCAATAGCACCAATAACCTTACCATCTTTATAGATGGCTGCTTCCATTCCCGCCTCATCCCAATGGCTGTTAGTATAAACTGTGCCATCAGAAGCAACATACATTGCCTCAATATTGTTTTGTACGCGCAGATTTCCACTGCCAATCGTATTACCTATCCACGATGTTTTATAGGTAGGTGTGGATGTTTTTGTATTGTTTTGTACTAGCAGATTTTCACTGGCAATAGTATTACTTATCGAGATTTCTTTGTGTGTAAGTGTGGGTATTTCAGTATTGTTTTGTACTAGCAGATTTTCACTGCCAATAGTATTACTTATCGACGAGGTTTTGTAGATAAGCGTGCGTGTTCCAGTTGTCGCCCAGTCTGTTGTAATTCCAAGAGTAGTAACAATTACTCCAACAGTCAGACTGAGTAAAAACTTGAAAGGTTTACTTTTTTGTATATATCTAATCTTAAATATTTTTTTAAGATACTGGTTGAGTTGGTGACGGAGTTTTATTAACTGCGCCAGTAATTTATTTTTCATATACTTTTTAAGCTTTTAATTATTTATATACAATCATTTTTTCGGTAATCCGCAAAAAATATAATTATTATAAACAACCCACAACTTTATATATTCTTTACAATATTTACCTTATGATTGTGATTATTCAGCTAATATATTGACATCCTTATTCAAGGTATTAATTTTTACTGAAAAGCAAGGTTATCTGGTAAATATTAATACAGAATAATTCCATAATTATCAATTTATAGTGGTTTTCTCTAGGATTCACCTTCGTTAATTGGCAGGTATCAGATGTCTCGAATTCAGTGTTATGTAGTTAATAAAAATACAATTTTTTTTCATTGTTGACGTTGACATATAAATAGTTTATAAATTGGTGTTCTATATATAAGTCTTGTTGGTAATGTGTATTTATTCTAATGATTTAGCTTAAAAACATGCTGTAGTGGCGCACAGATGTGCATTGGTGTCAACTTAACGTAAAAGCTATGTCCCGCAAGGAACTTCAATTCCTTGCTAATAGCGAAAGTCATCTTCAGATGACTAAATATATATCCAAAAATCTTTAGTCTACTTCAGTAGACTTTAGCTATTAGCCTAGAACTTTAGTTCTAGGCGGGTGAGTTTAGGCAACAGTTAAGCTATTTATAACTTAAGTTGATACCAAAGACAGACTACTACTGTTTTAATATATTTATAGGAGACACATCAGTGGAAAATAAACCGGAAAATTTTACTTCATCATCTGCATCTATTCTCACCCTTGGATTAGGCTGGTTTCCCAAAAGTCCAGGAGGATTAGAAAGATATATTTATGAACTAACTCATAAATTAGCTGCAAATAAAGACCAGGTTGAATTATGCGGAGTCGGTTTACCAGAAGCTGAAATAAATTCGCCGATTAAGTTGACTAATTTAGCAAGTCCCGACAGTGCTATTTGGCAAAGATTATGGTCTATTCGCACTAATTTTCAGAAAACAAGAACAAGTAAACCAGATGCTATTAATTTGCACTTTGCATTATATAGCTTTCCTCTTTTAGATATTTTACCAAAGAGAGTACCAGTTACTTTTAACTTTCATGGCCCTTGGGCTTCTGAGAGTCAGCAAGAAGTGGTTAATAAAAACCTTAGCCTTTTAATCAAGCACTGGCTAATAGAACAAAACACTTATAATCACTGCGATCGCTTCATTGTTTTGAGCAAAGCATTTGGTAAAATTCTACATGATAAATATCAAGTACCGTGGAGCAAAATTAATATTATTCCTGGTGGAGTTGATATTAACTGGTTTCAGCCAAATTTATCACCCCAAGAAGCTTGTACAAAGCTAGGCTGGCCAAGTAATCGCCGGATCATATTTACATCACGCCGCTTAGTACATCGAACCGGAGTTGACAAATTATTGCAAGCGCTGGCTATAATTAAGCCCAGAATACCAGATGTTTGGCTTGCGATCGCAGGTCGTGGTCACATTCAAGCTGCACTACAACAACAGGCTACAGAATTAGGACTAGACGACAACGTTAAATTTTTAGGTTTTCTACCTGATGAGCAATTACCTATAGCTTATCAAGCTGCTGAATTAACTGTCATGCCTAGCCAATCTTTTGAAGGATTCGGATTAGTAATAATTGAGTCTCTAGCCTGTGGCACTCCTGTTTTATGTACCCCAGTCGGAGGAATGCCAGAAATTTTATCAGGATTTTCACCCGATTTAATTACTACTTCAACAGAAGCCTCAGCCATTGCTGAAAAATTAGAGCAAGTGCTTTTGGGAAATATCCCCATACCTTCACGAGAAGCCTGTCGCCAGTACGCTACCACAAACTACGACTGGAATCAAATCGCCCAACAAGTACGGAAGATTTTATTAGCTTAAACAATTGACTGACTTTTCACGTTATGTGGAAAAGCTAACAATTCACCTAACCCCCAACTCGTCGCGGAAAGGGGGAAAATTCAAAGTCTCTCTCCTCTTAAGAGAGAGATTTAGAGAGAGGTTTTCCAGATATTGTGAAAAGTCAGAAACAAATGATTGTAATAGATATTAAGGGTGCTGCATAGGTCAAATTAGCTAAAATAGAGGTTTAATGAGAATTTTTTTTCTAGACCAAAGTGGTAAACCAGGCGGCGCAGAATTGTGTTTAATAGATATTGCTAAACCTTATGGCGTTGGCAATGCCTGCCGTAGGCATCGCGCTTTGGTAGGTTTATTTGCAGATGGGCCATTTAAAGATTTATTGCAGCAAAATCATATCCCAGTAGAAGTTCTTGCAACTCAAGCAATTCAAGTTCGCAAAGAAAGCAGTTTAGTGCAAGGATTAAAGAGTTTGGCGCAACTTGCACCTTTGATTACTAAAGTAGTTAAAATAGCGCGTGAATACGATTTAATCTATGCCAACACCCAAAAAGCATTAGTTGTCGGAGCATTAGCAAGTTTATTCAGCCGTCGCCCTCTGGTTTATCATTTACATGATATCCTTTCCAAAGAACATTTTAGCCAAACGAATCTTCGCATTGCTGTTAACTTAGCTAATCGTTTTGCATCATTAGTAATTGCTAATTCTCAAGCTAGTAAAACAGCCTTTATACAAGCGGGAGGACGCACAGATATTATCGAAGTTGTCTATAACGGCTTTGAACCAAAAAATTATCAAACTGATGAGTCTAATATTAATAAATTACAACAACAGTTAGGATTGCAAGGAAAATTTGTAGTCGGACACTTTAGCCGTCTTGCACCTTGGAAAGGGCAGCATATTTTAATTGATGCCCTTGCGAAATGTCCGCCAGAGGTGACAGCGATTTTAGTGGGTGATGCATTGTTTGGCGAACAAGATTACGTGCAACAGTTACACCAACAAGTTGCTGAACTGGGATTAGAAAACCGCGTCAAATTTTTAGGATTTCGTTCTGATATTCCTCAGTTAATGGCAGCTTGTGACTTGGTAGCACATACCTCTACTTCCCCAGAACCTTTTGGCAGAGTGATTGTTGAGGCGATGCTATGTGGAAAACCTGTAGTTGCAGCAAAAGCTGGCGGTGTAATGGAATTAGTAGAACATGGACTTAATGGTTTTCTAGTTACACCAGGAGAACCCCAGGAACTTGCACAAGTAATAATCACCTGTCTTCAAGAGACGGAAATAACTGCAACTATAGCCAATAATGCCCGGACTACAGCTAGTGGGCGTTTTGACGTTGCAATTATTAATCAGCAAATTGCCCAACTGCTATCCCAAAGATTCTAGTAGTCTATTAATTTTGATGAGTTCGTAGTAAGCACTTAAGTGCTTAAAAATCCCGGACTAAAGTCCTTACTACAAACCCTCCTTAGCTACACTAAACTGGTTACACAGATCGCATCAAGCCGCTTCCCGCAGTTGTGGTTGTGACGGCACACTCACTTCTGGAAATGAAAGCGAGAGTTGTTCGGCTTGAGGGACTGCGGCTTGCTGCAAAACTTGAACTTCGATATTTACGCTCACTAAATAACTGCCTGTATCAGCACCAACCGCTTCAGCAATTAATTTGGCAATGTCTGGGCGTTTGGCAGTCAACGGATCACGTAAAATACACCGATCCCATTCATGCTTGGCAGTCGGATTGAGGTTGAGAATGTAATGCTTCATCATCGAACTAACCCTTGAATCCATCTTCCAGAAGGTTTTCACACAGCCGTTATATATTTGGCTAGGCTCTGTGAACGCTATCTCTACTATAGTATATTTGTACTAAATGAGCGATATCTGAGTGAGAAAACAAAATTAATTACAGTCATTGCGAGCGTTGGCGAAGCCTCTCTTAGAGTTGCGTGCTCCGCCAACATTTCGCAACTCTTGTAGACCCTGCGCGTTAAGCGAAGCTATGCCGAAGGCTTTACGCTGCATTCGCAATGACATTGTGTAATTAATTTTGTTTATCTACTTATTTATATCTACCCAAATTAGCCGAACTTCACGCTAACGAGGATGTCATTGAAATCTTGATCGCCGCCATTGGACAAGTCCTCAAAGCCGAAAACATTGTTGCTTAACATCCGCACATGGTCTACTTTGTCCGAATTTGCACCCAGATATGGGAAGTAAATTGCCGGGTTATTATTGGGGTTGCTGTCAAGAAGTTGTTCTGGTGTCCCATTAACGATGAGAAATGGTGCAAATACTGAGCCAGCCTCAAACTGACCTGTAAAAGTTGCTTTACCCTGGTTCCCCACACTCAGGTCAATGCCGCCAACACGGTTCTTCACTGCCGCCTCTCCATAGCCTGCTTGTCCGGGTAGCAAATCCCCTATGCCGTCACCGTTGGTATCGATGCCACCTTTGACATCCGCCACACGAAAAAAACCGACAAAGTTGTTATATGCCGCCTCACGGTTAACCGTAAATGTTGCATTCTGCATACCTATCAGTCCACGCAAGTCCAACACCTCACCTTCCTGCTGGTCTTGTAGGGCAGTGCCTATGGGTTTGTCAGCTTGTGTTCCCAGTTGCATTTGTACTACCGCATCGTTGAACTGACCACTCCCAGGACTATCCTCAAAACGCAGGTCAAAGTTGCTGTTTCCTGCATCAGAAACTTGCAAGGAAGTAGGAGAAGATAGCCGCAATTGTGACAGTGATATTGTACCGTTCCGCAAACCATCGAGGGTGCCGTTTTGTACTAGTAATAGGCGAAAACTAATACCACCATCGAGGTCGAGAGTTCGAGTGAGGTTGCTATCAAAGCCGTTGGGTGAATTTCCTAAAGTTGAGAAGATACTGCGAGAACGTGCCAGCGCCGCCTGAGTGTAGTTGGAATCCTTGGGCGTAATGCCATCGATGGTGCCTTGATCATCGTCTAGAATAAACAGTCCAATTTCGTTGACAACACCAGGACTTGCACTCTTAAGGACGAACTGCACAGGGGTTGCAGCACCGCCAAGGTTGAATACGCTATCACTATTATTAAGTGCTAGGGTGATTTTTGGCTCTCTTACCGTATCATTACTGAGGAGCGTTAAATTACTACTACTAATTGTAATATTGCCCCCATTGAGAGTGGTAATTTTTGGCTCCTCTACCTCATCCCTAAGCTTGAGGAGCGTTAAATTACTACTACTAATTGTAATATTGCCCCCATTGAGAGTGGTAATTTTTGGCTCCTCTACCTCATCCCTAAGCTTGACGACAAAGGTATCTATGCTGCCTGTACTGGTGAGGCTGGTATTATCAAAGGTCGCAGTATTATCAAAGCCTCCTGTGGCATAGATGTTACCCTTCCCATCCGAGGTTATGTCTAAGCCTCGGTCATCTGATGTGCCACCAAAGTTCTGTGCCGATAGGAATTTGCCGTTGCTGTCAAGCTTGGCGATGAAGGCATCCTCATCACCATCACCTGCACTGATCAAGGTGATGCTACCAAAAGTGGCAGTATCGTAGAAACTCCCGGTGACGTAGATGTTACCTGAATTATCGACAGTAATGCCAGTAACTTCAGACACATTGCCGTCCAATTTCTTAGCCCAGATAAATTTGCCACTACTATCGAGCTTGGTGATGCTTTCATCAAAATTTCCCGCGACGTAGATGTTTCCCGTGACGTAGGTGTTGCCTGAACTATCGATCGTAATGCCTTTACCTTGAGAGCCATCCCCCAATTTCTGCGCCCAGAGGAAGTTGCCATTGCTGTCAAGCTTGGTGATGAACCCATCACCCCGACCTGTACTGGTAAGGGTGGTGTTGCCAAAAGTGGCAGTATCGGAGAAATATCCTGTGACATAGGTATTACCTGCTCCGTCGCTGGCGATCGCTTCACCAGACGCATAGGATGTACCGCCTAATTGCTGCGCCCAGAGGAAGTTGCCCCTGCTGTCGAGCTTGGTGATGAATCCATCGTCATCACCTGTACTGGTAAGAGTGATGTTACCAAAGGTAGCGGTATCATCGAAACTGCCGGTGACGTAGGAGTTGCCTGAACTATCGACACCAATGCCCATAGCTATGTCATAGGATGTGCCACCCAATTGCTGTGCCCACAGGAAGTTGCCACTGCTGTCGAGCTTGGTGATGAACGCATCACCCAGACCTGCACTGGTAAGGGTGATGTTACCAAAGGTGGCGGGAGCGAAGAAAAACCCTGTGGCGTAGGAGTTGCCTGAACTATCGATGGTAATACCGCTAGATGTCCTGTACGAGCTACCACCCAATTTCTGTGCCCATAGGACGTTGCCACTGCTGTCAAGCTTGGCGATGAAAGAATCATTACCGGCTCCACTGGTAAGGCTGGTGTTGCCAAAGGTGACTGTATCTGAAAAATCTCCCATCACGTAGGTATTGCCTGAAGCATCGGCGGTGATGCCCCAGCCTACGTCATAGGAGGTGCCACCCAATTGCTTTGCCCACAGGACGTTATTAACTGCCAGGTTAATTTGAGTGTCATCATTGGTAATCTCACCTGTCACTGCCTCTGATGTAGCAATGGTGTAACCTGTTCCTGATGCCAGTGTTAAGCTCACTGTTTCATCAGCCTCAAACCTCGTGTCAGCAGTTGGATCAATGGTGACAGTAGCAGTGGTATCACCAGCTTTAAAGGCGACAGTACCATTAAAGCTGGTAAAGGTGTTGGTTCCAACTATTGTGTAGTCAGTGTTGTAAGTAGCATTGCTGCCAATGTTGAAGTTGACTGTCTGGGGGTTGTCAGCAGTTTGATTAATGGTGACAGTAGGAGTGGCAAAGGTGAGAATGCCATTGATGTTAGTAAAAGTGTTAGTTGCGACTATTATGTAGTCAGTGTTAAAAGTAGCATTGCCGCCAATATTGAAGTTGACTTTCTGGGGGTTAGTTGTGTCGCCATCACGGGTGAAGGTATAAATGAGATTGTTGCTACCGTCTTCAGCAACACTGTTGGGTGTGAGGACGAGGCTGATTTTTGGTTGCTCTACCGTATCACGACTGATGAGTATCAAATTACCACCATTATTAATTGTAATACTGCCCGCAATTCCAGTGCCTAGGTCAGTTGAGACATCACCAAATTTCTGTGCTGATAAGACATTACCGTTGCTGTCAAGCTTGGCGATGAAGGTGTCAGAATCACCCGTGCTACTGAGAGTGGTGTTGCCAAAAGTGCCAGTACCACTGAATATTCCTGAGACGTAGATGTTCCCTACTTCGTCGGCGACGATGCCATAGCCTTCGTCAGACTCAGTGCCGCCCAAGTTCCTTGCCCAGAGCGTGTTGCCATTATTGTTAAGTTTGGCAACAAAGGCGTCAGCATTGCCAGCACTACTGAAGGTGGTACTACCAAATATGGCACTATCTGAGAAGTATCCTGTGAAATAAGCATTGCCAGTCTCATCAACAATGATGCCCCTGCCTCTGTCATCGGATAAGTTCTTTGCCCACAGGAAATTGCCACTGCTATCAAGCTTAGTGATGAAAGCATCATTGTTGCCTACGCTAGTAAGAGTGATGTTGTCAAATGTGGCAGTGGTGCTGAAAAATCCTGAGACGTAAGTGTTGCCATCCTTGTCGTTAGTGATACCAAAGCTAGAGTCAGGTGAGGTACCGCCCAAGTTTTTCGTCCACAAAATGTTGCCATTTTGATCCAACTTGCGAATGAAGGTATCGCTCGTACTGAGAGAAGTGGAATTATTAATGTCTAAATTAGCGTTTAATGCTCCTGTGGCGTAAATATTTCCGATCGCATCAGTCGTAATACCAATTCCAGAGCCAGACGACATACTACCCAATTTTTGCGCCCAGAGGACGTTGCCACTGCTATCAAGCTTAGTAATGAAGCCATCCTCATTACCAGCGCTGGTGAGGGTGGTGCTGCCAAAACTAGCTGTACCTGAAAAAGATCCTGTGGCGTAACTGTTACCAGCCTCATCGACGGTGATACCCAAGCCGAAATCAGTTAACGTGCCGCCTAATTTCTGTGCCCACAGGACGTTTTTGTTGCTGTCGAATTTGGCGATGAAGGCATCACTATAACCAAAACTTGTACTGGTGAGGGTGGTATTACCAAAGGTGGCAGTACCGTTGAAGGCTCCCGTGACGTAAGTGTTACCTAAAGTATCGGCGGCAATGCTAATGCCAACGTCGGGGAATGTGCCGCCCAATTGCTGCGCCCACAGGACATTGTTGATGTTGTTCATGATAGATATGTATTGGTTGGTACTAGATTTTCTTTTGCAGTGTTGGGGCTTCAGAAGCGATCGCCAACACTAAGCTTCCAATGGGTTGATAAGTTACATTGCTACCGCAGATTTAGATGTCATAGCCGTCATCAAAATCTGATCCGTCCAATTTTTGTGCCCACGATCGCAGCGATTTTTCCTTTTGGCATAGTTTTTAAACAATTAGCGATCGCTTTTTGTGTATGTTTCATCGGTAATTTGCCATTTTTTCAATTCACAACTAAAACCCTCGATCTGGCGTTCATAGCAGCAAGTAACCAGGATAAGGGACTTCCAAGTAAAAAAATATTCCATTGCTATTGTTGACTGTTGACGGTTCACGAGTTTTCAGTTAACAGTCAACGACTTTAAGTGGAATAATTTATTTTTTGGAGTTCCTTAATGAGGCTATTCGTCATGTCTTCCCTATATAGATACACAGCTTATTAGCAAGATTACGCAAATACATAAGTAGTTATTGTGATTTTTCAAATAAATGCTTTCGCGCTATCGCCCGTTCAATATCAATAGGACTTACGCAACTGGCATATTATTTTTAGTTTGTAGTGTAACCCTCCGGGGAAGGAAGCTACGCGCAGCGTCTCGCAGAGAGGACTAAAGTCCTCAAAATCAGGGCTAAAGCCCTTACTACAAACTAAAAGTTTTAATTTTTTGTGACACTTGCGTAAGTCCTAATCAATTGGTGGTACGGCTGCTTCTTCTTTTGTAATGGCGTGTGCGAGAATCGATGAAAGAAGTACAAAATTCGGTACTGTTCGCGTTTATGCTTTGCCCGAAGCTCATAAACCACGTCATACTCATTCATCTAACTTATATTCCAGTTCCCCAAGCTCCCAGATATCTTTGGTTTGTAGCCAACTCAAAACTTTTTCTCCCCTTATAGTTCAGCCGCAGTCCGTCAAATAGGAGTCCTATATAAACCATTGGTAGGAGTTCACAGGTGTGCATACGTGTCAACTTAATGTAAAAGCCATGTCCCGCAAGGAACTGAAGTTCCTTGCTAATAGCGAAAGTCTTCTTTTGATGACTAAATAATCCGAAAATCTTTAGTTCGAGGCGGGCGAGTCAAGCTTTCAGTTAAGCTACTTTCAGCTTAAGTTGACACCAATGACAGATGTGTTACTCTCAAATTTGCTGCCAGATTTGAATCCCCAATCTCCAATTGCAAAAAATCTGCCCATAGGTAATTTCTAACACCAAGCTATTACAACTAAACTTACAAAGTAACACCTAATTTTTATATAAATCGCTATATGGTAGATATCTATATTATTGACCTATTTGTGATTGGCCTACTTTTGCTGATGGTCACATTAGGGTCAGGTTGGATTGCTCGTTTACCTCTTTCTTTTGCCCTTATCTATCTCCTAGTTGGTATTTTGCTAGGCCCTTACGCCTTTGGGCTGATTCAATTACGTCGAGATGAAATTTTTAATGCCGAAGTGCTGGAAAGAATAACAGAACTTGTCGTAATTATTTCTGTGTTTAGTTGCGGCTTAAAAATTGTTCGCCCTGTAAGGTTGGGGGCTTGGGGCATTACGGCGCGATTAATTGGATTTCTGATGCCAATTTCAATTTTTGCTCTGGCTGTTGTGGGTAAATTGTTTTTAGGGATGAATTGGGGAGAAGCGATTTTATTAGGAGCAATTCTCGCACCTACCGATCCAGTATTAGCATCAGAAGTACAACTGACCGATATAAATGACCAAGATGAGTTGAGATTTGGTTTAACTTCTGAAGGTGGGCTAAATGATGCTTTAGCTTTTCCCTTCGTTTATTTTGGTCTTCATGCATTAAAAGATGACAACTGGGAAAGCTGGTTTAAACAGTGGATTGCGGTTGATTTAATTTGGGCGATCGCAGCTGGTATTGTTATGGGAATTGTTGTTGCCAAATCTATAGTTTGGATTGAAAAGAAAATTCAAAAACGCCGTCGTGCTGATGAATTAATGGAAGATTTCATTGCTATCAGCACGATTTTACTAACTTATTCTTTAACAGAAATGGTTAATGGCTATGGATTTTTGGCAGTATTTGTTGCCGGGTTAGTTGTCCAACGCAGTTACAGAAATCCTGAAAAACCGCTAGCACAGTTGGAATTTGTTGAGCAAGTTGAAAAACTGCTGGAAGTTGGAACAATTTTACTATTGGGATCAATATTATTATTCCAACCAATGCTCACCTATGCTATGCAATCTTTATTAGTGATAGTTTTATTATTTTTCATAATCCGACCTGTAGGAGTTTGGATTAGCACAATAGGCAAACGTCCTGTAGAATCACACCGCCGAACCTTTCATCCAGGAACTAGGTGGTTGATGGGATGGTTTGGTATTCGTGGTATCGGCTCTTTATATTATCTCGCCTATGCCTTTGGTAATGGCTTAAAAGGTGAAGCTGCTGAACAAATTGCTTGGATAACTTACACTACTATTGTCGCTTCTGTGATTATACATGGCATCAGTTCAACTCCCTTAATGAAGTGGTATGAGCGCAATATTGCTAATCAGAGAAAGACTAATCCTCCTACCACAATAGATGAATTTGAGTAAAAGTAATTTAATTTTTTTTTAAACCTGTGACTTAAAACCGAAGAGAAGCTTTCAATCTTACTCCCAACCCCTTCCCTTGCAGGGAAGGGGTTGGGGGTTAGGTCTATATTCCCTATTTACCTGTCACCTTTTCAATAACTTCTTTCGCTTTTTCACCAAAACTTTCTGGGGGATTTTTTTCTTGTTCAGCCTTCAAATTCCTTTCGTAAGTTTTTTCTATAGTAGTAAGGTTTGTTGAATCTTTTATTGCTTGCTCATAAGCTTCTTGTCGTTCTTCTTCTTGAATGCCAACACCAGGGTCAAATTCGTTAGCACGATTAATTTTTTCTTCAGAATTTGGTTTATTCTCTGACGGTATTAGCTTTAATTCTTCAAGAGTAGTTGCATAACTAGCTTGCTGAACGAAAATGAAAGAACCTGACAAGCTAATGAAAATAATTAAACCAACGACCAAAAAGCTTGAACGTAACGCTTGCTTTAAAGTTAATAAAATTTTTTGCACAAAAAATGCTCCTGTTTTTATTTTATGAGCCGTGGTGATGTATAAATATATTCAAGATTTCAGGCTCACAGGCATCCTAAATGTTTAGGTACAGTTTTTACTTCTACCGCAAGGTATATTAATTTTCACCTATAGTAAGGGCGTACAGATGTCATACGTGTCAATTTAAGCTAAAAGTAGCAAAACTTTCAGCTTCCTCACCCGCCTCGAACTAAAGTTCAAGGCTCATAGCTTAAGTCTACTGAAGTAGACTAAAAATTTTTAGGAATACAGCAGATTGCGCTCTAATCGAATACACGTAGAGACGTAGCACTGCTACGTCTCTACAAGGTTTTGGGTTTTATATATGTACTTCATTTACCTGAAATCTGCTGTATAGGACTAGCCCTTTCAAGGTGAGCAGATGTACTATCTAATTTTTTACCGCATTTCAAGCATCGGCTGCAATTGAAGAAAGAAATTATGGATTAAACTCCTCTCTTTTTGGACTGTAAATTAAGCGATCGCAATCGCCAAAATACTAAAATTGGGTGAAAAACATTATTTATTTGATAGTACAAAGGTTCACCTTGAAAGTCCTAGAATATTTAGTCTACTTCAGTAGACTTTAGCTATTAGCAAGGAACTTCAGTTCCTTGCGGGACATGACTTTTACGTTAAGTTGACACCTAGTGTATTTAACCCAAGGGTATTAAGCTATAACCAACTGTGATTAATTTTAATTCCTCGGCTTTGCATGACTTCTTCAAATAAATCTGTTGGTAGTGCTTCTTCTACAGCAAAAACACCTGGTTTCTTAAGTTTACCTTCTAGCAATAACTGAGCAATACTACCTGTACCGCAACCAGAAGCCACGGCTGTATTTTCATGCACAACAGTTGAGCAATAAACGGCGGTTTCACCATCTTTTTGCCCTGTAACTTCTGAACGAACTGCTACACCAATCCCAGTAAAATTATTAGTGACATCTGTCATTGAATGGCTGACATGAGACAGAAATTCAATCATGTAACGACGCTGCATTAACCACTTGGGGAAAATATGTGCCGCAATCCAAGTTAGGTGATTGTAAAAATCTGGAACAGAGCCAAACTTAGTAATTACAGTTTTTACTGATGGGAAAGCTTTTGGCAGTGTAAAGGTTTCTGGCATATCAAACCAGTAAACTCCGGTGCGTCCATAAGGCGGTGGAAAATCAACTAATTCTCTTTCACTATAAGGCTTGATTATCTTCCATTTTCCATCTATCCAAGTCTCAAAAGGATACTGCAACCCCAGAAAAGTTGTCCGCATCACTGTAATGCCAGCACCGCCAGAACCGGAAACTAAATAACTTAAATGGATCTTTTCTGGTTTATCAAATTGTTCAACACCTTGACGTACCATGCTGTTAGAAATACCAGGAAAAATGCCAGTATTAATAATTGCCGTCACACCAGCAGCAGCAGCCTGTTCACTAAAATTGAGAGCTTTGCTGGTATAAGAACGATGGTCACTGACATCTACATAATTAACGCCTTGAGCAATACAGGTTTCAAGAACATTAGTATCTCGATAGTGAAATGGGCCAGCACAGTGAATGACTAAGTTAGAGTTTGCGATCGCATCTTGCAATTTGTCAACTTCTGCCAAGTCCAATATCAAAAACTGTACTTGTCCTCCTGAAGACAAGCTAACAGCCTTCCCAAACTCCGCAGAACGTCCAGTAATCGTAATTTGAGCCTGCGTATGAGTAGCGAGATCCTGAGCAACAGTGCTACCAATCCGCCCCCGTCCACCAAGAATTAAAACGCTGTCTGTCATTACTCCAGATTCGCAATACTAACCTTATTTCATCAGTTTTCTGTCTTGTTTGCCATCGGTTATAAGTATGATTTATAGCATTTAATAAAATTTTTGCTCTATCTAACAGTTGTAAACAAGTTCGTAGTAAGCACTTTAGTGCTTACTACGAACCTTAAAAAATAACTTGACATTGTACTATATTTGCGCTTCAATTTGTCTGACTACCGTCAGCGCCGAATAACTTACCCCAGCAGTACCTTCGCCGGGATGGGTGGAGTCACCAACTAACCACAAATTCTGGATGGGTGTACGATTGGCAAATCCAAAGGGGCCAAAGGTGGGAATCCTTTGACCTATACCGCCAACTATACCGCGATCGCGGGCTGTGAAATGGGCAAAGGTGCGGGGTGTTGCCGCTTCTTGATGAATAATAGTTTCTGGTTTGAGATAGAAGTATTGGGCAAGACGAGCGATCGCTTCTTGGGTAAACTTTTCTTTTAGTCCTTCATAATCTTCAGTCTGCCACCACTGTGCAGGATCGACAAATGAAGAAGCAATAATTGTTGCTTTCCCCTCCGGTGCGCGGCCATCTCCAGGATGACTGACGGAAACAAACAGGGAATTATTCTCGCCAATGGGGCCATTGACATCATACAGAAATTGTAGATGGGGAGGGCATTCAGGCGGAATCGCGCTGGCATCTACACCCAAATACACCACAAACGCGCCCGATGCTTGGGGTAGTTTTTCCACCCGGTTTTTATATCCAGATGGCGCTTGTCCCAATAACTGCACCAAGTTTTGCACGGTGACATTACTAACTATATGGTTAGCGGCTTCTATCCAGACTTCGCCAGTTTTCTGATTTCTAATGACTACAGCACTAGCTTTGCCGTTTTCTACTTTGATTTGTTCTACAGTGTGGCGCATCAACAATTTGCCGCCATCTCTTTCTAAGGATTGTACGAGGCGATCGCTTAATACTTGCATACTTCCCTGGAGGTGAAACAATCCTTGGGGCAGTTGGGATACACTCAACGCTGTGGCGGCATAAAGTAATGCTGTCTGTTCTGCATCCACCTGGGAGTATAGCTTTAGTTGCAAATCTAAAAAAGTCCTCAGTCGTTGGTCATTTCCCAGTCCACATAACCGTAAAGCATCTCCTACCGTAAACAAAGTGAAGGGGACGGTAATTAGTGTACTGGGACGTATCGCTTGCGCTAATTGCCACAAATCCCATAAATTACGTGGTGGTAGCACCGGATCGCGTCCTTGAAATTCCCAACTAGCATTAAATAAAGTTGCCATCAATTGCCAAAACGGTTCGCTACCGGGGAACTGTTTTTGTCGTTCCTCTTGCCATTTCTCTTGGTCGCGCCAAACATTAATCGGTGTGCTTTCCCCAGGTAAATACACCGCACAAGCAGGATCGCAAGGCGTTGCTTCTGGTAAATCTATTGACAATTCTGAGAAAATGCGGTGGTGAATTCCCCCTGGTTCCAACCCCGCCACCTGAGTTGCGCCCACATCAAAGGTAAATCCCTGCCGTTTAAACGTCGAAGCACAGCCTCCTGGTACGAGAGCCTGATCTAAAATTAAGACGCTGTAACCTCTATGAGCTAATAATGCTCCAGCAGTCAGTCCACCTATTCCTGCACCGATAACAACAACATGAGAGTTACTTTTGTCAAGAGAAATGCTGGACATTGATTAGCTTCTTTAAAATTCTTAATATTCTTACTCATAATTTTACTTTAATCTCTGAGTTGAATGGGGTGCAATTTCTCAGTTGTATAATACAGACCTAACCCCCAACCCCTTCGCTATAAGGGAAGGGGAGCAAGATTCAAAGCCTCTCTCCTCTTAGGAGCTACGGTGTACACACAAGTCTTGTCGCAGCCATATCTTTATTAATATTAATAAATCTCGCACTGCGTTTCTATCCCGCCTCGGAATGAATTCCGAGTCTTATAGCTAAAGTCCACTAAGCGTGGACTGAATTGATCATTTAGTCCACGCTTAGTGGACTTTAGCTATCAGCCCTGAACTTCAGTTCTGGGCGGGATTGCCTGTCTGTGTGACAGTTTCACTCTGACAAAAATGTGGGTAGAGAGTTTTTAGGACTTGTGTGTACACCGTAGCCTCTTAGGAGAGAGGAATGGAAGTGAGGTCAAAGTCTATTGCAATACAAACGAGCGATCGCTATATTATCCCGCGATTTGAATCACGGGCGGATCACCCTAAACCCAAAAAAGTTGAAATCAACGGCAATAGATTGCTGCACTGTTCAACCAACTTTGTAGCACTGGGTAAACTAGCGATCGTCCCTTTTAAAATCTTTATAGCCGTTTTCGCCGCCTTTTGCATCGCCCCTTCTTGAGGACTTTTCCCAGCTTCTGCTAAGGCTTTCACTTGTTCTAATGCCTCAGCTTTATCTTCTTGAGCTAAGTTTGTATCAGCCTCAATTGCTGCTTGCAATTGCGTCAATAATTCCTTAATTCCCGGTTTCTCTGGTTCGAGAGACGCTGGTAACTGGTTGATGGTATTTGTTACCGTACCGCTAATATCACCTAAATTTAAAGCTTGTCCACTAGCATTAAAATCTCTGCCAACACTGCCAATTTCAATTTTGCGACTGGCATCATTACTGTTAGTCAATATTTCGGATTTTGGCAAAATAAGGAAAATACAAAAATTTTGGATGCAATACGCGGTATAAGAGCATAATTGTCCGCCCTCACCTTTAAATGCTTAAGTTATCATCAGCAATATTAAAGTTGCTGTCACCATACTTAAGCTGTAGTTATTAATATTGCAACTGTAGCGGCTCCCGAACTTACGGTAGCGGCTTCCGAACTTATGGGAGCAGTTCCCGAACTTATGGGAGCGGCTCCCGAACTTACGGCAGAGGCTCCCGAACTTATGGGAGCGGCTCCCAAACTTATGGTAGCGGCTCCCGAACTTATGGTAGCGGCTCCCGAATTTATGGGAGCAGTTCCCAAACTTATGGGAGCAGTTCCCAAACTTATGGGAGCAGTTCCCAAACTTACAGAAGAGTTAAATTTGTGGGTTGCATCAGCGATAATTGCCCGCAGCTACTCAATTACTCTAAAATTAGATTACCCCACTAAACAACAACCTCCAGATGACCAGAGAATTTAACGTCATTATAGAACGCGACTCTGAGGGTTATTTTGTTGCCTCCGTGCCTAATCTTGCTGGATGTCACACCCAAGCCAAATCTCTAGACGAACTTATAGAGCGGATTAAAGAAGCTATTGAACTTTGTTTAGAGGTTGAGCAAGAAAACGCCGAAGCATTAGAGTTTATTGGTGTGCAGAGGGTTTCTGTTCAAGTATGAACAAGCTACCGAGTTTGACTGGACGGGAAGTAATTACAGCTTTAAAAAAAGCAGGTTTTGAGGTAGCAAGAATCCGAGGTAGTCACCATTTTTTGATACACAGTGATGGTCGTCGAACTGTTGTTCCAGTGCATTCTGGTGAAACAATTGGTTCTGGTTTGTTAGCACAGATACTCCGTGACTGTCAGATCAGCCGTGATGAATTCCGGGAACTATTGTAAAAATAGGTAAAACTTACCCTTCTGATCTCATGGATTCTCCTATATATGTAGTGTGATATTCCATTTTTTCTTAAACTAGAACTACTACAATTACTATTGATGCTAGATAATGGGAAAGCTTTGACATTTGCTTGCCAATCTAGCCCGGAAACAATAACTAAGACTTATGCGAACTCACTATTGCGGCGAACTCCGAAAAGAACATATTGGAGAAACTGTTACCTTTTACGGATGGATAGACCGTCGCCGCGATCACGGTGGTGTGATATTTTTAGATTTACGCGATCGCTCTGGAATTGTCCAAATCGTCAGCGATCCGCAACGCACCCCAGATTCTTACGAGCAGGCGAACGCCCTGCGAAATGAATATGTTGTCGAAATCACTGGTAGGGTAACCCAACGTCCCGAAGAATCGTTGAATACCCGTATCCCAACAGGCGAGGTGGAAATCTACGCCGATAAAATTCAACTCCTCAATGCTGTTCGCAAACAGTTACCTTTCCAAGTTTCCGTAGCTGACACCGAGACAGTGCGGGAAGACTTGCGGCTGAAATATCGTTATTTGGATTTGCGACGCGATCGCATGGCACAAAATTTACAACTGCGTCATCAAATTGTCAAAGCCATGCGTCGTTATCTAGAAGATTTGGAAGGTTTTATCGAAGTCGAAACCCCAATTCTTACCCGTTCTACCCCAGAAGGGGCGCGGGATTATGTTCTACCCAGTCGCGTTAATCCTGGTGAGTGGTACGCTTTGCCGCAATCACCCCAGCTATTTAAACAATTACTGATGGTATCCGGCTTAGATAGATATTATCAGATTGCGCGTTGCTTTCGTGACGAAGATTTACGTGCCGACAGACAACCAGAATTTACTCAGTTGGACATGGAAATGAGCTTCATGTCCCAAGAAGAAATTATCGAACTGAATGAAAGCTTAGTTTGCCATATCTTTAAAACAGTTAAAGGCATCGAGTTACAGCGCCCTTTCCCCCGCCTAACTTACGCTGAGGGGATGGAACGCTACGGGAGTGATAAACCAGATACCCGCTATGGTTTGGAATTAGTTGATGTCTCAGATATTGTCAAAGACTCTGGTTTCAAAGTCTTTCGGGACACTGTTACAAATGGTGGTATCGTCAAAATCCTGCCCATTCCCAACGGTAACGATGTAATTTCTAATGTCCGCATTAAACCAGGGGGTGATTTATTTAAAGAAGCCAGCGAAGCCGGTGCTAAAGGTTTAGCTTATATCCGTGTCAGGGATGATGGCGAAATTGATACCATTGGCGCGATTAAAGATAACCTCAGCGAGGAACAAAAAGAAGAAATTTTACGCCGTACAGGTGCAAAAGCTGGACATCTGCTATTGTTTGGGGCTGCTGATGCTGCTACAGTTAATAAAACATTAGATAGATTACGGCAAGCGATCGCTAAAGAATTTAACTTAATCGATCCAGAAAAAATCAACTTACTCTGGATTACAGATTTCCCCATGTTCGAGTGGAATGCTGACGAAAAGCGTCTAGAAGCACTCCACCACCCATTTACAGCACCCCATCCCGATGATTTGAGCGACTTAAAAACTGCACGCGCCCAAGCTTACGACTTGGTACTCAACGGCGTAGAAGTTGGCGGCGGAAGTCTGCGGATTTATCAGCGAGAAATTCAACAGCAAGTCTTTGAAGCGATTGGTTTATCTCCTGAAGAAGCACAAAGTAAATTTGGCTTTCTCTTAGAAGCATTTGAATATGGTACACCACCGCATGGTGGTATCGCCTACGGTTTAGATCGTTTGGTAATGCTGCTAGCTGGAGAAGAATCTATTCGAGATGTCATTGCTTTTCCGAAGACACAACAAGCACGTTGTTTGTTAACAGATGCACCTTCGAGTGTAGATGTTAAACAGTTGAAAGAATTGCACGTTGCTTCAACTTATAAACCAAAGTCTTAGTGAACTAGGGGATAGTCTAAGTAGGGTGGGCAATGCCCACCAATTACATAATACATCTTTGCCCACAGCCATAATTTGTAGATGACAACAAACAAACTCAAAGCCTTAGAGCTTTTTGCTGGTATCGGTGGGTTTCGCCTGGGTATGGCAAATGCAAATATTCAAACAGTATGGGCGAATGATATCAATGAACTTTGCTGTAAAGTTTATGAAAGTAATTTTGGCAAAGACTCTATTGTTTTAGGCGATATCAACGAAATCTCCATCTTAGACATTCCCAAGCACGATATATTAACTGCTGGCTTCCCTTGCCAACCTTTTAGTCCTGCTGGAAAAAAACTTGGCGTGAGAGATATAGTTAGGGGAACACTATTTGAGCGCATTATAGAAATATTAGACCAGAAGCAGCCAAAATATTTTTTTTTAGAAAATGTCAAAAGACTTTTGACAATGGAAAACGGCTATCATTTTAGATTAATTTTAAATGCACTTTCTGAATTAGATTATTTTATTGAATGGCGACTAATAAGCCCATTGAGCTTTGGTATTCCTCAAAATAGAGATAGAATTTTTATCTTTGGCACAAAATTAAACTCAACAGATATAACAGCGAATACTTTAGAAAGTCTATCAGTTTTTTTGACTAAAGAAGACAATATTTTATTAGCAAATACCGAAGTTACATTGGTAAAATCCATGTTGCCAATCATGACGATGAAAAGAAAAAATGAGAATTGGGGAATTGCTTATAAAAATCAGATGTTCACTCAAAATATTTCGTCATTGCCTAATATCAAACCGAGAAAGAAGCTTCAAGATATTCTTCAGGATAAGTCAATAGTAGATACCCAGTTTGATTTTACTACCGATACACTGGAGCGGATTAAGCAAAGTAAGCTTGTAAATCGTTATTGTAATGGAGTTGAAATTTTGTACAACCAAGACGGAGGCGCGAGACTTGGTTATACTATATTCGGAACTAATGGCATTGCATCAACATTGACTGCCTCAACATCAAGGCATTATGAACGCTACCAAGTAGGTGATAAATTTCGACGTTTAACTAATATTGAATATGCCAGACTTATGGGTTTTCCTGATGATTGGTGTCAAGTTGCTAGAATTTACGATCAATACGCATTATTTGGAAATGCTATTGTACCAGCTTGTGTAGAGTGGGTGTGCAAAAGAATCGGTCAAAGAAACTTTGAATTGAGTAAATCTGGTTGGCAACAATTAAGTTTGGCTATTTAAAAAATGGAAGTGCTAACCTTATCCTCGCTCAAAAGTGCTGCACGGGATTTTTGTATTGTACTTAGTGCAACACCGATTCCTAATTTGTATGGGGTTACAGATGGCAAAGCAGTAGGAACGTATGTTGAGTTGACTTTTAATCAATATTTGTCTACAAAGTATGAATACACCCTTGGTAGTGCTGCTTTGGGAATTGATTTTCCCGAATTAGAAGTTGATTTAAAAGTGACATCAATTCGTCAGCCCCAATCTTCTTGTCCCTTTCGGAATGCCAGTCAAAAGGTATATGGATTGGGCTATAATCTGCTGATATTGGCATACGAAAAGATTGATGAGCATAGCTCCCGCACTGCTAATTTAAAATTCCAGAATTTTGTCTTTGTCTCAAGAGAAAGAACTGGAGATTATCAAACAACCTACGGTTTAAGAGAAATCTTACGCCGTAATGGTAACAAAGAAGATGTAATAGCATTTTTAGAGGAACGCAACTTTCCATTAGACGAAATTGGGCGTGAAATACTTGCAGAAAGAATTTTGCAGCAACCGCCAGAAATTGGCTACCTAACAATTTCTAATGCACTACAGTGGCGGTTGCAATACAGTAGGATTATTCAGGTAGCAACTACGACAACAACAGTAGGTGTAGAAAATCTACTGGTAGGATGAAGGGGATTAATGCTGCTGCTTCTAATGCATTACAGTGGCGATCGCAATACAGTAGGATTATTCAGGTAGCAACTACGACAACAACAATAGGTGTAGAAAATCTATTGGCAGGATGAAAGGAATTAATGCTGCTGCCACAATAGAATTAAGCTGCTACCCCCAGAATTCCTTATGAGTGAATCTATCATTTTGACAGACGCTGGCTTATTACCAGAAGATTTGTTACCAGATGTTAGTCTTGTGGTGACAGAGGACGATGAACCCTTGGATAATCTACCATCAGAAAAACAACAACGGCTGCTGACAGAAACCCTTTACAGTTCTTGGAACGGGACTAGTAATGCCCAAGGGTTTCTCGTAGCTGCCAATGTGGGGTTGTTTCCCAGTAACAAACAACCGCCGATTGTGCCAGATGTATTTTTGAGCCTGGATGTACAAGTAGCTGAAAACTGGTGGGAAAGACGGCATCGCTCTTATTTCTTCTGGGATTTTGGTAAACCGCCAGAGGTGGTGATTGAAATTGTTTCAAATCGAGAAGGCAATGAAACAGGACGAAAAATCTTAGAGTATGCCAGGATGCGGGTAATGTACTACATTATCTTCGATCCAACTCGACAACTTGGTGGTGAAGTTCTACAGATGTACGAGTTGCGTGGGCGGCAATATATACCCATGAGTGAACAATGGCTGACTGAAGTTGAACTAGGTTTATGTTTGTGGGAAGGTGCGTATGAAGGTAAACGGGATGTTTGGCTGAGGTGGTGTGACGCAACAGGGAATATAATTCCTACTGGTGCAGAACGAGCAGAACTTGAACGCTTACGAGCCGAAGAAGAACGTTTACGAGCCGAACTTGAACGCTTACGAGCAGAACAAGAGCGAGAAGCTAAAGAAACTGCCCTGCAACGGGCTGAACGCTTGGCAGCACAGTTACGAGCCTTGGGTGTTGAACCGGAAGTGTGAGGGTGGGGAATGGGGAATAGGGAGTAATACCAATTTAAAAAAAGAATGCAACAAATAGACCATTTGTAGAGACGCGATTCATCGCGTCTTTACCCAAGGATGTGTTGCAATTATTAATTGAATTGGTATAAGGAGTGGGGTAATTCAATTAATTGAAAAACGCTGTAAAAACGAAATTACCAGAAAACCCCCTAAATACAAAAAAAACCCGCCATAGCGGGTTACACAACAAACTAAGAACATTAAAAACTTGATTTAGCCCGAATACCTCATCTCAGCTTCCAGTTGACGAATCAGCTGTACGTCGCCCTTTGCTCTAGCTACTTGCAAGCGATGCTCTAGGCTTTTTTGAATATTCTCTCTATGAGTTTCTTGTGCTTTCCTGACACTTTGTAGTCTACCTTGATTCATAGTGATTACCCACTTTAATTTTTTTGCTTTATATCTTGTATTCCTAACATAGCATATATTTTGTAGCTGTTGCTACAGAATATTCCGACTTTATGTAGATTTTAGCAAAAATATGCCTAAGAAGCAGACAAGTCAACAACCACTCCTAACTTTACTGAGCGATTTCGGCGATCGCGATGTTTATGTAGGCATAATGAAGGGTGTGATAGCCCAAATCAACCCCAGACTGACGGTGGTAGACTTAACACACCAAATTCCACCGCAAAACATAGCCGCAGCCAGATTTTCTTTGATGAATGCTTATGCCTATTTCCCAGTTGGAACAGTGCATGTGGCGGTAGTAGATCCGGGTGTGGGAAGCAAGCGACGAGCGATCGCAGTAGAATTTGCTCAAGGGTTTCTGGTAGGCCCAGATAATGGTATTTTTAGCGGGGTACTTAGTCAAAGTCTGGCGATGTCTACGACGGGCTACGCCTACGCAGCCGTCGAGCTTACAAATCTTAACTACTGGCGAACTCCCCAACCAAGCAAGACTTTTCACGGTAGAGATATTTTTGCACCAGTGGGAGCTAGTCTTGCTAGTGGTGTCCCCCTTAAACAGCTAGGACAAGAAATTGATCCAGCAAGTTTGGTAAAACTGGATATAGGCGAGTGCAAGCAAACAACCACTGGTGTAGTGGGTTGCATTCAATATATTGACCACTTTGGCAACTTAGTCAGCAACATTGCAGGGAGTTACGTACAAGGCAAAACTTGGTCTGTGCAAGCTGCGGGGTTGAGTATACCAGGCTGTGAAACTTACAGTGATGTCAACGTGGGAGAGATAATAGCTTTAGTTGGCAGTCACGGCTGGGTAGAAATTGCCATTAATAGCGGCAATGCTCACTCAAAGTTGCAGTTAGATTGGCAAGAAACGCTTCAAGTTGTGCTAAGTTAAAGACCGCATCTGGTGAGCGCCACATCAAAAGAAACATCAAAAGCGATCGCTGAACTTATAGTAAGCTTGAACTGGTAAACTGTGAAAACCAATGCCCAAGAAAATTAGAGAACTGAAGGCAATGGTAGCGAAAGCTGGATACATTCTTCAGCCAGGTCGAGGAAAAGGAAGTTATACCTATTGGAAACATCCGTTGCTACCTGAAGAACCTCTCACCATTCCAGGGAAGGACGGAGATGATGCTCCGCTATATTTGGAGAAGAACATTCAACGGGTACTCAAAAGCTTGGAAGATTTTGAAAACGACGAAGGTGAATAATAGATGAGCTATCACTACAGTATGGTGATTCAATGGTCAGAGGACGATCAACTCTTCCTAGTACATTTGCCTGAGTTCCCCTGGCAGGAGTTTTATACACATGGCAAAACCTACGAAGAAGCCGCTAAAAATGGGCAAGAAGTGATTGAGGCGTTTGTTGAAATGCTTCAAGAAGAGGGGAAGCCACTACCAGAACCCAGGATGCTTCCTACACGACCATTACAGGTTGCTTAGTCAATCGTCAAATTATACAATCTGTCTATTAAACATAGAAATGATTTGGAGTCAGAAGACAGAATTAAGAATACCCCATGCCCATTGGTGACAAGTTAAGGAAAAGAGGAAATTGTCAAGGGTAGTATTTGCAGTAGTCAAAAATCGTGTAAAACTCAGTATAGACAAGTGATTGAGCGATTGTGACTAGCCATGACTCAGAGCCGAAA
>JAIVFU010000449.1 GCA_020829485.1 Nostoc sp. CHAB 5834 | reverse complement strand
CCATGGGCCATAGTGAGGCCAACGACTAAAGCGATAGCCGTGCCTAGTGAGGAATGGTTCGTCATGATATTCAGGATGTTGGTTGTAAAGGACGGCTTAATTTAGCCAGAAAACAGCACAAATTAATAGTGGTAACTCATACAAACTTGCCTTGTGTGTGCGCAGTCGATCACTTGTAGTGAGTAAATCCGTTAAAACAATTGCTTCTGTCTTGACCTTAATTTTCTGGTTGCTTTACCTGGTGGATCCGCTGCATACCAACCTACTTACTACCTCTAACACAGGTGTCATTCTTTTTCTCTATTTGTTAGTAGGGCTCATTTACTTTTTGCAGAAACTATCCTGTGCTCGATACATTACTTTGGGGCCAGTCGCTTACAACCTCGTTATAAGTTGCTTCGTTTAATATGGCCGCATTTGTATACCAACTCAATATAATGACTAATATTCGCCCTTTTTGCAGCATTTTTTACAATAGGCACTGCCCATCAATCTGTCTGGTTTCAAATTTATTCTATTAATATTTTCGCATTTTTACGACATTTTCTTAATTCGTATGAAAAGACGATCAACTCTACTTCTTTATAGCTTACTTGTAGTGAGTGCTTGCTCAAGTTCGAAGCTGCCCAAGGTAAATTCGGCTGTTCCAATAACCCAGCCAACAAGAGGCATTGTTGGCGTTTGGTCTTTCGTGAGTAATGTTGGAGAGGCCGCTTCTACCGACAAGAAAACTAAGATCATACTTGACAAGCATTGGATGTTTTCCCAGCCTGATCCTGCTAATAATCTTACACTCTTTCACCACGGCGGTACCTATCTCCTGGATGGCAATAACTATGCAGAAACAATAGAGTATGCCAATGCAAGCACGGGGGGGTATTTGGGTAAAACGTTCAAATATGAAGTCAAAATAGAGGGTGATACGATGATATTAAAGGGACCTTACAGCGAAATTTGGAAACGGGTAAAATAATTGTAATCGCTGAAATGTGTTGCTGGCGATAGTGGTATTTAAATTTATGGAATCAACGCTACGAAACAGCACGTACTGTACTAGTGACTATAAAACAAAAAAAAGCAATAAGCAGTCCACCTTTTCAGTTTTTACCTTTTGTGATTCTGTTTTTGCATTTTGTTGCTTACATAGTCGGTACAACGTTAAGCGTTTAGGTATCCAGGCTTTACGTAAATACTTACGTGAGTAATCTAAATTTCAATAACACTGATTATACAAAAAATGATACTGGAAAAATTGAAGCGGCTGATTGCTGTCCAACTCTTCACAGTTTACCTACGCTACTTACTGGGAGCAGCCTTTGTCTTTGCCAGTATTGTCAAAATACAAGGACAACGCTTTACGACAAGTTCGGGCAGCAATGCACCTATTGATGAGAGCTGGCACCTGTTTGAGACACTATACCAGTCGGGCCTGTATTGGCACTTCATCGGCTGGGGACAGTGTCTGGCCGGCTTCCTCTTGATGACGCAGTTCTTCTCTACCTTGGGCGCTGTTCTGTTTCTGCCCATTATACTCAATATCTTTGTCATTACGATTTCCTACTATTTTGCGGCAACACCCATCATCACATTCTTCATGTTGTTGGCCAATATCTATTTACTAATCTGGGATTGGCCCCGCCTTAGAATGGTGGTATGGCCTTTTCAATCGACTTTTGTTCAGGTTGACTACCCATTATTAAAAATGTCAAGTTGGATTTTCCTGGGCTTGTTCTACTTTGGCCTGACAATATACGTCAAGTTAGCGGTACATTCTTTTCCTGTACTATTGGCCATTTTTTGTGTGGCTTTTGTGGTTGGCTTATTATCACTGATTTATAATTTGAAAGCCTATAAACGGCTGGATACTAAATCAAAGTCTATTCTATATTAACATAATAGCCACTCATATAACTAGCCTTACTCTATGTGTATAACATGCAGGTATTGTGCAAAATGGCATAAAAACAAATTTAAAGTCCTCAATTTTTATGAATTATGCTTATGAAAAATGCTATATTACTAATCATTTTCGTGGTATTTGTTATCGCAAATGCTAACGCACAGAATGTGAATGTTGACAAACTAATTGAAAATGGAAAATTAAGATGGGAAGATTTTAGTGGACCAGTAGACCCTGCTTCGAAATATTGGGCTACAACCTACTGGTTAGTCAAGTATAAATACAAAGTGCTTTCATTTCGTAGAGATACGGTTAATATTGATTTACAGACCTCTGTTTTTTTAAGAGGAAACTCCTGGGTATTACCAGACAAAAAAACAGATGAACTATTAGAGCACGAACAAGGTCATTTTAATATGGGGATATTATGTACGTTAAAATTCAAAAAAGAAGTCGCGTCTACTGTTTTATTGAAAAGTAATTATAATGAAAAAATAGATTTAATTTTCAAGTCTATTTTAATGGATATTAATCAGATGAGCTTACGGTATGACGAGGAAACGAATCATATGCTAAACAAATCAGAACAAAAAAAGTGGAATAAAAAAATAAATAATATGCTAGTTGACTTTTAAATTAGTTCGTAAACTCTTTTAAAGTGATATCTATTTATGTAACTACTAAATGAGCGATATCCAATTTCATCATATACTTTATTCTCCATACTGTGAAATAACAAGATGTTGACAGGGTGTAATCAATTCATAATTACGTCTGGACAAGCTCACAACGCGATAA
>JAIVFU010000448.1 GCA_020829485.1 Nostoc sp. CHAB 5834 | reverse complement strand
AAAGCCGTTGGCAATACGGGTCAGTCGATGGTTCAGGATCTCAATGTTGAACGTCAGCTGATCACCACAGGCTTCGCGCTGGTCCTCAATGAAAGAGCCGGGTAAGAACTGTAGGTTATCGTAGGCCGTCGATTCAAGGAAGGCGTATTTGCTGGGGGTTACTTTTTGCAGGTCCTCGGTTTTGTACACCCACTGCCCCATGGGCGTCCAGGGGGCGGAGGTGAAGTCAGCGATGAGCCAGTGTAGAGGGTGATTAAGTCCCTTCCGGTTGGGCCGGGGGTCTTTATAGACGTGCTTGTTGGCGCGTACCGTGGGGCGCAGTACCTTGTTGTAGAACTGCTCCTTGATGGTCGCGGACTCGTCGATAAAGAGCTGGTCAAAGTTGGCCCCCCGAATCGTTTCTTCCCGATCGGCGCTGACGAACTGAACGGTATAGCCGTTGGCGAATACTAGACAGTTATCGTAAGTGCGCACCGTATTAAGCGCCTGTTTCCAGTGCTCGGGCGGGCGGTGGTTGATAACGTAATGACCTAAACCGGTTTTGCTGTTGTACTCATGAAGGCCATGCTCTTCAAAAACAGCATTCGATTGTGACAGAATGATGTCCTGCACCTGCCGGTAGGTCAGCCCCGCCAGGCCCGCCTTCGCCCTGGGGAGTTGGAAGGCGGATTCGGCCAGTAGGTGAATCAGCGTCCGGCTTTTGCCAGAACCCCTACCCCCTTGAAAAGTCGCCCGAAAACCGCCCTGGTAAGCTTGCCCATCCTTATAAAGATCAGCTTGGTTACTGGTACACAGCTGGTGAAACTGGAGCTGTTTGGGGTTGAGTTGGATAACGGCTTCTTTACTCATTGACCTGACCCTCCCCACCGTAATTGTTGACCGTGACGTTGTTCTGCACGTATTTGGCGACGCGGGCCGGCATCAGCTCATCCGGCGTGAGGGGCGACTGATCATCGTGTACCTTGGATAGTTTGGCAATCTCGCGCGTGGCTGCAATAATAGCTTCGGCGTTCTTCTCCTTGACAGCAATCGACATGGCCACGTACAGACTTTCGATCAATACCTTGCGGGTACCTTCCCGGTCGATGTCATCTACTTTGCCATACAGCTTCGTCGATTCGGCCATCAGCTGGTATGCCTGGCTGTACTTAATGGCGTATTCCTGCATCAGCATATTGACTACCTGCTGAGGGCTGAACAGCTTACAGCGCCAGGCAAAGCATTTGCGATACTTCTCCAGCGTATCATGCTCGGAAGGCTTGAGCGGAGTACGGTGTAGTAAGTGATCTCGAAACTTGTCGAGTTTATCAGCAGCCTTTTGCTCCTTCGACTTCTCAGGCTGTAACGGGGTAAGGTGAACAATGCTATCAGGCATGACAAAAAAAAGCTACTCAGCAAGGTTACTAAATAGCTTTTTTGAACGGTAGGACCAATTAGTTACATTTGTTGACATTCACCTTTGTAATAAGATGTCACAAAAAAGAAAATTACAAGTATTTGTTTCATCAACATTTACTGACCTCAAAGAAGAAAGACAAGCAGCAGTTGAGGCTATATTAAAAGCAGGACATATACCGGCAGGTATGGAGTTATTTTCCGCTGGTGATCAGTCACAAATGACTGTAATAAAAAAGTGGATAGACGAGTCAGACGTCTATCTACTTCTATTAGGAGGCAGATATGGAAGTATAGAGCCAATTTCAGGTAAAAGCTATACTCATTTAGAGTATGAATATGCCTTAGAGAACGGGAAGGCAGTTTTTTCCGTTATAATGAGCGATTCTCAGCTTGATGAAAAAAATAGGTTAGTTGGCAAAGAGGTATTGGAACTACAAAACCCTCAAAAGTACCATGAATTCAAAGCACTAGTTAAAAAAAAATTAGTAGAGGAGTGGAATGATCTCCGCGATATTAAACTAGCAATACTCTCAACACTATCAGATTTCGCCCAGCGTCCAGAGCTTATTGGTTGGGTGCCTGGAAATGAAGCAACAAATTCAGGCGAGATTGCCGAACAACTTGCAAAATTGGTAAAGGAAAACAATGAACTGAGAGCGAAATTAGCTCAACCATCGAAAGATACAACTACCTACAATGGCTTAAGTTTTGAAGAAGTATATCGGTTTCTCGATGAAATAGTATTAGATTCAAAACAAATAAAACCTCTGTATTACAAAGCTATTATTGAGACAGCGTTAGTTTGTACAAGTCACAAACCTCCATCTTTAATTCATTTTTTATGGTTATGGGGTGCTTTCAATATAGGTCAGTATATTACATCTTATGGAGTATTAAATGAAGAAATTTATTCTCATCAATTATTAACTCAATTTGAAGAGTTAGCTTTAGTAATCGAAGGTGTAGAGCCTGAGGCAATGACATGGGGGACACAAAGCTATGCAGGATCAGGTGATTTCAGTATTACAAATGAAGGTCGTAAATTTATTCTTAGATTAAAGTTAATTTATGGTACAGAAGAAATGATATCTATTGTATCTTCCTTGAGAAAGGATTCAGGAGACAGTAGTTTCAAGCCATTTGTTTAAATATATAGTTGATCATAATTATCATTAATAAAAGTTTTAATTTTCATGTTGAATCTGGGATTAAGATGCCATTAGTATAATGATTACATTTTTAACGATTCTGGGATTTTCTCTTGTCACTTATGGTGCCACAATTCCAAGTATAAGAAATACGAGCAA
>JAIVFU010000447.1 GCA_020829485.1 Nostoc sp. CHAB 5834 | reverse complement strand
TCAAATTGTACTCAATAGTTTTTGAGTACTCAAGTCTTGATTCGCACGGGGAAGCGGAAAAGTGGGGGGGCGGGTTTTGTCGGACAGTCTCTTGCTAGTTCTGGAAGATATGTTAGACTCAAATTGAACATGACTGCAATACTGTAAGCTGGAGTGCTTGCGCATCCCATTGTAATAGTTTTCAATGTAGTCGCCGATCTCGGCGCCAGCATCGTCTAAGCTTAAAAATACCCCAGATTCCATTACATCGGCTTTAAGCCGTCACCAGAAGGATTTGGCAGTAGCATTATCATAGCACTCGCCAGCCGACTCATGCGCTGCAGACACTTGCCAGCCAGTAACTTACGAAAGTCTTATGAAGCATACTGTCCACCACGGTCTAGATGCAGGATCAGTCCATCGGCTGGTTGACGCTTTAGTAACGCCCGCCGTAAAGCCGTGATGACTAACTCATCGCGCATGTGATCGGCCAAGCACCAATCTACTACACGCCGTGAACATAGATCTACCCACATAGCCAGATACAGCCATTTGCCTGTAGCCAGGGGCAGGTATGATATGTCGTAGACCCATACCTAGTTGGACCCTGTAGGGCGGTGGCGATTTAACAACAGATTAGGCCAATAGCCCATTGTGTGACGACTATCGGTGGTTCGCGGAACGAAGCTACGCGGCTGAATCGGTTTTAGCTGACTGTTTGCCATTACCTTGCGGACGAAGTCCCGACTTACCCTAAGGCCTCGGTCTTTCATCTCACCCATAAGGCGGCGACTACCATATCGACGCCGATGCAGGCTTAACAAGTTCTTGACTAGCTGGGCATTACTCAACCTTGTCCCCAGATTGTCACCCGCTTTTGCTGGTGATATCGTGATCGGTTTGCGCCAGTAGTAATAGCCACTACGATTGACCCCCAGCGTCAGGCAAAGCACCTGTACTGGATGGTACTGGCTTTGGTCTCGAATGAAGCGATACATGGCTTTTAGCTCGGTTGAGTGAAGATGGCTATGCTTTTTTTAGAATGTCGCGCTCCATCTCGGCTCGTTTGAGCCGGGATTTCGACCGTTCATTTTCAGCCAGTAGTTCGTTGTTACCCCCGCCTGCTTTTGTGGCTGTTTTTTATGAGCGTGTTCCAGCCGGGCCGCCGCTGCGGTGTAGAGCAATTGGTCGCTCACATTAAGGCTTTTGGCGACCTGATGAGCCACTGATTGACCTTCATCAAGCTTGCGTAGTGCTTCCCCTTTTAAAGCTTTATCAAACTTGCGATGGGAAGGGGTGGTTTGTTGGACTTGCCATGGGGAGGGAAGTTACGCAAGAACACTGTCCGATTCAGCAAGACTATACCAAAGAGACTAAAGTTAGCGGTAAATAGAAGATTAGAACTGAGCGCGTAACTTAGTTAGCCGTATCTATAATGTGATGATTACAAAATGTCACTAATAATATCAACACGGATCAACCGTAACCTGTAATGGACGGCTTCATACTCCTGTAAGGCAAGTGGATTGGATTATTTATCATTGTTTGGTTCTTCTTTATATTTTGAGTTGTTACTGTCAACCCAAATGGTTTAGTAAAAGGAAGCATCATGGTACAATCGTGGACGATTAAAGTGAACGGTTTTTCTGAACGCAGAAAGGACTATTAACAACCCCTTCCCTCCTACCCGACAACCGTTCAGATATACGTCCGAATAAAATCAGGACAAGACACAGAGAGCCCTGTCAATAACAAGCCTAACTAAGTGAACTCAAAGTGAGGCTAATAGTCAAATAAACCACCTGCTAAATACTTCATGCCTGAATCACATGCAACGGTCACGACAGTATGGCCAGGACCCAGTTGGCAACCGAGATCTATGGCAGCCGCTACGTTAAGTCCGGTTGATGTGCCGGCAAAAATGCCTTCTCGTGCAGCCAAAAGCCGGGCTGTTTCTCGAGCATAAGCTTCTGGTATAGAACGTATTTCATCGTAAAGGTCAGCTGATAACAACGGTGGAATAAAACCTACTCCCACGCCGTCAATACTATGACTACCTTTGACGCCCTGCGTTAGGAGGGGTGATTCGGCCGGTTCGAGAGCAATTACTTGCGTGTCCCATCCGACCTGTTTCAACTCTCGTGAGACACCGCTTAACATCCCCGCCGTGCCCACTGCCGCCAGGAATGCGCTTATTTTGGTAGGGCATTGTTGCAGAATTTCCTTTCCCATTTTTCGGTAGCCCTCAATAGCATCCTGATTTTCAAACTGACGCGTCCAGTAGTTCTGCGGGTGTTGCCCCATTTCTGAAGCGATCCCAAGCATCCGGGGAATTAAGTCTGGCGTTATGATACCTCCCTCACTAGGGACAATCTGAATATCGGCGCCCAGAACGCGCATAGACTGTAATTTTTCTTTAGCAAAAGCATCCGATGAAATTACACGGAAGCGATATCCTTTTACGGCGCAAATAAAGGCCAAGGCGGTACCGGTGCTGCCGGCGGTACATTCTACCACGGTCATTCCGGGCTGGAGAGTACCTCGTTGTTCAGCTTCTTCGATAATAGCTTGGGCCATGCGATCTTTAAACGAGCCTGTTGGATTAAGGTATTCCAACTTCAGGAAAATATCAGCACATTCCTGAGGAACGATATTGCGTAACTGCACTAAGGGTGTATTACCAATTGCCGAGAGGACACTACATACTGGTGGGTTCATGAGATGTGAGC
>JAIVFU010000446.1 GCA_020829485.1 Nostoc sp. CHAB 5834 | reverse complement strand
GAGATAAGCTATGCGCAATATGCTGATTTCCTGGCACCTGTATCCAATAAACTGTGGCTTAAATCGTTAGCGGATGATACGAGAGTGCGTGTACTCAGTACACGGGAAATGTTGCTGCAGGATGAGATCTATTTTCTGCTTACGTTGAACAAACTGGAAGGTTTTTTTTATGCTCAGATCAACAAAATTATTGAAACGCAGCAAGCTGAGGAAAGTGCACATTTGTCAGAAAAGCGCATATACGACCAACTGGCTTTAGAAAAAACGCTTGGAAAAATAAAATCAGTTGTAGCGGGAAATAGTAGTGGCCGTGATTTGGGCGTCAGTAGCAACATAAACCAGAAAAATAGTCTTTTCCAGGCGTGTCAGTTAATCGGGGATCAGATTGGTTTCAAGTTAGAAGAACCAAAATATATTGAATCCCATCAGAATAATACTACGAATCAACTTCACCTTATTGCTAAAAGCTCGAAGCTGAGAATTCGTAAAATTATTCTGAGAGATATCTGGTGGAAACAGGAAAACGGCCCACTGCTGGCCTTCACTAAAAAAGACCGAACGCCTGTCGCCTTACTACAAAAAACAGCGAATAGTTACAGTATCATTGATGTAGTGACGGGCAACGAAGTCATTGTTGATCATGAGATTGCTGATTCGCTGGACCCGATTGGTTACATGTTTTTTCCGGGCTTCGACGGCAAAATGAGTTCCGTAAAAAAGGTACTTTCGTTTGCGATCAAAGGAGTAGAGAAAGACGCAAAATGGCTGATTCTGGCTGCGTTACTGGGTAGTTTGATCGGCCTGTTAGTACCCATATTAGCGGGTACAATGTACGATGAAGTTGTGCCGACTGCGGATAGATCCCTGCACACTGAAGTATTTGCTATCCTGATTATGATTGCTTTTGTAAAGGCAGGGTTGCAGTTAGTGGAAGGAGGGTTGCAGCTACGGGTCGAATCGAAATCCAGCATCAATTTGCAAGCCGGAATGATGGACCACATGCTTCGTTTGCCGGTAACGTTTTACAAAAAATACACCGCTGGCGACTTAACGAATCGTGTATTGAGTATTAATGCCATTCGTCAAATTGTATCCAGTACGCTGATGACCGCTGTATTGAGCGGGGCTTTCTCGTCCGTTAATTTATTGCTTCTCTTTTATTACGATGCTCAACTGGCCTGGGTGGGCGTGATTTTAGGGTTGATTGCCGCTTCTTTTATCGCTACGGTTGGCTGGCTCAAACTAAAGTATGACCGCCAGGTTTCTAAATATCAGGGTGAAATTCAGGGCTTTCTCTTCGAGTTTTTATCGGGCATAACAAAGATTAGAATAACGGGGGGCGAACGAAGGGTTTTTGCACTTTGGGCCGATAAATTTTCAACCCTGAAAAAGTTAGGTTTTAACTCCGGTAGTTACCAGAATTTTGTAGAAGCATTTAATGCTTCGTATCCGTTGCTGACGAGTATTTTCTTATTCTCATTCCTCTATTACACGGTTTTGAATGCCGACGCGGTAACCAGTATGTTGTCTGTAGGGGTTTTCATGGCATTCATTACGTCATTTAACCAGTTCCTGAACGATAGCCTGCGGTTAAGCATGGCTTTGATAACCTCGCTGAACGTGATTACCCTTTACGAGCGGGTGCAGCCAATTTTAGCGGAAGAAACTGAATCGGCGGAGCAAAGCATTGATCCGGGCGAACTGGAGGGCGAAATAGAAATGAACTCCGTTTCTTTCCGCTATAAGGAAGATCAGCCTCTGGTTCTGAACAATATTACGTTCAAGATCAAACCGGGCGAAATGGTTGCCTTTGTAGGGGCTTCAGGATCAGGAAAATCCACCATCATGCGGTTGCTGCTGGGCTTTGAGCAGGCCGAAGCAGGATCGATCTATTATGATGGAAATTCGTTTGACCTGATGAATCGGGAATTAGTACGCCGACAGATTGGTGTGGTTCTGCAAAACGGAGCGCTGATGTCAGGCAGCATTTTTCAGAACATCATTGGTAACTCGGAACTAACCCTGGACGATGCCTGGGAAGCTGCGCGCATGGCTGGTATGGAAGAAGATATCAAACACATGCCTATGGAGATGCACACGGTGGTAAGTGAAGGGGCCGGCACGTTCTCGGGTGGGCAGCGCCAACGGCTCATGATTGCACGTGCCATTGCTCATAAACCACGATTGCTGTTTATGGACGAAGCAACCAGTGCGCTCGATAACCAGACGCAAAATACGGTGTCGCAAAGTTTAGATAAACTTCAGGCCACCCGGATCATTATTGCCCACCGGTTGAGTACGATCAAAAATGCCGACCGCATTTATGTTTTAGACAAAGGGACCATTGTCGAAGCGGGCACGTATGACGAGCTTATGGAAAAAGATACCCTGTTCGCCCAACTCGCAAAACGTCAAATTGCTTAACTCATGACAGCTATCTCGTCAGATTGGGTCTTACACGATGAAACAATTCATGCGCCGGATGAACTGATTGTTTATTTCCAGAACAGGTTTTGTGCCAGCGAAACGCGCCAGTTCCCCGTCCCCATGGCCGAGCCTTCTATTGCCTCGTGGGCAGAGTATGTCACGAAATTCCGTGACGACGAAGTGTTTCCGCTCTTGCAGACATGCTACCCGCAACTCAATTTTCCGGTCAGGGAAGGCATCAACAAAACGCAGGCTTATACCGATGCGGTGCTAAAAGGAAAACC
>JAIVFU010000445.1 GCA_020829485.1 Nostoc sp. CHAB 5834 | reverse complement strand
TCGCTATACATTGTGCTGCTCACGTCAAAGCAATTCTTGGGTTTACTATTCCCCTAGACTGTAAACCTATTTGGTTGCTGGCCACAATGCTAGAGCAGCTGGGGCTAAAGTTGACTTTCCGCAAGCAAGGTAAACGGGGGCAACAGGTGAAACTTTTTTCTTTATCTAAAGAGGAATTAGAATTTGCTCAAGAGGTAATTGCTCATCGTGAAACGAAGCGTAATCAAAAAGAAAATCGAACCTATTATGCTCCCCAAACCCCTGCTGCGTATAGTGTAAGCCCTAATCAGCAGCCCGTATCCACACCCCCCCCTGATGCTATAGGGAACTCCCATTGCCAAGGGGAGGATACTACCGAATTTGAGTCGCCTCCGACCGATCGCATTACCCTACTCCACTGCGTAGAAATACTACGAAGAGGTATTTCTCGTGGAGTGGACGCAATTAAAGGCATTCTCAAGCGATGGGTTGAGGATTTGCGTTGGGAGACGGTGCTTGAACTTGAAGCGATCGCGGCAAATGAACTGCGACTTGTCGAGGATCAAGTCCCGGAATTTTACACCTTGCTGAATGAAGAAGTGTTGCCAATGGAGGGGAGCTAAACTTTCGTCATAACTAACCGCATCATTGAAGTAATTTCTACTTGTGCTTTCAGCAATTGCGCTGATGCTGCTTTGCTAAATCGATTTTTTGGTAAAATGGGGTCAAGAGCTTTCATGCACTGAATTATCGGTGACTTCGACAAAGTTGGGTTTCCCGAAGTCGTCTTCATCAACCGGAGCAAGTAGCGCTAAAGATGATACCGCTCCCAATACTTGATCTTCTCTCACCTCCAAGTACTTGTACAACTCGTCCTCTTGAATTACTGGGATGGCACGGGTAGCCAGTTTCCCTTTCGTGTTACCTTTGCGAAAGATGATTTTGGCTCTGACTTTTCCTTTGGTATCATAGACATCGCGCTTTAGCAATGTCACTGCCTCGTTCACGCGACACGCTGTGTAAAGCATCACCGCAAACAGCGCTTTATCTCGCAGTGAATCCACCCCCTGCGAGAACAGAAGTTGGATTTCCTGCAAAGACAGAATCTTTGCTCGACCATGCCTATCAATTTTCAAGGTTGCTGCCCCATCAACACCCCGCCGTGTTCTTATTATCCCAGTCCACGAGACAGGAATTGCTACGGGGTGCAATTTTCGCAGCTATGCAGATGAGCTGTCCATTAAAGAATTATTTGTCAATTTTAAGTAATTAATGTCTAGCTGTATAAGAGGCTAAAAGGCTTATAAATAGAGAGTTTGCAGCCTTTTAGTGTTTTTATATTCTTTGAAAGCTTTCAAATGATTAAATGCCTTTTCTTTTGAAAGTCTCAATAGACTACTGAGTTTTACCATTATTTCATAGAGTTATCGCTAGCGATCGCGCTCCTATAAGCCTGCCCAAAGTATAGTTTAAAACGCTTGCTATTTCAGGATTTCACGATTTAACGGGAAAATTTGGGTAGATAATAAGGGTTGTTTTTAGGAGTGAAAGTGACATTAATTCTTTAAAACTGGAATAAAAGGAGGTAGAGCATAACTCTAATTCCACAGGACTCAAAAAATCGAGTGCCTTGGCACTAATTGTTTAAAACTGACAAATAATTCTTTAATGGACATGAGCAGTATAAATATTTCCATTGATTAGCGTCATCACTGAGAATACTTAATACTTAGTGCCTGGGGAGGATGGTTGATGCTGGAATTGCTGCGGGGTGATATCTATATTTATTTGCAATCGCCAATGGTAGCGGTTGGCAGTAGCATCTCTTTACAAAAGCCATCGCTTGAAGAATGCGCTGACACATTTGGCTATGATAATCAAGGTAATTCATCATGACGAATTACACGATTTAATAAGCGTGGACAGTCCAAGTTTACCTAGATGATACGTGAACATGAGCAATACAGGGCGTAAAAAAAAATTAGCATCTTTCAACTGTGACCAAAGAATGTGGGAGCAGTTTATCGCCTGTTGCAACTCGAAAGGCACAACAGCAACAGCCACGCTGATCGAATTTATCGAACTCTACTTAGGCGATTCCCAAGATAAGGCTGATGCAATAGGTGGTAATAATTTAGACCAACGCCTAGACTCAAAGATTAAGGCAAGTGTAGAGAAGTACTTGGTTGCTGGTAACAAGAGTCACAGCAGACCGAGCAATGAAACGATAATAGCTATTTGCGAAAGACTTGATAAGCTCGAGTCCGAGTTTGCAAGTGGATCTAATAGCAAGCAAACCACAGCAATTCATAATCTTGCCGATTTAGAACAAAAAGTAGAGGGGACGTGTGCCCGAATGACACAGTTAGCTGAGGCGATTATAAAAATTCAAAACTATCTCAACAACCAACAAAAGCGAGGTCAAAAATCGTACTACAATAATTCATCCTTCCAAGGGCATACTCCCCGAATGCAACCATTAACCGAAGAAGGTTTGGCTTCTAGACTTGGTGTGAGTCAAGAAAGTGTACGCAAGGAGCGAATTAAACTCCCCCCACCGCTTTTTGTAGCATGGTGTAAGGGCAAAGATAGAGCAGGATTAGGGTGGGAATTTAACGAAAATACGGGACTAAGTAGGTCGGCAGGAAAAAACGAAACTATGTAACAATAAATAAATACGGAGAATATATCTACCGAGGTAACAAAAAATATGGGCGCTCGTTTGAGGGTATTTCTGACTAAAGAGGAAAACAAA
>JAIVFU010000444.1 GCA_020829485.1 Nostoc sp. CHAB 5834 | reverse complement strand
ATTATACGCTTGCACCAGGGCACCATTCAAGTTGATTCTTCTTTCGAAACGGGCACTTCGTTCACCGTTTCGCTGCCCCGCTGAGTTCCCACTCATCTCCTTTCCTCCTCATCCATTTCCGGCGGTTCGGATGCCTTACCCGACACCTGCCAACGAAGCCTGTCGGTGCGTTGGCGGGCAACGCTGGTATTTCTAACGCCGTTCTAATCCGACTCTAACACGAGCCTAACGCGGGGGTATGACCTTTGTAACGTCAACGAAAGAGCAGGTTAAAAACAATCAGGCTCAGGCGTTGACAAGTACATAAATGACCAAGTGAATCATGAAAACATACCTGTTAATAGCCGCCTTCAGTTGCCTTTCGATCATGACTGCCACCGCCCAGGACGAGGCAAAATTACGCCGTGACGTCACGTATTCGACCCATAATTACAAGCATCCCAACAAAGCGGCCAAGGCGCGTCAGTGGGAAGCAAAACAAGGCGTAACGGTTACGACACCGATGCCAAACCAGGGGCCTATGGCCAGTTACAAGCATCCCGTACCCGGTGCCGTACCCGTGGGTGGCGTTGTTGTGCCCCATACGCCTGAACGGGACGTAACCCTACGGAACTACAAGATTCAGCGTGTTAGCGCAGCGCGCCCGGCTGCTCAGTTCGTGATGGAAGCAACCGGCAAGACCCAGCCGCAAACCATTTCGGGCAATGATTAACCGGCCTGGCTGAATCCATTTCTTACCTGACCAAACACCGCGCTGGCCGACACGAATGTGTTGGCCAGCGCGGTGTTTGGAGTTCCCCCGCACGCGTAAGGGGCCAGCCATAAGCCGCTCGCTCGCAGCAAAATCTAGTTGACATATAGCCAAATAAAGTTGTCGGAACGTGTTGGTGGGCTTTGCCAGCC
Organism: Nostoc sp. CHAB 5834; assembly: GCA_020829485.1. The sequence continues at coordinate 1,848 of JAIVFU010000444.1, read as the reverse complement.
GAACGAAACGCTTGTTTTCCTATATTGTGCCAGCCATGGCGGGTATGTTGCCGGTCCAATGCGTGACGTGAACCAGGCCCGTGGCCGATCGGGGCGTCATGGTATCGAGGACCCTGCATACGCTCGCCGTGTTACGTATGTTGTTAGCTTGTTCCCTGAAGTTGACCTATGACGCCACCTGATCACAGCCGTTCCCGCATCCTCTCTATTGTAGTGGTACTTAGTTTACTGGGGCTGATCCTGACCAGTATTTTTCTGAGTCGTCGCAGCGTCCACGATGTTCAGCAGGCTTCGGCTTCCATTTATGAGGATCGACTCGTACCCACAGGTATCCTTGTCAACCTGACCTCGACCGTCTACCGCAAACGGTTGTTGTTGGAAACCTACGTCCTGGCCACCAACAAACAGAACAAGGAGTTGATTATGTCATCGCTCAATCGGTTCAACCGGCAGACGGACTCGATGATGACGGTGTTTGAGCAAACGAAGCTGACGGAAAAAGAAAAGGACGGCCTGCAACTGCTCAGGCAACGGCTGTCGGTTTATAATCAACTGGAGGGCGAACTCATGACCCGTTTGGTTGATGTGCCGCAGGCGCAGCAAGCACTTTTTGTTGGCGGCAGCAGCAAAGCTTTCGGCCAGGTAACCCAGATGCTCGACGAGCTTACTTCGCTTCAACTCACCGTTGGGGAAGATCTTGTTGACGAGTCTACGGGAGAAACCAATTATATCTATGTGCTGACAGCCCTGCAAATAGGTCTGGTGCTGATGATTGTGCTGAGCTTGTTCTGGCACCGTCTTTAACTGTGCCGTTAATGCAACGAACTTCGTTTTTGCTACCTGTCACACCTCTGGCAGCACCGTAACGAGCGTTGTGTTAACAACTGACTCAGTCACTCCTGTACGCTAAATTAAGATTTGTTTTCCTTACTGGTTTGATCTGTCTTGCTATTTGTGCTTTGGCTATTCCTTTCTTACACCATTTGGCACTATCACCCGTATGGCAAAAAATTAGATTTTTCCTGTTACCGTGTTCTGATTTACCTTAGTTCCAGTGCCAGCTTATTGTGTATATTATTAATAAGCTCACAAAATCTTCACCCTACATTTATTCGCGTACTATACTGTTTCACATAAACAACACGCTGAAAAGTAAAATAATAATGAAAAACTCAAAAGTAAAATATTTATTGATTTCTTTGTTTTTTACTTTTAACACGTCCTTTGCCCAAAATAAAGTAAATATTACCAAAATAAATGACCAAAATCTTATCAAGATATTGACTAGTGTAGAATCTTTTTCGACCAAGAAAACACCAAATCTATATATAATAATTTACGTGATCAACGACGGCTCAGGTAGCGCTAATCTATCGAAGAGCGACGAATCAACGAATACTATCTTACTCATTGTCAGTCAATACGGTGAGAAACAACCATCCACACTATTTTCCATTGGCCCTTTCTATAACCCCAAAATTGACCAATCTTCTCTACTGTCAAGAAACAATACGATCACCATTGAATACGGCAGTTATAGTAAGCGAAAAAAGAGCACCCTACTGATTGGCCTGAATACTATATCTTATAAATAATATTTTCACTAAAAGGCAATTTCCGAGTACATATATCCACAATTGTCATTTTGCACTTACGTCTAATTTTTTTTGAATACATATTATGTAATTCTATTTGACTAAGAATCTACTTTAGCCTTTTTATACGAATTGGTTTCAAATATCCTTAAACTGGCAATAACTTTTGGTAACTTCCATCACCATTAAAGATAATAATTAAGCTACCCCCATTCCCAGCAAATATTCGTCGAATTCCGTTCAATTTACGATT
>JAIVFU010000443.1 GCA_020829485.1 Nostoc sp. CHAB 5834 | reverse complement strand
ATCAAATCTTGACTAAGAACTTGCTAACAGCAAAAGCTGGTGATTTTCTAATTTCTAAAATGCAGATTGTTCATGGTGCGTCGGCACTTGTAACAGCAAGCTTTGACGACATGAAAGTTTCTGGCTCCTATGCGATTCTGGTAACACGAGATCCAGAGTTGTTAGACATTACTTTTTTTGACTGTATATCAAAACTACCGTGGTTTTACAACCTGTGTTACATATGCAGCCATGGAGTTCACATTGAGAAGATGACGTTTGATCTGAGCGACTTCCTTCAGCAAACCATCAAAATACCACCGATCGAATCGCAAAGGCAGATTGCAGAAATAATCAAAACTTGGGATGACGCCATTTCCCTCCAAACCCAACAGGTTCAGCAGTTGTACCGTCGGAAGAAAGAGGTCGCATTTAGGCTCATGACCAAGCAGCAACGGTTGGCTGGCTTTGACCAAGATTGGGAAGCCCACTCTCTCAGTAATTATTTCGAGCGGATGACAACTCGCAATGCAGTTGGTAATACCAACGTATTGACTATTTCCGCCCAGCAAGGTCTAGTGAGCCAAACGCGCTACTTTAATAAGAGCATTGCTAGCGAGACTGTCAGTAACTACTACTTGCTGAACCGTGGTGACTTTGCTTACAACAAAAGCTATTCCATTGGTTACCCAATGGGCGTTATTAAACCTCTGATTCAGTACGAACAAGGTATTGTATCCCCGTTGTATATCTGCCTCCGTCCAACTACTGATGACGGCGACTTCTTCGAACATTATTTCGAAGCTGGCATGATGAATCAGGGTATTTCGCAAATCGCTCAAGAAGGGGCACGCAACCACGGTTTATTGAATGTCAGCGCAAAAGACTTTATTGAGTTAGACACAGTGGTGCCCTCTGCTGATGAACGCCGCTCCATCGCCGACGTGCTCAACGCTGCCGACGCCGAAATCCGCCTTAATGAGCGCAAATTGGTAGCCCTGCGCACACAAAAGCGTGGCCTGCTCCAGCAGCTCTTTACCGGTGAAATTCAGCTGTCTTAGTCTTTTCCATCCATCCGTTATTTCACTTGCTATGCCCCACGTTCCTTCAACCCGCGAAGACGACGCCAGTCAGATTCCCGCCCTGTTATTGCTTCAGCAGCTTGGTTACACCTACCTGCCCCCGAATCAGGCGATGAAGGAGCGTGGGAACCGCGAAGCCGAAGTGCTATTGCCTGAAATCCTCCGCACCTGGCTCAAAGACAACAACCGCTTTATGTACCGCGGCATTGAGTACGAGTTTACCGACGACGCTATTACCGCCGCCATCGAAGCTCTGCGCCGTCCTTCCCTCGAAAAAGGCTACATAGCCACCAACCAGGAAATCTACGACCTGCTCACCCTTGGTTTCACCGTCGAACAAACCATTGACGGCGATAAGAAAAGCTACACCGTCCGCTACCTCAACTGGAAACCCACTGAGGTAAACAAGAATGAATTTTACGTCACCGAAGAACTTTCCGTCCAGCGCACTGGCCTGCCCACCACCTACCGCCCCGATGTGGTGCTCTATGTCAACGGTATCCCGCTCGTCGTCATCGAGTGCAAATCACCGCTCATAAAGAGCCCTATTGACCAGGCTGTTTCCCAGCACCTGCGTCAGCAGCAGCCCGAGGGCATCCGCCCGCTTTACCTCTATGCTCAAATCCTGTTGGCCGTGGCCGCCGATTCCGGCCTCGACGAAAACGGCGATGCCCCCGCCTACGGCACCACTGCCACCGTCCGAGAGTTTTGGGCAACCTGGCGTCACCGCGCCGAAGACGACCCTGAGGATGCTGACCGCCGTCGGCAGGAGTTGCAGCAACTTAAAAATAACAGCATCAACCAGCCAGAAACCTGGAAAAAACTCCTGACCAACCCCGAGCGTGCAAGCCAGCCCAACCCGTACGCCGATAATATCGGCCAGCCCTGGGCCATAACCCCTCAGGATGACCTGATTTATGCCCTCTGCCAGCCGGCCCGCCTCCTCGACCTCATCCGCAACTACATCATTTACGATGGCGGCCAGAAAATCGTGGCCCGCTACCAGCAGTATTACGGCGTCCGCGAAACCCTGCGCCGTGCCCTCAAAAGCCAGGGTGGCGTGCTCTGGCACTCGCAAGGCTCCGGCAAGTCGCTTACCATGGTCATGCTGGCCCAACTGCTGGCCGTCTACATTCCCAACGCCAAAATTATTCTTGTCACCGACCGTGTCGAGCTCGATGAGCAGATTTATGACACCTTCAAGCGTTGCGGCCGCGAGGTAGTAGCTGCTTCCACTGGGAATAAGCTGGCCATACTCCTTCAGGACGAGCACTCCACTGACATCGTCGCCACACTAGTGCACAAGTTCGACGCGGCCGTCAAGATTCTCCAGCGTGACAATACTCCCGTCAGCCGTCCCGACGTGTTTGTGTTGGTTGACGAAGGCCACCGCACCCAGTATGGTCGCCTCAGTGCCAAAATGAAGCTGGCGCTACCCACCGCCACGTTTGTGGCCTTCACCGGCACACCTCTCACCAAGCGCGAAAAGCACACCGCCAACGAGTTCGGCGGCATCATTCACCGTTACACTATCACCGATGCGGAGAAGGACAAAACCGTGCTGCCCATTCTCTACGAAGGCCGCATGCCCAACTTCAGCACCAACGATGGCCCGCTGAATACTTTCTTCAACCGCATTGTGGCCCGGCTGCCCGAAGAAGAGCAAATCAAGCTGAAGGAGAAGTACATCAG
>JAIVFU010000442.1 GCA_020829485.1 Nostoc sp. CHAB 5834 | reverse complement strand
CAGGTTAACCAAAGCGATCCACTAAACTGGCCAACCGTCTGGCCAAAGGGATTGCGAATAAGTCCATAATTGGAACTGTATGAAAGCTTAGTCTGTACCTGTATCCCAGACCGAAATGTACCAGCGCCACCAACATGAATCACTTGAACCCGATTGTTGATAACTGTTAGGCTGGGTTTGTAGGGCCCTGTTGGTAAGTCTCTCCACTCCTGTTTTACATCACTTCGGGGACTTAAAAAGGGAGTACCAATAATTTGCCGTTGGTTTGTCCAACCGTTGAGGTACTGAAAATTGTTGAAGCAGTCGTCAATACCCTGCAACTTGGGCCCCAAGACCAGCCCTGACTGATTCATTGTTGTCAGACACTCTATAGTCAACTGATTGACGCGGAATGAAGCAGGAGCGCCTATGGGCTTACGCTTGAAACGAATGCCATACAGGCCATCGGGAAAATTGACAAACTTTAGTCCTGACTTGTCTTCAAAAGCATGTTGGTAATAACCCAGTACGTTCCAGCGGGCAAGCTCCAGTTCTGCTCCTACATCGACGGAGCCCAGGTGATTGCCGATTTGATTGACTCGATCGAACTCCGAGTAGACGTCAGCTTCCTTAGGCTGTTTAGCTATAATGACCGACAGGTAGTCTTTAACCGTCGAAGGCAGTTTACCATTAATAGAGGTGACTGTACCTAAAAAACTGGACTGCCCGCCCCATTGAGCGTTATGGATCAATCCGCCATATAGCTTTACTTTCCAGCTCGGCTTGCCAATTCGGCCATATACCGCTTTCTGATGCAGGTAGGAGCCTTGTATTGAATCGGTATTGGGGAACCAGCCGTGGGCGAAGAATGCGTTGATCGATACAAGACCTTTGGTGAAGCCGAGGGGAACAAACCCATTCGTTCCAACCTGTACCTTCGTGATTGGCAAGGCGTTTCCAGACCAGGAGTAGAACCCCGATGTCAGCGTGGAGTCGCCCAGGCCAATAATTTCTTTTTTGCGGCCCGCCCACACATTAAACCAGCCTCCATTGATCGATACGTAGGCTTGTGGCAGTAGAACAGTCGGTTGCTTTCCAGCGATACCAACGACATCAATGCCGTAACTAATGCCGCGATTGGGGTGAGTAGCTTTCGTAAATTGTCCGGTTGTACCGGCCTGTATCAAACCACTGGTCCCGTTGCGGGGCACAATACCGTACTGATTTGCATATAGCCAAAACGGCGTCCGGTTACTCGATGAAGCTAGTCCGGTTACACTGAAATCGTACACGGCACGATGCCGTTTTACGGTTCTGGATGAATCCGGATTGGTCTGAGCGTTTGCTTTGCCAAATAGTATCAACCCCATAGAAAACGCAAACAATCGTATAAGCATAAAAATACTCGAAGAATCTATTTAGACTAAAGATTAAAATCAATAATATTCAAATGTAATGGATGGTAATATACTCAGTTTTTATTTACAGATAATTAAAATAGTAAATTATAACGTACGCTAAGTTATTATAATTTAATTAAATGTAAGTTTGTATGTAAGATAAAGTGGTTATATTCTTTTTTTACTATCAAATAATACTTTATAAATACAAATCTGTAGTTAAAATCCCCCGATTGTCAACTTATGTACCATTTCCCATTTCTGCTTCGCTACTCGTAATTATATTCACTTACTATACAAGAAAGTATACTTATAAATTAGCTTATGTAACTATGAGTGTCTTATTATCCGTACTAAATTGATAAAAATCGATTCAGGTATATTCTAAAAAAGGGTCAATTCTCACCGAAAAACTGCTGGTTCAAGCAGTTTGTAGAATAAAATAAGACGGGTCAGGTGAATCAATGAATTTTACTCTATAGCTAACCACTAGGGTAAATCGATCACTTGCCATGCGTTTACTTATACTACTTGTTCTTCTGTTCTCAGCCTGTTCTATTGGTGCAGGAGCCCCCAAGGATTGTACCGTTAGCGGGTATGTCTACGAGGCAGGCAGCAACAGACCAATCAATCACGCTAATGTCTATATAACTGACAGTCAGCGCGGTACAACTACAGATGATCGGGGATTTTTCTCAGTTACCGTACCGGGCAAAGCCAGTTTGAAAGTCCGTTTTTCCTTTATCGGTTTCACTACCGTTTTCAAGACCATTCCGATCTCAGAATATACCAGAATCAACATTGCCTTAACACCCGGCCAACTGTTAGACGAGCAAACCGTTCTGGCGAGCCGGTCGAACCGGGTCAGCGATGAGGTTGCAATGAGCACGCTTCGTATAACGAACGCTCAGTTACAGAAAGTACCGGCCCTGTTTGGGGAGAAAGACCCCCTTAAAGTAGTACAGCTGATGCCCGGTGTGCAGAAGGGATCGGAAGGTAACGCTGGTTTGTATGTACGGGGTGGCAGTCCGGATGGTAACCTGATTCTCCTCGACCATGCACCCATTTATAATCCGAACCACGTTTTAGGCTTCTTTTCGGCCTTCAATGGCGATGCCTTGAACCGGGTTGACTTAACCAAGGGGGGCTTTCCTGCCCGGTTTGGCGGCCGGTTATCATCAGTTATCGAATTAACGACCAAAGACGGACGTTCAGACGCGTTGCATGGTGAAGGAAGTCTGGGCCTGGTAGCGTCAAGATTTACGCTCCAGGGTCCCGTAGCCCCTAAGGTTACATTTCTGGTATCCGGCCGACGAACCTATTTAGATCTGCTGGGTGATCTTATGCGCAGAAATAAGTCGGCTCAGCCAGCTACCAAGTCTTAT
>JAIVFU010000441.1 GCA_020829485.1 Nostoc sp. CHAB 5834 | reverse complement strand
CGATGCAGCGGAGGCGAGAGCCGGTGAAGCTGCGTTGAATAAGGGAAGGCCTTCAGGCCTGCCCGAGGCTGGATATGGCCTTCCAGATGTGGGAATCCCCTTCCTTTAGGGAGGGGAGGATGTCAATAAGTTCAGGCAGATTGTATAAGCAATCAGTCAGTGGTAAAATGGATAATTGGCGAATTCGAATTCCCAATGCCGGAGCCCTCTTTCTTTAGCATCGCTTGGTCGGGGGAGTTGGTATTTTCGAGATGCCTAAACCTATTGCTCGATTGACTTTTAAAGCTCCTGATGCCAAATCCTGTTGAAGACAACCCCGAGGCTCCGCGAAAGAAAGGTACGGACGCCCCTCGAAGGTGGACCCCTACGACGTGGAACGGAGTTTCCTACCGTTCATTTTCTGACGCTTACAGCGCTGTTGTTTCCGCGTATCCTGACGCTCCCTCCAAAAAACCGCTTTATCGTGAATTCGTCCGCACTGGGAGTATGGAGGAAGCCCTCGCGGTATGCGTAGCACGACGCGAAAATGTCCTTGTATTGGCCACGGAATACAGAGGCGTTCTATACCCCTCTCTGCGCGCTGCTTGTCATGCTGCGTCTCTCGCATTAGGCAGCGTTGTGAGCCCCGAGGTGATTTACAGCCGTGTGCATACTTTAGGTTGGCCGATTGAATCAGCCGCGGAAACCCCGGTGGACACTGACCAGCCAGGGCTGGTTTACATGCTGACCCATCGCCCTACGAGGAAGTCCTACATTGGCAAGACCATGTTGGGAGGGCTGGATGAACGCATCCGCCTTCACATAACCTCGGCTCGCAGTGGTCAGAACGATAACGGAACTCTCCACTACTACCTCCGTACCGACGGCATAGAGTCGTTCGATGTAAAAGTGCTCGAAGAGTACACGCCCACAGCACGGGCAACGCAGCGCAGGTATATTCAAAAATTCGACACCTTCAACACCGGTTTAAATCGAACGAAGGGGGGCCACCGTGGAGGTAGTGGCCGCAGGATTCTTTTCAAAGGTGCCTGGTACGAAGGCTTCAGCGACCTTGTTGAAAAGAACCTGGGAAAGGACGCCATCGCACTCATTAGCCGGGGCTACTCCCTTTTGCGTGACCACGCTAAGTCCAAAGAAGCGGCGCCCAGCGATGAGTTGATAGAGCGGGCCCTGGCCCTTATCGCTGCCGAAGTGCCGCCTTCCGTGCTCTCCCTCTATCGGCCGCTCCCCTTATCCTATGCCGGACAGCAATACGGCTGTCTTGCTGAGCTGGTCTCAGAACAGGTTCCCTCGACTCCTTTGGACAAGATGGTTCCATTGATGCGCTGCGTCGAAAAGGCTTTGCCTGACGCGGCTCTTCATGAGGTTGAAGCCATTATCGACAAAGGCTTGGATGCAGTACTGGACCCCTGGCGGACGCTGCGGCAAGTGGAGAAGGGGCTTGCATGTGAGGGAGCCGCATTTGATGTTCACAAAGGTAATTTAGGCCGCCGAATTCGTCGTTTGTTGGACCAAAAACCTTTGAACTTGAGCTTCCAAAGAGAGCTCAAGGCCCTTTTAGGAGGATACCTCACCAGGGAGGGACGACTTCGAGCTCCCCACCATTGGAGAGCACAGCTTAAGGCATGGGAATCCCACAAAAAATCGCCGAGCTTTGAGTCTGCTGACTGGGCTACATACGTGATGTTGGACTACTTAGCTTCTTTGGACACGAAGGATACCCCGTCTTTGCAATGGGCGTTGGGGGTTCGATACCGTTTACGTGAAATATGCGGAACGCACCTCACAAAGAAGCTACGTGCGCAGGTGATGAGCCCCAAGGTTTCGCTGCCTAGGGTGCACCCGAAGATTAAGAAAGAGTTCTTTCTACGAGCTGCGCGGGAACGAGTGCATGGACGGAGCTCAGCCTATTTCTTCGAGGGCGCGCAGATGCATCTGCGGCTTGCGCAGTTCCCCTTGCCACGGTCTTTTGGCGAGCAGGACCTTGCGGCCAGGAACTTAGTTCAAATTTGTTCAGTCCCCGAGGCATTTCAGCTCCCGTTGCGTACCACCCTAAAGCTGTTGACGCTGCGTCGGCGTGCGGGGTGGCTGCCGACTATCGACCAAGAGCGCATTTTGGAAAACCGTCGCGTTCAGTGGTGCGCTGGACGAAAGAAGTATCGTTATTTTGATGCGGGGTACGAGACCGCTCGAATGCTCAGCAGGGAGGCCGAGCAGGAGAGGCAACTGAGCAGGGGGGAACCCGACTGGCTAAGCGCTTAGGGCTGTGGAACAGGTGGCACAGCCAGTTTAGCGGTCACAGGTCGATGGTCAGAGCCGAGGGCAGGACCCACCGAAGTATTCACCTGCGACCAGTCGTGAGAAACAAGCACGTGGTCAAGGGGCAGACCACCCAAAAGAGACTGGGTTGGGAGCAGAGAAGATGCGCGGCGCCAGCCCTTGTACTCCAGCTTTCGCAAGGAGGCGGACCAAGGAGTGGCGTTGAAGTCTCCCATCAGTATGCGAGGGTTACCCCTCAGAAGGCTGCGGGCTGCTTCGGAAATCTGGAATTCCCGGTTTCCGTAGTCTTCGGCAGTCAGGGGAGGGAACGGGTGGACTACACCCAAGGAGACAGCCCGATTGTCCTGAAGGCGCACAGTCGCAGTGAAATACGGGGTTCCTACCTTTGGATTGCGAAACTGCGGGGTGTCCAGGGGCCTCTTGGAAAATACGGCGATACCAAAAGGGTCGAACCGCGCATTGACTGCTGAGTGCGGGTACAAGGGCTGTAGGCGCTCAAAGAGGTCTTTCAT
>JAIVFU010000440.1 GCA_020829485.1 Nostoc sp. CHAB 5834 | reverse complement strand
CGCAGCTGGAGCTGCTCGGCCTGTGGTGCGGAGCATGACCGGGACACCAACAGCGCGCGGGTCATCAAGGCCCGAGGGCTCGCTTGGCTGGAGAACGAGTTTTCCAAGGCAGCGGAGGCGAGAGCCGGTGAAGCTGCGTTGAATAAGGGCAGGCCTTCAGGCCTGCCCGAGGCTGGATATGGCCTTCCAAGTGTGGGAATCCCCTTCCTTTAGGGAGGGGAGGATGTCAACTCATTTGCAGCATATAGAGATTTCATCCAAGTGGAAGTCTTTCAGATAGAAGATTAGTGCGTTTGTGACCAAAAAAGAGCTCCCATCGGAAGCTCTTTAAATCACTGCAGCCGGTTAGAGGGCCAGACATGCTTTGAGCCGCAGGGGTGCTGAACTGTCACCCATACATACTCATGTCCAAAAATGTTCTTCTGAACGTTCGTCCCCTTGGTTACTACGCGCCCGATATAGGCAGGATTGCCGCGCTCGGCGGGGCACTTGACGCTCGCGTTTTCTTTGACTTGGTCGACTCTCATTTTATCCTTTTTCGCCATATTATTTACGGCTTTACTTGATAACAAATCAATTGAACTCTATAGAGTCTAGCTAATTAGTTATTGACGTATCATTTCAGGACGGGCCAATCGGGATGTGCTTCATTCGCTATAGTCATTAGAACTATTGATACCAAGGACTTCATGAGAGCCACACATTCAGGCAATCGGATGGAGGTACCGCTTCCAGTAAAAAGCGCGCACTTCTTTTACAAAACCAACCCCCCACAGTTTGACCCGCACGATGTAGCCACTGTCGTGGCCGCCGTACATGCTCACGTCGAGGATGTAGGGCTTCATTGCGGCGAAATCAGCCTGCTCACAAAAAAGGACTTTTCGCAATTAGGCGCTGGGCCTGGCAAAGCGTTTGAGCGCATGGCAAGCACGGTACCCGTGCTGGGAGGCTACTCAAGTCCGGCAGTAATCTTTTGCGAGTGGGCCGGGGTTCATGACGATGAGTCCTTTGAAGGCAAAGCGTTCTTCAGCGTGGTGCTCCACACTGGAACAGAACCTTACGTGATGCAAGTCATCAGCACGGCTCCTCCCAGCCTTCCCGGTACAAGGGCTCCCCGTTTGTTCTGCGACACGCGGGTCCTCTCTGTGGGGGACGCTCTGGTGTTTGACCCCACCACGCCCCACATGGCAGTGCCGAAAGAGCCTACCGACGGTCAGCTGTTGATACTGTTTCAGGTTGAGCTACCCGATAACGATGAGCAAGAACGCTCGGCAGTCCTGGAAGCATTTCCGCCTTTGTCGTGCGATGCTGATGACAGTGGGATTTTCTCGCCTCTTGGCATTTGACTGATTTAATCTGGCGGCCCGATGAACCTCATCTGGCTGCCTTTTCTTTTTCTGGTTAAAACCACCCCGGGCACTGAAATATTTTGTAAAAAAGGGATGTTTTTGCTTTGATTTCTTCGTAAATGTAACGTATTCCTTGAAATTTTATCTATAGATATGTGAGGCCTCTTCATTTTGATGAGTCCCGTTTTTTTATGGAAAGAGTTTTACACATGCACGTACAAATGATTGATGGCGCCCTGGTTGTTGATTTGGGCCAGAAAAAATCCGAAGAACTGGCACCGAAGGACTTCGAGAAGACCGAGGTGACAGTGCACCACGAACCTGCTTTTTACGTTGCTCTGGGCTCGAATGGCCTGATGGAGCGCAATGTGTCCGTCACGCTGGAAGACCGCAAGACGGTAGCAGCCCTGGTTGGCAACTGGATTGCCCAAGGCTACCAACCCATTCCCGTGGACGCCAAGACCTTTGCCAAGCACGTGCGGAACCTGGTGGCGGCTAACAAGCCTGCCAAATCGACGGAACCCGGCGCGGAAGCAAGCCCGGGCCCTTCTGTCGAACCTGGCGGCGAAGCTACGGTCTAAAGGTCCGCTTCAACTCACCCTCCCGGAGCACCAGTAATGGACTCCGGTTTTTTTCTGTATCCCCAAGCACCGTAGAACCTCGGCATTCATGCTGGGGAACCACACAAAGTCAATACAGTCCAACTCGCTCCGTATTGCGTGGCTTGGCACTACGATACGACAACCGAATTGTTGACCCGCTACAGTTGATACTTCGCCAAGAAAAAACCTCCCGAGAATGCCCGGGAGGTTGAATGATTTACGGTATTTTGTGCTTAGCAAACAGAGCTCAAATGGACCGTACCGTCAAGCACTGTAATTTTTAAGTCCTCTAGTTTGTCGCCATGCTGGTCTTCAATAAACACCGCGGTGGGTGTCCGGCCGTTGGCCAATTCATCTTGCAGAATTGATTCAAGGCCTTCCGGGGTATCGGCAGTCATCATTGAGACATTGCCGAATTCAGCGGTGTAAATTTTTTCGACGTATGGCTTTACGTAGGCCATCGCTGCCAACAGCCGTTTTGCCGTCGAAGGAATAACCCGCACTTGCATCCATGGTTCGCGATTACCGTCATCACCACTGTCACAGAAATCTGTCTCAATCAGGTGGCCCAGAGGTGCAGCGTCCGATGCTACGTAGCCCAAGCCCATGTATTCGCACCAGCTTATGACCGCATGAGGATTGACAGCATCTGGCAAGCCGTAGCGGTCGACACGCCCTGCTATTTGATAGACCTTTTCGACTGCAAAATCTGTTTGCATGTCTGGCTCCGAGAAACGGGCGGTTACTTCAGACCAGCGAAGGGCTCCTTTAGGGGAGTACTCGTCGGAATTGTAGGCACAACGCTCTAGCTTATCGAAGCTGCACTCCTTTGGAATCACCATAAGCT
>JAIVFU010000043.1 GCA_020829485.1 Nostoc sp. CHAB 5834 | reverse complement strand
CTTTTTGCCGAAATATTGCTCGGAAATGAATCCGATTGAATTGGAATGGCAACACCTGAAAAAAGATGAACTAGCAGGAAAAATGTTTGACGACGAGTTAGAACTTGCCTATGCCGTGATTGGTGGTGTTCAAGCTAGAGGGGAAAAAGGAAACTACAGTACACAACGTATTAAATTTAGCTCTAACAGTTCTGGTTAACTTTTCGTTACATAGTTATGATTTTTCCTGCCGACTTACTTAAAGGTTTTAAATGTCCGCCCTTTAAAGATTTCATAAATCCTTGAGGTGGTTTTTTCAGAACATTATTAAACCATTCACAGGTTAATTTAGCAATATTATCAGACTGAAAACAAACTAAACCCATGATATTAAATAGCCCACTATCCTTGATTAAGTTCCGGGTTTCTTCAACGGTTGGTTTCACACCCCAACCAAGATTATCAATGATATCAGCTAAAAATTGAGGACGAATTGCGCTCCCTGTGTCAGCAATAGCAGGTGCTAATAGTACAGAAACCTGCCCTTTAATAAAGAGACTGTTAATTTTGATTTCGCGCCCCACGTAACTGTAAATTAGTTTTCGATCTTCTACAATTTTTCGTTTAAGTTCCTCAAAAATAATATTAATGTCTGCAATCACACTTTTTATCTGTGACTCATCCGAAGTATAAGATAGCAGATTACGAATAAACTTTTCCCTATCTTGAGGCTCTGAAGGTAAAGCAGTAAACCCTTCTAACAAGGAGATATATTTACAGCCAAGGCTATGTCCAATCCAAGAAAAGTTTTTATCATCTAGATAAGCTTCATAATCATATCCTGCAACACTTGACATTCTAACAATTTCTGGCAAAATTTCATACTGCTCTCTCATCAGAAAACCAGCTTCTACATAATGATTAAAAGTGAAATTAAACGGCAGAAGAATAATCGTATATCCCTGCTCATATAAGCATTGAAGCAGATATCGATAAAAAATCATGGGGCCAAATGTACCAAAGAAAGCCCCTGCAATAAATTGAATTACTCCTTTAGGTTGTGGATGCAGAGCAACCCAACTGTGAGAAACGGGCTTGAATCTCAGTTTTAAATTGGCATTTACCATAACTTAGTAATGAGTGCATCTCATTGTGGTAGGTGTATACTAGACATCTACAAACCAAAGTTGCTGCTTTTCGGATTCTTTAAAAGATTTTTTTGCAAAACCATTTCACTTTAATAATGATACAAATACGCTCTTTTGGGGCATGGCAATGCCTCTACGAGAAATCTATATGTATCAGGATTTTCGTGAATTGGTATAACATATAGCAGTTCTCAATTGCATGGAATACAGACCTAACAAGAACAGCCCCAAGCCTTGTAGCGTTAGGGAGTAAGCCTTAAAGCCTCTCTCCTAAAAGGCTACGGTGTACATACAAGTCTTTAGCGAGGCCATTTAAGATTTATCGCGCAGCTTTTGAGATACCTCACTCTGGTTTTACTACGTAAAACCTGTCCCTCTCTTTACTAAGGAGAGGGAGTGTAGTAAAGCTTGTACAATTATCAAGGCGGTTTTAACTGCCAGAAGACTTCTGAGGCGTAAGATTTATCGACAGCAAAATTTTCTACTTTGTGTTTTTCCATGCTTCACTTGTGGCAAAAATGCCAGAAGTTAGGCGCTCATATCTTGCAATAGATAACTTTTACCCTTATGACTGGAGAGCAAAATCTTGGGAATAGAATTACGCAGTTTCGTATTTCTCGACAGCCTGCAACCTCAACATGCAGCATATATGGGAACAGTAGCTCAAGGCTTCTTACCATTACCAGGGGATACATCACTGTGGATTGAAATCTCTCCTGGTATCGAAATTAATAAAATTACGGATGTAGCCCTCAAAGCTGCCTCCGTCCGTCCGGGAGTACAGGTAGTTGAACGACTGTATGGACTATTAGAAGTTCATTCTAGCTCCCAAGGTGAAACGCGAGCTGCTGGTCAAGCAATTTTGGCTACATTAGGAGTCCGAAAAGACGAATGTCTCAAACCGCGTGTTGTTTCTAGCCAAATTATCCGCAACATCGATGCTTACCAAACACAACTTATTAATCGCACACGAAGGGGACAGCTATTACTAGCAGGGCAAACGCTGTATGTATTAGAAGTGGAACCTGCTGCTTACGCCGCACTGGCTGCGAATGAAGCTGAGAAAGCGGCATCGATTAACATCCTTGAGGTTCAAGCTGTAGGTAGTTTTGGACGGCTTTACTTAGGTGGACATGAAAGAGATATTCTAGCAGGTGCGGCGGGAGCATTAACGGCAATAGAAAGTGTAGCAGGTCGGGCAAATCCTCTGGGTATGCGTCAGGAGTAAAGGAAAGAACATGGCAAATCGAGAGCATCTAGCTTTACTCAAAGCAGGTGCAGTTACATGGATTGAGTGGAGAAAGAAAAATCCTCAGATTGAACCAGACCTCAGCGCCGCAAACCTGCAAGGGGATAACCTCAGAGGCGCAAATCTCCAGGGGGTAAATTTGAGCAAGGTGGATTTGAGTAATGCTTTACTCGTGCGAGCAAACCTCAGTGGTGCTGACCTCAGTAGTGCCAACCTCTATAAAGCCTTCCTCGTTGAAGCTAACTTGAGTGATGCTAACTTGACTGTTGCTAACTTGAGTGGTGCTATACTTACACAGGCAGATTTGAGTCATGCTAATTTTATTGGAGCAGACTTGAGTGAGGCGAATCTTAGAGGCGCTGCGATCGCTCATGCTAATCTTATTGGAACCGACTTAAGAGGCGCTAACTTGAAAGATGCCGATTTAGGTGCAACGAAGCTAATGCGGACTAATCTCTCTTTTGCCAACCTAATTGAAGCTAACTTGATTGCGGCTGACCTCAGCGAAGCAAGTTTGTACGAGGCAGAAATATTGGGGGCTTATCTTTACAAAACTGAGCTATACAAAGCTAATCTAAACAAGGCTCACCTCAGTGGTGCTTACCTATTGCAGGCTAACTTAAGTGAAGCTGATTTGAGTCAAGCTGACTTGAGTTGGACTAACCTCAGAGGCGCGAATTTAGCAGGCGCGAATCTTAGAGAAGCTAACCTTAGAGGAGCCGACATTAGAGGAGCTAACCTCAGCGGCGTAAATCTTCAGGAGGCAATTATGCCTGACGCTTCAAGACACCATTAATTAATTCACAAAAAAAGTAATTTTGGCGTTTAGATTCATTCTTTGGAGCTTAAACTCCTTCGCGGTGTACATCCGGCACTGCTGAGTTAATTAGGTTCATTAAGCTTGAATTTAGCACGATGGGTTTTGGGGCATTCCTTGTCAGAATAAGCTTTAATACTTAAAGGAAGCATATAAAATTTAGGTAAAGCTTAAGTGTTATTAAGCTCAAAAACTTTATTGATAATATAGCGGTTCCCTATCGAGTGAGGTACAGATTAAAGCAGTAAAGCTCTTGTGTGGTAGGTATCCCGAAGCGCCCTTGTGTACTTCACCAGAACAGGAACCGCTATATATAAATTTAACTTATATATCTTAAAATGTATTTCTTTAATAGAAAAATATTGATTTTACAAAATAAAAATGATATTGAAACCTAACTTAACAATAATATTGAGTTTATCTAAAATATCTCGCAACTTCTTTTAAAAAAACAGTATGGTTTAAGAATACTTAATTAAAATTAATACACATGTTTAACAATATTAGAAATCCAAAAGATTACATTTTTAAGATTTAGTAAATAAGTTGACGTAATTTTGGTTTCATGTTAATTAAGTAATTACAGGCAATTGAAAAATAATCAATCAAAATAAATTTTGACCCAATTACTTACCATTTGCGTAATCAACTAACCAAATCAATAATTGATATTATCTAAGTAATATTGGTATTAATTAGGTTAAAAGGCGTTGCTGAATTAAGGGATGATTCTTGTGGGGTGGGCATCCTGCCCGCCCGGAAATACAAGGGACGCTCATGTTGCCCATCTCACAAAAATAGTAAAATCATCCCGCAAATATGCAACCCCGGTTAAAAAACATCTGTATTTGAACCTACAGTTTTAAGTAATCTACATTGAGCTTATAAAAAGTTCTGTGACTGAGGCCGAAGTTAGGCATTAGTTATAAATTCAGGAAAAATAATATGGCAGTTATTTTCGGCACTATAGCTCCTGACACCAGAAATGGGACTTTGGGAGATGATACGATATATGGTTGGGCTAATGGTGGTAATGCCAATAGTTTGTCTGGGAACGATATCCTCAATGGTATAGATGGTAATGATAATCTATTTGGCGGGACGGGAAACGACAGTTTAATCGGTGGACTTGGCAATGACACACTTGATGGTGGCTTGGGTACTGACACCTTAGATGGGGGACTAGGCGACGATACTTACGTCATTGACAGCGCTACCGACACAATTACCGAGGCTAGAAATTCAGGCATAGATACCGTCCGGTCTGCTGTCCCCTACCGACTGGGTGCCAATCTAGAGAACCTGAGGCTCAGAGAAGGTAGCGCCATTAATGGGACAGGTAACACTCTTAATAACATAGTATTTGGTAATACTGCTAACAACACTCTGAATGGGAGAGCAGGCGATGACACGCTAGATGGTAATTTGGGCAATGATACCCTCAATGGTGACGAAGGCAATGATAGTCTACAGGGCGGGCCCGGCAATGACGTACTCAATGGGGGGTCTGGAAACGACATCCTCATCGGTGTTTTTCCTGGCAGTCCCCTTACACCTGGATTAGGGGAGACTGATACATTAACTGGGGGCGTTGGGGTAGATAGATTTGTCCTTGGGGACGCGATAAATGTCTACTACGACGATCAAAACACTACGAATGCTGGCTTTGGGGACTTGGCTACTATTACTGACTTCAACCTTAGTGAAGATCAAATACAACTCCAAGGCTCTCAACTAAACTACCGCTTGCAATCTGTTGGAGCAAATACACAAATATTTTTAGACAAATCTGGAGCAGAGCCAGATGAGATTATTGGTATTGTGCAGGGGGTAGTAAACCTCAAACTTGATAGTGACGATTTCCTTTTCTTTGAGCAGGAAAATGCTGGACAAGCTACAAATAATACACTAGCCAGTGCTGAAGTATTGGGTTCTTTATCATTAGGCTCAGACGTTAATCACTCAGGTGAGTTAGTCACAGTTCAACCGGGGGACAATCCCGATTTCGACTTTTTTAGATTTTCTCTAGCAAATCCAGGCACTGTCACTATCAAGACGGCGACAACTGATGATACAGTTATTGGACTGTTTAACAATGCTGGGACTTTATTGCAAAGTGACGACGATAGTGGCCTTGAGTTTGGGTCATTAATCACCGCTTCATTGGGTGCTGGAACTTACTCAATTTCAGTGAGTAAATATGCTTTCTTCCCCCAAGATGGCGGAACTTTCTCTGGCTCTAGTGATAGTAACCCTGCTCCTTATACGCTAGAAGTTAGTTTGGCATAAGAACGTTGTCAACTTCAAGAAGTACTGCATTATAAGGCTGATTGTAAGGATACTTCTATTGTTAGTTAAAGGGACGCGGCCATGTGTTCCCCTTCCCTAACAAAAGGCTATTTATAAGCCAATACGCTTGGGTTAAGGCTAAAACTCTTTATCAAAGTCATTTTTTTTAACGACGAACCACAGAGGCGCAGAGAACACAGAGAGAAGAAAAAAATGCTTAACTGAATTGTATTGATTTATCAGCTAGTACAACACGGCGGAAATAAACATGCTATTTCAGATGGTGCAAGCACTTGAAATACAATTATGCGTGACTTTTGACTTTTGCCTTGCGGTACTATAGGACTAATATTTGATTTCTGAAAAAGCTCCGTACAGATCGAAAAGCCTAATTCCCTACTCCCTACTCCCCACTCCCCGCCCACATAGATAATTTCAAAAATCAAATAGGATTCCTATAGTACCCATTACTCATTTCATCCCAGAATGTCTAAAATTGTTTCCTTTCTCAAAAAGATTTAGCAACAAAATCATCTGAATTTTTATGAACACAATAATGAATAGCATTAAATCATCCAATCAAAAGCAACACAGATTTATCAGTAAGTTCGCTCTCAAAAGCTACTTTGTTGCCGCTAAAACGCTGTTATTTACAATAGTTCTATTAAATTATGGCACTACTGGAGTAAATGCTGAACCTAAAGCCCTGCGTCCTGATATTCAGATTCGTAATATTACGAATACCATATCGGTTTCTCCTTCTGTTCGGATTGTAAAAGATCCACGAAACAACACCCTTTATTACCTCAAACAAAATGGTGATATTTATCAAGTTAATTTAGGCTTGTCTAATAGTAGACTTGTGTACGACTCTAGTAATCATAATCTAGGTGAGACTCAAGGTATGGCCATAGGCCCTAACGGCACAATTTATTTGGTTGGCAATGCAGACCTTGTGAATAACCAGACCAAAGGAATTATTGTTAAAGGTGAAATTAAGTCGGGTACAGAACAGCGTGTCTGGTCTGTCTTAGCTAAGAGTGCAGGCTATCCCAAAAGCAGAACAGCCTATGACCATCGCTTCAACGGCGTGGTTGTTAGCCTGGATGGTAACTTTATTTATGTGAATAGCGGTTCTCGTACCGATCACGGTGAGGTTCAGTCTGTTAATGGGCAATATCCTGATACTCGTGAAGTGGGATTAACCGCCTGTATACTCCGTCTTCCTACTAATGGCAAAAATCTTTTTCTTGCAAACGATCGCGCAACTTTAAAGGCAGCTGGCTATATTTTTGCAGAAGGAATACGTAATACTTTCGATATGGCCTTTGCACCCAATGGGGATTTATTTGGCACAGAAAATGGCCCCGATCGCGACATGTCAGAAGAATTAAATTGGCTCCGTCGAGGTGGTAATTACGGCTTTCCCTGGCGGATAGGCGGGACAGACAACCCACAACAATTTCCCAATTATGATCCTGCCAAAGACCTTTTGTTAAGCCCCAAATTTAACGCCGTCCAAAGGGGCTACTTTCGTAACGATCCAACCTTTCCTGCTCGGCCTACTGGAAACTTGATTGAACCAATTCCTAATTTGGGGCCGGACGCAGACAAATTCCGTGATCCTGTAGATGGCCAAGTTAAAGACGCTAGTGTTCTTGGGCAACCTTTTAGCAGTTTTACGTCACACCGTTCTCCTTTGGGCTTAGTTTTTGATACACAAGGATTACTTAGTCCAGAATTCAACAGAGATGGATTCATGCTGAGTTTTACAACAGGCGACCCTACTGGCGAAACAGTAGCAGGCCCTTTTAAAGATTCCGGCCAAGACCTACTGCATTTAAACTTAACTAAAGTAGGAAATAGCTATAAATTGAACGCTACCCGCATTGTTGAAGGTTTTACTAATCCCATTGACGCTGCGATTATCGGCAATAAAATTTATGTTATCGAATATGGTGGAAATCAAGGAATTTGGGAAATCACTATGCCGACTAGATAAATCAGGATGTCTGTTGCAACTGGAGTTAAGAAGCAAATGCCGTGGTTTGTAAAGATTGAAGAAGGTAAGGTCGATAAACGTACCTTTGATCAATATGTACCTGCCCACAAAGCCTACATTCAGGACTTGATTGCTAAAGGACACAAAGCGCGAACAGGCTATTGGGCAGAGCAAAGAGGCGGGATGTTGCTGTTTGAGGCAGGCTCAAAGGAAGAAGCAGAAGCGATTGTAGCTGATGACCCGTTGGTGAAACACGGTTGCGTCAACTATCAGCTTTATGAATGGCGGATTGTTATGGAATAGCACACACATTACTGACTTTTAGTGTTATGCTTTTAGAAGACCTGGATCTATGCGATCGCAACACCCAAATCTTGTCAGAACCGGAAGGTAGCAGCAACACGGGAGGCTTGTGGTAGGCGTAGTCTCCGGGTCGCCCTATTTGTAGGAGCGGTCAGGGAAAATGGCTGGTTTTGGAGATATTGTTCAAAAAGCTTTTTACCTCGGTGTTGGATTAGCTTCTTACGCAGGTGAGAAAGCAGGGGGAAAATTAGCCGAAGTGCGATCGCAAGTCCAAAAACTGGCAGATGAAATGGTCGCAAAGGGCGAAATGAACACAGAAGAAGCCCGCCGCTTCGTTGAAGATATGATGAAGCAAGCCCAACAAGCCCAGCCATCTGCTGAAACCTCTGAGAAAAAGCCTCCTTCAGAACCTCGTCGCATTGAAATTTTAGAGGAAGATGAAGAACCAACGGTGAAAGAGGGATCAACTGATGAGAACACAGAAAAATTACGCCAAGAAGTGCTAGAGCTACAAAACGAGTTAAAAAGATTGCAACGCGATCAATAAAAAGCATTCTTGGAGCGAAATATTAGTAAGAAGTGGCAGTTTGACATGACACTTCAAATAGAAACTTGATAAGATACATTGCTTAGTGTGTACTCTAGTCCTTCTAGCCAGATAACACAAAGCGTCCTGTTTATAGCCTGCAAAGGTGTCAAGTTTATGGAACAGTGGCAAAAAGATTTAGTAGAGATCGTTGAAACAGTGGCTGATGAAGTAGAGCGTTTCTTCCTGGGAATGAGTGAAATGGTAGACGCTTTTTTTGAGCTAACGGAAGAAATGAGCGAGCAAGTCCCTAACATTGCCATTGAAGTCGATCAGTATTTCCAGGATTTGACTGAACCAATATTTGAAGCTTACTGGGAACTGGAGGACATTGTAACAGATATAGATCCAGGCTTTCCTTATTCAGTTGAACCCACAGCCGAAAAAAATCCTGCCTGTATAGGTTGTACTCACTACCACGGTCAAGTTTATAGTGGTAATTTGTTAGTTTGTGCCATGCATCCCCACGGTTGTGAAGATGAAAATTGCCCAGACTGGGAGAAGGAAGAGTATTGAGAGACGCGATTAATCGCGTCTGTACAGGAGTTAGGAATAAAATTACTAAAAAGACGTAAAGATAAGTAAAATGACAAATGACAAATGACAAATTACCCGAAAGTGTAACCCAGACAAGCCCAGAAATGAAGTATGGCGAACGCGATATTGCCGAAGGTAAACTAATTACCTTTCCGAATCCGCGTGTGGGGAGGCGATATGACATTAATATTACTTTGCCGGAATTTACTTGTAAATGTCCGTTTTCTGGTTATCCTGACTTTGCGACAATTTACGTTACATATATACCTGATGAACGGGTAGTGGAACTGAAGGCGCTTAAGCTTTACATTAACAGTTACCGCGATCGCTACATTTCCCACGAAGAATCTGCCAATCAAATTTTGGATGATTTTGTAGCTGCTTGCGATCCGTTAGAAGCCAGTGTCAAGGCAGATTTTACGCCTCGCGGTAATGTACATACCGTGGTTGAAGTGCGTCATCATAAGTAACCATAATAAAAACTTTGGCTTGTAGAGACGCTAGGCAATAAAATCAGGACTTTGTACTCAGGTTGATCAAATAACGCGATCGCCTACTGTAAACTAAAAACTAGTAGTTTGTCTCATTAGTTATGAAGGGTTTGTAGTGGGCGATTTATCGCTCAAATCAAGGACTAAAGTCCTTACTACGAACTTTTATTAAATTTGAGGGATAAATAAGAGAACGAACCGCAGAGGCACAGAGAACGCAGAGAGAAAGATTCTAAAACTTGGAATACTCTAAGCAGCAATTCTCTGCGTTCCTCTGCGATTTCCTTTGCGCCCCTGAAGCGTTTAAACTTCAATCGCCGTCTCTTTCTCCTCACCTTTTGGCTGTGAAGTCAGCCGATCTAAAATCTCCAAAACCTCTTGTTCAAAAGCAACTTGGGCGCGATTAGTTTTGCCACCCACATACAAGCGATCGCCTTTTTGCAATGCCCATATTTGTGAATGAGAAAAGTAACTCATCACTACACCCAACATTAGTAAACCAAACCCTGAGTAAACAATTGGTATACCTGGATCGGCTTTAATTTGTAAGCCAGTGCTACCAATCACATCCAGAATTTTCAGCTTCACGCCATTAATTTCGGTAGACATCCCAGCGCGGACAGTATCAACGAGTTTGCCAGTGGGATCATAAATTAATACCATCCCTTGCAAGTCTTTGGCTAACAGGGAGACACCCTCACTCAAATCAGGTTTCGTAGGAACCCACGTTCCCCAAATGCGCCCTTGTCCGTTAGTATTCAATTGCGCCATTGGTAGCTGAAAAACCGGGCTGTTGTTAAATTGGACGCGAACACCCGCAATTCCCCAATCAGTTTGATAGAAAGTGATGCCATGATAGCGCAGAGGCTCGTTGACAAAAATCTTTTTGTGGTCAATTTCCTCTCCCTGCTTATTCAAGACAGACATATCCGAATAAAATTGATCGATGCCGCCAGATGGTGTATAGTCAATCCAAAAACGATTAACGCGCACAGACCAATCTTTCGAGATTTGGGCGGCTAAAGGGCCAGCATCGACAATATTTGTCACTTGAAATGTATCGCCACTAGCAACCATTTCCTGAGCCAAAAAACCAGTCATCGCCCCCCAAATTCCCCCGATCAGAATAGCGACGATGCCAATATGAACGATGATTGGGCCGATGCGTCCGACTATTCCCTTGCGGGCGTAAAGGAGATTTTCTTTTTCTTGATCTGGAAAAATTTTATAGCGGCGTTTCTGTAAAATTTGGCTGAGAGAATCCAGGGAACCAGTATCTAGTTCTGCACTTAAAGCTAACTTTTGAAATTGGCGTGGTTCGTCGTAATATTTCCAGCGCTGGGCAGCTTTTAAGGCTGGTAACTGTCGGGTAAATGAACAAGCAGTTAAGCTAGTGCCAAATAAAATTAGTAATGCTAAAAACCACCAAGTACGATATACGTGGTCTAACCCAACTACCTGAATTACCTTCCAAGTTAAGAAACCAAATAAAGCTGGATGTTCTGGGTAGTTGGCTTGGTAAAATGCGGGTGATTGACCTTGCTCAATTACAGTACCAGTGGAGCTAAAGATTGCAATCAATAGCAGTAGTGCGATCGCTAGTCGTAAGTTGGTCAGTACAGGCAAAAGCTCTTGCCTTAAGAAGTGCCCAGGTACTGCCCACCATTTTAATTCTTTCGACGCTGAATCTTCTAAAGTCATTATGTGTAAAATATAACAAATGTATTGATATTAAAAACTGCCAAGGGGAATCCGAGAAATTAAGGAAAACACACCGAATCCTACTAACAGCGCCCCGCTAACTGGGTTAATCCAACCAGACCAGCGACGCAATTCTAGTAACTTTTTAATTGAAGCTGTAAAAGTACCCGCCAAAATCAACGGTGCTACATAACCGGCTGTGTAAGAAAGTAGCAAAACAGCCCCTAAAATTAAGTCTTGTGTATTGGCAATCCAACCCAACAAACTAGCTAAAACAGGTGTGCTACAAGGGGATGCGACTAAGCCGAAAGTCAGCCCCAGTAAATAAGAACGCAATCCTGCTGGTAAATCTGGCGAAATCCAATTCGTTTCGCCCAAGGATGGAAATTGCAGAGGTAGTGCTTCTAATAAGTTCAGCCCCATGAGAATGGCGATAATGCTGACGATAATCGGCAAACCAATTCCCACTTGACCGTAGACTTTTCCGACAAAAGCTGCTATAATACCAAGCCCTGCCAAGGTAGTTGCTAATCCTAAAGCAAACCAAGTTGATTGGGCAGCTGCTTGCAAGCGGCTTTTAGCTTCATAACCGCCGATATAACCAATAGTAATTGGCAGCATAGAAAGCATACAGGGTGTAAGACTGGTAAGCAAGCCAGCAGCAAAGATGATACCAACACTCACCACGCTAAGGTGTCTCAGTTGGTTAGAAACGAGGCTGTTGGCAAATTGTTCTAATTGGTAAATTTGGGTTTGCAGGTTATCAAGCATGGGGAGTTTCTGAGCGGGAAATGCTTACTCTGCTTGAATTTTAGCTTATTTTTTGTTTGTGAGTCAGCAGAACGTAATTATCAGAACCTGATATCATCTAAATTTCATCTGCCCAAGGAAATGTATTTAAAATACAATTAAACATGAGTATGCGATCGCTTTAACTAAGCTGATATGCGTCTAAATTATATAAACATTCTTTATAATGTTGACGGTTGACGGTTGACGGTTGACGGTTGACGGTTGACGGTTATCGGTCATCAGTCAACAGTTATCAGGTAAATGTACAATGTTATTTGCGTAACAGCTTACTTCTGCTGGTGAGATAGATCATCAGCAAGCGATCGCTGTCGGATTTCAACAGCATATTTCCAACCCTGTAGATCCAGAGAAATTGGTGAAGGCGATCGCATTATTAGATTTATTGAAACAAAATTTAGGAGTCAGTCGTCAGAATTCAGAATGAATTTTTTACGAGTCGCGGATCTCAATAGTCCACGCTCTTGATTCTCAGGGCTATTTGGTTCTAAACAGAAACCGCCCAGAACTGAAATTCAGCGCTTCATAGCTAAAGTCCGTTAAAACAGACTGTAACCTTTTCTTAGTCGTCTTTAGACGACTTTCGCTATTAGACTCAGAATTCATTCTGAGGCGGACTAGATGAGAATGAAATAGCCCTCCTTGATTCTGACTTCTGTACAATGTGCGACTTATTCTTGAAACCCCACTTCCCTTGTAGAGAAGGGGCTGGGGGTTAGGTTTGAGAGAAAGTTGCACACCGCGTGACTTCTTTAATAAGGCGTTGCTGAATCGAGGTATGAATTTGGATGTAGAGACGGAAAATTTTACGTCTCTACAAGGATTTTCACCGGAATGCACAATCGTTTTCATACCGCAATCAGCAATGCCCTTTAATAATACAAAATTGACGAACCCCAGAAGACTTATGTGTAAACGGTAACAGGGGTTCGTAGTATTACCGCATCTGTACTGTGTCCATAAGTAATTGACTTCCACCTTGGTTTTCAGGATGACGCTAGCTAAACAAGCGATTAAACTATGGATAACATCAAGGAATTGTTGCTTTTAGCACCACTTACATAAATTTAATTGCATTGTTACATCTAAAGTCTCATCCTGCTATATAAAACCTATTATGTCAGTGTATCAAGGAAGTTGTGGGGAGACCACCGATTTAATTATTGGTGTTCACAACCAAGAAAACCTCGAATTACAAGCAAATTCTGCTCCTGTGGGTGCTCTTGCCACAAGACAAGGAACTTTCTCTACGTTTCTTGCTCCTTTAACTCAAGATACTTTTAAACAAGTCGTTCAGGATGTCGAGCAAAAATTACAGATTGTCCATCAAACCCTGTCAATGCTGGATTCTCAGGGATTTGAAACTCTTCTGCAAGAAATGTTGCATTCGATTACCTTAAAAACCGGGGAATTACTGGGGGCAGACCGGACGACAATATTTTTATTGGATGAAGAAAAACAAGAACTCTGGTCGATTCTGGCTGAGGGGGAGGGCGATCGCTCTTTAGAAATTCGTATCCCCGCCGATAAAGGCATTGCTGGAGAAGTCGCCACTTTCAAGCGAGTTATTAATATTCCCTTTGATTTTTATAACGATCCGCGATCGCATTTTGCCCAAGAACAAGAAAAAAGAACTGGCTACCGCACCTACACCATGCTAGCTTTGCCATTATTAAATGAACATGGACAGTTAGTTGCGGTAGTGCAATTACTGAATAAATTAAAATGTGGGAATAATCCTGATATTCCACTTGCAGAGCGGATTGATACCAAAGGTTTTATCTGTGGTGACGAACAATTATTTCAAGAATTTGCTCCTTCGATTCGCCTGATTTTAGAATCCTCGCGCTCTTTTTATGTCGCCACTCAAAAACAAAGAGCAGTGGCGGCGCTGATGAAGGCGATCAAGTCCCTATCTCAAAGCAGTCTCGACTTAGAAGACACCCTCAAGCGGGTGATGGATGAAGCCAAGGAACTGATGAATGCCGATCGCAGTACACTATGGTTAATAGACCGCGATCGTCATGAATTGTGGACGAAAATCACCCAGGATGATGGTTCCACTAAGGAGTTACGAGTCCCGGTAGGTAAAGGCTTTGCTGGTTTAGTAGCGGTTTCTGGCAAAAAGCTCAATATTGCCTTTGACTTGTACAACCATCCTGACTCGGAGACATCCCAAAAATTCGACGAGGAAAATGGCTATCGCACCTGTAGCTTACTTTGTATGCCAGTATTTAACGGCGATGAACAACTAATTGGCGTTACCCAGCTTGTAAATAAAAAGAAATCTGGTGATTTTCCACCTTATAATCCAGTTGATTGGCCTAAAGCTCCCGACTGCTTCCAAGCTAGTTTTGACCGCAACGATGAAGAGTTTATGGAAGCTTTTAATATTCAAGCGGGAGTAGCACTACATAATGCTCAGTTGTTTGCCACAGTTAAACAACAAGAACAAATGCAACGGGATATTTTGCGTAGTCTTTCCAATGGAGTAGTTTCCACTGATAAAACTGGGTTAATTATCGCCGCCAATGAAAGTGCCAAGCGTTTGCTAGGACTGGAGCCAGAAGACCGTTTAGAAGGTAAATTAGTTACTGATGCGATCGGCATCAAAGAAGGTGACTTTAGCAAGTGGTATCAAGATGCTTTACATGCAGCCGACTTAAAAGGCCGTCAGCAATATTACCCCGATCGCACACTCCTAACTACTGGTACAGAAAAGCACAGTATCAATTTATCGATTAACACAATAGCTGATGCTAGCGACCAAGAGCAAGTCCGGGGGGCGCTGGTAGTCATGGAAGATATCAGTGATGAAAAGCGGCTCAAGAGTACAATGTACCGCTACATGACCCAGGAATTAGCCGAAGAATTGCTGAAATTAGATGACGCTAAACTAGGAGGCGATCGTAAAGAAGTTTCGATTTTATTTTCCGATATTCGCGGCTACACCACTTTAACTGAAAACTTACAAGCAGAAGAAGTGGTGAGTATGCTCAATGAATATTTTGAATCAATGGTGGAGGCAGTCTTTAAACATAAAGGCACTCTTGATAAATATATCGGTGATGCCATCATGGCTGTGTTTGGTTCTCCCCTACCATTGCAAGAACATGCTTGGATGGCAGTGCAAACATCCTTAGAAATGCGGCATCGCCTGCACGAATTTAATCAACGTCGCTATGCAGATGATAAGCCTAGAATCAAGATCGGCATTGGCATCAATTCTGATACCGTAATTAGTGGGAATATCGGCTCTAGTAAGCGGATGGAATTTACTGCCATTGGCGATGGCGTTAATCTTGGCTCTCGATTAGAAAGTGTCAGTAAACAGTATGGTTGCGATATTATTATTAGCCATAACACTTTTAAGCCATGCCAAGATCAGATTTGGGCTAGGGAACTAGATTACATTCGTGTCAAGGGTAGAAATGAGCCAGTAGCCATATACGAATTACTGGGTTTGCGTTCTAATCCTATTGAAAGCGAAAAATTGCAAGTGATTGAGTATTATCACAAAGGGCGCGATTATTACCTCAAGCGGCAATTTTCCCTTGCTAGAGCCGAGTTTGCCAAAGTTTTGGCGGTTGATAACCATGATAAAGCTGCTATGTTGCATCTGTTGCGTTGTCAGCATTGGTTACAGTCACCCCCAACAGAATCAGATTGGGATGAAGGAGTCTGGACGTTTCAGGAAAAATAAGTGCCATTTCTGCCGCTCCATTCCTGTGAAAGTATCACACTTAACAATCAATACGGTTCAGTTAACGCTAAAACTCTTTGTCAAAGCCAATTTCTTGAACGAACCGCCAAGGACGCAAAGAGAAGAAAGAAATGCTTAACTGAACTGTATTGACTTAACAATAGTGAGTGCTATTGCCAAAAATAACTTAAATGTAGCGGATGTACCAGAGGGCTTCAGCCCTCACCACAAACCTTTAATTATTATTTTTAAATGCATCCTTCTATACTAAGTAGAAACCATTGTCTATGATTTTTGCGGATTGGTATCATTAAACATCTCCAGAAATTAAATATGCGTTACCCAGAACCCTTGTAGAGACGTAGCAGTGCTACGTCAAAACAATTCTTTTTCGGAGATGTCTATTCTATAAGCTCGCCCATATTAAAATCTATTCTTATCCAACCTTTGAGTCTTCGTAAGTTGTCGAGAATGAGTAAGGGAATCTGCCAGTGATGTACCATCAGGAAGGGTAAGGGATCGCTCACCTCAAAAATTGCTTCTTTTCCCCGCCTGATGTTTCTTACCCAGGTTTGCAGTTGCTTAAACGATCTAATCTCATTCAGCCGCCAAACTTCGTGGTACAGCCAATAGGTTGGCTTACTATCACTAAGAGGCTGCAAAGATTCAGCCAGAGGCTCTTTACCAAGATAGGCATCCGCTACTCCTGGATGATTGTAAAACATAGTAATGGCGGAGTGAGTCCGGGGGTTACACTCAATCGCGTAAACAGTTCCGTCTTCTGCCTGGATGAAGTCAAAGGAAAGTTGCCCGGTTTTTCCCAGTTCTTTGGTAAAATGACTCGCCCATTGCATAATTTCTCGCTGATCAACGTTTTCGTAGTTGACTTGAAAGGCGGATGACTCACAGCAGCAGTACATTCTTGACTCTCCATCTCGTGCGGTAGTGTGAGTGCAGTATTCCTTTCCAGGGATGAATTCCTGCATAATCCAGGGGTTCTCCTCACTGATGGGCAGACTCTTGACAAATGCTGCTGTTTGTGATTCTGTATCGCAAGGTAGCTTGGTGAGATTCAAGCGACGCACTTGATCGTAGGGGATGCTTTTAAGAATGTATTTGCGCTTCTCCTTTGAAAAGTCGAAGTTGAGGACTTGTTCGGGATCGGTAATTTTGAAGGATTTGGGGACAGATAAACCGAACGATCGCGCTGTTTCGGCAAAGGCAAACTTATCATCCAGGATCTTCGTGACATCACCATCGAAGTGGAAAAACTCTACCCAGTCTGGTAAGGGTGACTTGCCTTGATCAAAGTGGATGACGGAAAAAATGGCTACCGGGATAAAAAAGTCGATCTTTTCTGTTTTAGCGATCGCGTGTAGAGTTTCAATGTAGCCTTCTAAGTCTTTGCTGGGATCGGGAACAGTATAAAAGCCTGCAACAGAGTTGGAATATTTATTACCACTTGACCAGAATTTCTCAATGTCAATTATAATAACCCGATGCCCAGCAGCATGAAATGAACGCGCTAGCTGAAGGGTTTTAGTCATTCTAGCGCCAGCAATCAAGATATTTTTGGAATTGGGGTTGACAACAATTGACTTACTGAATGGTTGCTTAATAAAGCTCCACAGTAGCGATGTTAAGACGACGATACAGTTTAAGGGAAATGCGATCGCTAGTAATACAAGAGTGCCCAAGTTTTGGAACACTACAAAAATATGCTTTCTCATAGTTATAATTGTGACATCAAAGATTGTATTTTTTCCTCGTCAAATATTTTTAAACAATTGCAACTGCTTTAACGAGCTAATTTGATTAAGTCTCTATTCGTGTTTAAGCCAATAAGTAGGCTTACTATCACTTAGGGGTTGCAGAGGTAGAGGTTTTATATTTTACGTCTTCACCAAACTGTATGAGTTTGCCGATGTTGAAATCAATCCTCACCCAAGTTCGTAAGGAGCGTAAACTATCGAGTAATAGCAAAGGAATGTGCCAATGATGTACCATTAAAAACGGTAATGGGTCGTTAACTTCAAAGATTGCATCCTTTCCTCGCCAAATATTTTTAAACCACTTTTCTAACTGCTTTAACGATCTAATTTCATTAAGTCTCCAAAGTTCGTGATAAAGCCAATAAGTAGGCTTACTATCACTCAGGGGTTGCAGAGGTTCAGCCGGAGGCTCTTTACTAAGATAGGCATCTGCTAAACCAGGATGGTTGTAATACATTGTAATTGCAGAGTGAGCGCGAGCGTTGCACTCGATCGCATAAATCGCCCCATCTTCCGCCTGAATGAAGTCAAAACAAAGTTGTCCAGTCAGTTGTAGTTCTTTGACAAAATGACTCACCCACTCTTTAATTTTTGGGTGTTCAAAGTTTTCGTAATTGACTTGAAAAGCAGATGATTCACAGCAGCAATGTACCGTTAATGCACCATTTCTCACTGTATCATGAGTACAGTATTCTGTGCCGGGAATAAACTCTTGCAATATCCAAGGGTTATCTTTACTAATTGGCTTACTTTTAACATGAAGCGCCATTTTTTCGTAAGGCTCAATTGGTAGCTTGGTCAAATCCAAGCGTAAAACAGAGTCATAGACAATACTTTTGAGAATGTACTTGCGCTTTTCGTTGGCAAAGTCGAATTTAAGAACTTGTTCGGAATCTGTAATTAGGAAGGTTTTCGGGACAGATAACGACAGTGAGCGGGCAATTTCTGCAAAGGTAAACTTGTTATCCAGCATCTTCATTGTATCAGCATCGAAGTGGAAATTCTCGCAATAGCCTGATAACACTGGTTTGCGCTCGGAGTCAAAGTAGCTAGCAGCAAAAATACCTACCGGAACAAAAAAATCTATGTTTTCTTTTTTAGCGATCGCCCGCACGGCTTGAGTATAACCTTCTAAGTCTTCTTGCGAGTCAGGAACTGTGTAAAAGGCAGCCACAGAGTTAGAAAATCGATAACCACTGAACCAGTATTTATCGAGATCAAATAAAATGACTCGATGCCCAGCAGCGTGAAATGATCGCGCAAGCTGAAGGGTTTTGGTCATTCTACCACCACCAATCAAGATATTTTTCGGATTTTCGTTCAAAACCACAAGATTAGCATCCGATCGGCTGAAAAAATTCCACAGCAGCGATGCAAGTACAACGGTGCAGTTAAAGGGAAATGCGATCGCCAGTAATGCAAGAGTGCCCAAGTTTTGGAATATGGCAAAAATCTGCTCCCTCATAGTTGTAATTGTGACATGATATATACTTGATTAACTATCGTCTCTATTTTTTTGCTAAATGTAGAATATTTATTCTTTCTTTTTTAGATGGGCATTGCCTGGAGTACAAATAGGTGTTGCATACGCACTTGAAGTCATTAGATTTTTAGGCGATCGCTCTATTTTGAGCAAGGGTGTACATTAGAGTTCTATTACTTGTCGCTAGCAAAAACCTTGTGTTATTCCAAGTCAGAAGAAAGCAAAAAAGGTGATTTGCCGGACATTAGGTTATGCTCAATGCTTCATTGATCGCCGTCATAAATAACTCATTTAAAGGAATTCCCACTGCGTTCGCCGTACAGGCAATTACCGCGTTATGGTCAAAAATACAAAACAACCCGGCTTCTAAAAACCAAGGTTGTCCCTGTGGGTCGATCCGGAAGTCAAATAAACTATAATGGCGACAGCCCAAAGCCAAATGACACTTCTTAACTTCTTGCTGAACCTTTTGGGTGATCGGGTCATTAATATCTACAATCCAACCTGGGACATAATTTTTAGCCGTTGAAGCCAAGTCGCCCTCGATTGGGATTTTGAATTTGTCAGTATAGCTGCGGATAGGTCTGGTTTGCGCGTCTATTTGATACTCTTCAAGGGGTAAACCGATTAGCTCCCCATCTTTGACAATAGCGCCGCATCTGACTTCTCGACCGGCTTCAATGAATGTTTCTACAATCACTTCATCTGCAAATTCAAATGCTTTCTTCAAGGCAGCGTCAAACTCACTCTTTTCTCTGACTAAGGATACCCCTAAAGAGTTGTCGGCATTTGCGGGTTTGATGACTGCTGGAGGTGTAATTGTCGGAACGTCTCCTTGGCGGAGCAGTTCTCCATTCGGCACTTTGACCCCTGCTGCTGCGACAATTGCTTTAGTTCTGGCTTTGTGGGCTGTGATTGCCATGACATCGGGAGTATTGCCTATATAAGGGATCTTAAGCAAGTCGAATAAAGCCCGGTAGTCAGTCATTCCAGGGAGACAAAACATTTGTGGCAACATCAGGTCAATGTTTTGGGCTGTTATAAACTGTATGGCATCTGATAGAGGCATCGGTTTAGCGACAGCAATATCTTCTGGACTAAGAGAAGAAGGAAATCGCCACTGGCCATCTTGTGTGATGTATGCAATCAGAAAGTCATAGAGCGATGGATTTGCCGTAGCTACCAGACAGCTTTGGGCGTAATTGCGTGACAACTGACAGTAAAAATCATTGTATGCAGATCCAACTAAATGAAGAATACGAAGTACTGGCATGATTTATTTTCTTAAGTACTGTTGTATTTTGTATAACAACTGCGATCGCAAAAAAATAGCTTGAGGGGAGATGAGGAAGCAAGCGAAAAATTATTCTTTTGAAGTCTAAGCCAAGGCTTAGACTTCTCTGCTCATCTCCCTCATCTCTCGATTACACAACGCGTCTAATCAGGGTTATACCATCTCGGATAGGTAAGAGAACTTGCTCTACACGAGGATCGGCGGCGACAATACGGTTGAACTGAGCGATCGCTTCACCGTTGGCGGTGCGTTGTTCGGGTGGTAGGTAAACTTGTCCCTGCAACAAAGTGTTATCCACACAGATTAAGCCGTCGGGAGTTAGTAAGTTACTATCCAAAATGGTCTGGAAGTACTTTACATACTCTTTTTTATCTGCATCGATGAAGATCAGATCAAATACTTCTTTTCTGGCAGCCAGCTTGTGAAGTGTCTCTAGAGCAGGTGCTACTTCCACAACAATTTTGTCGCCGTGGGGAGACTCACTAAAGCAAGCCTGAGCAAATTCAGCAACATAGGGATCTACTTCGCAACCGATAAGTTGCCCATCACTTGGTAATGCTTCTGCCATTGCTAAGGCTGAATACCCTGTGAACATTCCTACTTCTAGAATGCGCTTTGCCTTGGTGATATGAACAAACATTTTTAATGTCTGTCCTTCAAGATGTCCTGAGAGCATCTCCTGCTCTAGTTGACGCACTGTTTCACCATCACTGAAGCGCTTGCTCCAGTCTTCAATGCTTGTTTTTTGCGCCAATGCTGTCAATGCGCTCGATTCCGGGGTGGTGTAATCATCCAAGTAGGGATCTAAACCCGCCGCTAATTGAACTCCCTCCCGCAAAGAATCTAATATCTCTACGGGAATGTTCTTCTCTTGTGCTAATTTGAGGGTTTGCTGTAGCTGGGCTACTAAGATGCTATGTGGCGTTATCGGTCTAGCTGTTTCTCGTCCTAAAACACTCGTCATATTTTCACACACCTACTAGCTTGGCTTCTTGACTTTCAATGTATGCGTCAACACCTTTTCCGCCACGAGGGTACTTAGCACAAAGACGTTTGTGTTCAGCTAAAGCAGCATCAAGTTCTTCACGAGTCAGATCGTTGGCAAAGAAGCACTCACCAATCGGACAAGGCATGGCTGCGCGTTGTTTGCCATCTCGTGTCAAGCTTATAGACTGGGTAGCATCCCAAAGCAAATCTCCATCTAGTAGAGGATGATCGAGTGATAAACCTATACGACTCATCAAGTCTAGGATGCGATCGCGCTCCTGTGTTGGAATATAACCCCGTTGTGCTGCAATGGTTGCAGACAAAGCCATATCTATATTGACCGCATGACCATGATATAGGGGTATCTGAGGTGCTAATTCTAGGGTAGGACTCCAAGTGTGACCGTAAGCGATGACGCGATCGAGGTCTATTTCATGCAAGTTAGGAGTCTCTAACTCCAACATAGTTTTGATTGCTTCATAGTTGACTTTATGGGCAATCTCTTTAATTTCCGGTGTCGCATTCACATGTCCAAAGTGAGTGGAAAGCAGTTCTTCGCCATATTCGTATAGCAGTTCAAAGACTTCGGAGTTAGAAACTACAGCAATTTTCACCAACTCTGCCATCCCATTACGAACTTGAGACGTTGGTAAGGTTTTCAAAAATGAGAAATCCAGGATCACTTTCAAAGGTGCATGATATGCTCCCAAGCGATTTTTCAACTTGCGATGATTAACTGCTACCTTAATCGCTACACCTGCATCAATCAAACCAATCAATGTGGTAGGAATGCGGATATAGTTGCTCTTGCGACGGTAAGAAGCACAAGCAAACCCAGCCACATCAGTAACTAAACCACCACCGACAACTAAGACTGGTTCTTTACGAACTAAGCCAAAATCCGAAAAAGCGTCAACAATTTTTTCAAACGTTGCAAGGGTTTTAGCTGGCTCTGTAATCATGATCGGAAATACTGTCAGTTCAATGTCATAGTGTCTAAAATATGACCTGATCTGATCGCCATAAAGTTCATGGACATTGGCATCAATTACAGTCAGACAGCGACCAAATTTCGCATAGCTATCTGCTATTTCTCTGTTTTGAATATCAAATGCACCGTTCACATAGACAAGACTAAAATCGATTTTTTCGTAACCTTGGACGTGAAACGCAGTTTCGGTAGCTTCAAAGGATGCTTGAACTTTATTCATGTGTCTTGACCTTGTTCCAATTAAAAAATT
The DNA here is from genome assembly GCA_020829485.1 of Nostoc sp. CHAB 5834. The sequence goes on along the minus strand of JAIVFU010000043.1, from coordinate 36,774 downwards.
GTGAGATTTCGGTAATAATTCCGATTTACCCTACATGTATGGCAGTAAGAAATAATGCTCTTTATCGTTTGAGATTAAAGACATGATTAAATAAGCTTTCAATAAAAAAGCTTACTTATATTTCTGACTGGCAATGTTATTAAACAACACCATTCATTGGAGTAAATTCTGTAGGTGTGCTGGTCTCTAATTTAAGATAGCCTCTAAACTAGTCAACTAGTCCCACTAGCAAGATTTTGCCACAATACTTGCATTCTTTCGGAATTATTGACTTGAGTGAGAGGAAAATTTATCTTCATTGACATTTATTCCACTATGTTTGTTTAATTTTTAGTGGCTTTCCAACTGTACGATTCCGCAAAAATTCTAGCCGAGAAAACTGATGGTATCGTTGATCCCCAAGCTTAAATTTGAGATTAGAACCTTGATTAATCGTTAGTTCGCTGTTTTTTAGCATTAGTATCAAACCTTATCTCGCTAAACTCGCTATATTCTATTTGCTTCAGAATAACAGTGGACTTTTAGGAAGTTTATTTGAATTTTTATTAGCTCCACTATATTTTTCTCTAGCAAATTTCCAATCATTAGACTTTGCAAAATTACTATCCTAGTAAACTATTCATATTGTCTATCTCCAGGCTGACATTTGAGATTATAGGCATGATTAATTCTCAGCTAACTGTTTTTTAGCATTAGTCTCAAACCATAAAATGGTTAAAAACAAATATGACTTACTACACTCTATTTCAGAGTGGCAGTAAAAGTCTTTTTTCATTCAATCAAGTTACTGCTCAGTATTGAACATACTTACCTTGGTAACTCCTAAAAATTCAGAATTTAAAAATATCTGAGTTACTAGTAAAAAAACTTTAACTTTATTTAAGGAACGGTTGTGTTTTAAAAGTTTCTAAGTTTGCTTGAATTGCCTTTAAAGTTCTAAATTAAGCTATTTCAGCTTAATTTAGCAAATAATGTCCCATTTGGTAAATTAAAATTACAACACAAATCATAACATTAGAACAATAAAAATCATAACATATCTAAATAGATTTAAGTCAATCCACCATACGAAGTGTACTGGATAACAATACTTTTATAAAAAAGTATGTCTAAAGATAGATATTTTATACAGAAGATGGAATTAACTTATTTAAACCTGATACTATAGAAAATTACCAAAATTAGTCTTGTTTAGAATCAAAATCTCTACTAAAGTGGCTCTTGAGCAAATAATACAGATCAAAGACAACTTGGTAAGCTAATCGTCATTTAAATTGCACCATTTTCATGGTAGTAAAAGCTGCAAACCCTCTTCCTTGCTCCCTGCCCCCTGCGATCTCAATGTACAAATTAAATGCTTAACAGTTTACTGAATCATGTCTGCGTATAAAATAGACAATGATTCAGTAAAACACAAACTTTTGAAAACCAGCATGAGAAGGCAGGAGGTAGCTATGCTGAAGGCTCAGTAGACATCTCCAGAAATTAATTATGCGTTACCTGAAACCCATGTAGAGACATTGCATTGCAACGTCAAAACAATTCATTTAATTCATTACGCAAAATAATGGAAAAACGAACCGCAAAGGCGCATAGACACGAAGTGGCTTCCCGCAGGGTAGGACACAAAGGAATGAGAGTTTCAGAGAGTTATTGCGTAAGTCCTATCATCATTCCAGTTGGCGCGATCGCTTAGTTGCTTTCGATATAAAAAATTGAGTATTTCTAACAGGCAAAATTTATTTAAATTACTTTTTAAAAAATCTTAATATTTCTCAATCTAGTTTAAAAAATCTTGGGATTGAGTTAATAATGTAAGAGCGATCGCTTTGTAAAGGTTAGTTGATATTTCTTGTCAAACTGCTGCTAAAGTTACAAACTAAGAAATACAACACACGCAATTATTTTATGACTGCTATTTCTAACTTTCAATTCAAGCGACCAATTTGGCAAACCGGGATCATATTAACTTTGGGCTTTTGGCTCAGTGCTAGTCTAGTTTTAGACTGAGTAATTATGCCTAGCCTTTATCTTTCTGGCATGATGAGTCAAGCTGGTTTTACGACGGCAGGCTATACGATTTTTTGGAACTTCAATCGGATGGAATTATTATCTGCTGCTATAGTCCTGACTGGGGCACTAGCTTTGAACAAAACCCGATATGACTCGAGTATTGGCAGTATTGTTTTATCTGTGCTGCTGCTAACTATAGCTGTGCTTGATACCTATTTTTTAACTCCGCAGATGTGCGCCATCGGAGTTCAACTCAACCTATTTGAAGCTGCTGCTGCTATTCCATCGACAATGAATATACTGCACAGCAGTTATTGGGTACTGGAAATAGTTAAGCTAGTGGCTGGTGGCACACTTTTAAGCTGGTGCTGGCGGGAGCAATTTTAAGTAGATGGAGAATTTTAACAGTGAGAATATCTACTTCTAAATCTCACACCACAGACGCAAAGAAATTCTTCGCGTCTTTTGCTAACTATACCTTATGGATAAATGCGATTGCGGACAATTTTCTATTTATATTTGTGACTTTTAAAACTTGAGATTTTCAAGTAAATTGCTACCATAAAATAATTCACTCATTTATATAGCTTTTCTTAATCACATAAGGTATATCTTAACCCCCTCTCGAAAAGCGGGGAGCAGATTGAGGGTGGGGTTCAGTACCTACTCAACCGAGAACCGTATAAACATATAAAATTATCTTCAACTGTACATTCTCAGCCTTCCCGGACATCCGATCAAATAAATACTGAAAAATAATATTAATTAGTTTTCATGTTTACTTTACCGATTTATCATGAAGTTTATATATTTCTGCTAACTTTTTTTGAAAATTATAGTAATCTGAATTTTAGTGGTTACTTACTTGTTATCTACCATCTAGCTGAAAAGAGCTATTTTGCAGGTATGTACTACCAATCAAGAATTTCGCTGCAAGTTCTTGAAGTTGTCACTTCAAATTGTGCCGGGTGACTATTTAGCCCCACACAACATTAGAAACCGTTTGCAGTAATTATGAAGAAATTCCCTTCTGCTGATTTGGTTGCCTGTTGCATCTCACCATACACCATCATGGCGGCAATTACCAACTAACTCATCCTTAATCGGAGGTTTACTATTCTTCTTGTGCAAGCGATAATTTTACCCAATCCCAACACTAAGAGTTGCTCTACAATCACAAACCTAAGTAAGCCATTGAATTTTTTTAATGCTTAGTTTTTAATAATACTTTTTCTATTGAAGAAGTTACCCTCAAGAATAAACTTCTAGCAAAAGTGCCCCACGACTTTCGTCACGACTGCAAAAACATAGCTCGTCAGCGCGGATTTAATGCTCAAAAGCCTTGAGATAAAACCATTTTCCTGTACATGACAGTAGATTTTGGTCACTTTCGACTTTAGCATCAGGGGCAAAACAATATTTGGCACAAGAACTAAAGTATCTACAATTTTAGGGTGCTAAATACGCATAACAATGATGCTTTTGTGACTGATGGGCGAGAGCCAATGGTCTATGCGTTGCACTTGAGTTACTGTTAGATTGGCTAGATTAGCGAAAGATACAGAAAACCGATCTAATTTTTGAAATACTATATCCTGGCAACGAGTCAGGCCATTTTGCTATTGGGCAATAACATGGATTGGTTTATTTGTAACTCGTGCTTTATAGCTTAACAGAGATTGGTGAATTAAGAGTTGGGGGGTGTGGAATCTCTGTACTAACTCAAATGTTACCGCTATATTTATCTGGTAGTGCTTCTAACAAAGTCGCAGTGAATTCCGAAAAGGTAATTCACTAATTTTACGTGCAAACAAATTTTAATTTTATTCTAAAACCATCGCAATGAAGACACTTCCGATTAGTAGATACAGATTTTTCCAAAAGCTCCAGCCTTTATCTTTGTTGAAAAAAATCACTGGTAAGTCGGTTACTGGTTGTTTGCAGGTATTTAGCACATCAGGCTCTTGGTCAATATATGTAGACGAGGGTAAACTAATTTATGCCTGCTACTCGGAGAAAATGTTTGAGCCGCTTTACAGAAATTTGCAACGCTTGAGTCAGCAAATTTCTACTCTCCCTAGCGAAATTCACGAACAGCTACGGGCGATATTTGAAACTGGTATTGAAAATCAGGCAATACCGAACCCAGATTATCTTGCTATTTGCTGGTTAGTCAATCAGAAATATATCAGTCCCTCTCAAGCGGCGATACTGATAGAGCAATTGGCGCTAGAAGTTCTGGAGTCATTTCTGAATTTAGACGAAGGGAGTTATGAATTTATTCCTGAAAGCTTTCTGGATGACATGCCAAAGTTTTGTCATCTGAATCTCCGCTTATTAGTTGAACGATGTCAAACACCCCGAAGGGAAGCGGCTTATCGTCAGACATCGCCAACTTCTCAATCAAACCCTTCAGAATTGTTCAAAATAAATGAGCTAAAACCTAAAAACAAAAGTACAACAAACTCGTCTACAACAAACAGCTATAAGCCACCAACCTACTCTATTAATACTAATGAACATAGGGGTCAGCGAATCACCCAACCACCTGCTGACAAAAAAATCTACACAATCTTTTGTATTGATGACAGTCCTACAGTATTGAATACTATTAAAACTTATTTAGATGAGCAAATATTTTCTGTGGTGGGAGTCACAGATTCTTTAAAGGCTTTAATGCAAATTGTTCACACCAAACCCGACATCATTTTGTTGGATATTTCAATGCCTAATTTGGATGGATATGAACTCTGCTCTTTGCTGCGTAAACACGCAAATTTTAAAAATACACCTATAATTATGGTGTCAGAAAAATTAGGATTTCTAGATAGAGCTAAAGCTAAGATAGTAAGAGCATCAGGTTATTTAACTAAGCCTTTTACACAAGGGGATTTACTAAAAGTAATCTTTCAACATATTGTTTAATTTCCTAATGCAAAAAAATAACTCTACAAAAGCTAAGATATTTTTTGGAGATTTAAGGTTGAATATTACCTGAATGGCTACTATTTTAGTTAGAGAATATTGGCTGACCGAATTGAGATTAGTTAGTTGTTATCTCACAGATAGGGATTACAATCTTATTAAGATGACCAATGCGAAAGAAACTCTAGAAATAATCTTAAAATAAAAAGCAAATGCGATTGTTACTGATGTAGTAATGCCGGGGATAAGTGGATTTTAATTGTCTCGCCTCATCAAAACAAATCAGATTCACCGGCTATGGGCAAAAAGCAAGGTGCTGATGCCTATGGTTCTAGTCCTTGAAATTGAGCGATAAATCGCTCACTACAAACTTTTTTTGGGATAGATATCGACGACTAGCTCTGAGGAAGCGGCACATCCTTCAGTATTTCCAAAAGCGATCGCTCCATAACTTCACTGACAAATTTATTACCTTGTAAGTTGAGGTGAATGTGATCGTGATACAAAGCTTGCGGGTTGGCAGTTGAATTGAATATCGGTAAAAAGTCTATATAGTTAATTTGTTGGGCTTTAATAAAATCGTTCAAGCGCTGGCGCGCAATAATTTCATAATCGCGGGGGCCTGGTTCACCAATTTCTCGCAGTAAGGGAGTCATGACTAGGATAAATTGGCTGTTGGTTTGGTAAGTCAGGGCTTGAATTTTGCCGATCGCCTCCAAATTGATCCCCACGCGATCGCCTGGTTCATTTTGCACTGCTCTCATTTCGGGAATTGGCTGTTGCTTGAGGATATAACGTTGCCACACTTCCACCAATGCTAAGGGAGGTTTACTATCGGGATAGTTGCGATCGCGTCCTACCGGTAAAGAAGTGGGAGCAGTAGCAAACAAATCATCGGTATTAATTAATAACACTACTGCTTGCGCGTCGAAGTTGCTAAACTTCTCTAAATAAGCTAACTCGTTCCTTGGCCCCCAAGAGTTAGCTGAAGCATTTAGCACTTCTACTTCCTGATAATTACTATTAGTAGATGATGCCAGAGAACGCATCATCATCGCGGATATTGTATTAGTCTGATCTGTCCACCAGCCACCATTAGCAATAGAATCGCCTAAGAGTAAAACTCGCAGCCCAGAAGGTGCAAGTGTCTCCTTGAGCGGATTACCTCGCATAGAATAGTGATTAATTTCAATGCGATTACCAAAACGACGGGTACGCTGGTTAGGAGCCAATAAATAACCAATCTGCTCATCGCCAATGTAAATCAGGGGATTACCAAAGCCAAAAAGCGATCGCAGTCCGATTTCGACTACCACAAACAATCCCACAACCACCACCAAAAATACGATCAACACAACTTTCACCTACCTACACCCTCTTATACTGAGTTGCTTTTCAACGATAGTAACTGACGCATTGAGCATTGGATAGAGCTACAGAGTCCGGATGTACAAGGCAATACGGTTCGGTTCAGCAGGGGAAGCTCTTGAGGAAAGAGGGTTATTGTTCAGTAATTCTTTTCTCGAGAGCTAAGAGATCCCCTGCTTTTTCTCCGCTCACCAGGCATCTGACTAAGCGGATTAATATGTATTGGAACGGTTTAATAAGCTTTAAAACAGCAATTGTATAGCTGTTAACTGTCTATATAATGGTTTACCAAAAGTTTGATATATTTTGGCTATTTTTGTGTAAGAGTATAGCAGTGTTTTATAATGATATAATTTTTTGTTATAGTATTACAACAATTACAATTGTCATCGTTTTATAAATTTGGCAACAATTTTTTCGGGGGTAGGGTAGGATGATTAAAATAGTCGCACGCAAATATTTAGGCAAACAAAATGTCTATGACATAGGGGTTGAGCATGACCATAATTTTGCAATCAAAAATGGGTTAATAGCTTCTAATTGTTTCAATAAATCCCATTCGACTGCCTATGGTTATGTAACTTATCAAACAGCATATTTAAAAGCTAATTACCCATTGGAATATATGGCTGCGCTGTTAACGGCTAACAGTGGTGATACCGATAAGGTACAGAGATATATTACTAACTGTACAAATATGGGGATTTCCATAGATCCACCGGATATTAACCGTTCTGGTGTTGATTTTACGCCGACATTGGGAAAGATTCTGTTTGGATTTTCGGCGGTGCGTAACGTGGGACAGAATGCGATAGCTTGTATTTTGGAGGCGAGAAATGAGACAGGATTTAAATCCCTGGCTGATTTTTGCGATCGCGTGGATTTACGTGCTGTTAACCGCCGGACTCTGGAATCGCTGATTTACTGTGGAGCCTTTGACAAAATTCAACCCAACCGTCAACAGTTAATTAACGACTTAGAACTAGTGTATGATTGGGCACAATCTCGCGCTAAAGACAGAGCTAGTGGTCAAGGAAATCTCTTAGATTTATTGGGCGACGGATTTTCTTCTACTCCCAATAAAAGAGCAAATAATGCTTTTGAAAGTGCTCCTAAATCTAAACCTGTGATGGATTTGCCACCACAAAAAAAGTTGCAGATGGAGAAAGAATTATTAGGATTTTATGTATCAGATCATCCACTGAAATCCTTACGGCAAATAGCACCACTTTTGACTCCTATTAACCTTTCGCAACTGGGAGAGCAAAGGGAAGAAATAAGGCTTTGTGCAGTTGTGATGTTAAATAACGTCAAAAAAGTGGTTACTAAAAAAGGTGAGCAAATGGCAATTTTGCAAATAGAAGACCTTACTACACAATCAGAAGCTGTAGTCTTTCCCAAAACCTATGAACGCATTAGTTCCCTACTCCAAGTTGACACTAGATTGATTATTTGGGGAAAAGTAGATCGACGTGACGAGCAAACTCAATTTATTCTTGAAGATGCAGAACCAGTGGAAACAGTACAAATGGTGATGGTGGAGTTAAACCCCCAGCAAGCAGGTAATATGGATTTCCTACATCACTTGAAAACAATTTTGCAAGAACAGGCAGGAGATAAAGAAAAGGCAAAAATGCCAGTGATCGGAATTATACAAACGGAAAATTCTCGTAAACTTGTTCGCTTGGGTTGGCAATTTTGTGTACAAGATTCCAGAATAACTGTTCAAGCTTTGCAAAACGCCAGTTTTCATGCTCATATTAAATCGCTGACTGGTAGCTGAAGGCAGGGGTGAAAAGTCCATAAATACTGAAAAGCAGTTTAAGAAATCTGTTTTACCCAACTGTCAACAGTAGATTAACTTAAATATTTAGGATTTTAGTCGTTTTTTTAGTTACTTATGCTGATGATGATTTCATTGAGGTAGTAGTATATTTTTATGCTAAGACCCTTAAAGCAGCGACCGGGGGAAGGAGTTATAACTTGATGATCGTGAACGAGCTACATAAATTTGTTTCATACTGTAAAATCATTCAACCCCAAACTCAGGAGGACATTAAAAAATTTTTTGAAGGAGTTATCTTGTTTCCTTATGATAAGGAACTTCTATTGCAAGCTTATTTATTTCTGAATATTAAAGACTTGTTTCCCTCGTGCGCTGAATTACTGTTATTTGAAAAATCTCCAATTTCAGATTATACAGATTTAGGAAAGTGTGATTTTGTCTACCAGACCTTTAAAGGGAGCCTGTTTTTAATTGAAACTAAGTTTATTGATACAGAAGCAACAGGAGCTACAGAAAGGAAAAGAAGAAATAAACACAGAAACAAGGTATTTGAGCAAGTTATTACTTTGAAAGGCCGGTTTAGTGAATATTGGAATATGAGGCTAGATCAATTAGAATGCGGAGTTTTCACAACAGATGCAGAAGTTGCTTGGCGAGGAAATGGTGTGAACGTCGTATCTAAATCAATATCTATAGAGCATCTGGAAAAATGGCGAAGAAGCTATCACAGTAGTGAAAAGTTTTTATCTCATCAAGATGGGTCAAAGCTTGAGGGGAAGGTTAATTTGAAAGGTTGAGCCAAGACCCAAGTATACTTTTTACGGTGATTTGCCCCCCGTAACCTTGTACAATTTGCAAAGCGATGCCTGCGGTTTTTGCTAGCCTACGCAATTCCGAGTCCAAAAGCGCCTATTTGGCGAGATCGAATACTATCTACACACCCATCGCCGATGGAGAAACGGCGCAATGGTTTACCTTACATTGGGTGGGCTATTGGTTAAATCTGCTAGATTCACTCTAGTGATTTTAGGTGGATTTATAAATTTCAGGGTAAGGAAAAATCTTTGCACGTACTCAGGTGGCAAGGCAAAATCACCTATTTTGAATCGGTATTTGCACTTTTGGTTTTGGCACTAGATAAAGCTTTTCTCCAAATCAGTTGGGATCAACTTCCCAAATTAGCGCAAGTTATACGGTTAATCCTCAGTAAAACTACTTGAATCAGCAATAATACTAATGCTGACTCATCTCAGTCATTCTTTTTATGAAGTACTCCTGAAATCAGAAAGCTTAGGAATTAGTATTTTCGTCGGGCGCTTTAAATTTGTAACCATAGCCTCGCACAGTTTTAATAAACTCTGGTACGCTGGCATCGACTTCCATCTTCTTGCGAAGCTGACCAATATGCACATCAACCACTCGGCCATCTCCAACGTAGTCGCAACCCCAAATTTTTTGGATTAGCTGTGGGCGACTCCAAGCCTGATTAGGATGACTTGCCAAAAAATGTAAGATATTAAATTCCAGTGCTGTTAAAGCAAGAGGTTTATCGTTAAGTGTTACCTCCCGGCCCTCTGGGTTAATTGCTAACTGCTTAAAAATGATCCGTTGTGTTGGGGAGGGGTTGATGTAACGTATCCGTCTCAAAAGAGCTTCTACTCTAACTTCAACTTCTGCAAGACTAAACGGTTTGGTCATGAAATCATCAGCACCTGCGCTTAAGATTTTAATTTTATCAGCCTCGTCAGTCCTACTAGTCAGTATCAGCACTAAAACATTAGTACGGCTCTGCATTTCTTGGCAGAGGCTATAACCATTAAGATCCGGCAAATTCCAATCTAGAATCACTAAAGCTGGGTTAAATTGCTCAAACAACGATAAGGCAGTCTTACCATCTGCTGCGGACTCTATTTGATATTTCCGACTTAAAAAACGATAGACGAGATTTCGGACGCCGAAGTCGTCATCGACGATCAGAATTTTGGGAGTAGTAGCGGGAACCATAACCATAATATAATGCTGCCTATTGTAGATTGGGCGATTTGCTCTTGCGCCAGTTTTGCTTTACGTGTTTCTGCTAATAGTGTATTCACATGCGTCTCTGCTGAGTACGATCGCTACTGTAGTACTTGTTTACAATTAATCTTCCATGAAGTTTATCAAAACTTTACCCATTGTAATGCTAATAAATTGTATAATTTTTGATTTTTGTTGTATAATTTCTAAAATACTTAGAATTAGTATAATTAAAGACCATTTTTATAACCACAAATAGTCTAGAGAGACATCAGACGGCACCGCATTTGCCACAACTTTGCAAAAGCAACGCACTTTCTAATTAAGTACTACAGCAGGCGCGGAAATAAACATACCATTTCAAATTTTGGCGTTGCTGAATGGAGGTATGAATTTGGATGTAGAGACGTAAAATTTTACGTCTCTACAAGGATTTTCACCGTAACGCACAATCGTTTTCATACCGCAATCAGCAACGCCCAAATTTTTAGGGATTTTAAATGGTTGCTCTATTTCCGCCGTGGTGTACTAGCATTTTCAAGGTGACTCGTAAAATCTCTTTTTCTCTGTACGTCCTTTGCGTCTATGCGGTTAGAAAGTCTTCTATTTAACCGCAGAGGCACAGAGAGAAGAGATTAAAGAACATAAACTCCAAATTTTGAACTGTAAATTAAGCGATGCGAATTCTCGGAGACGCTCCGCGTAGCTTTCTTAAGAGTAGGGGTACGGCGGGCGTAGCCATCGCCTGAGCCAAAACACCAAAATTGGATTAAATAAGGCGTTTTTGTTAGCGATCGCAGATATTGGAAATGTACGTAATTTCTGTATTAATAGCTGAATATTTTAATCTTATTCACAATCTGTTTTAATAATTAAATATCACAAACAGAACTTAAAATATATTTAATAGAATTAATATAAAAACAACTTTTAATAGTCTAATCTGAGTAAATTTGCAATGCATTAAATGGTAGAAAATATCTTAATTAGGTACTCTATCTCAGGAGAGATTTTAAGTAAATTCAGCCCATAGAAAGAGTAATTCAATATATTTATTCCGTTAAATTGCTATCAATATCGTCAAGTCAGGGATACTTATGGTTAACAATTTAGTCGGCGGCATAATTCCCCCACAGCCACCAGTAGAAGCACAATCTGATGTTCATACATTGAAATCTCGCCTAGAATGGGGCGAACCAGCTTTTACAATACTGGATGTACGCGATCGCAATACCTTCAACGAAGGTCACATTATGGGAGCTATGCCAATGCCAATAGATGAATTGGTAAAGCGTGCAGTACCTTCTTTAGATAAAAGCCGTGATATTTACGTTTACGGTGCTAATGAAGAAGAATCTGCCCAAGCCGCGCAACAACTACGTTCTAATGGATTTGAGCATGTCTCCCAACTCAAAGGTGGCCTTGCGGCATGGAAGGCTATCGGTGGCCCAACAGAAGGCATTGTTGAATCAAAAACTCCCCCAGGGGCAGATGAATACAATGTTGTAGATCGCCTAAAAAATCACCAAGAAAATCTGCCAAAGGGAGGCCCTAGCGCGACAGAAGCCATTAAAAAAGGAGCTAGTGACCTCAAGGATAATATTCAAGAGGGAGCCAGTAATCTCAAGGAAGGCATTCAAGAGGGAGTCAATAATGTCAAAGAAGGCATTAGTGAATCTAACGCTCCTAAAGGCACTGATGATTCCAATATTAGATCATAGGCGAAAAATAACTTAGAAAATTAGCAATAGACCTCTTGCATAAATCAATAATGAGAACCCCACTCTACCTTAGAGGATGTTTGAAAAGTCCTCTTGTCGGTATCAAAAGTTTTAGATCCCCCTAAATCCACGCCAGTTGCTCATGGGGGAAACCCCCAAGACCGCACTGGCTCCCCGATGAATTGGGGGACTTTGACTCTTCCCACTTTTTAAGGGGGGTTAGGGGGGATCAAAAGTGCCTAAAGTTACAGAGAAATACTTTTCAAACATCCTCTTAGGCTTACATTAAAATCTCCCTTCCTTGTGGGGAGACTTTGGGGGTGGGGTGTTAAAGAATTTTTCTAAGAGGTCTAATCTTGATTTCTCATTGTCAGAGAAGTCATAATTCAGGAATCAAAAGATAGAATATTTCCTCTTGTAATGCTTGTACTCCAGAGGAAAACTTTTGCAAGGGGTTTATTGTTGGATCAATGTTCAAACAAATCTTTAAACTGCAACAAATCCAAGGAAACTATTGTTGGCAGAAATTCAAAGCATTCTTGAGCAATTTCCCAACGTTCTTCTCGTTTGAGCATTTCTGTTAGCTTGTGTTGCACACTAAGTAAGTAGCGCACATCATTGGCAGCATAATTAAGTTGAGCTTCAGATAAATTAGCGGCGTTACCCCAATCAGAACTTTGAGAGCTTTTATCAAGTTCTACTTGTTCTAACTCTTGCACTACATCTTTGAGTCCGTGGCGATTTGTGTAAGTACGGGCTAATTTACTAGCAATTTTAGTACAAAAAACAGGTCTAACCTGAATCCCCAGATTAGCTTGCAAAGTGGCAAGGTCAAAACGAGCAAAGTGAAAGACTTTTACGACATTCGCCGCTTCTAAGAGTTTTCTTAAGTTTGGGGCATCAGCTTGTCCTTTGGCTATGCGGATTGCAGTCACTTTCCCGAATTCGTTGCACAGCTGGACAAGACACAACCGATCGCGCTGTGGCAATAATCCCATCGTTTCTGTATCAACTGCGATCGCAGTTGATTCTAAATACTCTACTAGAGCTGCGTCGCCCAGATCGCGATCGCTCACCTGAAAATCTTGTAATGTCATGAATTGTTCAAAAATAATAGCAGTGTCCAGCAAATAAAAGCCTTGTCAGACACTACATTATTATTGTGCAAAAAATCATAAATTAAATCTACCTAGTGCGAAAGAAAAGCTGTGTAAGGTAGACTTCGCCTTGATTATTAGTAGCAACGCCAATTCCAGTGAGGTTGTAATTACCTTTAAGGTTTTTTAGATGTCCGGGACTCTTAATCCAACCAGTAACAGCTTCATCCACAGGGTTGCTATATCCGCGATTGAAAGCTACATTTTCCGCCGCACTGCTGTAGCGAATAGGGATAGCATTGACTCGCCGTTCAAATCCCTGATGGCTAAATGGTGTTTTACCTTTAGCCATATTTTGACTATGAATTCTTGCCTGTCGAGTAATATTTGCATTTAGGGTCAACTTTGGCAGCCCTTTAGAAGCCCGATATCGATTAATTTCGTTAAAAACGGATTTTTCTAGCTCCGTAGTCTTAAAAGTAGGAGTCGATATTGCAACCTGACTGGAAAAAAGCGACAACAGCTTATTACGGGTAGATGTGTTCGTAGAAGGATTATTTGGTATCGGAACAGTCGTTAACCCACTAGCAAGGACAAGCGCACTTAAAGCGATGCCAAAAGCAGTTTGTCGGAACATGGAAAATTGCGTAATATGTAGAGATATAAGACTTATACTCTACCCTATTGTTCCGACGATATATACTACGATACTATTAAGGATTGATGAATTTTGGCAATCTGGCTACATCCTTGTATAGGAAGTACAAAAAATGATTTGCAATTGTCAATACTTCAATAGGTCAGCATCGTAAAATTACGGTTATTTTTGCTGATAATTTAAGATTTTCATGAATTACTAAAAAAATAATGTAGTATTCAATAGACAAATGTCATTGAAACTACATTATTCAATATCTAGCAAAAGCTTTGCTAGCAGCCTGAAGTCTGGAGAATTTGAGAAAAAACCTAAATTCTACCAAATCTATCAGCGAAAGAAAAGTTGTGTGAAGTGGATTTCGCCTCTACTGTTAGTAGCAACACCAATCCCCGTTTTCTCATAATTACCTTTGATATTGGCTAGATGCCCTGGACTTTTGAGCCAGCCTTGAACAGCTTTCGTCACAGGATCGCTATATCCCAGGTTGTAAGCGACATTTTCACCAGCTGAACTGTAAGGAATATCGACTGCTTTAACACGTTCTGAAAATCCCGTATGTCCAAAGGGAACTTTACCTTTAGCCATATCCTGACTGTGAATCCTGGCTTGATTATCAATGGCAGAATTACGAGTCAGCTTTGGTAGCTTTTGGGAAACTCTGTAGTCATTAATTTGCTTGAAAACTGCCTCTTCTAAAGCAGCAGTGTCAACTTTAACAGTACTATTTGATACACTTGAAGATGTCGGTGTAACAGTTGGAGTTGTTACAGGAGTTGTTACAGGAGTTCTTACAGGAGTTCTTACAGGAGTTGTTGCAGGAGTTGTTACAGGAGTAAAGAAAATTTGTGTGAAGAAGATTTCGCCTCTACTGTTGTTGCTAACGACAACACCAATCCCAGTCTTTTCAAAATTACCTCTGATATTAGCAAGATGCCCTGGACTTTTGAGCCAGCCTTGAACAGCTGTCGTCACAGGGTCACTATATCCATAGTTAGTAGCGACATTTTCACCAGCTGAACTGTAGGGAATACCGACTGCTTTAACACGTTCTAAAGCTCCCGTATGTCCAACGGGAACTTTACCTTGAGCCATATTCTGACTGTGAATCCTGGCTTGATTATCAATGGCAGAATTACGAGTTAGCTTTTTTAATCCTTGGGAAACTCTGTAGTCATTAATTTGTTTGAAAACCGCCTCTTCTAAAGCAGCAGTGTCAACTTTGGATGCTGCAATTTTAAAAGTGCTACTTGATACATTTGAAGATGTCGGCGTAAAAGTTGAATTTGTTACAGGAGTAGCGATCGCTCCACTACTGAGAATGATAGTGCCCAAAGCAACACTATAGATTGTTGTTTTAATCATTTGCTGATACTTACTGAAACTCTAGCTCCAGAAAGCTTAACCAAGCTAGTATCAATCTGACAACTTGATTATAGGTTTATATACCTCTGTTTATGGCGTTTTTTGTTCAAAAACTACCAGTAAACTTTAAAATCCATAGAATTACGAAAAAATACTACTGTTTATAAAAAATTTTTCTCCACCATTAGTATGATTATTTTATCTAACCTACTTTCTAAACTTCATTTTGTAATACACGAAGATTTTTATGCTTAGTCAATATTAGTTACAAAAACTACATTTTTGTAATACAAGACAGTGCTAATACTTAAAAAAATTTCAGTATCATGAATTATGGTTGAATATCAATATACTACATAGTTTAGTATTAATACTGGTGACAGCAAAGAATACCAGTATTAATAAATACGGTTTTTTAAGGATAATCGTTAGTTGGATTGTAGCAAGATCCCCGTAGACCTGAGTTCTATATAAGAAATTAGCGTGAAAAGCTTGTCTGATAAGCTTTCAGACCAAATGAGCTAGGCACTTTTTCACATTTATTGATAATCAAAGGCATTTATTGAGAATATAGTGTTTATTCTCATTATGGGAGATTTGTTGAGAACAAAGTCCGAGTACGTTTTTCAGTGAAAAGCTTTATTTATGGAGATAAGCTAATGTACTTTTAATTTGCATAACCAGGGCGGGCAAGATGCCCACCCCACAATAGTTTTACTTGTATGTAATATGCAAGGTTATTTGTCCAACAGCTTATATTCCTAAAAATGTGCATTCTCAAACTTTGCACAAAATTTGTACGTTGGCCTGCCAACTCGTCGTGAGTTGCTTGCGATAGCATAGGGTGTTGGAATTGTTGATCCTATTTATTGCTTTTTCTCAATGATTTTACGTATACTTACGCATCATTTAAGAACTTGGCTACTGTTTGTACATCCTTATCGCCACGTCCAGAGCAGTTAATTACAATCCGGGGACTGTCGGTTAGTTGGGGACACAGGGTTTCGAGGTAGGCGATCGCATGGGCTGTTTCCAATGCCGGGATAATCCCCTCCAATTTTGACAATCGCTGGAATGCCGCTAAAGCCTCTGCATCCGTTACACTATAGTATTCAGCGCGACCGATATCTTTCAAATAACTGTGTTCTGGCCCCACACCGGGATAATCTAAACCTGCACTAATTGAGTGTGCCTCAATGATTTGCCCATCCTCATCTTGCAGAAGATAGCTCATTGCTCCGTGCAGTACACCAACTCGTCCTTTTGTCAAGGTTGCTGCGTGTTTTTCAGTATTAACACCTTCTCCTGCTGCCTCAATCCCAATGAACCGTATAGAAGTCTCATTCATAAACTCATAAAATAGTCCCATAGCATTGGAACCACCACCCACGCAAGCCAAGAGAATATCAGGCAATACACCCCACTTTTGGATTGCTTGGGCGCGAGTTTCTTGCCCGATTACTGCATGGAAATCACGTACCATCATTGGGTAAGGATGGGGCCCTGCTACTGAACCGAGAATGTAGTGAGTTGTTTCCACATTTGTCACCCAATCGCGGATTGCTTCAGAAGTAGCATCCTTCAGGGTTCCCGTTCCCGCTTCCACCGGACGCACTTCTGCCCCCATCAACCGCATTCTGAACACATTTAAAGCTTGGCGTTCCATGTCATGAACGCCCATGTATATTACGCATTCCAGCCCAAAACGAGCGCAAACTGTAGCTGTGGCAACACCGTGTTGGCCAGCACCCGTTTCGGCAATAATCCGTTGTTTACCCATGCGCTTTGCCAACAATACCTGACCAAGGGCATTATTAATTTTATGAGCGCCAGTATGATTTAAATCCTCGCGTTTTAAGTAAATTTGTGGCCCCGTGCGATCGGGTCGGGCATAATGAACAGTTAGGCGTTCAGCGAAATATAATGGTGTGGCACGTCCTACATAGTCCCGTAACAACTGCTGTAATTCTGCTTGAAAATCAGGGTCATTGCGGTATTGCTGATAAGCTGTTTCTAGTTCAGTAAGAGCAGGCATCAGCGTTTCAGGTACATACTTACCGCCGAAGCGTCCAAAGCGACCTAACGTATCTGGAACCTGAGCAGTTGAATTTGGAGATAGGGGAGTAGTAGTCACGGGCTGTTTTCAATGAGGGGAATGACTTAATTATTATAGAAAGCCTGGGGCATATCCAGGTTATATCTGGAGACTGGAAGCTAAATTCTTCCTCTATACCCAATCCCCCATGCCCAATTACTTTGAATCCCTCGCAATGGATTTGTGATGTTAGCCTAGAAATTGATATCCCAGCAGAATGGTTGGGCATTGCTGATTGTGGTATGAAAACGATTGTGCATTCCGGTGAAAATCCTTGTAAAAACGTAAAATTTTACGTCTCTACATCCAAATTCATACCTCGATTCAGCAACGCCAATGGTTGCGTAGAAGTTTCCACTGCCTTTGAAATTTTTCTTAAATATTGATTTTATGTCTTCTTCAAATCCCAAATCTTCTGACAAAAGCTTTGTCTACCGCGAATTTGGCAACGACAACTCCGCCGCCACAGAAAGACCAATTCCAGAACTCCCCGCACAACAACAAAATCTTAAAGTACAAGCTTCCCGCAAAGGACGCAAAGGCAAAACCGTTACAGTGATTAGCGGTTTTCAAGCCAAACCAGAAACTTTGGCTGATTTGGTGAAGCAGTTGAAAACCCAGTGCGGCACAGGTGGGACACTTAAAGATAACGAAATTGAAATTCAGGGCGAACACAAGCAAAAAATTGTCGAGATTTTGAACAAACTAGGTTACAAAGCTAAAATTAGCGGTGGCTAATCTTGAGTGCGGTTTACCGCATCTTAACCGTGACCTAGATTAACAGAGGGAATGTTATCTTTGAAAGGTACAAATATGCTTGAGCATTGGTGAATCACTTCGCCAACAAGCTGTTTTTGGTGAGATGAATAGGAGGTTTAAATGGATTTAGTTCGGATTTTGTGTGCCATTTTCGTGCCGCCTCTGGGAGTTTTTTTGCAAGTAGGCTTTGGTATAGACTTTTGGATTAATATAGTTTTGACACTTTTTGGTTATATTCCTGGGATTATTCACGCAGTATGGATAATTGCTAAGAAATAATTCCTCGTAGAGGTAGGTTTGAGGCTCTGCATACATTGATAAATTGAGTCAGAGCCTCAATGGATGCATTTCCATGCAGAGTATGAAAACGATGAAAATAAATTACCTGCAAGGTGACTACTTTCGTCGAGTTCGAGAGAGAATCTAATAAATATTTTAGCTGCTCTAAAGTCTCCTATAAATCAATATGAACTTTTTAAGAGCTAAAATTTTTATAAAAATGACATTTTTTCTACGGCATTATTAATATAATTATTGGATAAATTGTAAGCAATTTAGTTAAAAGTTATAAAAAACAACTATGTATAAATTTATAAAATTAACTATAGTGAAGTATTTTTTTATCAAACAACCTCTAAACGTTCAGACTGACTATTATTTAAAATTCTCATCTAGCATTTCTAGATATTTTTACAATAGCAGAGATTCTGTAAGCCGAATCATTTTAAATCACACCCCAAACTGTGCATTTGAGTCAAGCAAGTGTGGCGGAAGTTTTGAATAGTGGCTCCTTCAATACACAGACACACTTTCTGAAGGTGGTAAGCTAACTTAACAAAGATGCCAAATCTGAGGTTGAGATATTAAGTTATCAGCTTCAATCGGGGGCAACAACTTTGTTATCGTGATGATGATTGATTGACCAACGGTGATCAACAGTCATAGAAGAAAATTCGCAAATTTCTTCTAGGCGTTTTTGCTGCACGGCAGCTTTACGCAGAGTAATAATTAGTTGATTTACCTGATGCCGTAAATCTGGATTATCATTTACAGCTAACATGGTTTGTCTTTCTAAAAGTTGAAGTATAAGTTCGTAGTGAATAGGAGATGGTAGAGGAATTTGCTCCATGAAATTAATTTTTGATTTCATATTTGAGATTTTGTATTAGTCAGAGTTGAGCTTTTATCAATAAATTGTTACATAATAAATAACTAGTTGCTTATGGCTTTGATTTGATTAGCAATGAAGATTTGGCAAAGATATGATGATAAGCTGATATGCGTCTAAATTATATAAACATTCTTTATAATCGTTGACGGTTGACGGTTGACGGTTGACGGTTATCGGTCATCAGTCAACCGTCAACAGTCATCAGGTAAATGTACAATATTATTTGCGTAACAGCTTACTTGATGACAATGTGCTGCGTGTCCACGCATAGTGTACCCAATTGACCAACTATTGTATGCAGTTAGTTGCCTTATGCTAAGGGGCGTAGGGGAGGTGTTTATGTCAGAAATTCCTCGGCAATATGTGGGCGATCGCAGCGCCGGGATCTGGTTGTTTTACCAAAGATTCTCCAATGAGTACAGCCGATGCACCTGCTGTCAGTACCATACTCAGATCATCTGGGTTGTGTAGTCCTGACTCGCTGACAACAAGGATGTTTTTCTCCTGCAATTGGCTACCTCTTGCAGCTAAAAGTTGGCAAGTAGTTTGCAAGTCAACAGAGAAATCTTCCAAATTGCGATTATTTATTCCTACTAAGGACACCCCATCTAGGGCTAACACACGGTCAAGTTCTGCTAAACTATGGACTTCAACCAAGGTTGCCATTTTCAGATTGTTAGCAATTTTAAGGAAGTATTTCAAATCTTGATCGCTCAAAATAGCCGCAATCAGCAAAATAGCATCTGCACCCTGAACCCGCGCCAAGTATATCTGATAAGCATAAACGACAAACTCTTTGCACAGTAGGGGCAAATCTACGGCAGCCCGAACCTTGGCTAAGTTGTCAAAACTACCTTGAAAGAACTTGATATCTGTCAGCACAGAAAGACAACTAGCGCCACCTTGCTGATAAGATAGGGCGATCGCTACTGGGTCAAAATCTTCTCGTAAAACACCTTTGCTAGGTGAAGCTTTCTTAACTTCGGCAATCAATGCTGGCTTAGTCTTACCTTGGCGTAAGGCGGCGACAAAATCACGGGTTGGCGGCGCAGTCAGTACGCGCTTCCGTAATTCTTGCAAAGGAACTTTTTCGCGCATTTGGTCATATTCTATTTCTTTCTGCCAAACAATTTCCTCCAAGATGTTGTTTGGCGCGGCATCAGGCACGACAGCCTGATAACGCAATATCGATACATTAATAGCTGGGTTAGGTGAACGGCGACGGATTTGCATAATTTGTCATTGGTCATTGGTCATTGGTCATTGGTCATTGGTCATTGGTCATTGGTCATTGGTCATTGGTCATTGGTCATTGGTCATTGGTCATTGGTCATTGGGCATTGGTCATTATTGGGCATTGGTCATTTGTCCTTGTTTATTGACAAAGGACAAATGACAGAGGACAAATGACTAAATGGCTCGTTTATAAGCTTCGTCCAGCACTTCCGAAAGTGTTGGGTGTGCGTGAACTAGATGTGCGAGACTTTGGACAGATTGACGGTTTGCGATCGCAGCTGACGCTTCATGAATTAAGTCTGAGGCGTGTAGTCCGAAAATATGAACACCCAAGACTTCTCCGGTGTCTTTGCGATATATCACCTTGGCAATACCATCGGCTTCATTTTCTGCCAATGCTTTAGAATTCCCTTTGAAGTAACTCCGACTTGTGGCAATTTCAAAACCTTCGGTTTGTCCTAACTCCTTTGCTGCGGTTTCTGTTAAGCCCACATAGCTAACTTCTGGGTGGGTAAACGCCGCCGCGGGGATACTGCGATAGTCTACTATTCTTTCCCTCCCAACTATATTTTCTACGGCGATGATGCCTTGGGCAGAAGCCGCATGTGCCAACATCATCTTCCCATTAGCATCGCCAATTGCCCACAAATGCGGTACTACTTCACCAGATGATAGTACTGCCATGCGATCGTCAACTGGGATAAAATTCCGCCGATCCAGTTCTACACCCACAGATTCCAAACCAAGATTTTTGGTCGCTGGGATGCGTCCTGTAGCCACCAAGCAAGCATCTACTTCGATGACATCTACATCTTCTTTGGTTTTGAAATCTGCTAATTCAATCACCACTGGTGAACCTGGGATGACTTTTTTAGCGTATATCCCCACTTTCGTTTCAATATCGCGGGGAGTAATCAGTACCCGTTCGGCAAGTTTGGCAATATCTCGATCAAATCCTGGCATTAACTGATCTAGGGCTTCAATCAAGGTGATTTCGCAACCCAAGGCTGAGTAAATATCAGAAAATTCTAAGCCGATGTAACCACTGCCAATAATTGCCACCCAGTCTGGTAGAGACTCCAACTTAACGCCTTGATCGCTGGTAAAGACAGTTTTGCCGTCTACTTCAATTCCTGGAGGTACAAAAGGAATTGAACCAGGGGAAAGGATGATGTCTTTGGCTGTGATGGTTTTTTCACCGCCGTCTCCGGTAACAGAGACTTTTTGCGCCCCAGCGATTTTTCCCCAACCGTTGATAATATCGACTTTTAGACGTTTGAGGCTGTTGGTTAAGTCGCCTTGAATTTTTGAGACGAGATTATTAGCATGATTAGCGATCGCTTCACGATCAAATTCCACGCTACCAATTTGAATTCCCAGTGACTTCAGGTGGTGGGCATTGCGTAACTCCCGCACACGTCCAGATGCTGCCAGCAACGCCTTAGAAGGAATACAGCCCCGATTAACACAGGTTCCTCCCATATCAGCAGCTTCAATAATCGCTGTTTTCAAACCGCAACTTACGGCGTGTAAGGCTGCGCCATGTCCGCCTACACCAGCGCCGATAATTACTAAATCGTAATCAAATCCTTGACTCACGTTAGTTTCCCCGTGTGCTTCGCCTATTTATTCTCAACTTGACCGACAATCAGCGCAACCCCTTTAACAGTTATTCAGTTATCAGTTTTATCGCTGAACTCTAAATCCCTCACCATACTCTATCAGGACTGTTTACTGTTGACTGTTCACTGATTTCAGGTTCGGGTGTTGCTAACTCAAATTATGATTCACTCACTTCTGGCGAAAATTATGGATGTTTTCATTATATGGGTTGGTTTTCCAAGAAAAGCGACAATAAATTAGGTGATTATTTGCCTGATAGTGAAGCTGATTCCCAGTTCTGAACTAGTTAATGAATAGAAGAACCAGACTCCCCACTCCCCACTCCCTATTCCCCATTCCCCACACCTTTTTCTTTACAGCGCGTTAGCCTAACACTAAGCTGGATTTAGGATTCATCCAGAAGATTTACGCAGGCGATCGCTCGATGTCCATTCCCCAAATTAGCGAATTTACTATCCGCCGTCATGCCAACGCCAAATCTTTCCAACGCGGCGAGGCATACTATGAGGCTGGTGCTGTCAATACAGTTACCCAACGTGGCGATTTGCTTCAGGCTGAAGTTGCAGGGACTGAAGCTAGACCTTATCATGTCAATCTCAGTTTCGATAGCAGTGGGTTAATCTCAGCAAACTGCACCTGTGCCTACAACTTTGACGGGTGGTGCAAACATATTGTAGCGACGATGCTTGTCTGTGCGCGTAACCCAGAAAACATTGAGCAACGCCCCACCCTAGAAGAACTACTTAATCGCCTAAATCATATCCAAACCCAAAGATTGCTGCAAGAGTTGGTAACAGAACACCCACCACTAATTGAGGCGATTGATCGCCATGTAAGTTGGATGACCAATCCTACTGACAAGCAAACAACTACAAAACCCTTTACTATTGATCCGGCTCCCTTTCGGCGGCAAGTGCGGCAGATTCTCAAGGATACCGTGCGCTACTTTGAGGAAGGGTGCGAAGAAGATCCAATTGGTGAAGAATTGCTAAGTGTGGTGCAAACTGCGGTAGATTTTAGCGAACGGGGAGAGGGTGAAAATGCGATCGCTATTTTAGAAGCGATTACCTCTACCTGTGTGGAAAATTGGGATGATGTTGCAGAATACGGTGCCGAAAATGATGAACTTATCGGGGAATTAAATAACGCTTGGTGTGAAGCAATTCTCAGTGCTGAACTCACCCCAGAAGAAAAAGTTGACATTCAAATAAATTTGGAAGGCTGGCAAGATGAGTGGAATGTTGATTTTGGCATGATTATGGAGGCTTTACGCCAAGGTTGGGATTATCCACCACTGGTGCAAGTTCTCGAAGGTAATATTAGCGAAAGGGGAGCTTGGGAAGAAGACGTGCCAGACTACGCGGATGATTTGGCACTAATTCGCCTAAAAATCCTCGAACGTCAGGAACGTTATCAAGAATACTTATATTTAGCAAAAGCGGAAGGGCAAACCCAGCAGTATTTGACAGTGCTAGGGCGTTTAGGCAGGGTAGAAGAAGCAATTGATGCTGCTCAAACCCAGATGAACTCAATGGAAGAGGCTTTTACCCTAGCGAAAACACTCAGCTCTCAAGGGGCATTACAGCAAGCACTAAATATAGCTCAAAGTGGATTAAATTTACCGGGTAAGTGTCAGTATGAATTGGGAATTTGGACAAGTGATTTGGCTATTGAGTTAGGCGATAGTGAAGCTGCTTTATTAGCAATCAAGGCGGCTTTTCAAGTAAAGCCCTCCTTTTTTGACTACCAAAAGATGGCAGAATTGGCTGGTGAAAATTGGGAAACTGTCAAAACAGACCTGTTGAGAATTATTCGTACTGTTAGTGGTGGAGGAACAGAATCAGCCAAGGTGGATATATTCTTGCATGAGGGGCTAATTGATGATGCAATTGCGATCGCTAGTGAACTCAGTTCTAATTATTCAGAGTTGATTCACCGAGTCATAGATGCTGCTATCCCTCATAATCCTAGTTGGGTGATTGCTAATGCTCGTCGCCGTGCCGAAAAGATTATGGATGCTGGTAAAGCCGAGTACTACTACTACGCAGTTGAATGGTTGAAAAAGGTGCGTAATGCCTACTTGGAATCTGGAAAGAAAGCTGACTGGTTAAGCTATCGCCAAAACTTGATGCAAACCCACGCCCGTAAACGTAAATTGATGGGAATGTTTCAGCAAAGGGATATGCAGTAACTCTAAACCATAATAAAACGCAAGTTTGCCTACTTTTAACAAGGAGATTTTGCCCCAAGTCTTGTTAATTGAGATAAGCTGTTGCGTATTTAATTTGTATATGCGATGCGCTCATGTTGCCCGCACTACAATAATTTTACGTTTTCGTGTTATACAATTTAGCTGCACATCAGCTTAGTAGGTGGATTTACGCCGTACTACCACAGCAACAGATAATTCCAATATATCTGCTTGCTTATGCAGCTCGAACACCATCAATGTTTTTAAGTCTGCAATAATATCATATCCGGTTAATCAAGCTGAATAAGAAATTTTCGTAGTAAGGACTTTAGTCCCCACTACAAACTTTTTATTATGGGTGATTGGGCGGACATCATAATAACCAGTTGATTTAGGTTTTAAATTGAGATTTGCCCAAAATATCAACTTTAGTGACAAAAGATGAAGTAAGATTCACATCTGAAACAGTCCTCGAATAATCCCATAATTTCTAACAAAAAATAGTCCGGTGCAATGATTGATAAATATCCTCAAAATCTTATATTGTCCTGCTTACCACTGAGTATGCTTCTATTACTTGGCAGCATAACTTCTAGTCCACTGAAAGCTCAGGCTGTTGATACTACACAATTACCAGCTAGTAATTTCATCCTGTCACAACAACAACTCCCACCACCACAGGATGTGCAACCAGCCTTACCTTCGCCAGTTCCCTCACCTGAACTACCACAACCACTTCCCCCACCAGCAGAACTATTTCCACCCTCTGCCCCAACTCTCACACCTGAGGAACCACTCCCTGGCAACTTTCCTCAAAATATTGTTGTTGAACGGTTTGAAGTTGTTGGTAGCACAGTCTTCAGTCCCCAAGAGTTAGCCCTCGCCACTGCTGAATTTACCAAACGACCGATCTCACTGACTCAAGTGTATCAAGCACGTTCTAAAATTACTGATTTATACGTCCAAAATGGTTACATTACTTCTGGTGCTTATATCCCGCCCCAAACAATCCAATCCGGTGTTGTAAAAATTCAGGTGGTCGAAGGTAAATTAGAAGATATCAAGGTAACTGGAACTCGGCGGTTGAATCCGAATTATGTCCGCAGCCGACTAGCAATAGCTACATCAGCACCTCTGAATCGGCAACGTCTACTAGAGGCATTGCAACTTTTGCAACTTAATCCTTTGATTCAAAACGTCTCTGCTGAACTATCAGCAGGATCACGGAGTGGTACAAGTCTCTTAGAAGTCAATATCAGCGAGGCTAAAACCTTTAGTAGCCCAATAGTTCTTGATAATGGGCGATCGCCTAGTGTTGGCACTTTCCGCCGTGGATTACGATTGAATGAAGCCAACTTACTTGGATTTGGAGATAGTCTGAGTTTAGGATACACCAACACTGATGGCAGCAACTCCTTTGACGCTAGTTACACATTGCCTCTCAATCCCCGCAACGGAACGCTTTCCTTCAACTACGGCACTACGTCGAGTAATGTCATTGAATCTGATTTCAAATCTTTAGATATCGAATCGGCATCTCGCTACTACGAATTGACATTTCGTCAGCCTATAGTCCAAACTCCTACACAAGAATTCGCTCTTGGGTTAACAGCTTCTCGACGCGAAAGTGATATCTCGTGGAAACTACAAAAAGAGAGCGAAGGAGGGTTTCCTCCCTCTCTAATTTCACCTGGTGCTGATGAACAGGGACGCACCAGGGTATCTGCCTTACGATTTTTTCAAGAATGGACGAGTCGTAACAGCCGTGAAGTCATCGCCCTACGCTCTCAATTCAGTTTGGGTCTAGATGTGTTGAATGCCACGGTTAATCAAAATCCTCCCGATAGCCGTTTTTTTGCTTGGCAAGGACAAGCGCAGTGGGTACGCCTTTTAGCTCCTGAAACTTTACTTTTATTTCGTTTAAATACACAACTAGCATCCAGAACACTCTTACCTATAGAGCAAATTGGCTTAGGTGGGCAGGATAGCGTTCGAGGCTATCGTCAAGATTACCTACTAACGGATAATGGCACTTTTGTTTCTACGGAAGTTCAAGTACCGATTCTGCGCTTACCCCAGATAGATAGCACGTTACAGGTTGTCCCGTTTGTGGATTTTGGTGTTGGCTGGAACAGTTCTGGTGCAAACAATCCCGACCCTAATACTCTAGCTGCTGTTGGTCTGGGGTTGCGTTGGTCACAAGGCGATCGCTTTACCGTTCGTCTTGACTGGGGCATTCCTTTAGTATCTGTTAACTCGAATGATAAAACATTACAAGAAAACGGACTGTATTTTAGTTTATTTTATAATCCTTTTTAAAATTTAGGAATCTCCGGCTACACCCATCAGGGTTAGCGATGAGAGGATGTCAATCTTCTTCTCTACGATAGGCTGTGCCAACGCGAACGCGCACCAAATCAAATCGGATTGCTATATTTTGCAAAATTCCGTAAAACAGAACTATTTGACTGATTAAAAAATAAAAATCAACCCGTTATTTAATTCAGAGTTTCCTCACCACTCAGAATGAAAATCCGCAAATATACCATGTATTCTATTCAGTATTTTATTTTATTCTGGGTATCCTAAGAAAGACAAGGTTAGATGATATGGACGAAGGGGGAAAGTTTATAACTTATGTATGAGTAAAGAAAACAGCTATAACTTCTATCATAAAACTGATTGAACAATTAGCCATCTCATTAGGTATTAGAACTTGTGGGAGTAGGATTTTTCAGACTAAGACATAAAAATATGAGAATTTGAGGAACAGCCATGCTAGGAAACGAGCGGGAAAAAATACGCCATCTGTTGGTCATCCAAGACCTGCAAGGTCGGCGAACTGTCCCCTTGCGAGAGACTACTTATTCTCTGGGGCGGCATCCCGCAAACACTATTATCTTGTCTTCCCGGTCAGTATCAATGCAACATGCAATTTTATTGCGAGTAACTGTTCCAGAGATTGATCAATATGGCTTCCAGATTATTGATGGCAACTATAAGGGAAAAGGGAGTACTAATGGCTTATTTGTTAATGGCACTAAATGCTTCTCACATAATCTCAGAAATGGAGATGTCATTGCCTTTGGCAGTAATCAAGCTCAAGCTAAATATTATGCTATTTCCAACATTTCAGAAGAAGCATTTTCTGAATCTTTTAATGTTGAAGACTTATCTGGTTTCCTCTCAGGGCAAGGCAGCCCTGCCAATCCTTTTCAAACCTTAGCTATCGATCCCAGCTTTGAAGTAGCCAGTGAGTCTGCCCTCGCTCGCCTAGCATCCTTCCCTGAACTCATTCCCAATCCAATTATTGAGATGGATTTCGAGGGAACAGTTACTTATCTTAATCCAGCCGCAGCTCTCAAGTTTCCCAAACTTAGGGAAATTGGAATAAAACACCCGATTTTAACAGGACTCCTGAGTACAGTTAAGAATCTAGAAAAAAATTCTTTTGTGCGGGAGGTGGAAGTAGGTACAGAAGTTTTTGAGCAATCCGTTCTCTACCTTCCTGAGAGTGATTTAATTAGAACTTTTATTATTAGGGATATTACAGAGCAAAAACAAGCCACAGCTGAACTACGTCAGCGCGATCGCTTGCTACAAGCTGTTGCAGAAGCTGCCAATTATTTGCTTGGGGAAATGAATTACGAAACTGGTATTGATCTAGCTTTAGCTGTATTGGGTGAAGCTGCCAAAGCCGATCGGGCTTATCTCTTTCAGAACCATCCCCATCCTGCTACAGGAAAAATAGTAGTCAGCCTGCGGTTTGAATGGACACATTCTTCTATTGAATCTACTTACGAATATTGGCAGAATCAGCCTTATCAAGGTTCTGGATTAGCTCGTTGGTACGCTGTTCTCTCTAGCGGCAAGTCGATTAGCGGACTCACCCAAGAATTTCCTGCCGCCGAACAAGAATTCCTGATTAGAGATGGCATTCAATCCCTTCTCCTGGTACCTCTTTGCTTGGAGAATGAGTTGTGGGGGTACCTTGGCTTGGCAGACTGCACCTTTGAGCGTCATTGGTCAAAGCACGAAGAATCTACCCTTTTGACGATGGCTGCCAGTATTATTGGGGCGCGGCAGCGTCAGCAAGTAGAAGAAAAGATTCGCTATCAAGCCTTACATGACATATTGACAGGGTTGCCTAATCGCCTACTATTTTATGAGCTGCTTAATAAAACTCTCCCCAACGCCACTCGCAATGGTGAAAGTTTAGCTGTGATCTTCCTCGACCTGGATCGCTTCAAGGTGATTAATGACACTCTGGGGCACACTCTGGGAGATCAATTGTTACAAAGGGTCGCTCAAAGATTACAAGACTCACTCAGAGGCGGAGACACTATAGCCCGTTGGGGAGGTGATGAGTTCACTATCTTACTCCCGCGAGTCAATGATACTGAAGAGGTAACACTGGTAGCCTATAGAATATTGCAAGCATTGGAGGATGCTTTCCATCTCCAAGGGCATGAACTTTATGTGACTGCCAGCCTCGGTATTGCGTTGCTTGATAACAACAGTCCTGATGCCGAAACACTAATCCAGCACGCAGATGCCGCTTTGTACTATGCCAAAGACAAAGGGCGCAATAACTACCAATTTTACAGCGTTTCCCTAAGTGCGAAAAATCCTGAACTCCTGACTTTAGAAAAGAGCTTGCGCTATGCCCTAGAACGCAATGAATTTACGCTGTATTATCAGCCTCGTGTAAACATTGCCACAGAAGAAATTACTGGTATGGAGGCTCTATTGCGTTGGCAGCACCCAGAAATGGGATTGGTCGCACCTAGTGTTTTCATTCCCCTGGTCGAAGAAAGTGGATTAATTGTCCCCATTGGTGAATGGGTGCTGCGGACAGCCTGTATTCAAAATAAAATTTGGCAAGATGCAGGATTGCCACCCATAACGATCGCTGTCAATCTTTCTCTTAAGCAGTTCCGCCAACCCAAATTGATGGAGACTATAGCTACAGTTTTAGAAGAAACGGGTCTGGAACCGCACTTTTTAGAATTAGAAATTATGGAAACCACAGCTATTGAAGATTTAGATTTTACCAGAACGGTGTTAGAGCAGCTACAGCAGATGGGTGTTTGCATCTCCATTGATGACTTTGGTACTGGTCATTCCTCGCTCTCGCGTCTACAGCTTTTGCCACTCCACAATCTGAAAATAGATAAATCTTTTATTCAATATTTGACGCAGGATGTCAAAGTCGCTCATATTATCAAAGCGATAGTTACTTTGGGACACAGTTTGGGATTGAAGTTGATAGCCGAAGGGGTAGAAAAAAAAGAGGAACTGGAGTTCTTGAAATCTATTAATTGTGAGGATGTACAGGGCTATTTTTTCTACCGGCCACTTTCTGCCCAGAAAGCAACTGAAATCCTTGAAAGTAAACGACCAACGCTTTAATACCCCAAGGCAGAAACCTGATGGGTAGGCAAGTTCGTAGTAAGGACTTTAGTCCTTATTTTTGAAGCACTAAAGTCCTGACTACAAACTTTTCATTACTAGCTTGTACCGTTTTTTTATGAAGCTGCATATAATTCACCCCCCGGCTATCGCCGTCCCCGCAAAGCATCGGGGGGACTACAGGGGGGTATTATTCTGTGCAGCCTCACATAGATTTGGTATTAGACATTGTACTAGTACTAAGGAAAAACTGTTTGTACCAATGACGATACAATAGCATTGATTGTCTTGCTGCCAAACTTTTTCGTTCTATGCTGCCAGTCATTTATTCCGACGAATTTTTAGATCACAAGACTGGAAAATACCATCCTGAAAAACCAGAACGTTTAAGTGCGATCGCCACTGCCCTCAAAGCAGCACCATTTGCAGATCAAATTGACTGGCGATCGCCTACACCAACATCAGAACAGCCATCGCTGATGCCTGTGTTAGTTAAAGCACATAGCCCAGCCTATATCAAAAAACTTTGGCAAATCGCTTCTAGTGGCGGCGGCCCTTTGGATGGAGATACGCCAGTTTCCCCGCGTAGTTATGATGTGGCATTGTTGGCAGTCAGTGCATGGTTGGATGGAGTTGAGGCTGTATTAAAGTCGGCTAATCCAGCTTTTGTACTAGCACGTCCCCCAGGACATCATGCAGAAAGTGATGCGGGGATGGGCTTTTGCCTATTTTCTAATGCAGCGATCGCAGCTTTATTTGCCCTCGAACAACCCGGAATTAACCGCGTCGCCATCCTCGATTGGGATGTACATCACGGTAATGGTACTCAGGCGATCGTTGAAAGTGAATCACGCATCGCCTACTGTTCCCTACATCAGTATCCCTGCTATCCCGGTACTGGAAGATCGACAGAACGCGGCTTTCATAATAATGTATTAAATTTACCTGTACCCCCTGGTAGTGATATTGCAGTATATCAGCCACTATTTGAAAAACAGGTCATACCCTTTTTAGCTAACTTTCAGACGGATTTGCTGATTGTGAGTGCTGGTTATGATGGCAATGCCGCAGATCCTTTGGCAAATATCAATTTGCAGCCAGAAGACTACGCTTTATTTACTGATTATTGTCTAGGGATAACTCGTAAAATTCTGTTTGGCTTAGAAGGTGGTTACGACTTTGACTCTCTTTCTCAATCAGTTGTAGAGACAATTGGACATTGTTTAATTTAGGTAAGCTAAAAATCTTTTAATTTGCATCCTCAAAAAAATAAATCTCTTGTGGGGTGGGCATCTTGCCATTGGTGTCAACTTAAGCTAAAAATCGCTTATCTGTTGGCTTCCACGCCCGCCCAGAAATAAATTTCAGGGCTAATAGCTAAAGTCTACTGAAGTAGACTTTAGCTATTAGCAAGGAACTTCAGTTCCTTGCGGGATATGGCTTTTACGTTAAGTTGACACCAATGGCATCTTGCCCGCCCTAGTTGTGCAAATTAAATGCGCGACAGCTTAATTTCTTTTTTTAGGTAAAACCTCGGAATTGGTAATTGGGTGGCTTTAGTACATGCACTGATATGATAATAATCCTATTGATTTGTAGCTCAGATTCCCGATTTCTCTGATCAACCGGGAATCTTCTTGTATCTTTCCTTTGGATTTCACAGCATAGTCTGCAAAAATAGGCAATTTGTCCATACTTATTCTCATGATTATTTGTGAGTTAGTTGACTAATTTAACAACTATTTTTACGTAAAATTATGGTTACACAACTTTTGCTCTAAAATCAACCTAAGTAATTTCTTTTACCAAGGCTTTCTAAAATTCATCAAATCTTCAGGAATAAAAAGTTTGAATGTTGTTCTGAAACAGCTAAAGTTTTGTTAAGATGCAATTGCTAGCAGTTTCTCGGCGAAATTCACCTATCGGTGTGTGGAGAAATAAAAAGTACTAGCAGCACAAATTTAAAAAGGTGAAGCAATGACCACCTACATTTTTTTCGATGAAGCCTTACGGATGCTAACCAACGCCTATTTGATATCAGTAGTACTTTTAATAGCAGCTTCTGGTATAGGTTTGGCGGTAATTGAAACAATAGAAAAGGCAGAAGAACGCTAAGTTTAAAAATGGCAGTGTACTTCTTGCCAAAAGCCATTGGGTGCAGGTGTTCGCCATGAACAAATCTTGGGAATACTAAAGCATGAAAGTCTCATAGTGTTGCAGTCTTGCCTGTAAATCTACCAAAGGCACAGGTAACTGTAGCGCTATTGAGGCTCTAACCAAGGAGTTACTACAATGGGCCTATTAGACGCTGTGTTGGGCACAGAAAGCCAAACCCAAACAGCACTCAATCCAGCGGAAGCTTTTGCTGTCATTGTTTTGATGGCAACAGCGTCAGACGGTTATCTTTCTGTTGAGCAAGCAGATTCTATCACTTTTATGCTGTCTCGGATAAAACTTTTTAAAAGTTATCCCGATGAGATGATGAACAAGCTGTTTGAGAAAATCTTGGGCATTCTCGAAGGGGATGGCTTTAATGTTTTATTTAATGCAGCCAAAGATTCTCTATCTCAAGACTTGCGGGAAGCGGCATTTGCAGTAGCTACCGATCTAGTTCTAGCTGAAGGTATCGTAGTTGAAGAAGAAAAAAACTTCTTAAATGATTTATATCAAGCTTTAGGTGTTTCTAGGGAGATAGCAATACAAATTGTGCAAGTAATGTTAATTAAAAACAGGGGATAGGGCGATAAAATATATGCTTAATTAAACTATATAAATAGCTTATAAACAAAGTGTGCCAAAGGAGTTAAGCTTCTTTGGCACTATTTTTGATGTTATTGTAACTAGGCTTAGATTCGTGCCTTTTTCAAGAAGTCGTAAATCTTGTTGTTCAATGCAGTATTGTGTCATAATTCGAGTTTCTAATTTTGAACTTTAAATTGTAAATTACTTATGCATTGTTTTGCCACCTTAACCCAACTGGTTGAAGTTCTTTTAGCCAATCCTATAAACTTGTCTGAAACTGCTTTAACAGAAGTAAGTTACGCTATACAAACAGATAGCCGTACCCTGAAGCCGGGTGAAGTATTTCTAGCTTTACGAGGCGATAAGTTTGATGGACATGAATTTGTGCAAACTGCGATCGCAAAGGGTGCAATAGCTGCAATTGTGGATTTTGAATACGAAAATCCGGGACTTCCTGTCTTACAAGTAAAAGACACCCTCAAAGCATATCAGAAAATTGGCAGATGGTGGCGCGATCGCTTTAACATTCCTGTAATTGGTGTAACAGGTTCTGTGGGTAAAACTACAACTAAAGAATTAATTGCGGCAGTTTTAGGAACAAAGGGGCGAGTTCACAAAACTTATGGAAATTACAACAACGAAATTGGTGTCCCGAAAACTCTCCTAGAACTTGGCAAAGAAGATGACTACGCCGTGATTGAAATGGCGATGCGGGGTAGGGGACAAATTGCCGAACTTACACAAATAGCGCGTCCAACAATTGGAGTAATTACCAATGTGGGGACGGCACATATTGAATTACTGGGTTCGGAAGAAGCGATCGCTGAAGCCAAATGTGAGTTGTTAGCCGAAATGTCTGCTGATAGTGTGGCAATTCTTAACCACGACAATCCTTTATTAATGGCCACAGCAGCAAAATTTTGGCACGGAGAAGTTTTAACTTATGGCTTTTCTGGTGGTGATATCCAAGGGCAATTAATTGATAACGACACTGTAGAAGTTGCCGGAATCCAACTACCTCTACCTTTACCTGGTCGTCACAATGCAACAAATTTCTTGGCAGCTTTAGCGGTGGCAAAGGTGTTGGGGATTGATTGGGCATCCCTGAAAGCAGGTGTGATGGTGGATATGCCCGCAGGGCGATCGCAGCGATTTACCTTACCCAACGATGTGGTAATCTTAGACGAAACTTATAATGCTGCACCAGAAGCTATGATTGCAGCGTTGCAATTATTGGCAGACACACCCGGAAAACGGAAGATTGCCGTATTGGGTGCAATGAAAGAATTGGGAGAGCGATCGCAGCAGTTGCACCAGCAAGTGGGAGAAACAGTGAAAAAGTTGAATTTAGACGGCTTGTTGGTTTTGGTAGATGGACAAGATGCCGAAGCGATCGCTCTTAGTGCTGAAGGTATCCCATCAGAGTGCTTTGCAACTCATGCTGATTTGGTGGCTAGGTTGAAGACATTTGTGCAAAGAGGCGATCGTTTATTATTCAAAGCCGCCCATTCTGTGGGACTAGATCGGGTAGTTAATCAGTTACGTGCAGAATTTTCCAGATGATACCACTAGAAACCCAAAAAACATTGTTGTCAAACCCACCTCTAAAAACTAGAACAGCAGGGTTGAAAACTTATGCCCTTGGTCTGGTCTTTATACCATTTCACTTTAATAATGATACAAATAGGCTGGTAGGGGCAAGGCGCAATGCCCATTGGTGTCAACTTAACGTGAAAGCCATGTCCCGCAAGGAACTTTAGTTCAAGGCGGGTGAGGAAGCTGAAAGTTTTGCTACTTTTACCTTAAGTTGACAAGCCTATATGCGTCTATGCACTAGCGAGTTGAAGAAATAGTGCGATCGCGACGATGTGTAGATTTCAGGCGTTGTTGGAAAGACTAGGGCTGTTACTGTAGCGTCTTTGAAAAAGAATTGCTGCAAAATTAGTTACCAAACAGGTGATTGCTAGCCACAGCAAGATATAAGTAGGAGCCATCACTACGCCAATCATGAACCAAGTATATACGTGCAGAATCATTAGAGAAGCGAAAAAACTGGCAATTCCAGCAGATTGCCATACTTGATAGGATGGGCGGCGTAACGCTACTAGGCTTATCGTTAAAATTGTGACAATCAAGTTTGCTGGTACGAGAAACGCACAAATACCTATACAGTTACCACGAGAGAACTCTACTAAGGTGTTAAAATCGAGCATTAATTTTGTTTCTTGGGATAGATGTTAGCGTTTTAAGAACTTAATTTATTTTAAAATAACTAAATTTAGATTAACAGATGAGTGAGTAATCACATTGCAAACATAACATAAATTAAAAGATTGAGTTGCGTTTTGATACTACTCAATAGTTAGTTAATTATAAAGATTTTGGATCAGTAGGGTGGAAAATACCCACCCTAGCTGAATTAACCCGGTAAAATCACCGTATCGATAACGTGTATCACACCATTATCAGCTTCGATATCTGCTGCTAAAACTGTGGCATTTTTAACTTCAAAACCATCAGAAGAACTAATTTTAATCGGTGAACCTTCTACAGAATTAACCGTACCGAGTTCTGCTAAATCAGCCTTTAGCAGCTTTCCTGGAACGACATGATACTTTAAAATCCGCGTTAGCTGGGGAATATTTTGTAATAGAGTTTGGATAGTTCCCGGCGGTAACTTGGCAAAAGCATCGTCATTTGGTGCAAAGACAGTGAACGGGCCAGGGCTTTTTAATGTTCCTACTAAACCAGCAGCTTGTACAGCTGCCACCAGTGTTTTAAAAGACTCAGCCGTAACTGCAATATCAACAATATCAGCCATATATCTTACCTAGAATCTCTGCAAAGATTTTAAAGGATAATAAACCTATTTGAAGTTTTATTAAATAAAATAAATTTAAAATTAGCCGTTAAAAAAGAGGCAGGGGAGAATTGGGGACAAGAGGTAAGAACTTGCAACAAGTCTTTCTCCTTGTCCCCTTGTCTTCTTCCCAATGCCCAATGCTCATTAGTTATGATTAGCCTTCCAGTTTGCTAGATCGGTTAAAGAGCGATCGCGGTAACGTCCATAACGCTCCTGCTTACTTTTGATTTTCGCACCCAATTCGGGAAAAATCCCAAAGTTGGGCGGCATTGGTTGGAAATGCTTCGGCGAAGCGGAACTAATAAATTCTAATAACGCACCCATCATTGTTGTTGGTGGTAAAACCAAAGCTTCTTTACCCAAGGCTAGCCGCGCTGCATTAATTCCCGCCAAGCAGCCACCCGCAGCCGCAGCAGTATAGCCTTCAGTACCAATCAACTGTCCAGCAGCTAACAATGTTGGACGCTCTTTAAATTGCAGAGTAGGATACATTAGCTGAGGAGCATTAATAAAAGTGTTGCGGTGCATAACTCCCAAGCGCACAAACTCTGCCTTTTCCAAACTTGGAATTAACTGAAATATCCGCTTTTGCTCACCCCAACGCAGATTAGTTTGGAATCCTACCATATTCCACAGTTGACCGGCTTTATCTTCTTGTCGTAACTGCACCACAGCGTAAGGACGTTCCCCGGTGCGAGTATCTGACAACCCCACTGGCTTTAGGGGGCCGTAGCGCATAGTATCTTCCCCACGCTGTGCTAGTTCTTCAATGGGTAAACAAGCTTCAAAAAATTTCGCCGTTTCCCGTTCAAAACCTTTGAGTTCTGTTTGTTCTGCTTTACAAAGTTCTTCTCGAAACTGCAAGTACTGCTCTTTATTCATTGGGCAGTTGAGATAAGCGGCTTCACCTTTGTCATAACGTGATGCCATAAAAGCAACGTCACGGTTAATCGATTCTCCCACAATAATCGGACTAGCCGCATCAAAAAAGCTCAGGTATTCCATCCCGGTAAAGCGTTGCAAATCTTCCGCTAAGTCGGGGCTAGTTAAAGGCCCGGTTGCCAAAACCACAATTCCTTCAGGAATCGCAGACACTTCACCCCGGCGAAATTCAATTAAAGGATGGCTGGCTAAAGTTTGAGTCAAGTCTTGCCCAAATTGTCCTCTGTCTACCGCTAACGCCCCACCAGCAGGTACGGCGTGTTCATCAGCTTTAGAAATGACGATAGAACCAAGTTGGCGTAATTCTTCGTGCAATAATCCGGCTGCGCGATCGCTCGCCATTGCTCCAAAGGAATTACTACACACTAATTCTGCCAAATGTTCTGTATGATGAGCAGGGCTGAAGCGTTTTGGACGCATTTCATACAGAATTACCGACACTCCAGCTTGGGCT
This sequence comes from Nostoc sp. CHAB 5834, assembly GCA_020829485.1. Next base: position 340 of record JAIVFU010000043.1, on the reverse strand, counting down.
ATTTGCCACGCTGCTTCAGTTCCAGCTAGTCCACCTCCAATTACTTGTATCGGTTGTTGTTCCATAAGTTAAATTTTTAGTTCCTATATCATAAGTATCCATCAGTATCAGCGCTAGGACGCATCAACAAGTAAAGTATTGCTGAGTTGGACTTGAAACTTTTGTACAAAAATACAAAAACTCAATTTTTTATCTGGGCTTGGAGCATGAGATGTGAAGTACCCCAACCTGCTTCGCTCTCTGTTGGGGCTTCCAACATCATTGAATGAGTGACGGTCTTATTCGTCTTCGGAGTTTCCCGTCTCAACCGCCGTCGCCACGTTAGGCATTCCTATTACTA
>JAIVFU010000439.1 GCA_020829485.1 Nostoc sp. CHAB 5834 | reverse complement strand
AGATCTGTTAGCCGGTTGGTCAGGTAGGGGGGGGTATCAATGACCAACAGATCGTAGCCGGTAAGTTTTCCCGCCAGTACATCTTCCGGACTAACCAGGTCAATACCAGTTACCAAGCTACCGAGACTGTTGATACTGCCCTGTAAGTCGGTATCCGTAACAGCAACCTTCAGGGAGTCGGCAAAGCAGAAAGCCAGGTTGAGAGCTAGTGTTGTTTTCCCCACACCGCCTTTCTGGTGAGCAATGGTGATTGTTTTCATACGGTAAGCAATACGTATTTACGCACAAAAGTAAATACGTATTTGCGTAAATACAATATATTTGAGCTACAGTAAGATAGTAATGCTCTAGTTTTGTGTACGATAATATTCAGAAAACCATTGATAGTTTAAGAGGGTCGTAGCGATAGTGACTTGCAAGCATTTATTTAATCATCAACTCAAACAAGTCAAGTGTCTATTAAACAGAGGGTTTTTGTTCCAACGGGGCGTTTTTACACGTCAATAAACGAAAAATGTAGTTACAATTCGCCATATACTGTTAATCAGAGAGTTATCAAAAGGGTATCGAAAATCTGTCTGGAAAATGTACACTTCTAATCAATCAGAATGGGTAGTTTTCTCTATCAGGAAGGAAATCCTTGATAATATCTTACAGCTAATAACTTGATTATCAGCGCATAAATAAGCTCTTAATTTGGTAGCGTGAAGATTCGCACGTTTGGAAAAAGAATCCCACGTAGCACTGATTCTGATAAAATGATTGTTAATAACGTCATCTATTGGATTTGTAATAGATAATAAACGGTTTCCCATCGGTTACTGAACCGTTACGGTAACGGATACAAACCGTTTTTTGATTTGCTAAACGCTTCGTCCAATCATTCCTTATGAGTGCCAATGCCCAATCTTTCCAAAAATTAATTGGAGGTTTACATGGACGATTCTCTCGATGGCTATTTCTGACGCTAATCATTCATTGATAGTAAATGATGAGTCCGATAAACTTAAAATATACACGTTCAATGAACGAAAACGGCCACTTGAAGTAGGAGGGGAGCGTGTACAGATATAAACAGGTAAGTTTCGCATAGGAAACGCGACGTTACCTCTACCAGCAGCCTGACAAGGAATTATCGAGCTATTTTTACCTGAAAGAAATCGAGCCGTTCTGTCTCCCAATGACCGCTTAAGTTGAACAGCACAAAATACCCTTCCTCTCTCACGGAGTATTGACCAGTCACGCTCTAAACAGAACTATGACTAAGGCTGAATACGCACTCATCTGCTGTTTAAATTATTTCATCAGTAATATATACGGCTCGAAGTTTAGTGCTATACATGCACTATGAAGTGGTGATTTGGTAATTCTATCTCCTGTACACCCTATTCGGTAGCCTACAATTGACTGTTGGGTGACCTATTTCAACGAGTGGGTGCAATTTCAGCCTTATAGGCCTCGGGCCTCTACTACGTTTGTCCCGCTAATCACAGCAGACAAACACGATGAAAAAGACAGCCTGGGTAGTAGGCATTTTAGCCATCTTAATCAGCATCGGATTCTGGCTCGACCACAATCAGCAAACGCAGCAAGCGCAGGTTCAGGCCGCAGCCCGTCCTCTACCCGTGACAGTGGCCATTGAGCCAGTTCGTCGGCAATCGCTGACAACCGAAACGGAATACATTGGCCAAAGTACGTTCTGGCGCGAGGTACCAATGACGGCCACTACACAAGGTATTGTTCGTGAACTGTATGTGCGGCTTAACGACCATGTTCGGGCGGGGCAACCCCTGCTGAAAGTGGACTCCGACGTTAACGAAGCCTCGCTGGCAGTAGCCGAAGCGACGCTCACCAAAGCGCGGCAGGACCTGGCCCGTTACGAAACCCTGCAACGCGAAAACAACATAACGGGCATTGAAGTCGAGAACGCCCGCCTGCAGGTTCGCAACGCAGCGTTTCAGCTTACGTCCATTCGCAAACTGGTCAGCGACGCCCTTATCAAAGCACCCATCGGGGGCACGATCATCGAAAAGCCGATTGAGCGCGGTATGTACATTGCTCCCGGCACGCCCTTGGCCACCATCACCGACGTATCATCCATTAAAGTAACCATCAGCGTGCCCGAAACCGAACTCAGTGAATGGTCCGTTGGCCGAGTCGTACCGGTCGAGTTTGAAACGTATCCCGGCGTATCGTTCCGGGGAACGGTGCATCACATTGGCCTGAAAGGTGGAGAGGCCGGTAAGTTTCCGGTTGAGATTCGGGTTGCAAACCCGCAACAGACGTTGCGGGTGGGTATGACGGCCCACGTCAGCCGTAAAAATAGCCCGGCTGCCTCTGTTTTGATCATTCCCCGTGCGGCTCTCGTGCAGAATAGCGATACAACTGCGGTCTACGTGTTGCAGGGCCAGCGTGTTCATTTGCGTCTCATTGAGACGGGCGAACAGGCAGGTACAAACCTGGTCGTGCGCCGGGGTTTACGGGCGGGTGAACAGGTCGTCGTTAGCGGTGCCAACGGACTGCGGGATGGATTATCTGTGAATAGTCAACAGCCACCCGTAATCAGTCAGCCATAACCCAATATCCAATTCATTTGCACACACTGCTACCTGACGACTGCTACCTGTCATGAACCTTACGCAACTTTCCATATCCCGGCCCATTCTGATCATTGTCCTGTTTCTGGTGATGGGTATTCTGGGCCTGTTTTCATACACGCAACTGCGCTACGAACTACTGCCCAACATCGCCACGCCCTACGTAACGGTTTCCACGGTTTGGCCGGGAGCCTCGCCAAGTGAACTGGAAACATCGATAACCCGT
>JAIVFU010000438.1 GCA_020829485.1 Nostoc sp. CHAB 5834 | reverse complement strand
GCTGCGCTTCAATAGTAGCGGCTCAACTCTGGCGCTTTCCGATGCGAGTACTTCGATGCGCCGGCAGTTGCGAAGATATCTTTGAACGTTTCGACAAGCAATAGCAGGATGGTCATTTGGTCTTTCGGTTGGGGTTTTCCCTTAGTATAGCACATACTAAAATTTCAGAGTAATCTAAAATTTACCTATTCATTTATGAGGGGTTTTTAGATATTTGAATTTTAGGACACCAAAATGAATCAGACTAGCTTAGTCAAAGTTGTTGACTATAAAATTGCTCCCAATGAGCAAGACGGCCCAGTGGCATTGGGCCGTAACGGCGTAATGGCGGTCAAGGCAATTCAACTTTTCGTCAATAAATTTGTCAAGAAGTTGACCCTTGAGCCCATCAATTCTCGGGGAGTTGTAGGACGTTGTTCGATTGAAGTGCCACTCAATCGTGAGGTGCTTTATGCGTTAGCTGCGAAAATCACGGAAGTTGCAGATGCTCTTCCACGTAATCCTGAGCAAGACAGGACCCCGTAATTCAAAAGAGACAACCATGCGTTGTCTCTTTTTATTTGATTTAGCTATACGCCATAGATTAACCAAGGAGTAGTGCTATGGCAGAGGCAATCCGTGTTTTTTACAGCGCAGTCGAGTACGAAACATACTTGGCTGCTCAAAAGCAACAAGAGTTTCAGCGCCATATCGAAGAAGCCAAAAAGAGGGCTCAAACCCCCGTACGGCATAGCAGGACTTTCACTCAGCGTGTTTCCCGGACAACTGAAGAAGTCGAGCAGTTCATTGAAGATGTTTTGAGTGGGAATGACATCCGCAAGCAAGAAGCTCATGCTTCTCGTCTGCATCGACTCGTCAAGCCCAGGGTGTTCGGCGGTGGTCTCCCAGGTTTGGGTCGCCGTTGATTCAAAGCCCCTCCTCGGGGCTTTTCTTTTCGTTTGGCCGCTGCGGCTGTTCGTTCGAAAGCAGCACGTTCAAGGGCTCTATGCTCAGCTGTGATTTCACTTCTGCCAAGGCGAATGCGGGGCTCGTGAATAAAGGACAGCTCACCCCCAGCATCAAGTTGAGAGGTAAGTCGAAGTCTTCAACAAGCAACCCAAATTGGTGGTCTCGTAAGTTTTTCTCACCGTCTACCGTTAGCGGACCAAAAGCAGTTTCGGTCCTTTGCCTAAGGGGTATATTCGCCTCCGAGAAGTACCCTGCAACAGGGATGCCGCTAGCCAGTGCGGTCGCCAATTCGAAGACAGTACCGGAATCCGGTTCCAACGGGTTTCTGAATGCTTCCAGATTGAAAATTGCGGCATCGCACGACTTAAGTCGCGCCATGTTCTCGGTATAGAAGTACTCCGCACCCTTACGACCTTGCAATGACAGAGGGTCTACCCCCTCGCCGTCAGCAGGGCGAATTCCCTTTAAACCGAAAGAATGACAAAGGGCTTCCAATTTTAAGAAACGGGCTTCCCTGTCCTTAAAGAATACATCAGGTCCCGCCAAATACACTTTTTCCATGAAGGTATGAATATTATATTGAACGCAGTTATAACCGCTACATGAATGCGTCGTTAATTATCGCACCATTTGCTATGAAATTCTTCGAAGGTATCGCTATACGCTGAGTCTTTTGAAGTTTTCTATGAAAAATTTACTAAACACGTTGCCCAGCAATCTCCGTCGCGCTCCCGAACTGAGGGTTTCTTTGGAAGACCACCTTGTCCAAGAACACAGCGAGCAAATTCCCTTCCGCATTGGGAAAAAACGTTCGGAGTCCCCAAACCAGGGGGGGGAGCGCCGACGTGAAGCCAATCAGACCGCTCACAGGTAAACAATGGACTTGTCGCTCCTCGCGGTTGCAGGAGTAGTAGGGGGCGCATTCTGCATCCTTGCTACCTACCAACTCGCCAACAACATCCGTAAATCATACGGTGCCCCACCGCCACAGGTCTTTGGTTTGCGCGCAAACCTGCGCGAACTTTCAGCTGCTTTTTTTAGAAAGTTAAAGGGATATCCCACCCTGAAAACCTCTGCAACAGATTCCGTTTGCTACTCACTCTTTGCCACTGAGGGCGTCTGCTCCCGCAGTTCTCTCGAAAGCAACGGCCAAGACTTCTTGCGTGAGCTTCAGGAGAACTCGAAGTTCTACCCCGAGGGGCAGATGCGGGTTGCGGAACAGCTTCTCGAAAAGGCTTTGCGGCACTACCTGCTGATTGAGCAGGAAAAAGCGGCGCGCTGCAGCTTTCGGCAAAGCGACGAGGTTGGCGTCACGCCTGTTTACCCCACAAGCTGGCGCACCGTTCTGGGCATGTCCGTATATGAGCGAGACCCGGCAAAGGTCAAACTGGCTTATGCGCGCCTGGCGAGGAAGGCCCACCCCGACCGCGGAGGGAGCGATGCGGCCATGGCTGAACTCAACCTTGCCATGCAGGCTGCCCGAGAAGAGCTGAATTTCGGGCGTTAAAAAAAGCGCGGCATGTAACAGCCGCGCTTTCGAATTATCGCAATTTAGGTTGAATCTGACGCATCAACTCTCGCGGCCGGGAAAGGCCTTCTGCGTTCAATGCCTGGAGATACTGCACCAAGCCAGCTTGAGCAAGTTCTGCCAAGCGCAGAGTGCCTTCCTGCATAAGCGTGTCATGAAACTTCTTGTAGAAGACTTCACCGTGGTCATGCGACTCACTGTCGTCAGTGTCGTGCGTCATCTCATGGACCAGAATCAACAGCCACGACTGAACCCCTGGCAGCCCTTTGGAGAACTCTTTGAGTGTTTTCCGGTTAGCACAGATGAACGTCCGCCCGTCTGTCCACGCTAGGTACTTCTCAGCACGATG
>JAIVFU010000437.1:1367-2827 GCA_020829485.1 Nostoc sp. CHAB 5834 | reverse complement strand
CGCTTTTCGTGGTTTAATCTGGACTAATACCGTTCAATTAAATGCTCGAAGCTGTTTAAACCGACAGCCAATATGGCTATGGTTATTTATGCTTATTTAAGAGTCTCCAGCGATCGCCAAGACCTACACAACCAACGACATGGCATTTTGGAGTATGCCAACATACACGCTTTGAGTCCCATCCAGTTTATTGAAGACACAGTTTCTGGACGAGAGAAATGGTCGGAGCGAGGTGTAGGACAACTACTGACTCAAACTGCCCTTGAATCCGATGTAGTAATTTTCTCAGAAGTCAGTCGGATGGCACGCTCTACTCTACAAGTATTAGAAATGCTAGAGTGCTGCGTGCGCCGTGGAATTAACGTCCATATCGCCAAACAAGGTATGGTATTGGATGATTCAATGCAAAGCCGGATTACAGCTTTCGTGTTGGGCTTGGCAGCAGAAATTGAACGTGAATTGATTGTACTCAGAACAACCGAAGCACTAGCCAAACGAAAAGCTGAGGGGAAAACGTTAGGACGACCCAAAGGGCGACAATCTGCACATTTGAAACTGGACACAAGGGAAGCAGAAATTCGCAGCTACCTAGCCAAAGGGATCAGCAAACGCTCAATTGCAAAACTGGTCGATTGTTCACCCTCCACCCTCTATGATTGGTTGGCACGCAAACATCTCCACTCACGCCACGACAAATTGGTGGAGAAGTTATAAGATGCCCAAGAAACAAATACCAATTGATGCAATCTTAGACCTACGTCGCCGCTTAGAGCAGCTACCACCGCGCAGTCCATCTCGTCGGGTATTAGTCCAAGAAATAGCTCAACTGTATGGCATTTCCGAAGATACTGTGTATCGAACACTACGAGAAGGAAATGTTGTTCGCCCAGTGCGGCGCGTTGATTGTGATGTCCCGCGTGTGATTCCTAAAGCCGGACTAGAGCGATACTGCGAAATCATTGCTGCCATTAAAATACGCACATCTAACCGCAAAGGTCGCCATTTATCTACCGTGCAAGCAATTCGCTTATTGGAAGAAGATGGCATCAACACACCAGATGGTCATGTCACCGTTCCAGTCGGTTTGCTCAAACCAACCACCGTCAATCGTTATCTCAACAAATGGGGTTACGACCGCGATACCCTGCTGCGACAACCACCTGCTGTTCGCTTCCAGGCAGAATATAGCAATCAATGTTGGCATTTTGACCTCAGTCCATCAGACCTCAAGCACGTAAAAGCACCAGCCTTCCTAGAACCGGGACGTGGACATCCCTTGTTGATGCTTTATAGTGTCGTGGATGACCGTAGTGGTTTTGCATACCAAGAATACCACGGTGTTTACGGTGAAGATGTGGAGGCAGCACTGCGGTTTATGTTTGCCGCCATGTCACTCAAGTCGGAGACTGACTTTCCCTTTCAAGGCATTCCCCAAATGCTGTATATGGACAATGGGCCAT
>JAIVFU010000437.1:0-1270 GCA_020829485.1 Nostoc sp. CHAB 5834 | reverse complement strand
CCCAATCCCTTTACATCGCTACCGTAGTTTTAAGAAAACACGAACACAGAAACGGGCTGACCGAATTGAATCTTTGGCTAAACAGTTGTCTTTACCGAACTCTGTGATTGGTAAAGGCAACCCGCCTGAATTCGGGAGTAGTACAACCCAACTAAAGGTGCAGCCTTTTGTAGACCCCAATCCATTTCAAGAACTGACATTCAGCACGGTGATTGCAGCCAAATTAGCGATCGCCGATTATTTGGCACGCCCATTAGCCAAACTCACCCCTGAACAAATGGCTTATATTAATGCGGTTCTGGTGTCTACTCTCAATAAGCAGGAGGTAATGAAACAAATTCGAGATTTCTTTAACCCATTATCAGGTACGAGCAATGTTGAGTGATGTCATGACTTATTTTGGACTTAAACGTACCTTAGATCATGTGGGCTATTTTGAGACCCAAGAACAGACAAATCTATTCAAAGAACTCAAACCCCAAATTAGGCAAGGTCGTTTGATTGCTCTAACAGGTGTTGTTGGTTGTGGTAAAACAACGACTTTACAACGACTGCAATTAGAATTGTCCTCCGAAAAAGACATTATTATTTCTCGTTGCCTTGCAATTGACAAAGATAAGGTCAGTGTCGGGGTTTTGATGAGTGCTTTGTTTTGCGATTTAAGTACAGAAAAGGACGCTAAACCACCGACCCAACCAGAACTCAGAGAACGAAAATTCTTAGCTTTAATTCAAAAATGCCGTAAGCCTGTAGTGCTTTTTGTGGATGAAGCTCATGACATTCATCACGGTACGTTAGTCAAAATTAAGCGTTTAATTGAATTGGTACGCCAGAATGGTTGCATTTTATCTGTAGTGCTGCTGGGACATCCCAAATTGAAAAATGATTTGCGTCGACCATCTTTGGAAGAGATTGGTGCTAGAACCAATATTTTTAGTTTAGAAGGTATTAGAGGACATCAAGTTGAGTATATAAAATGGCTGTTGAGCGAGTGTATTCACGATGATTATCTGCCTGAAGATTTGATTACCAATGAGGCAATTGCATTTTTGGCAGAACGATTGACGACTCCATTGCAAATCGAACATTATTTGCAGAGGGCTTTTGAAGACGCTTATCAAGCAGCAACGAAGCCTGTCACTCTTGGTATGGCTGAAGCTGTCTTGACTGTGGGACTTAACGATTTAGAACCTCGCTTAATACGGCATGGTTACACAAAGACAGTACTAGCTGAGTTATTAAATATACGAGTAAGCGAGGTAAATTCTTT
>JAIVFU010000436.1 GCA_020829485.1 Nostoc sp. CHAB 5834 | reverse complement strand
TCGTTTGGCATCTGGGAAATGTCTTTGTGGGCGGTGGCTAGGTAACTTTACTATCACGGAGGAATGTCTGCTGGTAGGTGTTTTTCAGTTTACTTGCAAACAACACCAATTAGATAGCTAGGGGTTGCATGGGTTTAATGGGGATTGTTGAGAATGTGGTGAGAGGCGATCGCTGTTGGTCGTGTCTATCGAGCGATCGCCTTCATGTGTGTGAGAATTACGCCGCTACTAGTTCCAAAGCTGGCGCATACTCCCGTAACAGTTCCCAATCAAGGGCTGTCAGCATCTCAAACGGTCGGTCTAGCAATTCTTCGCAGTTAGCCGCTTCTGCATGGGGTACGGTGTCCACCATCGACAGCCACCAGACAGCATCCATTGCCGAGTCACACGGCATTTGCTGGTATTCCCTAGTACGCATCACCCACCAGCCGCCGTCAGTGCAGCCTACTTCGCCTAATTTCTGGTCATTTTGGTAAATCCCATCGTCGAGGATTTCAAAGCCGTATTTCTCGCATTCGTTGAAAATCTGCGCCATGACTTCGTTACCAGTGGCGCTTTTAAGCAGGGGAGCAGGGGAGCGGAGGAGCGGAGGAGCAAAAGAAATTTCTTGTACAAATTCCTTCCCCTCTGCACCTCTGCACCCCTGCCCAAGAGCTTCTTCTTGCACTGGCAGCGTGCCATCTTTGTAATGAGTGCAGATGAAGCGATGACAGCGCATTACAGTGTTGGTACGAAATACTTCTTTACCGTTGACCATGACTACCCAGCGTTGCGTTAAGTGGTTGTCGTCATGGCTGATGCTGGCTACCAGTTGATTACCAGCGTAATATTCGTGATCCCCAAACGAGATTTCGACTATTCTGAGGGGTTCAGGAGCAACAGCTTGGGCTTGAGTTGCGATGTGGTGGTCGAGTTCGGCTTGGGCGAGGGCTTGGTTGTCAGGGGCAGCAGGGGCGAGTTTCTGAATCTTGCTGGCTTGGGAATCAGCGATCGCACTAATCCAGGCATCCTTGCAGCGTTTGTCGCTTACTTTGACTGTGCAGGCTATTTCGCTGTAGATTTGCTTCAGACGGGCAATGGATTTCAGTTGCAGCTGTTGTTGGCTGTAGATGATGTGAGTCATAATTGATAAAGTCTTAATGGACATAGAGAAGCGCTTCAGATTGGTAGTCGGGCGCTTTCTCTATTTTTATTATCTAATCGTTTCGATTAGTTGCCAACCATTTCAATTAGAATATTGACATATCGGTTAGCAAAAGCTAATCTAGGTTTAGATTCCATCCGTTAAAGGGTAATTTTAAAGATGCAGTGCAGCGCATTATTCCCAATGACGATTAAGTGGAACTTGGCCTATCTCATGCTTGAGCGTGATATTAAAACTGGAGAACTGGCAGAAATTACAGGACTTCATCCAAACACAATTTCAAAGCTAAAGGCATACCGTGATATGCCCAAGAGACTGGATAGGGAAACACTTAATCAACTGTGTAAAGCACTCAACTGTAATCCAGGGGATTTATTGAAGTTCGAGCCTGATTAAAATATGCAAAGCCTAGCAATACCTACTTAGACCAGGCAAGCAACCGATAACCACATATTAAAAGCTGACTAGATTTGTGCCACTGTCACACTAAGCATTGGGCAAACACAAGGAGGTGTAGGTTAGATATGGTGATACCGATAGAAGAATCAATGCCGATCAAGTGGCGCTTGGCTGTACTAATGGCTGATAGAGAAATCGACTACAAAAAGCTTGCCCAGATGACAGGGTTGCATCCTGTAACCGTCAGCAAGCACAAAAATATTCGGGTGATGCCAGAGAGGTTAGACAGAGACACGCTAGAGAAATACTGCAAAGCTCTTAATTGCCAACCTGGTGATTTGCTAACTTATGTGTCAGAAAAACCAAAAGACCAAACATAGTAATGTATTGCTTTTGACAGGCATCTACTAGCTAATAAGTCGAAAGTATTTTTTCCTCTAAAGTTTGAACCATCCCATGAAAACTCGATTTTTAGAATTGATTTGCAATCGACTTTAAGCAATGCCACTGAACCAGAAAGAGGTGGAAAAATGAATAAATCACCCCGTAAGCACAACAAAGCCACCTCTGCTCCATCCAGTGACGACACGCCACCAGATAACCAAGACCTTGAACAAAACCCAGCTACAGCAACAATTACAGTTACTGCTGTTGAGATTCCTGAATTAACCGAGCAGGAAATTCGCGATCGCTTGCATTTGGAGCAAAAAGTCGAGAGGGCTTTCTTTGAAGCGGGGAAGGCATTAACGGAATTACGCGTTCGTCCTTGACGTTGCCGAAGGCATCGCAGACTGTACCGCTCGACCCACAAAACCTTTGAGGAATATTGCAGGGACAGGTTTAGTTATACTTACCGCCATGTAAATTATTTAATAGCTGGTTCAAAGATAGTTGACAACATAAAAATGGGAACTAATAGTTCCCAAAATGAAAGTCAAGATGAAATGGGAACTAATAGTTCCCAAATTTTGCCCACATCAGAAGTACAAGTTCGCCCTCTGGCAAAGCTAGAACCTCAACAACAGCCAGAAGCATGGCGGCAAGCGGTAGAGCAAGCAGAGGGTAAAGTCCCAAGTGGTAGAATCGTGAAGGATGTGGTGCAGCGCATCATGGAAAGGACGAAAGTACCCAATACGTACCAAACTGGAGAAGTGTGCCAAATCCTTGTTAACCCTTTTTTATCACTCTCGCCATAGTATAATCAAGAACAAAGCCCAGAAGTGAGGTCTGTGTTATGGTAGAGCCTCGTCAGCCAATACCCACAGTCAACTTTATAGACGAATACTGTCAAACT
>JAIVFU010000435.1 GCA_020829485.1 Nostoc sp. CHAB 5834 | reverse complement strand
TGTGTTGAAAACGATTAACATCCGCTTCGCTTCGAGCGAGCGACGAAACTTCTTCGCCTCGGCGCAAAAAGCCGCCATTTCATTATCGTCGGCAAGATTGACCGGCGAGCCGTGAATGTGAAAATGGGCAAGGTCAATCGGTTCGGTCTGGAAGTAGCCGTAGGAGCGTTCGGCGATCCCGTTGGGGTCTTCGGCTGCGACATACAGAACGGCAGCGCGCTTGGTTCGTGTCTGCCCTATGCTGCGGCCCATTGAAATACTGGCGGCAAGGGCGGCGACAACTGATGATTTACCCGTGTTGGGCGGACCGACAAGGATACTGACCTGCGAGGCCAATAATAACCCTTTCGCAAGGTATGGGCGGTTCAAGTTGATCTTGAACGACGTGGCACATAATAAAGGTTTGCCGAGAAATAACACGGGCTCCGGCAGCGCAAGTGAATGGAAGTGCATCGGTTTTCTCCACTTGGAACGCGACGGCTCTTCGTCGCGAAAGGGAGATGGGTTTGTTCCGGGAAGAAAAAAAACGATGTGTGCCGGAACACCAAAAAATCTTCGGGCAACACAAAGGCGGATGAGCGGACGGACGGACACGCCCCCATAGGGGCGTGTCCGTCCGTCCGCGTCCGCGCGCTGTTGGGTCGCCGATCAGCGCACCAGTCGCAATGGGGGCCGCTCGGGTGCAGCAAGAACACCGAAGGGCGGTCGAACACCTCGATGGTCGATGTCGATACGGTCCACTTACCTTTTCAGGCTCGTCATCGTTTCACCCGCTCGAAAATAGTGTGCGGTGGTTGTATCGCGGTGTTCGTGTCCCATCAAACCTCTGCGAACATGGTCGGGAACTTCCGCGCGGGTTAGTTTTACTTGAAACTCTGTCCGGAGAGCGTGAAAATCGAGTCCCTCGTCCCTGATGCCGCGACTACGAATATAATACCCAAACCGCTTGCTCACTATCGCGCCTAATGTCCCCTTTGATTTTGAAAGTGGCAGTTCCGGAAACAGGCTTTGCATGCCTTGCTGCTGCCTAAACTCAATGAGATTCAAAAGGCCAAGGTCTATCAGCGCACTATGGAGTGGAACTCTGCGAAAAGCATTGTGGGTTTAGATGTTTTGCGACCCTATTGCATTTTGCACGGCAACAAAATAGTGCCCCTCTTCTTTACCAAAATCACGCAGCCTTAACTGGCAGATTTCTTGAAGCCGCAGTCCGGTATAAACAGAGACAATCGGAGCCCAAAATAATGGTTCACCGATTTTGGTAAGCGGTTCCGTAAAGATTTGAGAGGAGAACAGGTCATAGATACCATCTCCCCATCTAACTCTTTCGTAGCGGTTTTCATACTTCTTCATTCGTTTCACGTCTAGTTCGCTCAAAACTCGTCCTTTGAACGGGTTGCTTCCAATAGCATTTTTGCGATGGGCATAAGCGAATATGCCTTGAAGAGCAGTCTGGTGGCGCTTTACTGTTGTGGCAGAAATGCGAAGAGTTTGTTCTTTTGCCACTGCCTCCTCTATCTCGCCTCGTGTCTTATTTTTGCCTTGGAGTTCATTAACGATGTCAGCAATATTCTGGGGTTCAAGTTCATCCAGATCTTCGATGACTTGGCGGGCAGAACGCTTATCGCGGGACGATTTTCCGAAGTTTGCCGGAAGTCGTAAAATCAATGTGTTGAAGTCGATGATTTCATCTTTTCCATACTCGGAAATCGGCAGGTCTCCGACGATTTCGGAGAAGACCCGCACGGAGGCTTGTTAGTTGCCGAGGGATGTTCTCTTGAATGCCGACCCGGTCGGCTCATGTGGCGACTCTTCTTCCTCATCAAGCCGCAAAACGTAGCCTTTTCGCCGCAAGTTTAGGTATTGCGCAGCAAAGTCAGTAAAGGGCACTTTGCTGTACACCGACCTTGTTTGTTGGTTTCCCTCGGCGCGACCCGATGATTCCGGAAAACCAAGTTGAATCGCAGCATGGTGAAGGCGATCAGCCATTTTCCGGGCTGACGGCGTATCATTTCGGGGGTCAAGGCCACCTTGGGCGCAAACCGCAAAATATTCTTCCAGAACATTGGCGAGACCAGCCGCCATTGCTGCCAGCCGCTGCTGATCGCTGTCGGCCCCAGTGTCGAAAGCAGGATTGGTGTCTGCGTCAATCGCGGGAACTGAACTTGCGTCCTCTTCAGCCTCCCAGTCGCGGCCCGCCTCTTTGGTTGCTTCCAAGGCCATGCGTTCGTGAAACGCGTCTTCCTCGGTCAGCGGACTGTCGTGGTCGGGAGCGTGGAGGGCGATGTATTTGATTGCGGGGCGGATCTCGACGCGGGTTAGAAGGTCCGCATAGGGCAGCGGTGCAATGCCAAGCGCCTGCCGAAGGTCCGCATCAAGGACGGCGAAAGCCCGTTCGCGAAGAGCCGGTGCCATGCCCGCCACGCCAGTCGCCCGATACTGCGAAACATACTTTCGAAAGCCGTCGGTCAGCATCAAGGCCATGTTTTCCAATGGGTCGCTCTGATCGTCCATGCTGCCCGCGCCCGTCTCCAATACTGACCAAGCGACCTCGAAGTGAGCCGATAGCCTCGCGCCGATCAGGCGCGCCTCGCGCGATGACGAGGTTTGCAGGCTGACGGCCAAATGACCTTTCGCTTGGGTCTTTGGTTCCACATAACCACAAACCCCTGAAACTTGTGGGTTTTGTGGCGGTTGGATGACGATAGCGGGGTGGCGGCGGCGAAACCACCAGATATTGCCGCGTTTGGAGAGATAGGCGATACGCCGCATGCTCTGGCTCCGATGTTTTGTGCGCAGCAAAAACCGCGACATTGGGCACAGAGGGCGAGACCAACGGGAACGGG
>JAIVFU010000434.1 GCA_020829485.1 Nostoc sp. CHAB 5834 | reverse complement strand
GTGAGGAACCCCACGCGGCATATAAAGAATATCACCCGCCTTCATGGTAATTTCCCGTGCACCCGTAAGCTGCTCCCGTTGGAAAACGGGCTGAAAACTGTGCAAAAGGGGGGTTTTAAAATACGCATCGTCATACAATAGCCAGTGCTTTTCGCCGGCGATCTGCAGGGCGAATACGTCGTGAGCGTCGTAATGTGGAGACAAGGCTTTTTCGTTCTGTGGGGTCAGGTACAGGTTGGCAACTACATGGTGGCTCATGTGGTGACAGATATTTTCGACCAAGATTTTGATAGGATCCCAGTAACGCTGAATCTCATTGATGACAATCGTATGACCATCAGCATAGGCTGCGTAGAGCTGGTTCAGGTTTAGGCTCCCATCCTGATTTTCGTAGATGGTAGGGGTCAAGGGTTGCTGGTTTTTTACCACCCGCAACGCACTTCCTCTGGGGCGACTGTATGCCAGTACATTATCTAAATCAGCGATTGAGAACAGAGAAGCAAAATAGTCAGGATCATCCCGTTCAATATGAATAGCCTGCTTCTCCCAATAAGTAGCTTCAAAATCACGTATGTCCAGCGGCTGGATTAAATCGTAAAAATCCTTGATATTAGTTTTCGGATTAATATATGGCTCCATAGTATTTTTATTAAATTCAAAACAATATCAAGTAGTAATTAGTCGACCCGAATTTTTGTCAAAAAATAATTAACGTGCTAAACCACTAAACTTGTTGACTCAAACTACGATGATTACAGACCACTTCTTCCAAAATCATCCATGAAAATATATAACTCGATATTATAAAGATACACCAGCGTTAACCAGAAATCGATCAGCAAAAAACGTGGGGCTATTTATTTGCTGATCGATTTTTGGTTTTTAACATATATTAAGATAGAAGTAGATATAATCAAACATGGAATACTTACATAGTGAAATCTGAAAATTATAGAAAACACTCCTATAATATATAAAAATAAACTTATGTAGGATAAAATATCTGGATTTTTTCTCATCTTCTTTTTGTAAAAGCCCCTTGAATAATACAAATCAAGGGGCTGAATACATTAAAATAATTTATCTACTGCCCAACATAGAGCAATACCGCAAACTATCCCAACTACAAGAGTTTCTCCACCTGCTACTACTTCTAACTGCTCATCAGTCAACTCGAACTCGTCAAAATCAGGTTTAGCAGGAATATTGAGATAGATCTTGGATTCATCCATTTGATCTTCCACTACAATCCTTTTTCCTTGTGGTACTGTAAATCCTTCTCCCACAACTTCTTGAATAGTCGCAACAGGATTTTTTACTAACTGCTCCTTAAAAGTTGAGCTTTCCCACGCTTTTTGAGCCAAAGTCTTGATTAACTCAGATGCTTTTGTTTGGTGTTCTACAGGGACTATCATAAATTCTTATATTTTAATTGAGTAATAATTTTTTTGAGAAAATTTACCTTAGTTTACTATCAGTGTTGATGCGTAGCTGCCCAGATAGCAACACCAATTGTCAAACCTGCTATGAGCAAAAGGCTCTCCCCTCCTGCAACCATTTCTAATTGCTCATCAGTTAGCTCCAACGTGTCGAGTTCTACTTTTCTTGGAATGTTGAAGTAAACCGTAGTTTCGTCAGTTTGATCTTGAACTACCAGTTTCTGTCCTTTAGGCAAATTGATTTTGTTACCTGTAAAACTTTCCATGGTTTCTACAGGGTTTGCAATCAGTTCACTTTTAAACTGAGTATCTTCCCAAGCTTTTTGTACAATTTGGGCATTCAATTCTTGCATTTTTGCGATTTCCATTATGATAAATTGTTATAATTTGAATAACTTATTTGTATACAAAAAATATATTAAAGATAATTTCTACGCTTTTATTGGTACTAAAATTGCGGGAAAAGATGTAATGAGAGGTAACATGGAATAAATACCGGCCCCTCCTGCTACCGCTTCAAGTTGGTCCTCGTTCAACTCTACATCTTCGGTGTTTGGCTTAGTAGGAATGTTGATGTACACCGCAGTTTCGTCGGTTTGATCGCGTACCACCAGTGTTTTACCTTGGGGCAAGTCTACCTTTTGGCCAGTCAATCGCTCAATAGCTGCTACTGGGTTCGCTGTCAGGTCTGCCTTAAACTGGGCATCTTCCCAGGCTTTTTGTACGATCCGTGCGTACAGCTTCTGTTCTTGCGTGAATTCCATTGGTTTGTTTTTTTTTGGTTTATTATTTATATGAATTATAAGGCAATGCAATCTTTTAGTGTTGGAAAAAGATTAGGAATAAAATCACTCCAAATCCGTTGTCCTCCTCCGGCAATAGTTTCGAGTTGTTCTTCGGTCAGTTCCATGTTTTCGATTTCAGGTTCTGCCGGAATATTTACGTATACCTTCGATTTATCGGTCTGGTCGTTAATCACTAAACTCTTTCCCTCTGGCAGAACTACCTTAACGCCGGTCAGTTTTTCTATTGCACTTACGGGGTCTGTCAGTAGATCTTTTCTAAAGCTGGTATCTTCCCAGGCTTTCGATATAATCGTTTCTATGATTTCCTGTTTTCTCTGTTCCATTTTCTGGTTTTTATATTGTATAAACCGAACTATTATATTCCTACGATTCTGCCAAACACCTTAAATAACAGATATGTACGTGTAACGAAACATACTTCAGAATTATTTACCCTTTTCAGTGAATACTACTATAAATCTAGAACTATTATAATTTACAAAACTGCCAAATTACCCGACTAAAAAACGAGCAATGTATAATTAGCTAACCAACTCAACTACGCTACTTTTTTCTACAAAATACATGGCAATATCTCCTTTACCTTTCGCGTGAACATGCCCTC
>JAIVFU010000433.1 GCA_020829485.1 Nostoc sp. CHAB 5834 | reverse complement strand
TGTAATGTCGAATACGGTTTATCCCGGCAAACGGAGTGAGACCGGTGGTACGGGCTTTGTTGCCAACTGGTTCTCTGAATATTTTTCGGGCTGGCTGCTTAACGATCAGCGATTTCCGCAGAGCTGGCTCAACATTTGTGAATTGTCTCATTTTATTACATTCACCCCCGTCATTGCCGTTAGTACTCTGATCTATTTCGTTTATAATCGAAAGGTAGATCCGTTGCTGGCCATTATTCTGGCTTACGTACTCGTGCTGTTACTCTGGATTGAGGTTGGCTTTCCTGCGTTTCTGGCTAAAGCAACTTTGCTGGATGTGAGCCCAACCCGACGAACGCAAATCCCATTTGGTATCGGCAATGTGGTTTTAGCCGTTCTTTATTTCAGTTACATTCATGCCCGGAAGTTTACTGTGCGTGGATCAGTGGCTGTGGGGCTTTCGATGGCTGTGGCTGGCTTTATGGTCTACGCTGCTTGGTTAAATCTGGAAGATGCACAGGGTCTTTATAAAGCGCATCAACTGTTTCTGCCCGCGTTTTTTTTCGGAGCCCTCAACTTTCTGCTGCTACCTGTTGTCAACTTTAAAAACAAGGAACTCGTCGTTGCCGGGGCATTGGTGTTGTTTACAATGCCCAACCTTAAAATAAACCCCGTAGGGAAGGGTATGGCACCGATTACTGAAAATGCACTTTATCTTAAAGTACGGGCATTGCATTTGCAGGAACCCGAAGCCCGCTGGGTTGTGATGGGTAGTCAGTATATTACTTACCTGGTCACCGCTACGGGTGTCAACCAATTGAGTGGCGTGAAAAATCAGCCTGATTTTAAAACCATGAGGGTACTTGACCCGACGGCGAAACGAGACTCTGCCTACAACCGGTATGCCCATGCGGTGTACAACAGCTATATCGACCCGGCACATCCCGATTCTGTAATTATTCAAAATGGCTTTGAAGATGCTTATCAGGTAGGTATTGACCCATGCTCACCTAAACTGAAAAAGCTAAATGTTCGCTATATTATTTTTGATCGAACGCCACAGCCGGTTGAAATTCGCTGCATGAAACAGGTGGACAAGCAGGGTAATATTGAAATCTACCGTACCAATGACTGATCAGGTATTCATCGTCATTCCTACTTATAACGAAGGCAAGGTCATTCGACAGACCATACGGTCATTGGGCGATCAGTACAAGATAATTATCGTTGATGATGCTTCGACTGACGATACGGCCAATGCAATTCGTGACCTGCCGATTTATTACTTACGCCATGACATTAATTTGGGACAGGGCGCAGCGCTACAAACGGGTATGGATTTCGCCCTGCAACAAGGAGCCGACATTGTCGTTCATTTCGATGCCGATGGACAGCATAATCCGGCCGATATAGACCGATTTGCCAATGTGCTCAGAACCCAGAAAGTAGATATAGTGCTCGGGTCAAGGTTTATGCGACAAGAGGACTTACTGGCTATTCCCCGGTTACGTCGGCTTTTGCTACGTATAGCCCGCCTGATCAACGGGCTCCTGACGGGGCTGTGGCTTTCTGACGCGCACAACGGTTTTCGGGTTATGAACCGCCAGGCTTTACGGGCCATTCAGCTAAAAGAGAACAGAATGGCTCATGCTTCTGAAATTCTGATGCAGATTCGACGGCAGCGATTACGGTATGTTGAGTATCCCACCCACATTGTATACACCGAATACTCACAGGTTAAAGGCCAGCGTTGGCAGGGTGCCATTGATATTTTAATTGATATATTTATTAATAAATATTTTCGCTAATGAATGCTGATATTCAACTAGGTTTCACGCCTATACAGCTACTTCTTACAGTAATACTGTTCATTATAGCTGTTGCCTCCCTACGACTGTTCAGAAACAAGCTGTTATATCGTCTGGTTTTTGTGCTTATCGTATCAACGGGTATATTATTTATTACTGTGCCGGTATTGCCCGTCTATCTGGCAAATCTGATCGGTGTTGGTCGGGGAGTTGATCTCGTTTTTTACCTGCTCTTTGCTGGTTTTCTCTGGACCATTGCGGTCCTCTACCGCAGACTGTTACAGCATGATGTTATTCTTACACAGATAATCAGAACGAACGCTATTAACAACCATAAGTCGCCAAATTAACACCGAACGGTCAGTTTGGCATTTTAACATAGATATCCCCGAAACCAGTCTTGACAAAGGTTTCGGACTCTATTATTTTTTTTAGTGCAATAGCATTGACGTAAGTGGGAAGTACTAACTGCATTGACTCAAGCACCGAATAATTAAACGCAGCTGTAGAACTAATGGCAATAAGGGCATCAATGGTTGCCAACAGATTCTTCATATTTTCCGGTACAGCATATTCAAACGAAAGGTGAGGGATCGGGCACGAAAGCCCTTTAATTACATTCAGTTCGTAGCCCTCTACATCGATCTTGCAGAAATGAGGTACCCCGTACTCCGCAATTAATTGATCCAGTGTTGTAATTTCAACATCAATTGTTTCTTTCCATTCGTAGCCAGAAAATCGGTTGCTGCCCAATTCGTTTATCCATTCTTCCGAAAAAGTAGACAGCGTTGATGCATCGCTGATATGCATGGGTAATACACCTTGTTCAGATCCGAGACCTTTGGGTATTATATTAATTTGGTTGCCGAATCTGTTTTTTAATTTCTGAACACAGGCTGGCTGAGGCTCAATAGCTATTACACGTGCTTGCAGGCTCAGGAAAATAGCGGTTCGGTTACCAACGTTAGCTCCTATATCGAAGCACAGATCGCCCGGTTTTATAAAGTCACTATAAAATGACTTCCGACTTTTGGCCTTTAACTGGTCATAAATTTTATGCCAGATGGGTGCAAGCAGTT
>JAIVFU010000432.1 GCA_020829485.1 Nostoc sp. CHAB 5834 | reverse complement strand
TTTGTTTTCCTCTTTAGTCAGAAATACCCTCAAACGAGCGCCCATATTTTTTGTTACCTCGGTAGATATATTCTCCGTATTTATTTATTGTTACATAGTTTCGTTTTTTCCTGCCGACCTACTTAGCTTACAACAATGAAGCTAGGCAGTGGATGCACTACGAGATCAAGTTACCAGGGGTATGGTCAGGGGAAACCGAAGAAGCCATAGAGATGATTGTTTATCAAATCATCACTGCCAGGGGCATCGAGGGCTATAGCACCCACAGCTACATTACTAATATTGTCAAGTTCCTGCGATCGCAACTTTTTGTGCGGGAATGGAACGAGCGCTCACCCAAGGAACTGATGCCATTTTTCAATGGAGTCCTTGAGATTGCGACTGGGAAATTTTTACCCCATTCCCCAGGTTATCGGTTGACTTGGCAGCTGCCACGCGAACACGATCCTCAAGCCACAGATTGGTCACACATCGACGCATTCCTAACACACTTGGCTGAGGGCAACAGACAGCTCAAAGATTTGCTAATTTGCTACTGTAATGCGGTGTTAAAGGGACGTTCTGATTTACAGAAATTTCTTCACCTGATTGGGCTGGGTGGGACAGGTAAAGGTACTTTCAGCCGACTGATTGTTAACTTAATTGGTAAAGAAAACGTCCACAGCACCACGCTAGACGATTGGTGCAGTAATCGCTTCGAGGGAGCAAATGCTCACAGGAAGCGGCTGGTACTCTTCGCTGATGAAGACAGACAAACCGGGAAGTTGGGTAGATTCCTCTCTCTGACTGGAGAAGATCCGATTAGGGCGGAGGAGAAGGGGAGAAAAGCTTTCCATTACCAATATGACGGCATGGTGCTGGTGTTATCAAATCTGGCAATTTTTATGGGTGATGCTGCTTCGAGGGTGAAGCGGCGGGTAATTTCATTCCCCTGCAACAATGCTGTAGACCCAATTAAACGCCGGAATCTTGATAAAGAATTTGAGCCAGAACTAGCAGCGTTTACCAATTACGTTCTGAGTCTATCGGACGACCATGTAACCGCAGTAATTAAGGGTCTGCAAGAAATCCCCGAATGCACATTGGAGTTCTGGGAGAACCGCACCCGTGTTGACTCGATCGCCGCGTGGTTGAATCAGTGCGTGATTGCTGACTCAATGGCAAAAACTGCGATTGGCTGCGATCGCTTTGAAGGTGAGGATGGCTCTCTCGTTACTACCCTGTTTGGTTCTTACAACCGTTATTGCCATAAGGCTGGCAGCAAACCGAAAAATCATAACAACTTTTCGCCCGACCTGCTGGAAATGTGCCGCAGCGTTTTGGGCTGGTCAGTGGAGAAAGAATCTACCAAAACGGGTAAATTTATCCGGGGACTGCGGCTGAGGGTGGCTGGGATAGATGATCTCATTCCCACTCATGATTACACCCTCGCTCAAAATTTGAATAAAGGTGACGGCTCTGGTGACGGCTGTGGTGACGGCTCAGAACCTATACTCAATAAGGGTTTCCCGGATGGTGACGGCACTTTGATAAGTCAGCTAGAAAAACAAGTGGAATTAGTTTTCGAGCCAGAGTCCCAAATCGACAATTCTTTGTTAGAAGAAAATTCTCTGACACCACAGCCCGTTGAAAATGATTTGGTAATAAATAAAAGTGGATTGGGGTTTGAGCCGTCACCCAGCGTAAAAGCCAGTCCAAATAATGGTTTTGAGCCGTCACCACAGCCATCACCACAGCCGTCACCATCCGTCACCACCCGCCAACCAGTTAAAGGAGATCGTGTGAAGCTACTTTCAAGCGGCGAAGAATATAAAATCTCTTGGGTTTCCTGTGGTAGTGATAAAGTGCTTTTGGTTTCTGCCCGAACCGGACAACCGCTCACTGCTCCTTCACCGTTGCGTCCTGGTGCTGCGGCGGGTGGATTAAATCTCATTGATGTTAGTGAACTGGAGTTTTTGGATACTTAGGGCAACTGATAAGCATGATTAAATATTTAGTGCATTGTCCACGCAAGATGGAGGTTTGGGGCGGTTAGGCTATCTTATTGACAGAAGTTAGCTTTTCTTGCGCTTTGGGTGTACTTTTAAGCCAAGTTGGGGTAAATATAGCGTAGATACTGTTGGCGAGAGTGTTACAACTAAAAGCCGCAACCACAGATTAAAGATTTGAGCTTACGTAATACTTGATATGACAAAAATCTATTACATTCGCCAACAGTATCTCACCGTGCCAAAATGGGTTGCATTGTACGCGCTTGGCTGAAAGCTATATATAGCAATGTTTTCAGTCAGGTATATCTGGGGTGATATTTCATCCGATAGAGATGCAACGTTAAAAATGTACCGAGGACACTAGCTCTTTCTCGGTGGATTTGAATGGCTTCAGTTTGCGCTTCAGGGTTGAAGCTGCGCCTAGTGTGCCAAGGGCGAGGAAAGCGAGGGTAGATGTGGGTTCAGGAACACTTGCTTTTCTTATACGAATGTAACCTCGACCAGAACTCAAAGATTGTCCAATTGCTTGAATTGTGATCGAGTAAGAACCTGGATCAACTAAAAATGAACCACTACTGTAAGTCGGATCGGCAAAAGCAGCATTCGGGCCTATTTCTATATCATCTTGTACAACTGGTACCAAAGAGGTAAAGCCAATAGAGGTGCCAAAATTAAATATCTCGAATTGGTCTCCTTTAACAAAATCATCTGTGATATCGATTATGGTGGGATGAGAACTGGTATAGGTAAATGGCCCTTCATTATCAGTAATTCTCATTTTGAAAAAAATAGAGTATTAACCCCGATTTTGGAATTCAAAATATAGTACAAAGTAACTGGTTTTTTAGCCATTGCCTCTGGCTAAAAAACCAGATGGAGCAAAAAATAAGT
>JAIVFU010000431.1 GCA_020829485.1 Nostoc sp. CHAB 5834 | reverse complement strand
ACTGCGGCTGGTCGGGCGCGCCTGTGTCAGGCGCAGCTGTGTCGGGCGCATCTGTGTCGGGCGGGCCTGCTCTGGTCGGCTCGGACCCGCCCGGCACGTCCGGCGCAGCCTGCCCGGCCTGTGTCGGCGTCGCGGGAGCCTCCGCCACTTCGGGCGGCGCAGCTTCGGGGCCGGGCGGCACGTCTGGTCGCGGCAGCGCGTCGCCGTCTTTGGCATCCGGGGATGCCTCGGCCGCCTCGACGGACGCTTCGCGACGATCGGCCTTCGACGGGATGGCAGCGGCTGCGGGGTCCGCAGGCACGGTTTCCCCGGCCGGGGTCGCCGCCCGCGCCGCCGGTTCCGCCGCATCGGGCAGCCCGGCGGGCAGGCCCGCCGCGCGCCCGTCCGAGGGTGGCAGGGGCTGAGGCCCCGGGTCGGGCACGCCGGGGCGCTTCATCTGCAGCGTTTCCAGCCGTGCATCCGCGCGGTCAACCTCGATCGCCCGGGCCTGCGCTTCGGGCGTTTCGGTCGTGGCGGTGGTTGGCCGGGCAAGCGCGTCCAGGTCCTCGGCAAGATCTGCCGCCGAGAGCCCGGCGTGTTGCGGCGTTTCAGGCATCTGGAACCCGTCGAAGGCCTGGGCAAAGGCACCCCGCGGGCAAAGGACCATATATTCGTTAGGAAAGGTGTAAGCCGCCCCGGCGCGCCGACGGCCGTGACGCGGTGTCGCGGGGGGGCTGGCGGGCCTGCCGGCGGTTCAGACGGCGCTAGGCCTTGTGGTGGTGCTGAACCGGGCGGCACGCCCTGTGCCGCGATGATAGCCCCCGACGCTCGGGAGGGCACAGCTTGTTTCTGCCAGAATGCCCTTGCTGGAGGTGCGGGATCCCGCCGCCGCTTTCGCGCGTTGACGCCGGAACCAAGCGGCTTGGCGCCGGATGAGGTGCAGAATGCCGCCGTTACTTCAGCGCGGCAACGCCGGAACCGGGCGGGGCGCGGCCGGCGTCACCGAGCAAGGCGGCCAGCGCCGCGATATCGGCCGCGCCGGCCCGCGCGGCGGCTGCCTCGATCGCGCGGTAGCGCGCCAGCACCTGCGTGCCTGCGGCGGTCAGTCGCGCCCCGCCGCCGCCCGCCCCGCCCCGCGCGCTGTCGACCAGCGGGTCGCGGAACATCGCGTTCATCGTGTCGACCAGCATCCAGGCGCGCTTGTAGCTCATCTCCATGCGCCGCCCCGCCGCCGAAATCGAGCCGGTGTCGCGGATATGCTCCAGAAGCTCGGCCTTGCCCGGGCCCAGCATCGCGCTGCCGCCCAACAGCAGCCGAAGGCGCAGGCGGGGGTGCGCTGGCGGCGCATCGCCACCAGGCGGCGCGTTCGACGGGGAAATCCCGGACTCGGGCGACCTTGCCATGGCGCAGTTTTCCCCCGATGGACCGGCATTGCAAGCGCCGCGAAGGCGGATCCGCACTGCAGGACACGAAAGGCAGGCCTCGACCTGCGGCGAAATCACGGAATGCCCCGGCGTTGCTGCCCGACGTGTTCGGGCGGCTGCGCTGCAGCGGCCGGGGATTGCCCGATGCCCGTGCCGGCAGCGGATGCGCCGGCGCCGCCTCGCCCGTCGCAGTGCAATCCGGCGGCGCAGCACGCGGCGGCCGCCACCCCGCCGCCGGTCGCAACCGATTGGCGATTGCTGGGACTGAAGCGCTCTGTCAGAGTGCCTTTGACGGTGCCGCGTTCATTGCGCGGCCAAAAGGGAATCAGGTCAGATGCCTGAACTGCCCCCGCAACTGTAGGCGGCGAGCGCCCCGGCAGACCACTGATCCGGATCGGATCGGGAAGGGCCGACAGGCGCAGTGACCCGCAAGTCAGGAGACCTGCCGTCGCAACGTGACCCGGCCGCGCAGGCGGCCCAAGCGCCGCCGGTGGGGCGGCAGACAGGACAGACGAGAATGCATATCGAACCCGGGATCGTGGACGGCGCCAAGATGGCGCTGGCCTATGGCACCGCAGCGGCGGCGGCGGCATACACGCTCAAGCTTGCAGTCAACGACGTGCGCGCGCATACGCCCGCATCCTTCGCGCTCCGCACCGCGATCGCCGCCGTCGGAACCTTCATCTGCTTCGAGGTTCTTCCGACCTTCCCGGTCGGCGTGTCAGAGGTGCATTTCATCCTGGGCACCACGTTGTTCCTGATCCTCGGGGCCGCGCCTTCTGCCATCGGGCTTGCGGCGGGGCTGCTGGTCCAGAGCATCTTTTTCGCGCCCTCCGACCTGCCGATGCTCTTCGTCAACCTCACCACGCTGTTGATGCCGCTGTTCGCCATCGATGCGCTGGCGCGGCGCGTGGTTCCGGCGGGCCGAGCCTATGTCGATTTGAGTTATGCGCAGGTTCTCAAGCTTTCGGCGGCCTATCAGGGCGGCATCGTTGCATGGGTGGCGTTCTGGGCGATCTACGGTCAGGGCTTCGAGGCCGAGAATACCGCCCGGATTTTCAGCTTCGGCGCCGCCTACATGCTGGTCATTCTGCTCGAGCCTGTGGTCGATCTCGGGGCGCTGGCGATCGCCAAGGCACTGCGTCCGCGCGGCGCGTCGCGACTGGTCGCACGGCGCCTTTACGCAGCGTAGGTTTCGGGATGGCCCGGCCCATCGGCCGGGCCGGGTTCGGCCGGCGCTCCCTTGCGGCAAAGGCGCAGCACGGAGGGGGCAGCCTTGCGGGCACTCTGCCGCGCGCCACCGGATGCCGTGCCAAGGCGCCTTTGCTGCGAGGCGAGGCGGCGTCAACGGGTAGCGACACGGGCGAAGGCGATGCTAAAAAGCGCGGCGCGACATGGGGGCCTCATGCGGACGATCGGGACGTGACGCGGCTGCGATCACCCTGCCGCCGCCATGGCGCGACCGGCTGCGCCTTTGCGTCG
>JAIVFU010000430.1 GCA_020829485.1 Nostoc sp. CHAB 5834 | reverse complement strand
TAAGCAGGGATGAGGGGGAATTGGTTGCCTTGCCAGAAATCACAGCATCCCTGACGATCTTATATATGCCTTTCTTGTCCTTTGCTTCAGGCTGGCTCTCCATAGCGCTGAGATTTGGCACGGTTCGATTTCTTTGCTTCACCCCCTCATACGTGTGTGGAACCGCCTCGTTGTAACAACACCTCTGTAAAATCCCAGCCGGTTTATCAACAACAGTTAGGTAATGGTCTTGCACCAAAACAAATAGATGATCTTAACAGACAGTCATAACTCAACAATTCAAGCTATTACTCTGATCTTCAGTGGCTATATACAAATTTGTAACATATAGTAATAGGTTAAAAGGACAATAAAATGGGAACTCTCAATTCAGAAAGGTTATCATATCAAGCGATTCTTGACTGAATGATTGTCACGATCATTGAGTGTTGACTCGATAAAGGTTACAGGGCAAAAAGAGACAGTCTTCATCCAGGGTACTTATTCTGCTAACCCTTACTTACTGGACTTCAGACGCGTAACATTTGTCCGAAGCAAGCCTAAATTTAAGAAGCGGGAAACTTCGGCGGCTTTAATACCCTATCCCACCATCGAAAGCGAGGATGTTCATTTAACAAGCTAAGTACGGTGGTAACGACTCTTTTTGTAATAGCCTTTCTTAGCCTTACGGCTTTGACGACCTTCGGTCAGTACGACCCCAAACTGCGTAGTGACGGTACGTACTCAGTCCATAACTATAAGCATCCAAATAAAGCGGCCACTGCTCGCAAGTGGTCAGCAAAACCAGGTGCTAATGTTACTTCACCTTCCACGGGAATAGGCCGAGTTGACACCTACAAGCAACCTGTATTAAGCCAGGTGCCGACGGATGGTACAGACTATTTCAAACTTATCTTGTACAGTGTTTCAAGTCCATACCGCTTTTTAAGAGTTTACTTTAATAACCGCCAAAATCAGAAGAGACGATAGCTTTTCTTGCGCAAAGAAACCGTCGTTTGGGGAGTTGTTCTACTGGAGAAGATCTAGCCAGCTTACTACTGACTTGGTCATCAACAGTGGCTTTAGTTTACGGGGGGCGGTATAGCCCTGTAAGTATAAGACCCAGACTGCCCGATTATAAATCTATGGGGTGGAGGTATCCAGGGAAATTCGATGATCATTATTTATAAAGTGCTACGAGTCGCTGGACCTGCACGGCCTGGAAGGACTTACCCCGACGGGTACGAAATCCGTGCTCATTTAAGGCCACGGCGATCATCGACCAATTTTGCCCCACCTGTTGTAGGGATCGGGCCAGGGCAGCGGCCCGTCGATTATTCTCATGAGCACGGGCATTTTGTTGGCGGATCAGTAACCCTTTAGCTTGGGCCTGCGGGTTTAGATTTTCAGGGGTCCCTAACTGGTAGCCCGCTCTTTTTTTTTCAGCCAAGGCCTTCTTGGTCCGATCCGCAATGATCTCTCGTTCATACTGGGCCATCGTGGCCATCACCCCAATTGTCAAGGTGTTGGCTTCTGGCATATCAGCGCAAATAAACTCCACGCCTGAATCGCGCAGGGTGAAAATAAAGGCCACATTACGGGTGAGCCGATCGAGTTTAGCAATTAACAAGACAGCTCCCTTTTCCTTACAATAGGCAATGGCTTTAAGTAGCTCGGGGCGATTGTTCATTTTGCCTGATTCGACGTCGGTAAATTCACCCACCATCTCACCTCGATTATGCAGATACGAGTTGACACCCGTACGTTGGGCCGCAAGGCCGAGTCCGCTGGCTCCCTGGCGTTGGGTAGAAACCCTGAAATAGGCAACGTAGGATTTGTATCCAGTTTTGTGTTCCACGGCACATAAATAGGTATAAAATGGTAAAAGTAGCAATATTTTACATTATTCAAACGCACGTTTGGAAAACGTAAAAGCTACCTAATGCCACCTCATTTAATAAAAAGAGTGGAATGGGAAATAAAGACTGTCTCCCTATCGCCTTCCGATGAGGCTACATCAGGAGTTGATCTAGTTGAATTTTAGCTAATCGGTGTGGTCAACTAAAGAAGGGTTTTCCTGAACGATTTCTGAAGCCACCCACATTACGAGCAACGTGTTGATTTTTAGACAGTTGTATAGTTCATTCAAAATTGTTTCTAGGCATTTAAATGAACGAATTCATCATAACAGCACGAACAGACATCCTTAAGCCGTATCCAGTTGATAAATGTCAAGATTTCCATAAGCCTAGTTGACAAGACCACGTGACAGACCAGCGAACGGCTATCCGAACGGTTCTACAGCACACAACTCACAATTAAAACTTTGGCAAGCTTTACAAGAAGGGCAGAACCGTCTATAATGGAAAAAACGTTACATTGGCATTAACGAAGGGAAAGAACCATGCAGACAACATATCACATAAACACTGAGAACCTCAATTCTAAGTTTTTAGAAACGGTCAAGACTATGTTTGGTAAAAAAGATGTCAAAATTGTAATTGAAGACGTTCAACCCGAAGACGAGCAGGAAAAGCTATTCAAAACTTTGTTTGGAAGCTGGGAAGGGGATGAAACTGGGGACGAATTAGTTAAACAAATTTACTCCGCACGTTCTAGCAGCACACGTGATATAGAGTTATGAATGAGTACTTATTAGATACCAATATTTGTATTTACTTAATTAAAGGCCTATACGATTTAGAAAACAAAATTCTAAAAGCCGGTTTAAAATCTTGCTATCTATCAGAAATTACTATTGCTGAACTTTTATTTGGCGTAGAAAATAGCGCCCCTGATAAAAAATTACAAAACCTTCAACGAATACAAACCCTTGAAGCTTCATTCTCAGGTAGGATAATACCAATTAGTGGATGCCTAAAAGAATATGCCAGGCACAAAGCACAATTGATTAGAATTG
>JAIVFU010000042.1 GCA_020829485.1 Nostoc sp. CHAB 5834 | reverse complement strand
CCAGACTTTTCCTGGTGTCTATTGCGCGGTGGAACCACACTGAACCCTTCCCGAACTCAGAGGTGAAACGCTGCTGCGGCCACGATAGTTTAGGGGTAGCCCTACGCAAAAATAGCTCGATGCCAGGTTTATAATTTAAACAAAACCCTTCTCGAATAACTTTGAGAAGGGTTTTGTTTTTGCTTTATTTTAAGATAAAATTGTCGTTTTTATGAAGGCTATCTGCGGCGATTGCCTACGGCACGCTACAGGAACACAGTGGCTTGAGTTGTACCTAGTTTTTTGCGAACTTGGTCATGCAAAGCATGATCATAAATAACTCTTTTTTTCCACTTGCGCTAGTATAGCAGTCGCCATCTCAGTTAGGACGTAGGATATATATTCTGATTTTCCCTTTAGATTTACTTTATAAATAGCGTTTTACTTTAATATTCCTTTTACATTCTATTTATAATTATTGCCCTAAAAGTAGGTAAACTTCATACTTGAGAATATACCCTACCTCTTCACTATTGCTTAGAAAAAGATAATATCCTGCTTCATGATTACTTAAATTAAATGTCATTAGTTATACCCTTGTAGTAGCAGCTTAAAAGATTGATATTAGAGAAGTACTTTAAAAATATAGCTTGTCTATCTACTACATGAATAAAAAATGGGCTGCTAAACGACTTACAATCAATCTCACATCAAGTGAGGCACAGAAGCTTGAACAATACTGTTCAATGACGGGAAGACCAGCAACCGATGTGATTCAGGAGTTAATTCGCTCTCTTTCTACTCAAGAGGAAAAAGTGTCCCAAACCTACTAAATCATACTGAACAAAAAACAAAATCATGATGGGCACTTCCCAATTCGTGAGTAAAGGATAGTGTTTCACAGTTATCAGTGATTTTCCTGTAAACACGCGCTATAGGTAGCAACTAAACACACAACCCAGATGTGATTCTGCTCATTTAGCCATGCCGAATATGGATGGTTTTGAACTAATAGTTCACCTACAAGCATCCGCAAACCTTTCTGTTATCATCGTTTTTAGTACCAGCGTATTCGAGGAAAATCACCAGCGGAGTTTGAAGGTAGGGGCAAAAGCATTCCTGCCCAAACCCTCCAGATCGAGAAGCTACTCAATAGGCTGCTAGGGATCGCTGTTGGGAGTGGATGTATGCCCAATCTCCATCTCAGCAGTCCTACCAACTGGGCTTTTCCATACTAGTTCCTACCCTTCTCCGTCAGGAGAAGGGTAACAAGTCGAGTATTACCCGGTCAAAGTCCTGGCTAAACTTTCCAAGACAGAACCTTCAAAAGTCTTGTAGACTACTATCTCAAAGTCTTATTTAACCGTATAGATTAGCTAATCTGCGAGGCTTATATTTAAAGCTTAGAAGCTAGTCACAAACAGGCTTTGATAGTTTTCGGAGATGTGTAATGGCTTTACCAAAACCTACCCTTTAGATTTACATTCAGGAGTACAGTGATCGCCTCTTTGACAGCTAAGAATCTAATGAGAGAGTGCGTTAGTGTAGCTTGCTGTAGGCATAGCTTGTTTTCAATTGCGACGGAAATTTCTCTTACATTGTTTGTGCCTTGCAACTTCTTTGCGCTTGTGTTTTTCCAAAGGCGTTTCAAAGTGACGATGCTTTCTCATGTCTGGAAAAATACCTGCTTTGGAAACTTCCCTCTTAAATCGACGTAAGGCTGACTCAATTCCTTCATTTTCGCCCACAAATACTTGGGTCATTTTCATCTCCTAGTTAATTGGTACTGGGCAATTTTAAGCCATCCAGTAGACCGGAGCGCAAAAAGGGCAGATAATGATTCTGCCCTTAAGACGTTAAAACTTAATTTTTGATTTTAAAGTTTAGTAGCGTCCTCCTCCTCCTCGAGAGTATCCACCACCACCACCGCCACGACGTTCACCACCACCACCAAAGGAACCGCCTCTATCTTCCTTGGGTTTAGCCTTATTTACTTTCAGGTCGCGTCCCATCCACTCAGCACCATCAAGAGCTTCAATGGCAGCTGTTTCTTCGGCTTCTGTACCCATCTCTACGAAAGCAAAGCCGCGTGGACGTCCTGTTTCGCGGTCGGTAGGCAATTGAACCCGTTTTACAGAACCATGTTCGGCAAAAACAGATGTGAGGTCTTCTTGTGTGACCTCGTAGGATAGATTACCTACATAAATTGACATGCGTTATCTCCAAAATCATAGGTGTGTAGAGATTTAGATTTCGGAGACAAGCTTGTTAAGACCAAAAGGGAAAAGCCTGTCAATACTAAAAACAAACGCTGTAACCGAATTTTATTCTCACTTAATTACCTTAGCACATCATTCAGTTCTTACCCACCGTAAAAAAGGAAGTACTAAGAGCCAGCGATCGCCTGCGGACTTTTCAAACATGATCTAAGTCATGAATTCAGAGGCAATTCCGACATTGAGTAGCAGATATTCCCCAATTAATTGCAAAATAAATGCAGTTAGTCATTGTTACTAATTGGAAATGCCTACTACACTTGCTGACGCACAAAATTTACTTTCTGACCTCATCGCCCGCTACTGTGATCGTGTAGATTATCTGATGATTCGCCTTGAAGAAGCAGAAGGGACTGATATCTTGTTGCGTGGCGACAAGGTAGAAACCCTAAGCGTTGGCATCTCCATTGGTGGACATATTCGCGCTTGTTATAAAGGTGGATGGGGTTTGAGCTGCTTTAACCAACTGGCGACAATCAAAGATCGCATAGAAGAAGCGATCGCTGCTGCGCGGATGGTTGGTGATGAAGAAACTTTACTTGCACCCATTGACCCGATGCAAGCAGTATGCATTTTACCCCTAAAAGGCACAGATCCCCGAAAAATCCCACTCTCGAAGAAAAAACAATTGTGCGATCGCTATACTGAATTGCTCAAAAGCGTTGATCACCGGATTACCACTACTTCGGTGCGTTACGGTGACAGCGCCCAAAAAGTGATCATAGCGACCTCAGAAGGCACTTTGATCGAGCAATCTTGGGTGGACATGGAAATGCGCTTTGCGGCTACCGCCAGAAATGGCGAAACCGTACAAACTGGACGGGAAACTACTGGCTCTCGCAAAGCTTACGAAGATTTAACTGGTTTAGATGAACAGGTAAAAAGTGCCGCTCAAAGAGCGATCGCAGCCTTATCTCTGCCATCGGTGAAAGGCAATACTTACACCGTAGTCATTGACCCAATTCTGACGGGTTTGTTTGTCCACGAAGCTTTTGGACATCTTTCTGAGGCCGATATGGCTTACGAAAACCCCGATCTGTTGGAAGTCATGACTATTGGACGGCGGTTTGGCCCAGAAGAACTGCAAATTTTTGATGGTGCTGCCCCAGAGGGACATCGCGGTAGCTATTTTTACGATGATGAAGGCACGCCTGCTACTACTACTCAACTAATTAAAGATGGAGTTTTAGTTGGACGTTTACATTCTCGTGAAACTGCTGGCAAATTGGAGGAAGCGCCTACCGGGAACGCTCGTTGTCTCAACTATCACTTTACTCCCATTGTGCGGATGACAAATACCTGGATTGAACGGGGTAAAACACCAGTCAAAGACTTATTCACCGATATCAAAGAAGGAGTTTATGCCCGCAATTGGTTAGGTGGGATGACAAATGGGGAAATGTTCACCTTCAGTGCTGGGGAAGCTTGGATGATTCGGAATGGCGAGATTGCTGAACCAGTAAGGGATGTAACGCTTTCGGGTAATGTATTCCAAACTTTAGCGGATATTGAGGCAATTGGTGATGATTTTTACTGGGATGAATCCGGCGGTTGCGGTAAAGGAGGGCAAAACGGTTTATCGGTGGGTTGTGGTGGCCCTAGTCTCCGAATTCGAGATGTAGTGGTTGGTGGAGAAACGTAAACCCCAACGGTTGTAGCGTCAAGTCTGTATTGGACAACTTTGTAGTAAGGACTTTAATCCTTATTTTTTAAGCACTAAAGTGCTTACTACAAACCATCAAAACTGATGGGGAATACTTGAATTGAAATCAATTTGCTAGCCAGAAAGCGACGTTACGCACATAGGTTTTGATATCTTCTAAGGCGCGTGGCTGCTTTTTCATACCATCTCCTGGTGGCTCATCTACAAAAGTAGGACAGCCTTTGTTAATATCCCAGTTGTAATCTACTAAATGATGAAAGCTGGAGTTAGCTACTGCTCGTCCTAGTATATTGCCCTGTTCATCTTGATGATGCTCGATCGCTACAACTAGATTGAAGTTACGACCTGTAATTAAACTTTTACCTAAAGCAATTACCCGCGCATTGGCATTGCCTAAAGGTACGCCAATACCGCCTTCGTGGGGATGTGTTGGGAAAAATTCGATACTTCCCGAAGGTGAATCGGGATTTTTTAATAGTTCGTGAATGGGTTCAACAATGGTAATTTTTTGATAATCGCCGTTAGCTCCAGAATGATAGTTGGGCCAGGAGATATAAGTTGTGTATGAGTCATCTCGGCTCCAGCGAGATTCATCGGGATCGGGATTTTTGGTGTTGAAGTAGTGGACATCACCAATGTCAATTAAACCACACATCGAACAACCCATATCCTGATGATCGCGTGTTGTCAAAATTCCGCCACCGCGTTGCCGAAAAGCATTAATTCCAGCGATGTCTTTTTCGCTTAAACCTTTATCTACCTCTAATCCAAATAGCCAAAGTTCATCAAAATCTGATTTGTCGAGACTACTTAAAACTGGGTCGCCATTTACTGCATCTGATTCGTAATCGCGTCCCGTAACTTCAAATAAGGAGTTTCCTGCTTCGTCTTTAATCGATGCTAAGTAATCTTGTAACATCGAGAAACGAAAAATGCTCCAGTCATCTTCAGTCGTAGGAATCGTAGTCTGCAAAAGAATACGAATTGGTTTTGCCATAACCTTTGCCAGATGAACACCACAATTGAGTATAGCGATCGCTTTGCACTAATGGTTAAGTTTTTAAATCTCTCAACATCCCTCTTAAGTATGAAAATAAATCACAACTCTAGGTAGTAGCGCCAGTAGTTGAGGATGGCTAATCTAGAAAAATGTGATTCGATATTCACTCCGGTTTGATTCACCACACCAATCCTCCGTGGCGCGTGCTGGGGATTTACTGCCTGTCTGAGTAAGCCAGATAGCTTTAATTAAACGTTCCTTAACACAGCGACAGATATGAAAGCAGATCAACTCCTGAAAAACTATGCCGCAGGTGTCAGAGACTTTACTGGTGTCAACTTGAGCGAGGCAAACTTAAGGGAAGCCAATCTCAGTGGCATAATTTTAGATAGAGCAATTTTAGATGGAGCTAATCTGAGTCACGCTAATTTAGCCCAAGCCAGTTTGATTGAAGCAGACTTAAATGGAGCAGATTTGAGCAATGCTAACCTCAGTGGTAGCAACTTAAGCGGAGCTATCTTGGATGGAGCTATCTTGGATGGAGCAGCAATGGATGGAGCTAATTTGAGTCAGGCTGATTTGACGGTTGCGAAACTGATTGACACTAACTTGAGTGAAGCGGATTTGCAGGAAGCTAGTTTGATTGCGGCGAATTTAGATGGAGCAGATTTGAGTGGTGCAGATTTAACTGTAGCTGACTTATCCCAGGCAAATCTCACTCAAGCAGATTTGAACCAGACAAATTTGAGCGGAGCAAATTTGGATGGAGCCAATATAGAAGGAACAATCCTGGATGAGAATGTTTAAATGTGAACTACTTTAATCTTCTTCTCATGGGGAGCATAGAAATACATTTATTTGGGCTGCTGACTCAATCTATTGACCAAAACAGTTCCTCGGCTTATGACTCGGAATGCCGAGATCAAAACTCGAAATTTGAGGTTCATATCATCTTTGCTTGATTAGACCTCTTGCATAAATTAAAAGTAAAGAACCCCACCCTAACCCTCCCCGTATGTATTGGGGAGGGAACTAGATTTTCCAGTTTCCCCCCAATGCATCGGGGGGACTAAGGGGGGGTAATTCAACTTGTGTGTACATCGTAGCCTTACCAAGGGGAGGGGTGTTAGGGACTTTTGCAAGAAGTCTATTACTTAGTTAAACCCGGAAAACTTCACCCCTTAATCCCCTCTCCGCAGGCGCTACGGTTTACACACAAGTATTTTAGAGTTGCAATGCCATTATTTTGGCTGACAATGCCATTGAGATGAGAACCTAGAATGTTGCGTGAGAGTCTATAACTTGTGTGTACAGATTATCCGCTTGCAAGAAAAAGGAAGGTGGATATATTTTCTATACACAGGGATACTACTTTGAAAAAGTTTGCTAAAAGTAGTGTTATTTACGATGGTCATAATTAAAACAATTGACTCTCAACATCAATGGTGAACTTTACCCTCGTTGTCACGCTCTCTGTCAACCCTATGACAGAGAATGATACCAATAAGGATTATTTGGGCTTATAGCGCTATCCAAATGGCGGCTAGCGGTGGCTTTGTTGGCGGATTTATACCAATTCACAAAAGCCTGATACATATAGATTTCTCGTAGGGGCAAGGCGCAATGCCCATGCGTGTCAACTTAACGTAAAAGCCATGTCGAGACGTAATATTCAGTTCTCTAGCTTTCCATCACTCACCGCGTCACCCCACCCTAACCCTCCCCTTAGAAAGGGGAGGGAACAAATTTCCTGTTTCCCCCCAATAAATCGGGGGGATTAAAGGGGGTAAAACGCCTGTGGGACATGCATTTTTGCTTAAGTTGACACCAATGGGCAAAGACTTGCCCCAAAAGAGCGTATTTGTATCATTATTAAAGTGAAATGTCTAACGGCTACAGGTGATTGTGTCCCTAGTAAACGGATTAGGACTACCAGCTGTTGATATCGATATTTTAGAAGTATATAGCGATCGTGATACCATTCCTGACTATGCCCGAAAAGCTGTTGCCACTGCCACACAACGAGGAATAGTTGTAAACTATCCAGTTCCTAAACTGCTTGCACCTTCACGTCCGGCAACACGCGCCGAAGTTGCAGCAATGGTTTATCAGGCATTAGTCGCTATTGGGCGAACATTTGCCATTAAATCAGTCTATGTAGGGTTGCATTCTAGAAGTTGACAAGTAAAATAGGAAACACTGCTTATCGGCTTGGTACTCTTGGGAAAAAAACCATGTAGTTAAAAGCACGTTAGGCTAATATGCGATGGGTGACAATTCTTAGACCTATTGCCTAAAGCTAATAGCCCCATGTTAACAACACTTCCAGACACCTCTGCGAACTTAGCGATCGCCTTGTTAATTAACTATAGTTTCGATCTCAGTGGCTATGCTGCCAATGAGCTAGTTGAGCGTTGGCAAACGCAATACCCGCTTAATTGGCTACACCTGGCAGTGATTGAGGCACTATATCAAGGTCGTTATAAAGCTGTTTCCGTGCAGCAAATTTTAGTATTTTGGCAGCGCCGGGATCAGGCTACATATCATTTCAACATGGAATTTGAACGGATGATTTGTAGCAAATTTCCCCAAAGCTTAACCTCATCGCCTGCGCCAGCCCTACCGCCAGCGAAGAAAAACCCCACTCTAGAGAAAGTCACGAGTCCTCAATTACCACCGGCTAAGATTCGCAACGGCTATCAACACAGCAATACTGCAACTCTACAACTGAAAAGTTCCGAACAAAAAACATCTGTAGATGAAGAAGCGAAGGAGGAAGTTAGGGAGAATAAAACTGTCCTAAAGTCTGCCCTTTCGGGAAAATTTGCTTCTTCAACAACGTTTCAGTTATCATCTGCTATTAGCCAAAGGCAAGCTTCACAAGAAAGTACACCGCCTTCACCATCACTAATTCCTCGTCAACGACAGCCAAAACTACTCCCACCTGCTCCCATTCATGCTCCAATCGGGCAATTTACTCCAGAAAAAAGCGATCGCTCTGAGTCTTTTACATCTAAACTCAAAGCGATGTCTGGGGAACAGAATCGGCCAATTGGGGGGAGTGGGGAGTGAGGGAGATGAGGGAGAAATAACCCATGCCCAATGCCCAATGCCTTTTAGATTTTTACTGTGCAACTAACTCTTTAAAGCGCTTATCGTCGGCAATTTCATCAAAATCGAGGTCGGTTGCTGCGTCTTCTTTATACCTGGGATTAAGTTCAATTGCTTGTTGTAGAGTTAACAGACATCGGTCAACTTGTCTTTGCAGTGCGTAACAGGCTGCTTTGTTGTAATAGGCACTAGCATACTCTGGGTTAATTTCTAAGGCTTTGTTAAAACTAGCGATCGCTTCATCATCGCGTCCCAATCTTACCAAGGTATAACCGCGTTTATCCCAGATTTTGGGAGAATTGGGTTGAAAGTCCAGTGCTTTATCAAAAGACACTATTGCCTCTTCATATTGTTCTAATGCTACTAGGGAAAGGCCGCGATTCAACCAAGCAACTGCATCATCAGGCTTGATTTGTGTAGCTTTATCAAATGAGTCAAAGGCTTGCTGATGCTGTTGTAAGTTACCAAAAGCAACGCCGCGATCGCACCAAGCTTGATGATAATCTGGTTGAATCGCAATAGCTTTATTGTATGATGCAATCGCATCTTTGTAGCGTTTCAATCTCCCTAGAGTTAGACCTCGTTTTAACCAAGTCACAGGTTCATCAGCTTGGATTTTAACTGCTTGGTTGTAAGCTGCGATCGCATCTTCATAGTGCCTTTGGGAAAATAGCTCATCTCCCTGTTTTACATACTCATCAGCAGTAAATTCTGGTTGTTGTGGCTGTTCTTGTATTTCTTGCTCAACTTCAGAATTTACTGCCTCTAGGATAGATTCAGGTGTAATTTCAGTTAATTCCTGAAGGATGAGATCCTTTCTTTCTTGGGCATCCAATTGTAACTCAGAGAGTTGAGAAACAAACTCAGTTTCTAATCTTTCTAACTTCTCCAAAATAAGAATCTTTTGTTGTTGAGCATTCCATTGTAAATCTGAGAATTGCGAAGTAAACTCAGAACCAGATTTTTCTAAATTACCAATTATTAAATCTTTGCATTTTTGAGCATCTACTTGTAATTCAGATAGTTGATTGGCAAATTCTGACTGCAATGCTGCTAAACTCTCAACAATTTTGTTTTTCTGTTCTTCAGCATCTACTTGTAATTCAGATAATTCAAATTTCAATTCCTTATCTAATATTCCTAAATTGTCAAGTGTTATATCTTTTTGTTGTTGAGCATCTACCTGTAATTTGGATAATTCTTCTGCAAATTCTGAATGCAATTTTGTTAAGCTTTCAATAGCTATATCCTTTTGTCTTTGAGCATCAGACTCCCATCTTGAAAGTTGAGACGTGAACTCAGACCTTGATACTTCTAAATCAGCAACGGCTAGTTCTTGCTGTTGTTGCACACCTAACTTTAAATTAGACAGTTCTTCTGCGATGACAGATGCTAATTTTCCGAGATTATCCAGCGCTATATCTCTTTGTTGTTGAGCATCAAACTCTAACTTAGATAGCCCAGAAGCAAATTTTGACTCTAAAGTTTGTATATTTTGTTGAGATTTTTTCAGTTCAGTTTCTAATCTAGTTAATACCTGTGATTTAGCTAAATCTAGTTCAGATGTAAGGTTAGATAAATATTTTTTTTGTTCGTTTTTAATCTGTTGTTGTAAACTAGCAGTTTCCTCTTCTAATTCATAATTTATTTTTTTAGCTTCTTGAATAAGATTTTCAGCCTCTTGTTTAACGGTGGCTAGCTGATTTTGTAATTTTTCCATTCCCTGTAATTGTTGCATAGCTCTATCAACAATTTCACGGATTACCACCCGTCGCAAGAGCCAAAATAAAGCAATGATTGCGACTGGAAATAGACTTAATATAACTAGCCAGACATTGAGTAAGATAGTTGTCCGGCTAAAAGCGCTATTAAAATCAGATTGGACTTGCT
Organism: Nostoc sp. CHAB 5834; assembly: GCA_020829485.1. Next base: position 49,708 of record JAIVFU010000042.1, on the reverse strand, counting down.
GTTGAATTCGCTTTTCTGCTCTTAGTCGCGTTAATTCTTCCTGTTCCTGATTCGATAACACCAAAGCAGGAGTTAGTGCTGGCGAAGGTGATGGTGCAGATTGTCCACTGGCAATTCCAGGGGACAGCAGTAAGGGTAAAAAGACAATAGTGCTTTTTACAATTAAAGCGAAAATAGCTTGATTTTTGCTCTTCATAACAACCATCTCAGTCTGTTGGTCAGTTTTTGAAGCGGCGTGCCTCTCTCCAATCTATAACAGAATTAAGTAGTAAAATGTTGTAGAGGGAGTGGAAAATGCTGAACAATCCTTAACTAATCTCTTCCCTCGCCCTTACTGTACGTACAACTTCAGTCGTGGAGCGCAGTCAAGTTTTCAACATTTTTTAGAGAAACCATTATAACATTACTAGGTGAAAACCAAGCACCACAAACAATAATTTATCAACCTTTGGAAGACAGATTGCAGCAAAATCGGCGCTTTCTGAGAGCATTCATCGAACTAAGTTCGGACTTTGTTTCTACAGATAGCAGTATGCAAAGTGTCAGATGTGCGTACTTCGCACTAACATTAGATTATCTAGAGTAAGCAGATTACTTGTCCTACAATTAACTTAACAAAGGCGGTAGAAAATGGGTCGGTTAAATCCTTATACGCTGCAATTGCAGATTACCCGAATGTTTGAGCAAGGGCAATCATTTTTTGCCACAACCAAGGTACAGGAATGGTTGAAAGAACGCAAACACAATCCAGAAGATTATGAGATTATTTTCCATAAAAAACCCGCGCCTCCTGGTTCCAAAGAAGTGATGGTAGTGGAAATTGAATTACGCCGAAAAGATGGGCAACCTGTAGATCCTTGGTTGCAGGAACAAGCAAATCTCCATGCCTAATTTTAAGAACTAGCAATTTTCAATTTAAATTCATATTATCTTAACAGAATTTATCAAAATATAGCGTTCCGCAATTGGGAACGCTATATGTTATCTTTTATTTAGGGATATATATTATCTGTGCGATCGCCCATATCAAAAACATTAAATTCAATCCCTTCTAACTTTAGCCTCAAAGCCTCTAATAAGAGATTTACTCTTTCTTCAATAAAAATATTCAGCGCGTTTTCAGGAAGTGCATCGGCTCTTGACCATTCAAGAATAATCGTCGGTATAAGATGAGAGCGTAGGACTGCCTCTAAACCAGGCTCGTCATATTCTTTGAGATAATCTAATGGATTTTTATCGCTAATTTTTAAATTAGTTATTTGAGACAGATAGGCAATATTCATCAAGCTGTCAGATTCTATTTGACTAGCAATGCCACTTTGTTTAATAAAGTTAACCGGAAATATATGGTGCAAGTTAGGTTTATCTGTTAGCTGATAATAAACATCAGACAAAACATCTCTATGAGGTTTTGCCCAATCTTGTGGCTTTTGATTTGCGTAAAGTGATAGTATTGCTCTTGATAAGCGACCTCTATAACTGTAGAAAGATTTTCTGATTGAATTTTTATCAATATCAAATTGATTGAATGAGTAAGTACTATTAGCCTTTTGTTGATTAACAAACTCTATATGTTGCCAGAGGTGAGTAGTGTTTGTTAGTAAGTCTGCATTATGAAAACTATAATACCAAAAATACTTACCTAGAAAACTATAATCTGGTTTATCATTCCGATAAAAATATGCTGTGATAGTCAGATATAAATATCGATAAGGAATTAATCTTCCGCCCTTAATATGCAAAATATTATCAAAAAAATCAAAAGTTTTAGCGATCGCTTTCTGAAAATTAGACCATACAGCTTCAATATCTTCTGTTTTTAGCTTATTAAGATATTTATCAGTAATATTTTCTATCCCTGCATTGGGAAATTCGAGTTTTACTACTACAGCTAGACTTTGAGTAAATATTAAGAACGGTGTGTGAATTTAACTTATTTTAGTAAAATTCCATACAAGGCTAACTGATATTTAATTAAGTGGCAACTCAGATTTTAGAAAATCTCTGCAATCTTTCTTCCATGCCAACGTTGCCCTGTAAGCCGCCTGTGTGTATCAGCAGTAAGCGATCGCCTTTACAAAAAAATCCCTGCTTTAGTAAATCCATCACTCCGTAAAACATTTTGGCGGTATATACGTAATCAAGGGGTATGCCATGTTCTTCTGTGAACTGCTGGCTGAAAAATAGCAGATCGTTGTTCACCTTTGCATAGCCGCCGAAGTGGTAATCACATACCAATTCCCAGGAAGCGGGAGAACTATATGGCGAAGGTAAACTAGAGGCGAGGTAATTTGTCAACAAACTTTCGATTTCTTGTGCAAGAAATGCGCCATTTTTCAATACGGGAAAAGCGATCGCTCTTTGTCTCTCATGCAACGAAAGCGCAATACCTGCTAGTGTGGTAGCTGTACCACAGGCTACGCATATATGATCAAATGCGAGCGCACGATCAATTATCTCTGTGCAGCCGCGCACACCATTTAAATTACTCCCGCCTTCGGGAATGATAAACACCTCGCCGAAACGTTGTCGCAGATATTCCTCTAAGGCTGGTGTGTTGCGCTGTCGATACATCTTGCGGTTCAGGTACACAAGCTGCATACCCTGTTGTACAGCAAAACTCAGCGTTGGGTTTAATGGTAGCCTCTCTTCTCCACGAATTACGCCGATGGTACGAAAACCGAAAAGATTACCAGCCGCCGCAGTTGCATAGATGTGATTGGAATAAGCACCGCCAAAGGTTAGCAGCGTCGTGTAATTTTTCTCCTTGGCTTCCAAAAGGTTGTATTTCAGCTTGAACCACTTGTTGCCGTTAACCCACGGGTGCATGAGATCGAGGCGCAGCACATACAAATCAACACCAGCGCGACGGGCAATTTCGCTGTTGATTTGTTGTAGAGGAGGAGGAAATATTAACGACGACATCCCTAAACACTTTAACTAGTGGCTCTATTTTATGTTCAAGATTATGGGCATAGCGAGCAAAATCAAATCTATTAATACGGAGCTAGAAAAAGCTTTAGGGCGGATTAGCACAGGATTGTATATTATCCCAAAAAAGTAGTCTCTCTAGTGACAATGCAATTGTTTCGGTTAATAATACAATTGTTTTGACTAACAATGCGATTGTTTCGTTTAAATAAATCTCGCACTGCGTTGCTATCCCGCCTCGGAATGAATTCCGAGTCTCATAGCTAAAGTCCACTCAAGTGGACTAAATGATTAATTCAGTCCACTTAAGTGGACTTCAGCTATCAGCCCTGAACTTCAGTTCTGGGCGAGATGTCGGTGAGTGTGGCAGTTTCACTCTGACAAAGCCTTACAAGGAGAAAGGCTTTAATTTTTCCCCCAACCTTTGTAACAAAGCTTGCTTAGTGGTTAAGCTTTTCAGGAACTTTACCCATTATCGGCGAATCTTAGTGCCAGTCCCCCATACCCAATATCGTGATCTAAGATTATTGGGTATTCTATAAATTGCGATCGCCACTATACCGATGATCGAAGTTGAACATCTGAGTAAAATATACGGTTCCACCCCAGCGATTACTGATGTCACCTTTAGCGTTGAGCCTGGGGAGATTTTAGGTTTGTTGGGCCCCAATGGCGCAGGTAAAACCACAACTATGCGGATTTTGGCTGGCTATTTACCGGCAACCAATGGAAATGCCCGAATTGCTGGTTATGATGTCCATGAAAATTCCCTAGCTGTACGTCAACGCATTGGTTATTTACCGGAAACACCGCCGTTATATCCAGACATGACGGTGGAAGGATTTTTGCATTTTGTCGCCCGAATTAAGGGAGTATCAGCAGGCGATCGCACCAACAAGGTAACAGCTGCTATCGAACGCTGCAACTTAGAAGATAAGCGACGGGTGATTATTCGCAAACTCTCTAAAGGATACCGTCAAAGAGTAGGAATTGCTCAAGCGATCGTTCACGATCCACCAGCAATTATTCTCGATGAACCCACCGTTGGACTCGATCCCAGACAAATAATTGAGGTGCGGAATTTAATTAAAAGTCTCGCTGGTACTCACACAATTATTCTTTCCACACACATTCTGCCAGAAGTGAGCATGACTTGTAGCCGCGTCGCCATCATTAATCGCGGTAAAGTTGTGGCAACTAATACACCAGAAAACTTGATGACTCAGTTGACAGGTGGCTCTGGATATGAATTAGAAATAGAAGGAGAAGCTGCTCTAGCGAAACAGGTATTGCAAAAAGTCGCGGGTGTGAGTTTGATAGAATCAATTCCGACAACCGGAGGCCATCAACCCCAGGCAAATCGCGCTTACCTGCGGGTGATATCGCAACCGGGAAAAGAACCGGGAAAAGATATTGCCACAACATTAGTGCGTGCAGGATTCGGTTTGCATGAACTGAAGCGAGTTAACGCTACCTTAGAAGACGTATTCTTGCAACTAACCACAGAAGAAAAAAATTTCGATACTGAGGTAGACTTAGCAGCAGACAACGAAGGAGAGGCAGCGTAAATGGGTGTAGTGCTGAGTAATATTATTGCCATTTATCGCCGAGAGTTACAGAGTTATTTTGTATCACCTTTGGCTTATGCGATCGCAGGCATATTTTGGCTCATTGCGGGGTTATTCTTCGTGATGATTTTGCTAGGGCCAGATGGCATTTTGGTAGGAGTTGCGGCAATAGATGCACAAGGGCAACAACTCGGAGTGCCAGTACCGCCGATAGATGTCCCTTACGAATTTATTCGAGCATTCTTGGATCGCATGGGGTGGCTATTGTTGTTTATCCTGCCAATTCTCTCGATGGGACTTTATGCCGAAGAACGTAAGCGGGGTACTTTAGAACTTTTAGCCACGTCACCAATCACCAATTGGGCGGTAGCTTTAGGTAAGTTATTAGGCGTGCTAACATTTTTTACCACGATGGTTGTACCGATGCTAGTGTTTGAAGCGATCGCAATCAGTGGATCAAATCCACCAATGGCACTCTCAATTCCCTTGCTGGGTCATTTTGGATTAATCTTGCTAGCAGCAGCAATTTTATCTTTAGGAATGTTTATTTCTTCATTAACAGACAGTACAATTCTTTCTGCCGTTTTCACCTTTGCAGTAATTTTATTATTGTTATTGATTGATTTAATCGCCAAAATTGTCCCTGGCCCCGTGGGCGAAGCATTAGGTTATCTGTCATTGCTGAAGCATTACAACACCTTAATTCAAGGCATTTTTGATACGAGCGCTTTACTTTTATTCGCCAGTTACATTTTTTTGGGCATCTTTCTCACTGCTCAATCAATTGATGCACTGCGCTTTCAAAGACAATAGTCATTGGTCATTTGTCATCTGGGACATTGCCAATTGAGTTTAGATAGGAGTTTAATTTAGGTGCTAGTTCGTTAATGATTGTTTTGATTGCATTTATCTGTTCGGTAGTTAAAAGGTTACGAGTATAAGCCCGTCTTAACCAATGTTGAGTTTCATTCAAAGAGCCTCTTGCTATTTTGATAAAACGTCTATTATCTTGAAAACTACCTCTTCCTACACCTTCTGCTATATTGGCACCGATACTATCTCCCGAACGTACAATCTGTTTACCAATCGTATCTTTTGCAAAAAAATTCCATCCCTCAACAATTTTCCAAATGTCATCTGCCAACTGTTCTGATAATTGATAAACTTGTAATTCTTGGAAACGCTTTGTCGCCATTTATTCAGTTATATACTTATTTTTAGTTACTCAATTTTCGTCCATATATTTTAAATTGTCACTATTTGTAGACAAATGACCAATGACCAATGACAAATGACAAATGACAAATGACAAATAAGATGAAGATAGTTGTAAAAAAGAAACTGTGGAAATATCTGTTTTGGTTGGGCCCGTTCCTAATTGCTGTCGGCTTAACAGTTGGGTTAGTCTCTGAACAGTGGAGATTAATTCCATTAGCATTTCTGATTACAGGAATTGTCATTAGTGGGTTAGGGATAATATGGCAAAGCTATGAGACTAACTGGTGGAAGCGTCGTTCTACCCAAGCTGGGACTAATGCTTTAGTAGCAACTCTGGCAGTGTTGGCAATTTTAGGATTGATTAACTTTTTGGGAACTCGCTACCATCTGCGAGCAGACTTAACAGAGGCTCAATTGTTTACCCTTGCGCCCCAGTCACGGGAACTAGTTAGGGTTTTACCACAGCCAGTTAAGGTATGGGTATTTGATATTAACCAAAATCCCCAAGACCGAGAACTGTTAGAAAATTATCAACGCCAAAGCTCAAAATTTAAATATGAGTACATCGACCCCCAAAGTAGACCAGGACTTGCAGAAAAGTTTGGTGTCAAAGATTATGGGGAAGTTTATTTAGAATCTAGCGATAAACGGCAATTAGTACAAACTGTAAATGAAAATGAGCGCTTGTCAGAAATCAGATTAACTAGTCGCCTGCAACAACTAACAAATTCAACTACAGCCAAAGCTTACTTACTCCAAGGTCATGGCGAACGCCAACTTTCACCTGCTAAAGGTGCAATATCACAAGCAGTTCAGGCATTAGGCGATAAAAGTTTTACAACATTACCCCTGAATTTAGGAGAAACTTCCAAAGTTCCTGAAGATGCGGCTGTAGTAATAGCAGCTGGCCCCAAGCGAGGGTTGTTTGAAGGTGAAGTCAAAGCTTTGCAAGAATATCTTAATCGCGGTGGTAACTTACTGCTGATGATTGATCCTAATACCGATCCCAAACTTAACAGCTTGCTGCAAGAGTGGGGTGTTCGTCTGGATAATCGTTTAGCAGTCGATGTCTCTGGCGGAAGCGTAGGACTTGGCCCTGCTACGCCCTTAGTCACAGAATACGGACAACATCCGATTACCAAAGATTTCGATAACGGTAATTCTTTTTATCCGATTGCCCGACCACTGGAAATTACCTCTGTACCTGGTGTTGAAGCTACTCCTTTGCTGCAAACCAAACCTTACCCCAACAGTTGGGCAGAAAGCGACCTCCAAAGCGAAAAGTTGGAGTTTAATGAGGGTAAAGACATGAAAGGGCCTCTAACCTTGGGTGTTGCATTAACAAGAAAACAAACACCCAAATCTGCTTCCACACCCCAGCCTTCACCGCTACCATCACCAACCACCCAAAGCAAGACTAGCCCTACTCCTTCACCCTCCCCCAAGACTCCGCAAGCTTTACCATCACCAACCACCCAAGGCAAGGCTTCCCCTACTCCCTCATCTCCCTCATCTCAAACAGCCACCGAGTCCCGTTTAGTGGTTTTAGGAAATTCCGATTTCGCCACCGATGGCTTGTTTCAACAGCAATTAAATGGAGATGTATTCCTCAACTCAGTTACTTGGCTGAGTCAACAGGATCAGCAACCCCTTTCTATTCGCCCTAAAGAACCGAAAAACCGTCGAATAACCTTGACAACCACACAAAGTAATCTTTTAATATTGTCATCTTTGTTAGTTTTACCCTTAATTGGGTTTGCGATCGCAGTTATTATTTGGTGGAAACGACGGTAAAATATCCCTCAGTCCCAATGACAAATGACAAATGACTAAAAAATGAAATTGCCGAGAACGACTTTAATTTTGATACTGCTAACGCTAGGTTTAGGCAGTTTTGTTTACTTCTATGAAATTCGGGGTGCGACTGTGCGAGAACAAACCAAGGAGCAAAAGCAGCAAATTTTCTCTTTTGCCGAAGATGATGTACAGTCTTTAACAGTAACGACAAAAAAACTCACTCTGAAGCTGGAACGGAATCCTGAATCTAGTAGTAACCCCAGGTGGTTAATCAAATCTCCGATATCGGGATCAGCAAATGATGCTATTGTTTCTTATTTAATGGATTTGTTGGTCAAAGGTAATAGCGATCGCACTCTCTCAACTCCAGCAAAAGAGCTTAAAGAATTTGCCCTAGATCAACCCCAAGCAACCATCAATATCACTCTGAAAAACCGACAAAGCCATCAGTTGCTTTTGGGTAAATCTAACTTTAACGGTCGTTTCTTATATGCTCAAGCTGACTCTGCTGCTAAACCCGATGGAAATATAAATGTGCTGTTGGTATCTACAGATTTTGCAAATGCCGTAAATCGGGAATTATCAGAGTGGAAACAACCTGTAGATAATAGCCAGAAACTTCCTCCGCTCACGATTCCTAATCCAACTCCGACAAACAGCAAATAATTAATTAAAAAATCTGGCGATATTATTATGACAAATCCGACAGCAACATTGCTGATTTCCTGCCCCGATCAACGGGGACTGGTAGCGAAATTTGCCAATTTTATCTATTCTAATGGTGGTAATATTATCCATGCAGATCAGCATACAGATTTTGCTGCTGGATTATTCCTTACCCGTATTGAATGGCAACTAGATGGGTTCAATTTACCGCGAGAATTTATTGCTCCTGCATTTAATGCCATTGCTCAACCTTTAGGCGCTAAGTGGGAAATACGTTTTTCTGATACAGTACCACGCATTGCTATTTGGGTAAGTCGGCAAGACCATTGTCTATTTGATTTAATTTGGCGACAACGTGCTAAAGAATTTATTGCTGAAATTCCTTTAATTATTAGCAACCATTCTAATTTAAAGGTGGTTGCAGAGCAATTTAATGTTGACTTCCAGCACATTCCCATTAGTAAAGATAATAAATCAGAACAAGAAGCCCAACAACTAGAATTACTCCACCAGTACAAAATAGATTTAGTTGTATTGGCGAAATATATGCAGATTATTAGTGCAGATTTTATTATTAAATTTCCGCAAATTATTAATATTCATCATTCCTTTTTACCAGCTTTTATCGGTGCAAACCCTTATCACCGAGCTTTTGAACGTGGAGTAAAAATTATTGGTGCAACGGCTCATTATGCCACTGCTGATTTAGATGCAGGCCCAATTATTGAACAGGATGTAGTGCGAGTTAGTCACCGTGATGAAGTTGATGATTTGGTAAGAAAAGGCAAAGATTTAGAGAGAGTTGTATTAGCAAGAGCGGTGCGATCGCATTTACAAAATCGTGTATTAGTATATGGTAATAGGACAGTAGTCTTTGAGTGATTTTATATACAAATGAAGGTAAGAGAGCGATTGCGGTAAGTTGTGAGATGATGTTTTCTAGCCAGTCGTTTGTCAATAATTATCTATCTCCCAATCTTCAATCAGCAAGTTATTAATCCGCTTAAATTGTCTGGTGTTATGGGTAACAAGGGTTAAGTTATTTGTCAGTGCAATCGCGGCAATTTGTAAATCATAGGCTCCAATTGGAGTGCCTAATGCTTCTAGCTGAGATCGAATCATTCCAAATGTCATTGCTGCGAGATCGTCAAATGGTAGTGATATAAATTGAGCTAAAAATTCTTGCTGTAAGGTAAGATTACGTTCTGGGTTGGCACTTTTCATTGCGCCATAAAATAACTCAGCTTTGACGATTGAGCAAACGGCAATATCTTTAGTAGCAGTGGTTTCTAATTTCTGCTTTAAGGTGAAATTTTTACCACGCATATAGATAATGCAAGTGTTAGTATCTAGCAGAAAGTTCACAGGATGGGTTCGCGTTCTTGTTGTTGTCCTTGGGAATGGCGAAAGAATGTTTCATCTTGGATACATCCATAGAATTTAGTCAGAGGATATTCTGGAGTTTCAATTTGGGTTTCTGGTTCTAGGGACTCAATGAGGGTTTTTAGCAATGTCAAGCCTCGGCTAAGGTCGAGTTCTTCGGTGAGTTCAGCCAGGGGTGATTGACGGAAGAATTCTGAGAGTTTGGTGGGTTGGTCTGGGTGGGTGTTGTGTGTGGTCAGGCTTTGAGCAAGGAATTGGATAATATACAGTTTATCGTTGGGGGAAAGCTGAAGGAGTTGTTGTTCGAGTTCTGGGATAGCCATGATGGGGTTTAAGTGGAGGATAATTTTATTTTACTTTCACTCTTCAGGGGTTAATTTAGTTTGACTCGTTTTTTACTTGTTCATAGTTATTTATTAGTACAACTGGTCATTATGCCACTGCTAATTTAGATACAAGCCCAATTATTGTCGACTTTAACTTAATTCCCTATTATGGGGAACCATCACCATTAGAAGCACCATATATTTATAGAAGTCAAGCTAAAAATGGTACTTGTTTGTTTTATGCTTACGCTACTCTGTATGTAATTAAAAAAAATAAGCGAGTCACTTTAGCCATAAAAGCTGTTCAACAACAAGACACATTAGTTGCAATTATTACTTATCTTTTAGCATTTGCCCGATTTCAGCAACTCATTACCCCCGTGAACGGTTACAAGGAGAGTAAGCGCATCGTGGAATTTACTCAATAAGCTCACCAAGTTCTTCAATCTCAGCTTCACCCTTAATATGTTTACCACTTTGATTTCGTCCAATAAAATACCACTTGGTTTTTTTGTTAATTAATTTGGTACTACCACTCCAATTTTGAAAATCAGTGTACTGACAATTAGGTAATATCATTCCTCTAGGACCGGAATACCATTCAATAAAATCATTACGAGTAAAGGGTTTAGCTGTGAAGTTTGTGAAGTACCATTGCCCTCCAACCCAACTAAAAGCACCAAATTCTTCAATAACAACTGCTCCAACTAATGACTGAATTGTAGTGGCATATACCCAAGTGTATTGATAACCATTTAATCCGCCTCTGTGTGCTTGTACAGGGTTCGGTGTATGAGTTACTTTCAATTCTGTCGGAAGAGACGAGAGTGCTTTTAGCTTATATGCACTTCTCCATACTCTGAGCAAAAATTGCACCTTTCGTCTTATTTCTGTTATCACATCAATACCGTTGTTAAAATAAGAGCATTAAGAAGTAGGGCGTTTCGTAGTAGAGTTATTGTCTTGCTGTAATTGCAGAAGCGATCTGTTATCTCTCATTGAGCAATTTTGTGGACTTGGCAAGCCAGAGAGCATTAAATCCAAAAAATCGGCAGCAGTGGGAACAGCGATTTTTGCAAGCTCAAGATACAGTCATTCAAAACTTGACATCTGCCCGTAGCGTCTAGTCTTGTAAATTTGCTTGCTCTGAGACTTTTTTAGATTTTAAAATCTAAAATTCGGTCAATTCTTAACAAGGGCTGCGATCGCAGCTACCAATCTGGCAGGATCGGCTGGTTTAGCGATATGGAGTTGAAATCCGGCTGTAAAAACCTGTTTTTGTGTCGTTTCTGCGGCGTAAGCACTTAGAGCGATCGCCGGAATTTGTCCACCTAAATCGGCGGGCATTGCTCGTAACTTTCGGATCAAAGTATAACCGTCAACATCTGGCATACCTAAATCGCTTAAGAGCAAATCTGGCTTTGACTCCATAATTGCAGCCAGTGCTTCATTGGCAGATGCTGCGATCGTCACGATTGCTCCCTGCTGTTCTAATAGAAAGGCCAGAAACTCACGGGTATCAGCATTATCATCTACAACTAATAAACGTATTCCTTCTAGTGGAGCATAAAGCGTACAGAATGGATAAGAATTCTCTAATACATTCTGATTTTCCTTTCCTAATTCCAGATGTTGAAACACCGGTAGGCTAACTGTAAATGTCGCACCTTGCCCTTCTCCTAAACTCTCTGCCGAAACTGTACCGCCATGTAACTCGACAAGTTGGCGCACAATTGCCAAACCAAGCCCTAGCCCACCAAAACTTCGGGTTGTACGACTATCTGCCTGACGGAAATACTCAAATACATGTGGCAGAAATTCAGGACTAATACCTTTACCCGTGTCACTAACTCTCAGTTGTACCTCAGAATTAATCTGTTCTAAGTAGACTTCAACCTTTCCACCGGATGGTGTGAATTTTACGGCATTAGAGAGCAGATTCCAAATAATTTGTTGAATACGATTACTATCACCCTTCACCTGTCCAATTTCTCTATCCAAATGAAGATTAATTTGAATCGACTTTGCTTCTGCTGCCAATTGCACTGTCTCTAAGGCAGCTTCAATAGTAAAAATCAGATTAACCGTTTCTAAATTAAGTGCTAGCTTGCCCTGGAGAATGCGAGAGATATCCAACAAATCTTCAATCAACTGAGCTTGTAGTTCAGCATTTCGTTCGATGGTATCAAGGGCACGCACAGTAGTAGCTTCGTTTAATGACCGATTTTTCAGTAGCTTGGCCCAACCCAAAATTGGATTAAGAGGGGAACGAAGTTCATGAGAGACAATTGCTAAAAATTCATCTTTGATGCGGTTTGCTGTCTCAGCAACTTCTTTTGCCTGTTGCCGTTGTTCTGCTATTGCTAGAGCCTGATCGCGGAGGTTTTTATATTCCTGAACTCGAAACGTTAAATCTGTTAAATCTTCAATTGAAAAGATAGCATAAAATTTATCTCCATCGAATGCAGACACAGCAGTAACAGTTGTGTGTTGAATGCGATATTTATCTTTGGATATAGGTACTGGAATAATATATTTATGCAGTTGAGAAGAAAAAATTGTTGGAGGCCCACCTTGAAAAATTTGGTACAAACGGCTAGTGTAACGAGGTTGATTCAGATGAGGAAAATATTCCTGAATAGAATTTCCCAAAATCTGACTTCTCGGAATTTTTGTCCATTCCTCTAAGCAGCAGTTCCAAAAGATAACAATATAATCTGACTGGAGAACAAAAGCTCCTAAAGGAATTTTATCTAAAAGGCTAAATTTTTCTTGAGCTTGTTCAATTATATTCATTGTATTCTCAAAAATTTTATATTAATTAGATTATTCCCATTTCGTCCTTCATTGCATTGATTAGCGCATCAAAAGTGCCTACTAGAAAGATTAAAATAATATCTCCGATAATTTCTAAGCGCTCAATTGTGAAACTGGCTTGTGCCAGTAATATTTTTGAATCATTCTCGTATGCAGATAACAATAAATTTTCCAGCGTATCTTCTAAATAAACGGGCAATGTGTAGTTTACATGCCGCTTTAGAACATTACTGAGTGAACCCATTACCCCATTTATGACAATGTTACCAATTTCGCTCAGGGTGCCAATTTTCACCGCATCTAGGTCAGCCGATCCTGGCTCTTCACCTGTAAGCACTGCAATCAATGTTGATGCGCTGTCAGTTGGAAAAATTAAGCTAGCAGTGCCATAGAAAGAGCCTGTAAAACCTAGTTTTACAGATGCCAAAGCCTCATCATGAAATCGTTTTATTAATTCTTGATATGCTTCGTTAGCAGTTAAGACTTTAACAACCGGAATTTTCAGACGAATGTGAGAGTCTACCATTTCATTAAGTAGACTTGCTGCTCGGCCGACTCCAATATTAATTAACTCTTCTAGGGCATCCAGTTCTTCTTCTGTCACATTCATGAAAACTTATTCCTTAGTATTAAGAACTTCCTGGACTGCCTTTCGCAATTCACTTTCTTTTGGCGGTTTATTAATAAAGTTGACTGCGCCCAAGCTATAGCTTTGATTGCGTGCCCCTTCTTGGATATCGGCAGAAATAATAATGGTTGGGATTTTTAATTCTTTATCTTGCATGGCTTTGAGAAATTCAAAGCCATTCATATCTGGCATTAGAAGATCCGCTAATACACAATTTGGCTTATGGTTATAAACCATTTCTAATCCCTCACGTCCATTACTTGCTTCGATAATTTCATAGCCATCGACTTGCAGAAACTTACGGATCATTCTGCGAGAAAAAGCTGCATCATCGATAATCAAAACCATTGCCATCAGCTTTATCCTTTAATGCTTTAGCTTAATAATTCTTGATTTCGGCTAATTAGCCTACATTATTATTAGTTAAAATGAATGAATTAAAGAATAAATAAATATAATTTTACAATTATCAATAATTATAGTTTCGGAAAAATTATCAAACTCACTAAAACGATAATGCTGTAGAAATAAAATTTTTAATATTGGAAACCTTTAAAAATTTGTTAAGTATTTGAAATCCAATCTAATTCCAGCTTTAGTTTCCGTTGCCAATACAAAATCGTTGTCTCGTCTCGTAGAGAAGCGGGGTAGAACGCACATTGCATTATTTGTACTTGTAAGATTGTCTGTCTTAACGACGACTATTGTTGAAAGTTTAAGTTGAGTGGCAACAAAAATATTGCCTCTCTATTAAGTATATCATTAAGGGAAATCTTATGTCTTCAGCCTAAGCAAAGAAAAACATCTCTCTTTCGATAGAGATTGCTGAAGTTTAATATTAAATTAGTCTTAAAATAAGATATATAATAAAATAAAAATTTACTTTCTTAACCAATGGAGTTAAATGAAATTGACGATGATATAGAAGCATTTCTCGTTGAAAGCTATGAGAACTTGAATCAAATTGAAGGCGATATTATTGAGCTAGAGAAAGCATCTGATGATGGAGAAGCATTAGTTCGGATTTATCGCTCACTCCATACGCTTAAAGGAAATTGCGGCTTTTTACCGTTTCCTAATTTGGAATCACTTGCTCATGCTGGAGAGAATTTGCTCTCGTGCCTGCGCGATCGCACGATCGCAATCACCCCTGACATTATTAGTACTTTACTACAAACAGTTGATAGCATTCGGCAAATCCTGTCTCAAATTCAAGCTACAAGGCAGGATGGCGATGTCTACGACGGGCTGCGCCTACGCGATTATTCAGAACTGATCGGGTCATTAACGCGATTGTCAGAAACTAAACAGACTCCAAAACCCTCTCAATCGCCTGTTAATACACAAACGCCACAAAAAGATACAGCAGGTAGTGAATCTGTCAATAACGAACTCACAGAAATATCAACGACAACATCAGAATCTGCTTATATCCGAGTCAATGTTAATCTGCTAGATCAGATGATCAACCTAGTGGGTGAACTCGTTTTAGCTCGTAATCAGATAATCGGATTTAGTACAAAATTTAAGGATAAGAGTTTTGCTGCTACCTGCCAGCACCTGAGCCTACTTACAGCCCAGTTGCAAGAAGGGGTGATGAAAACTCGACTGCAACCAATTAGTTCCATCTGGCAAAAGTTCCCTCGCGTCACCCGCGATTTAGCGATCGCTTCCGGTAAAGAAGTTGAAGTTGAGATGGAGGGAGCAGATACCGAACTAGACAAAAGTATTATTGAAACAATTAAAGACCCATTAACACACTTATTACGCAATTGCATCGATCATGGGATTGAATTACCAGCCGAGCGCGTTGCTTGTGGAAAGCCAAGCGTAGGACGGCTATTTCTCAGAGCCTTTCACGAAAGCGGCAAAGTAAATATTGAAATTGGCGATGATGGTCGCGGTCTGAATTTAGAACGGCTCAAAGGGCGATCGCAGCAACTTGGTTTAGTAAATGCTGTGCAGGCTGCAACCATGAGCGAGTCAGAAGTGATGAACTTAATTTTTTTATCCGGCTTCTCGACTGCTCAACAGGTAACTCACCTTTCCGGGCGTGGGGTTGGGATGGATATTGTCAAGAGCAATATTGAGAAGATTAACGGAACAGTTGAAATTTACAGCCAACAGGGACAAGGAACGACCTTCAAAATCAAGATTCCCCTGACATTGGCAATTATTCCAGCATTGATTGTCACCAGTGGAGGCGATTGTTATGCTATTCCCCAAGCGAGTTTACTAGAACTAGTACGCCTAAAAGCGTTTAATAGTATTGAGATACTATACGATGTGCCTGTGTATCGCTTGCGGGGTAATCTTGTGCCCTTGATTTACCTCAACGAAGTATTCCAACAGGATAGTGTCAGCAACTTAGAAACACTCAGTCTGGTAATTGTGCAAGTTGATAACTATCACTTTGGACTGGTCGTGGACACAATCGAAGACATCCAAGACATCGTAGTTAAACCTTTGGGAAGACAGTTAAAGGCGCTATCCCTATTTGCAGGAGCTACTGTTTTAGGGGATGGCACAGTGGCATTAATTATTGATGTTGTCGGTCTGGCAAAGCAAACTGGTATAATTGCCAAACAAAAGCAGTTGTTGAGCGAAAATGCTGTAAATAGCCAAGAGGAAGCAGGCTCACGCCAAACAATTTTGCTGTTTGAAGGCCCCCAAGGCGCACGCATGGGCATTCCATTGCCGATGGCATTTCGGCTCGAAGAGATTCTTGCTTCTGCTGTCGGAAAAGTGGCTAATCAAGATGTCTACGAGTCTTATGGTCAAATTCTGCCACTGATTGATCTTCACAAGATATTTTCTGATAGCGATCGTAATCACTTTAATGATGAAGCTTTAGCGACAGTTGCAGAAACGCTCCAGATAGTTATTGTCTCTCCATACTCAGAACTGAGTGTTGGGCTAGTGGTCGATCGCATTCTTGATATTGTGGAAGAACCACTGAACATTAAAGGTGTCTCTAGTAGACCTGGTGTGCTTTTCTGTGCTGTAATTCAAGGACAAATCACAGAAATTCTTGACATTGAAACTGTAATTCGGATTGCTAACCCTCATTTGCTGCAATTAGCGACTTATGGCTGAACAACAAATTTGCACATTTTTCCTCAAAGGAGCTTACTTTGGTATTGACGTGCAACACGTTCAAGAAGTGATTCGTCCACAAGCAACGACTCCTGTACCTTTAGCACCACCAGATATCTATGGGTTGATTAATTTACGTGGACAAATTATTACTGTCATCGATTTGCAGCGTCGATTAGAGATGAGCGAACCGCAGACACAATCAATTACAAAACTTGGAGATGAGCCTGATTCACGCTATGTGGAAAAACCAACGCGAAACCTAACCCCCCAACCCCCTTCCCTACAAGGGAAGGGGGAGAATTCAAAGCCTCTCTCCTGCAAGGAGAGAGGTTTTCGAGATCCCGTGAAAAGTCAGGTAGATGGAGCCCAAGGATTTAATATCATTGTGTGTTCTGATAATGAAGTAGTCAGTCTGCTGGTCGATCGCGTGGGAGATGTTCTAGAGTTCGCACAAAACACCTTTCAACCCCCACCCGCAACGTTAAAAGGTAGAATGCGTCAGATGCTAGCAGGAGCTTACCCGCTTCCAGAGGGATTTCTGTTAGTTCTAGATGCCGAGAAAATTCTAACTGTTAATTTAACAAATCAGATTATTGAATAATTCAGGAGCGCTTTGCAATGACTACAAATCGGGCTGGGAAAACAGCCAACTCTAAATCTCCCTCGGTGGATAGTGCAGATTCGCAACCGACCGATGATAGTGTAATAAAAGTGCAATTGCAAGCGTTATTAATAGCACTTAAAGCTGCAAAAAACGGTGATTTTACCGTCCGTTTAGCCGATGAAAATAATGAACTGGGTGAAATAACCTCAGTTTTTAATGAATTGGTGAGTTTAAATCAAAACTTTGCTAGCGAAGTTAATCGCTTGGCATCCGAGATTGGTATCCAAGGGAAGCTCGGTTCTCAAGCTGTTGTCAAAGCAGCAGGTGGGAGTTGGAAAGAATCGCTCGACAACTTGAATCAGATGTCTACAAATTTAAAAGAGCAGATAAAAGGTATTAATGAGGTTAGCCTTGCCGTCGCTCAAGGAAATTTATCCAAGCAAATCGAAGCAAGCAATGCAGGAGAGTTTAAACAGCTCACGGATAATGCAAATCAGATGATTAGCAGCCTAAAGTCTTCAATTAGACAGATGACAGAGGTGGCAACAGCAGTTGCGTCTTCCGCAGAAGAACTGACCGCAGTTAGTAAAGAAATGACTGAGAACGCCGAACAAACAGCCGAACAAGCCACTTCTGCATCTGCCTCAGCTGAACAGGTAAGTCACAATACTAATACAGTTGTGACTGCCGTGGAAGAGATGAATGCTAGCATTCGAGAAATTGCTAAAACCGTTACTGAAGGAGCAAAGGTGACGACTGAGGCAGTTAAAACAGCCGATCGCACCAATGAGACAATTAACAAACTCGGTCAAAGCAGCATCGAAATTGGCAAAGTTATTAAAGTCATTACCTTGATCGCAGGGCAAACAAACCTGCTAGCACTCAATGCTACCATTGAGGCGGCTAGAGCCGGAGATGCAGGTAGAGGATTTGCCGTAGTCGCAAATGAGGTGAAAGAATTAGCCAAACAAACGGCAAGTGCGACTGAAGATATAAGCTTGCGAATTGAAGCAATTCAAACAGATACAAAAAGCGCCGTTCAAGCCATTACTCAGATTACTAGCATTATTAATCAAATCAACGACTTCCAAAGCACGATCGCCAGTGCTATTGAGGAACAAACAGCAACAACGAATGAAATTGGTCGAAATATGGTTGAGGCAGCCAAAGGAACATCAGATATTGCCAAAAGTATTGGAATTGTGGCACTCAATACTCAAAGTACGACTACTGGAACCAGTAATACCTTAGAGGCAGCCACAGAACTGTCCCGCATGGCAGTAGATTTGCAGAAAGTTGTCAACCAGTTTAAGTATTAAGTAGAAGGCAGTCCCGAAGCACAGGTGTCAACTTAACGTAAAAGTCATGTCCCGCAAGGAACTGAAGTTCCAAGAATAATAGCAAAAGTCATCTAAAGATGACTAAATATACCTAAAAATCTTTAGTCTACTTCAGTAGACTTTAGCTATTAGCCTTGAACTTTAGTTCCAGGCGGGTGAGGAAGCCAACAGATATATTTTAGAATGCAACAATGAGTCTTTGAACTCCATTAATGAGTCTTTGAACTCCATTAATGAGTCTTTGAACTCCATTAATGAGTCTTTGAACTCCATTAATGAGTCTTTGAACTCCATTAATGAGCCTTTGAACTCCATTAATGAGTCTTTGAACTCCATTAATGAGCCTTTAAACCCCATTAATGAGTCTTTGAACTCCATTAATGAGTCTTTGAACCCCATTAATGAGCCTTTGAACTCCATTAATGAGTCTTTGAACCCCATTAATGAGTCTTTAATACTCGTAAACAAGCATAAAAACTCCCCTTGTCCCCCTGCCCCCCAATCCCTAATGCCCAATGCCCAAAACCCGGGTACTAATTGTCGATGATGCCGTAGTAGTGCGGAGTCGAGTCAGTAAAATTTTGTCTAGCGATCCAGAACTGGAGGTGGTAGGAGTCGCGGCTAACGGTCGTATTGCCCTTGCCAAGATTTCCCATGTTAATCCCGATGTGATCATTTTGGATATTGAGATGCCGGAGATGGATGGTTTGCAAACGCTGGCTGCTATCCGACAAAAGTATCCACGTTTACCAGTGATTATGTATAGTACCTCCACACACAGGGGAGCGATCGCAACGCTGGAAGCTCTTTCTTTAGGTGCTTCAGACTATGCCACAAAACCTAGTAATTTAGGAAGTGTAGAGGCAGCAACCCAACATATTCAGGATGATTTAATTCCTAAAATTAAGGTATTTGGTACATTTTTCACACCCAGCGCAATTACCCATCCAGTTATTTTTCCTGTTCGTAGCGATATACAGCAGGTGGAAGTTGTGGCAATTGGGGTTTCTACGGGAGGGCCAAATGCTTTAGCTGTAGTGCTTAAGGAGTTTCCAGCAGATTTATCAGTGCCGATTTTGATTGTGCAACACATGCCGCCAATGTTTACGAAACTACTAGCTAAACAATTAGCTTCCAAGTGTCAAATCCCAATAGATGAAGCGGTTTCTGGACAGATACTAAAACCGGGACATGCCTGGATTGCACCAGGAGATTTTCATCTAATTGTGCAACGTGACAAAACTGGGGTTAGACTTGTTACCCATCAAGCATCTCCCGAAAATTCCTGTCGTCCTTCAGTCGATGTGCTGTTGCGATCGGTTGCACAGGTTTATGGAGGTGGGGCGATCGCTGTTATCCTCACGGGTATGGGGCAAGATGGGTTGCATGGTTGTCAGTGCATACGCGAGGCGGGTGGACAGGTACTTGCACAAGATAAAGCTACTAGCGTCGTGTGGGGAATGCCTAGTTTTGTCGTTAATGCCGGACTTGCCAATAAAGTTCTTCCACTTAACCAAATTGCAGATGAAATTATGCACAGAATTCGTTTCAATCAAGTTCCTCCTTCAGACCTGTAATTAAACAAATTATGGGTGTAAGTACCACTGATTTTGAGTATCTTCGTGAATTAGTTCATCATCATTCAGCAGTTGTGTTGTTTGGTGATAAAACCTATTTAGCAGAGTTACATTTGCAACCAATTATCGAATCGGCAGGATTCGCTTCTATCGCTGATTTGGTTACTTACTTGCGAACTCAGCCGTTTAATAGTCTTCACGTCCAGACAATCGAGGCGTTAGTCACTAACGAAACCTCGTTCTTCCGTGATAGCTACCCTTTTGACGCGCTGAAAAAATACGTGCTACCAGAGTTAATTAAACAACGAGAAAGTGAGCGATCGCTCAACATTTGGTGTGCTGCCTGCTCTAATGGACAAGAACCTTATAGCATCGCCATACTAATTAATGAACATTTCCCCATGCTTAGTAATTGGCCTGTAAAATTAATTGCGACTGATTTTTCTACTAAGGTTTTAGTGCGGGCTCGCAAGGGGCATTATAACCAACTTGAAATGAATCGTGGACTCACTAAAAATATTCGCGATCGCTATTTTAAAAAGCTAGATACTGACTGGCAAATAAAAGAACATATTCGCCAAATGGTTGATTTTCGTCAGTTGAATTTTTTGCAATCTTGGTCATCTCTGCCGCAATTTGACGTTATCTTTTTACGGAATGTTTTAATCTACTTTGATGTTGTTACCAAGAAAGCCTTGCTAAAAAAGATAAAGCAGCAATTAAGGCCAGATGGCTACTTGTTTTTGGGTAGTGGTGAAACGACTATCAGCCTAGATGAATCATTCAAGCGGGTTTTGTTTGACAAGGCTATCTGCTATCGATTGCCCAACCCTGAAGTTAAAATTGCCAATTGAGGTAAAAATTGTTCAGCCACATTCATCTCCTGTTGGATGTTTTATACTTACTAACGTCACATTATATCTGCGACTGGAAAAGCAGCCATCATTTTAGTGATAGAGAAAACCTTGATACAAAAGCTGTGGGTAGATGTAGCCCGTCGTAGAGATTGCCTCATAATAAAAAAAGATTAAGCTGCATTCAAAAAACTCTCAATGAGCCAGACTAGCCTAAATTTAGTTGCAATATCTATCTTTCTCATGACCCTATCGGTACTGCTGGGGCCATTCTTGAATTTATCACCAGCAGTACCAGCGATCGCTACCTTCGCTATTTTGGGAATAGCCACTTTTGACAGTTTTAGCTTGCAAGGCAAGGGTGGTACTATCTTTTTAGATTGGATTGCTGGTTTTTCAAGTGAACACCGCGATCGCATCGTCCATCACGAAGCAGGGCATTTCTTGGTTGCTTACCTGTTAGGTATTCCCGTTACCCGCTACACCCTCACCGCTTGGGAAGCCTGGAAACACGGGCAACCTGGGCAAGGTGGCGTTAGCTTTGATGACGGCGAATTAGCATCTCAACTAGAAGTGGGTAAAATCAGTGCCCAAATGCTAGACCGCTACTGCACTGTTTGGATGGCGGGTATTGCTGCTGAAACCCTAGTTTTTAATAATGCTGAGGGGGGAGGCGATGATAAAAATAAGCTGGTAGGAGTCTTGACAATTTTGGGCTTTTCTGAATCAGTTTATCAGCAGAAATTGCGGTTTCATACCCTCCAGGCAAAAACCCTACTGCAAGAAAATTGGTCTAGCTACGAGACTTTAGTTAATGCCATGCGACAACGCACTTCGGTAGAAGATTGTCATGCCCAGTTAGGAGTAGAGACGCGATTAATCGCCTCTGTACAAGAGTGGGGGATGAGGGAGCAGGGGGAGCAGGGGAAGAATAATTAATGACAAATGACTAATGACTAATTTTAAGAGGAAACAACTTTTAGATGTGGGACATGAGATAAATAGTTCGATGCAATAACCCGATTACGCCCAGTAGTTTTAGCTTGTAGCAAGCATTGGTCGGCACGATGCAACAGACTTACTCCTTGATCATCATCCTCAGCTTGCAGACAGGCTGTGCCTAGACTAATGGTGATATTAATTGTTAGTTTATTGCTGAGTGAAAATGGTTCCTCGCAGACTACCCGATTCAGACGACGGGCTACTAATAGTGCTTCCTCATCGGTAGTGTTAGCCAAAATAATCACAAATTCTTCGCCACCATAGCGAAATGCTGTGTCTTGACAGCGCAGATTATGCCGCAGACGCTTACATAGCAATTGCAAAATGCGATCGCCAACTAAATGCCCGTGAGTATCGTTAACTTTCTTGAAATGATCTACATCCAGAATAATCAAACTCATGGAATTTTTTTGAGTCTTAGCTTTTTTGATTTGCCTGGGTAAGTCCCATTCTAAAGCACGACGATTATTTAATTCTGTTAACGAATCAGATAAAGCGATCGCTGATAACATATCATTTGTCCGAATCAAATCTTGGTATTTTTGTGCTTTTCGCAAGCCAACAGTCAATTGAGCAAGTATTAGTCCATGATTGGCGGTCAATTCTGTAAAGCTATAATCTCTTTTTTCATTAAGAAGATGCCAAATATAAGCATCGGCTCCTTGGTTTAGTGCCGCAGCACTCATCTCTAATTCCCTGTGCCAACCCTTATTTCTATCAATAAGCTGCTGGGGACGATCCTCGAAGAGAATACAGTATATCCAGGATAGTTTTGTCTGGTCTTTCAGCCAACTGCAAAGTTCCATACTGCCATCCAGACTAGCCTGGACAAGTATTATATCGGGGGGGGTCATTTCAATCCTCGGCACTGCCTGATTAAGATTGTCTATAACTTCTACACTAAAAGCAGTCGCATAACGGATCTGATCTGGAAGTGTGGCGACAAAGTTATTTTTTCCAAAGACCAGAATAGAAATATTCATTGCTTTATTTTTACCCTATTTAACTTTTACAGAGATTAATTTACTAATATCTACTGCTTTTGTTGCCTAATAACAAATATGATTTATAGGTTGACTTATAGTCGCTGATATATTATTTTTTTTGCCGCTTAATTTACAATGTCTTTCCAACTTAAATCTCCTTTTCAGATATCCTCTTACCCTGTACAGTTTCTGAAGCCTCTTCTTCTGACAACTAATGTCTTCTTTACAGAATATTTTTAAAACAGTAAAAATACTGAATATTTGTAAAATCGATAAAACTATTGATGTGGTTTCTTAAGTGTTATTTTATTGACGGAATTACCAAAATAAATATTTTGTAAAAAACGTCACACTAAGTAACTAAAATTATTTGCAAAAAGAAAAAAAAGAAATTATAGTTTTTTTAATCGAATTATAAGAGCTAACACTTTATCATTAAATGATAAATGTTATTTAATAAATCTAGAAAAGAAAGCTAATAGAACTTACGCACTGTACAAATGCATCGTGATATGCATTACATAAAATAGGTTATTTCAGGCTTTTCTTAATTATCCTGTGATGCCTACGGCGGTAAACTACGTAAATAGACCATGCTGTAGGGGCTAAACTTTGCTCATAAGTGTCAACCTAAGCTAAAATGCATGTTCCACAGGCGTTTTACCCCCCTTTCCAAGGGGTGAAAAAGAAATCCAGTTCCCTCCCCAATGCATCGGGGAGGGTTAGGGTGGGGTGACGCGGTGAGTGATGGAAAGCTAGAGAATTGAATATCACGTCTCGACATGGCTTTTACGTTAAGTTGACACGTATGAGCAATATTTGGTATTTCTTGTCAATGCGTAAGTCCTAAGGATCAGCCCTTTCAAGGTGGTGAGATTTATACTGAAAACGTTTGATTTCTGGACTTTTGCCTAGGCAAAAAAATTTTGCCTGTTAATCTCTCAGCGATTTTAAAAGTAAAGCTTTAACCCGTTTTCAGTATAGTAATGTAACGACATACTAAATACATGTCATCAATTGGCACAATTCGCTGGCAGTAATATGAAACAAAATGCAAGAATATATAAAGCTATTTATGAAAATACACTTACTTAGTGCCGCTACGCCCAAGTCTAAAGTCTAAAGTTAAAAACACCCATGTCTTCAAATCCCCAGTACCTAAGCGGTAACGAAATTCGCAACATATTCCTCAACTTCTTTGCCCAACGGAATCACCAAATTCTCCCAAGTGCCTCCCTCGTGCCAGAAGATCCAACCGTGCTGCTGACGATCGCGGGGATGTTACCATTTAAGCCGATATTCTTGGGGCAGCGCACACCAGAATTTAAGCGGGCTACAACTTCGCAAAAGTGTATCCGCACTAACGACATCGAAAACGTCGGACGCACCAAACGGCATCACACCTTTTTTGAGATGCTGGGCAATTTCAGCTTTGGTGATTATTTTAAAGAACAAGCGATCGCTTGGGGTTGGGAAATCTCCACACAAGTCTTTGGCATTTCCCCACAAAATCTCGTCGTCAGCGTTTTTGAAGATGATGATGAAGCCTTTGGAATTTGGCGTGATCAAATTGGTGTGCCGATAGCGAGAATTAAACGCTTGGGCGAAGACGATAACTTTTGGGTATCTGGCCCGACTGGCCCTTGTGGCCCTTGTTCAGAAATTTATTACGACTTCCACCCAGAACGCGGTGACGAAAATATAGATTTAGAAGATGATTCCCGGTTCATCGAGTTTTACAACCTCGTGTTCATGCAATATAACCGGGATGCGTCCGGGAATTTAACGCCACTGCAAAACAAGAACATCGACACCGGCATGGGTTTGGAGAGAATGGCGCAAATTCTCCAAAAAGTTCCCAATAACTACGAAACTGACCTGATTTTCCCAATTATCCAAACAGCAGCCGAAATTGCTGGCATTGATTACCACAAAAGTGATGAGAAAACCAAAGTCTCTCTAAAAGTTATTGGCGATCACGTTCGTTCTGTTGTCCACATGATCGCTGATGAAATTCGCGCCTCCAACGTGGGACGGGGTTATGTGCTGCGGCGGTTAATTCGGCGCGTGGTGCGTCATGGGCGATTAATTGGGATTTCTGGCGAATTTACTACCCAAGTTGCCGAAACTGCGATCGCACTTTCTGAATCAGCTTATCCCAATGTGCGCCAACGGGAAGCAGCAATTAAAGCTGAGTTGCAACGGGAAGAATCAAATTTCCTCAGAACTTTGGATAGAGGCGAAAAACTCCTAGAAGAAATTATCCAAGAGGTGAAACAGCGAGGGGAAACTCAAATTAGTGGGGAAAGTGCATTTACTCTTTACGATACTCACGGTTTCCCCTTTGAACTTACTCAAGAAATTGCTGAGGAAAACAACTTGACAGTTGATGTTGATGGATTCCAGAAAGCAATGGAAATCCAACAACAAGGAGGTAGAGGCGCACATGAAACCATCGATTTAACTGTACAAGGTTCCCTCGACAAACTAGCAGAACACATTCAAGTCACCGAGTTTTTAGGCTATACCCAATCGGCGGCGACGGCAAAAGTCGAAGCGATTTTGGTAGAAGGTGTTTCTCAAGAGGAAGCAGAAGCGGGAACACAGGTACAAATTATCCTTGACAAAACGCCATTTTATGCTGAATCTGGGGGACAAATTGGCGATCGCGGTTATATCTCTGGCGATGGAATCGTAGTTCGGGTAGAAGACGTGAAGAAAGAATCTGATTTCTTTGTTCACTTCGGACGCATCGAACGCGGTACACTGCGCGTAGGTGATAATGTTACAGCCCAAATTGATCCGGCTTGTCGCCGTCGCGCCCAAGCTAACCATACTGCAACGCACCTGTTGCAAGCGGCTTTGAAAAAAATTGTTGATGATAGCATATCTCAAGCTGGTTCCTTAGTATCCTTTGATAGGTTGCGCTTTGACTTCAACTGTCCCCGCGCATTGACAGCAGAAGAAGTGCAACAAATTGAAGAACAGGTGAACACTTGGATTGCTGAAGCCCACGCTGCAAAGGTGGAAGTATTACCAATAGCCGAGGCGAAAGCTAGGGGTGCTGTTGCGATGTTCGGTGAAAAATACGGCGAGGAAGTGCGCGTGATTGACTTCCCCAACGTATCAATGGAACTGTGCGGCGGGACTCATGTGAGTAACACGGCTGAAATTGGCGTATTTAAAATTATTTCCGAAGCTGGTGTAGCTTCTGGGGTGCGGCGGATTGAAGCTGTTTCGGGGCCAGCAATACTAGATTATCTCAACCTTCGGGATAAAGTAGTTAAAGACTTGAGCGATCGCTTTAAAGTTAAACCCGAAGAAGTACCAGACAGAATTACAAGTCTGCAAAGCGAACTGAGAAATAGCCAAAAGGAATTGGAAACCTTGAAGGGACAGTTAGCGATCGCAAAATCTGACAGCTTGTTGCAAACAGCCCAAACTGTAGGCGATTCTAAAATTATTGTCGCCCAATTAGAAGACGTTGATCCAGAATCATTGAAAACCGCAGCCGAACGCTTACTGCAAAAAATCGGTAACGGTGCAGTGGTGCTGGGTTCTGTTCCTGAAGAGGGGAAAGTTAGTATAGTTGCAGCTTTTAGTCCAGAAGTCAACAAAAAAGGTTTGCAAGCTGGTAAATTTGTAGGTGCGATCGCTAAAATCTGCGATGGCGGTGGCGGTGGAAGACCGAACTTAGCCCAAGCAGGTGGACGGGATGCCAGTAAATTACCAGAAGCGTTGGAACAAGCCGAAAGTGAGTTAAAGTCCGCCTTGGGTTAACTATCTTCTGCTTCAACGAAACAGGCGCACCAAGCGAATTGGTGCGTTACGGCTACCAGGTGTCAACTTAACGTAAAAGCTATGTCCCGCAAGGAACTGAAGTTCCTTGCTAATAGCGAAAGTCATCTAAAGATAACTAAATAATCCAAAAAATCTTTAGTCTACTTTTAGTAGACTTTAGCTATTAGCCTGGAACTTTAGTTCCAGACGGGTGAGTCAGCCAACAGTTAAGCTATTTCTAGCTTCAGTTGACACCAATGCTTACAGTTTCGCCTAACACAACCTAGATTTTAGGTTAGGTTATGAAGATTATTGCTGCTCATCTTCTACGTAGTTATCATTGGGAGATATAGGACTAATATTTGATTTCTGAAAAAGCTCCGTACAGATCGAAAAGCCTAATTCCCTACTCCCTACTCCCTACTCCCCACTCCCCGCCCACATAGATAATTTCAAAAATCAAATAGGATTCCTATATTACCCAACCAAAGATGGTTTGCAGATTAGATTTCAACCTCGGTGAAATATTTTATGGCATCCCAAATAGACATACATTTATCTAACGGAGTTTTGCAACGCTTACAAAATGTGAAAGATTTTGTCGGTGAAAATGTTAACTCTCTAAGTAACTCAGCACAACAAGTTGGGGAATCTTTGAAGGCAACAGCAACTACAACGACTGATAAAGCAATTGATACAGTTACGACAAGCTTAGAACAAACTTGGCAAACTGCTGACAAATTTAAGAGTACAACATCGGGCGCAGTTAAAAATGCGTTGGCAAAGCCCACCGAAGCTATCGCATCTTCTGCAAGTGATTGGCTGACACAACACCCAATATTTTTTAAGTTAGTTCAAATACTAGGTTGGGCAACTAATCACCCAATTATTAGTATAGTGATTTTGCTGTTTGCGATCGCTCTTATTTGGAGGATCATTAAAGCAATCGTCCGTTTGATTGAAACAGCTAGTTGGTCAATACTGCAAGTTCCGTTAAAATTGCTTCAGGCTTTGATTAAAGTTGGCTTTTTATATTTAACTAAACTTAGCAGCTTTGCAGTTCAACGAATGACAGCTACTAAAACA
This sequence comes from Nostoc sp. CHAB 5834, assembly GCA_020829485.1. Next base: position 22,046 of record JAIVFU010000042.1, on the reverse strand, counting down.
ATTGATAACCTGCCAGCTTTGTTACCTGAGAATTTTCAACCAAGTAAGCAACAACGATTAGCAGAAATTTCTAGTCGCTTAGAAGCCATTCAAAAGGAACAGCATGAGCTTTTGCAAGAAGCCGCAGACTTAATTGCTTCAGATACAATTGATATAGACATCTCCAAAATTAAACAGCTAAAAAGCGTTGAATCACATCTTGGCTGAGTTCGGCTGTGGAACCGGAGGCGACAATACCACCTTTTTGCATAGCGTAATAGTAATCAGCCTGACGGACAAAGTGTAAATGTTGCTCTACCAATAAAACTGAAATGCCTGTGGTTTCGATAATGCGACGGACTGCGGCTTCAATTTCTAGGATGATGGAGGGTTGAATACCTTCAGTGGGTTCATCCAAGACGAGTAATTGAGGTTCTCCCATTAAAGCACGAGCGATCGCTAATTGTTGCTGCTGTCCTCCACTCAAATCACCACCCATCCGCGAAAGCATGGTTTTTAACACCGGGAATAGGCTAAAAACTTCCTCTGGAATTTCTGCTTTTTTTACTGGTTTGCGTCTAGCTTCTAACCCCAGCAGCAGATTTTCTTTGACTGTCAACCGGGGGATAATTTCTCGTCCTTGGGGAACATAACCAATTCCTAATTTTGCCCTTTGGTCTGGAGATTTTGAGTTGATTAATTCTTCAGCTAAGTTAATAGTACCACTGCGGGGTTTGAGTAAACCCATAATTGTTTTGAGTAATGTCGATTTCCCTACGCCATTGCGTCCAATCAGGCATACCATTTGCCCCGATGGTACGCTTAAATCTACATTGCGGAGAATATGGCTTTCGCCGTAGTAAACGTTTAGGTTAGAAATTTTTAGCATAATAAAATTTAGTTTGTATTAGGACTTACGCAATAACTCTCTGAAACTCTCATTCCTTTGTGACAGCAGTCGCTCATGGGGGAAACCCCCAAGACCGCGCTGCCTCTCCTTTGCGCCTTTGCGGTTCGTTTTTCCATTATTTTGCGTAAGTCCTGTGTATTAAAAAAATATCACGCAGAGGAGGATACTTCCGTGCGGAGGTTCCCGACCTTGAACAATAATCTGACAATACGATCGCTCCATCTTTGCCTGACAACCAACTAATCGCTATCTTGCACCCCCAACTGCTGTAACAACTCATGAATTGATAAAACGGGTAAAGATGAACTCAAAAAGCCTTGCGTATCGCGTGTCAAAATAGCGTCTAACCTTTGAGCAATAGCACAAGCGATTTGAATGGCATCTTCAAAATCAGCTAAACCAGATCCGAATGCAGATTCCAAGACGGCTCGATTAACAGGACAAATTACCATAGCAGCCAGCATTTCTGAAATTGCTTGTCGTGCTTGCTCAATGCTGCGGGTATGTCTTCGAGAAATATAAAAAATATCTGTAAGTGTTGTCGCTGTCACATATCCAACGATACGACCAGAATCAATTTTTTGAAACAACAGTTCTGCATCTTGGAAAAAAGGCTCTCGCTGCAACAGAAAATCTAGGACAATATTAGTGTCAATTAAAACTTTCACTGAAGATACTTGTCTACCCGCCGCTCTTGTAACATAGTAGCCACTTCTTCATCAGTCGGTGCTGGGCGATCTGTTTTTAACAAGCCTCGCATCCGTCTAATAGCGCCAGAGCGCTCAGGTTGAGAAATTGGCGTGTCTTGCAAAGACTCAATGATGGCGCTCACTAGTGCAAGGCGATCGCTTGGTGATAGCTTGAAGACCTGCTCCTTCAATTCTTGTAGTAACATAGACGGCTCCTATAGTCGAAGGTGTCTACCATCTAGTATGGACGATCACGCCCTCTATGACCAGATTTATTAACCCTGCTACTCTCAAGTCTGTAGCGACTACTCTCAAATCTGTAGTGACTACTCTCAAATCTGTAGTGACTACTCCCAAGTCTGTAGTGACTACTCTTATGTTTGCTACCTATTGCCTTCTTACATGAGTAATCATATACCGAAAAATTACTGATATAAGCTCAAAAATTTTATTATCAGAAATTGCGATTTATGCTGAAGCGGAATCGGGCTTAATTGAGGCAAGCTAGCTCTAGAAGTATCTTAAAAGAGCAAATTTATGTCTCGCAAAAAACGTACATCCCGCGTTTTATAAAAAGCTGAATTAAGAGCATCTGGGATGAAATCGATTGTTCCAAGCATTAAATTTGAACAGGATTATACTTTACAAAAACTCATTGAGTCAATCGAACAGTTACGTAACAAACTTGACGTTCATAATAGCGCTCTGGCTATAGTTGACTCTTCTTTAACAGAAGTTGAAGAGATGGAAAAAACTTGAGACAGCTTTCTGAAAAAATGTTAATGGTCGTTGCTATCAAGTATGGTAAAGACAGCGCTGAATATGAGATGGCGGGTGGTGTTCGCAATAGCGATCGCCTCCGCAAAATGAGATCGAGCCGCTTAAAAAATATTGCAGAACAAGCATCAGATAAGAATGAGAAAACTGCATAGAAAATGAGATAATATCATTTTGGATTTTGGATTTGAGATTTTGGATTGAACAATCTAAAATCTCAAAGGTGTTTCTACCTCTGACTGAAGAAAGCAGAGCAATCCTGACGTATCAAGCAGCATAATCTACATTTTAATGCTTAAAAGTCATTGGCGTAAGCTTTTGCCAAGTCAGCATCAATGCTTTTGTTGTCTATGCCTGTGGTGTAACCCAAGCTAATTGCACCTGCATAACTAAGTAACCGTTGATGTGTTTCTTCTGGCTTAACTTCTGGTTGTAGCTTTGCATCAGTAAGAAAACCATGCTACCCATCAAGAGATGTCACAATCAATTCTGCTACCGAAAGCCCCACGGCATCAGCTTGCTGCTGCAAAGCTGCATAGACATCATCACTTAATTCCAGTGTTAGCAGTTGGCTCATAAGAATAAACGATTAAGAATAAACGATTTCAACTAAAGCTAGGGCAATTATAGCTTTTTTCTTCACAAATATTGGTCGGGTGCCGGTGTGTGCGCGTTGTTATGCTGCTGGAAGGCAATGTTAAAAGCATTTCAATTAATCAAAGAAATCCCCTGTGTCTAGCAATGCTCCACATCTTGCACAAACCAAATGCCAAGAAAGACCGCCACCAAACTGAGAATGAAACCATCGCCCTTCGTTGTCATTGAAAATATGTCCTTCTGCACTAGTGCAAGGCGATGAAGCATATCGGATCATTCGTAAACGGCTTTCAAAAAGATCAAATTCATCTGGAGGAATATCTTCAAGTTCTATTTTCTCTAATGCTTTATAAGGATCTATGTGGTAATAGACATTATTTTTGGCAAAAATGATGAGATTTTCATGAGGATCGCGATTGTCCTTACTTGAAAAATCTGTGTGGTTGTCTGTTACAAAATGGAAATAATCTTTATTCTCAATTGATTCAGTTTCTTTAACCCAATTCTCGAATTGAAGATAGATTACAGTATCTGCAACTGAGTTTTTGCCTTTATGGCAAGGAGCTTTTTTTTCAAGAGCAATTTGAGCAGCATTTGCTAATATTTCAGTAGAACTAGACAATTTTATAGTGTTTTTGTGGTCAAAAGTACTTTCGATTATGCTTAACGCATTTACACCTTCTTTGCCATCCGATTTTATATTCTCATTAGCTTTATCTAGAAGAAGCAGAAAAGTTGAACGTTCCGAACCATCAAGATAATCTTGAATCTTTTTAGCATTATTTAGGTTACTTTTTAACGAGCTTGTGTATTTGCTAACAATAGTATCTTTGTGACGACTGTACTCTTCAACAGTTACATTAGAAAGCAGTATTTTTAATTTATTTTGGTTAAGACCAGATAGAATACTCTTCAACAGAGGACGTGATTCTGGTTTTTGAGCTAAATTTAACCAAATACATGTATCGAAGAGAATATATTGCATTGTATAGGATTACATTAAAATGAAGTACGTATATAACTACTGGTTGTTTGGCTAACTGGAATATATAGCTCATACTTCATAACATACAGATGCTAGGCAGAGCAAATGACCCAAAGGACGAAAACCCAAAAACTGCTGACCTTTGAGGAGTATCTTACCTATGACGATGGTACAGACACGCGCTATGAGTTGGTGGATGGAGAACTAGTCGAGATGCCACCAGAAAGTCAGGAAAATAGCAATCTGGCAAGATTTCTATTCGTTGAACTACTGAAACATTTCCCCTTTTATTTAGTTGCTCACAAGGATACAGAAATTGAGGTAGCGGGGCGACGGGCGAGATGTCGTTTACCTGACTTAATGGTTCACACAGAAGAATCTTATGCTGCCCTTATCGGTGCTACTCGTGCTACCCTCACCCGTGATATGCCGCCGCCTGCGCTAGTGATTGAAATTGTTTCTCCGGGAACAGCAAACCGCGTTCGTGATTATCGCTACAAGCGGACAGAGTATGCCGCGAGGGAAATATTGGAGTATTGGATTGTTGACCCACAAATGCAACAAATTACGATTTGCCAGTGGGTGGAGGGACAGTATGAGGATAAGGTATTTACAGGTGCGGCTTGCATGGAATCAGTGGTAATTGCTGATTGGAGGCTAACAGTAGAGAAGGTGTTTAACAGCACAAACCGACCAGAATTACTAGGTGAATAGAATCTTATTGAAAAATAAAAACTGGGATGCACTCCGCATCAAATTGCAGAAACAAACTCGTTGACTGTAAGCCCAGCAGTACGAATCAAACTTCGCAGCGTTCCTTTTGCTACTTCACGATGCTCAGGAACAGACAGTATGGCTAACTCTCCTTCCTTAACCAGGATGATATGGCTTCCACTTTGACGTGCAACTTCCCAACCAAATGACTCAAATACACGAACAACTTCACGTCCGTTAAGAACAGGAAGAGTAGACGCCATAACTAAGCTACAACCTCTACTTGGTGAGTCTCTATGGTAAGTGGCAACCCGCGCTCGGCACGAACTTGTAGGCAAGCAGCTATTGCATCTTTGATATTCTCTAATGCTTCTTCCTTAGTCTGACCTTGACTAACACAACCCGGAATACTGGGGCACTCTACAATCCATGCACCATCTTCATCACGATCAACCGTTACATTGAACTTCATATTTCCTCATCCACTAAGCTTGTGACTATAGTATATCTAAGCCTTGTAGAGCTAAAAATTTAGTCTTCTTGTTTTCCCAGATATACTTCAATAACACGAGAGTCATTTTGAACTTCTTCAAAATTACCTTCGCACAGCACCGAACCTTTATGTAATACTGTTACTTTATTAGCAATTTGACGCACAAATTCCATATCATGTTCAATTACTAAAATTTCCTTGTCTATACATCAACACAAAGCTAGCTTACAGCATCACATAATGAATAGGTTTTATTATGCATTAGAGGTCGTGTTCAGAGGCAGTCTGCTACACCACAGTTGTTATGCACCTTGCCATCGGAATCAGCTTAACTGGAAACACTTGATTCTTCTTGGTTTTGCAAGCGGCGCTTACGTGCATAAAGTTGAATAATGACCACAAATATTGAAATAGCAATTACCGTTCCCCAAGCTGTAATGCTCATTGGCAAGCTATTTTTAAAGATTGCTAGCAGGACTACTAACCCAAGCAGAATAGTAGGTATTTCATTGATTCGTCGCATTTGTAAACTGTTAATGGAGCAAGTTTTTGTCTCTAGTTGATGAATCAACCTTCCACAGTAAAAATGAAATGCTATTAACAACAATACAAAGATAAGCTTCGCATGAAGCCAAGTTTGCTTTAAAACATCTGGTTCAGTGAAGATAATCCCAATAGCCATTGCAATTGTAAATATCATTGCTGGCATCATAATCAATTTGTAGAGTAGCTTCTCGATACGACTATACTCTTCCTTCAAAGCACTTCTTACAGGCTCTTGGCGTTCTTCCGCTTCAATGTGATAGATGAAGAGACGTGGCAAATAAAACAAACCTGCGAACCAAGCTACAAATCCAAGTATGTGGAATGATTTGAACCAGAGATACGCCATAAATATTTTAATACCTTTGAGATGAGCTACCTTCTATACTACAGACAATATGGCACAACCTCAAACTAGCTCCATTACTGGGTTTTTAATTATTGGTGTGGAACATAAGCTAAATATTCACATTCAGATTGCTATAACTTTGACGAGTTTTTGCACTATGGTAGGCTAATATCGAAGCCATAATACCTTGTAGAGCTAAAAATTTAGTCTTCCTGTTTTCCTAAATACACCTCAATAACACGAGAGTCATTTTGCACTTCTTCAAAATTTCCTTCGCACAGCACCGAACCTTCATGTAACACCGTTACTTTCTTGGCGATTTGACGCACAAATTCCATATCATGTTCAATTACTAAAATTGAATGACTTTGCGCTAGTGCTAAAAGCAGTTCGCCAATATTGTAAGTTTCTTCATCTGTTAAACCCGCAACGGGTTCATCAACGAGTAATAAGTCTGGAGACTGTGCCACTAACATCCCAATTTCTAAACGCTGCTTTTCTCCGTGAGAAAGTAAACCTGCTCTGATGTCAGCTTTTGGCGTTAAACCGATAGTTTCTAATAATCCTTTAATACTATTATTTTCAGCAGAATGAGAACGGCTAAACAAAGTAGAAAAGACGTTTTTATTGCGGTTGCTAGTAATTTCTAGATTTTCACGGGGCGTTAAATTTAAGTAAATTCTGGGTGTTTGAAACTTGCGCCCAATTCCTAATCGGGCAATTTTATATTCAGGTAAAGAACGCAGGTTTTTACCCTTGAATAAAACTCGCCCTACAGTTGGTTGAACTTTCCCCGTAATCACATCTAGAAATGTTGTCTTTCCCGCACCATTGGGGCCAATTACTACCCGTAATTCACCCACATCCATACTAAAGTTAAGCTGATTTAAAGCCTTAAAACCGTCAAAACTAACAGTTACGTTTTCAGTTTCCAATATTTTCGCGTTCATTTTGCACTTCGGGGTCTTCTTCCAAGGTGGGATATGTAGCAATTTCTTGACGACGATTGAAAAGAGAAATATTCTGACTACGCAACCATCCCACGATACCGTCAGGAAGGACTGTGACGACTATTAAAAATAGTGCGCCTTGGAAAAATAGCCAGATTTCAGCAAATTGTTCACTTAAAAAAGTGCGGGCATAATTTACTAACAAAGTTCCGACAATTGCGCCAATTAAAGTAGCGCGTCCCCCCACAGCTACCCAAATTACCATTTCAATGGAAAAAGCAATATCCATTGATCTGGGTGATACAGAACCACTCTGGATGGTGTACAATGCTCCTGCGATGCCTGCGATCGCACCTGAAACTGCAAACACCACCACCTTATAATCTGTAGGGTCATAGCCAGAAAATCTTACCCGACTTTCATCATCACGAATAGCTATCAACAACCTTCCAAAGCGTCCAGTTGTCAACCAGCGACAAATCCCGTAGGTGATTGCGAGAAACACTACCGTCAGCATGTAGAAAACAAATTGCGTCTTGGCATCGCTGACCGTTGCCCCAAACAAAGTTGTAAAATCTATCAGTCCATTTGTACCGTTGAAAAGCTGTTGTTGACCGTTAAAGAAGTTGAAAAATACAATAGTTCCGGCTTGAGTCAAGATAGAAAAATAAACTCCCTTAAGGCGATTTCGGAAAACCAAATATCCCAACAATCCCGCCAATAACCCTGGAATTAGTACCACACCAGCTATTGTCAAAGGAAAAGAATAAAAAGGTTGCCAAAAGGCGGGAAGTTCTGTAACCCCATAAAGCCCCATGAAATCAGGCAATTCTCCAGTAGGGACTTGCAACTTCAGGTACATTGCGATCGCATATCCACCCAAACCAAAGAAAATACCATGTCCCAAACTCAATAAACCAGTATACCCCCAAATCAAATCGATACCCAAAGCCACAATCGCCAGCGACAAAAATCGTCCCAACAAATTTAGACGAAACTCCGTAAGCAACAGTGGCATAATAATAATGAGGAAAAGTGCGATCGTAATCACCACCCCCACCTCAATTAATAACCCTCCTCCCCTCTTCTTCATTCTCTGCGTCCTCCCTTCGGGTTCACCAGTCGCCTGCTGAGGGAAACCCTCCCGCAGCGCTGGTTCACTGCGTCTCTGCGGTTCGTTAAACATCAACAGTACGTCCCTTCTGCGGAAAAATCCCCCCAGGCTTCCACTGTAAAAACACAATAATCAGCGCAAATACCATCACCTTAGCCATACTCGTCGTCGCAAAAAAAGTAAACAAATCAGCCAAAGGCTTAACAGGAGTCAACAGCAAAGCCAGAGTCCCAGAACCAATTAAAAAATTAGCCGTACCAATACCCAACGCCGCCACAATCGTCCCGGCTAAATTGCCCACACCCCCAACCACAACCACCATAAAAGTATCAATAATATAATTTTGTCCCGTATTTGGCCCTACAGAACCGAGTAAACTAATCGCACATCCAGCCACACCAGCTAAACCAGAACCCAGTGCAAAAGTAATTGCATCAACCTTTTGAGTTGGAATTCCCAAACAAGCACTCATACTACGATTTTGCGTCACAGCCCGAATTCTTAAACCCCAGCTAGAACGTTGTAAAAATAGATAAATTCCCGCCACACAGATTACTGTTAGAGCAATGATAAATAACCTAGCAAATGGCAATTGCACGCCACCCAAAGATATCCCCGCTTGTAACCAAGTAGGCGCTGTTACATCCACATTTTGAGCGCCGAACCAAGGTTGAGTTACTGTTAGCTGATAAGTTTGACTCAATAAATTGCCTGTTGCTATTGTCACCCCTAGCGATAGTAAAAATATTACCGCCACAATCCAGTTACGAACTCTTCCCAAATCTGTGCGAGAATTTAAAATCCATAAACCTCCAAAAAACAACAAAGAAAATAAGCCTATGCCAATTATCAATACCCAATTTACACTGCGAACAAACTGCTGAAAAATTAAACTTACTCCCCAAGTTGCCAATAGAGTTTCTAGAGGTCGTCCGTAAAGATAACGAATCACGCCTTTCTCTAGAATTAGTCCCACAACAGCCGTGAAAATAAAAGCGATAATCAAAGCCAAAAATATATAGACTTCAAACCACAACCCGCCCAATTGCTTACATACATTTTGCACAACAAATGTGGCATAAGCACCAAACATCATCAATTCACCATGCGCCATATTGATAACGCCCATCAATCCAAATATAATCGCCAATCCCAAGGCAGCAATTAATAATACAGCGCCAATACTAATACCATTAAATACAGCTTCTAAAAATCCTGCTAACACTTATTTCTCCTACATAGCATCTATTTGTCATTAGTCATATAAGTAAGTCGGTGTGAATAATTCAAACTATGTGTTTTGTAATGTAAAATTATTGTAATCCAGTTCGTAGTAAAGACTTTAGTCCTAAAAGAAGGACTGAAGTCCTTACTACAAACCTTTGTACTACTTATCATCTGTTATTCACTAATGACTAATGACTAATGACCAACGATTAATAAATTAAACTTTCTTGTATTTACCACCCTTAGCCGGGTCATTCCAATCACAAGCAAATCCCTTAGTCTCTTTGACAAATTGATTCCAAGGAACTGGCTCAACGGCTGTCGGAGTAGCATAGACAATATCAAACAAACCATCTTGTCTAACTTGACCAATCCGCACAACTTTGGATATGTGATGATTGGCATCCATTGTCACTTTACCTTCAGGTGCATCTATCGTTTGACCATAGGCCGCAGCACTCACTTTTGCTATGTCTGTAGTACCAGCTTTTTCTACTGCTTGCTTCCACAAATAAACAGCGATGTATGCTGCTTCCATTGGGTCATTTGTTACCCGATTTTCACCGTATTCTTTCTTGAAAGCTGCTACAAATTTTTTGTTAGCAGGTGTGTCTACTGTTTGGAAGTAATTCCAAGCTGCATAGTGACCTTTGAGATACTCTACACCAATTGCTTTAACTTCTTCTTCGGCAATACTCACAGACATTGAAGGATATCTTTCTGGTGTTAATCCAGCACCTTTCAATTGTTTGAAGAAAGCGACATTGCTATCACCATTTAGAGTGTTATAAATCACGCCACCATTGGGCAAATTTTGCTTGATTTTAGTGATAATTGGTGTAACTTCTGTATTGCCAAGAGGTAAGTAATCTTCTCCAACTGTTTTTCCGCCCAAAGCTTCTAATTGAGCCTTAATAATTGTGTTAGCGGTGCGGGGAAAAACGTAGTCAGAGCCAACAAGGAAGAATTCTTTACCCTTATTTTTTAACAGCCAATCAACAGATGGTTCAATTTGTTGATTTGGAGCCGCACCAGTGTAGAAAATGTTTTTAGAACATTCTTGACCTTCATATTGCACAGGATACCAGAGCATGTGATTTTTGCTCTCGAATACTGGCTTAACATTCTTGCGGCTAGCTGATGTCCAACAACCAAAAACTACAGCGACTTTATCTTGATCGATTAGCTTAGTTGCCTTTTCTCTAAAAGTATCCCAGTTAGAAGCACCATCTTCGGTAACTGCTTCAATTTGTTTACCTAAGATACCACCAGCAGCGTTAATTTCTTTGATTGCTAATTTTTCAGCATCAACAACGCTTTTCTCACTAATAGCCATTGTGCCACTAAGGGAGTGCAAAATACCTACTTTGATTGTGCCACTAGCAGTAGCAGCAGCTGGAGATGCGGCAGGAGGTGCGACTGGACTCTCTGTAGCAGTTGGGGAATTATTCGCGCAAGCCTTCAGAAAAAAGCTGCTTCCAAAACTTAGAGAACCGTAGATTAAAAACTTGCGTCTGTTAAATTGTCTTCTCATGTTTTTATGAATTTTCCTCTTGATCAATCAGCCAACTTAATAGAAACCTGACAATATTAAACTTTAAAGTGTGATGATAGTGCGATAGTTTACTAGTAAAAAGTTACTTCTTATACAAAATGTATAATTTTTGTAATAAAAAAATAACTTTATAATATTAATCTTTGTTAAGGCTAGGATTGTGAAATTATTGTCAGCGATGAAGAGATAGCTGGATAATAATATCATCTTTCTTGCTAGATGCAAAATTAGCAAAGCGCTTTGCCAAAGGTGGTATAATCAGCAAAGCATTGCTAAACCCAGAGAATAGATGAACGCTATCAAATTCTGGAATAGTACCAATCAAGGATAGGCGATCGCTAGTAAATCCCACCAAGCAATCATGCCAAGTTCATGGTAAATTCTCCAAAGTTGGTAAAAGTTGACCAACATTTTTTCGCAACCATTTTTCACTCGCCTCTGAGTTTACCTTGGCATAATGATCTGTGAGAACGCGGCTAATTTGACCGATGCGAAGGCTACCATCTTGAAACTGAATCGCACCCGCATCTAAAATGCATCTTCGCACAATAGACGAGTTATTGGTGTAGTACCCGACCTACCCGACCAATAAGCAAGCGCACCATAACTATAACGAGTTGCATTCTCTGGTGTTTCGTATTGCTCCAACAAAAGAACAGAAAAGCCAGTTTTTACTAATTCGTATGCCAGTGCAGCACCCACAATCCAGTCGTAGGTTTTCATATTAAATATCTTTTTTAATTACGAATTACGAATTACCATAAGTTGCTTGTAAACGACTTAAAAGATATTCTCCCGCGAGGATAGGCGGATAGATAGGCGATTGTTCTTTCTGGCAACTTTCCAGACAAGCTATTTCTGTATCATCATTAGGATGACAGAAAAAAGCCATAGAATAACGCGACTGCTTCACCTTATTATCACTGGGAATCATTACTCGATGCTTGGTTGAGCAAAATATATCATTTGTCCAACGTTGCATTAAATCGCCAGTATTAACTACCACAGTATCAGGAATGGCAGGTGCAGCAATCCACTTTCCAGATGCTGTCTGTACTTCCAACCCGCCAACGTCATCTTGTAAAAGTAAAGTAATACTGCCATAATCGGAATGCTCACCAGCACGCACCTGTCCAAGTTTGGGTGGTGTCTGCAATGGGGGGTAATGGAGTAAGCGCAAGGTATGATTTTGTTGATTGTGCCTTGTGATAAAAAAATCTTCTGGCAATTCCAACGCCAAAGCATAAGCTTGTAACACTGTGTTAGCAAGTTCTGTGCAACTATTATAAAAGGCGAGAATAGAAGCATCTATTCCTATAGCCGCTTGTTTGTTTACATTAAACGCCTCTTTCAAGTCGCCTGGTTTGTTGGGGTCAAGACGTTCTCTCTCAAGACTGACGTATCCTGTATTATTAAACTCATCACTCCAATCTTGCTTTTGCTTAACTTCTAAGGGTAAATTGAAGAAAGATTTACTGTAACCGAATACTTGCTTTATTAAGTCTTTTGATATTCCTGAATTTTGCAAGTACATGAAGCCAATTTCATGGCAAGCTTGATAAATTTGTTTGATAATCTTTTGCCGAGTTATTGTGTCGCCATTGGTAAAGGCGGTTAAATCTATTATGGGAATTGTAACCATTTATTATATATATTTAGAAAGTTTGTATTTTTATTTTGTTAATAGTAGTATACTTAATAATTAGGTACGAAACTTTATAATGACTCTTGCTCCTTGGCGAAGTGCGATCGCTCATGCACTCCATCGCAACCGCAGCCTTGTTTATGCCCGTTACCTCCAACTAGCAACAGTGCAGGCGAACGGTCGCCCCGCTAATCGTACCCTAGTCTTTCGCGGTTTTCTAGAAGATACAAACCAGCTAAAGTTTATTACTGATACTCGTAGCGCTAAAGCCGACCAGATACAGCAACAACCTTGGGCAGAAGTTTGCTGGTACTTTCCCAATACACGCGAACAATTCCGCATCACTGGCTGTTTGACTTTAGTAGGTAATGATGATTCGCACCAGGATTTACAGCCAGCCCGCATTTCCATTTGGCAAGAATTGAGTGATGGTGCACGTTTGCAGTTTGCTTGGCCGCATCCTGGTAAACCCAGAGTTGAAAACCCAGAAGCTTTTGCACCACAAGCACCCGACCCCGTGCAGCCATTGCCTAATTTTTGCCTACTGCTACTCGACCCACTCCAGATAGACCACTTAGAATTACGCGGCGAACCACAAAATAGAAAGTTTTATCGCCGTGATGAAAATCAGGAATGGTTTTGTGAAGAAATTAATCCTTAATTTTTTGAAAGGGGAGTGGGGAGTAGTAGGGGAATGAGGGGGATAAGGAGAATAAAATAGCCCATTCCCCATTCCCTAAATACCCGCACCATCTAGAAATTGCTGGATAGTCTTATCTTTGAGGTTGCACCAGCGAGTATCGTGGGTTAGCTCATCCTCTTTGGTGGCTAAACAACCCACTAAAACAGGAGTTTTTTCTGAAGAATTGGTGCGCCCAAGAGTTTGTATTTGTTCTTCCAGCGCCTCAATCCTATCAACTAAAGCACGAATTACTTGGGCTTCTGAATCTGGTAAGTTATTGTGTTCAAGAGGTGCAACTCGAACTCCAGAACGATACATAATGCGCCCAGGCACGCCTACTACAGTACAGTCTGAAGGGACATCCCTTAAAACAACAGACCCAGCACCAATACGAACATTATTACCAATTTGGATATTGCCCAGTACCTTAGCTCCAGCCCCAACTACGACATTTTCACCCACAGTAGGATGGCGCTTACCACATTCTTTACCAGTACCTCCAAGGGTGACACCTTGATAAATCAGGGCATAGTCTCCTATGATCGCAGTTTCACCAATTACTACACCCATCCCGTGGTCAATAAACACACTTTTTCCAATTACTGCACCGGGGTGAATTTCAATTCCAGTCAAAAACCGAGCCAAGTGAGAAATCAGGCGGGGAAAAAAGGGAAGACCAACAGTGTACAACCAGTGAGCCAGCCTATGGAATAGCAGGGCTTGCAAACCAGGGTAACAAAATAAAACTTCCAACCAGTTACGAGCAGCTGGGTCACGTTCAAATATGATACGAAAGTCAGCACGCAGTATAGATAGCACGAGATAGCACCCTCGGAAAGCACAACAAGCTACTCTCCCATATTATCCTCTTAGACGTTATACCTCAAAATTGGGAATGGGGAGTGGGGAATGGGGAATAGGAAATGGGGCATCTTATTTCTCCCCCTGCCTCCCCTGCCTCCCTTTCTCCCCCTTCTTCCCCTACTCCCCACTCCCCACTCCCCACTTCACTGCTGCTCCACTTTCAGAGTATAATCGCGCTTGGCCCCAGGATTAAATGTACCTACCCAAATCCGATACGTGCCACTTTTCCATTTGCGATCGCTAACGCTAGCATCTTTACTTTTACCAGTGTCATCGCCGCAAAGAATCGTAGTTTTATCTGGGCCTTGGATCAGTAAAGTGGTATCGTTGCCGTTACTATCGACTTGTATTGTCATTTGGGGAAAGTCCTTTTCCAAAACCATAATATGATCTGGATTAGGATCGGCAAAACCAATACAGGCTTTTTGATCGCGATCGCGGTTACTTATGGCAGACAATGAGTAAGAACCACCTGTAAACCCCTGCACTGTTTCTGGTGCTGAATTAGAGTTTGTTGACAGGGTGAAAGTACCAAAATTCGCTGTCTCTGCTATTGCAGGCGTAGCTGTGATAGTGGCAAGTATAGCCAGCAACCAGCTGCCGCTAAAGTTAAGTCGGGGGCGACAGTATTTCATAGTAGCCCTCCAACAGGCTGTTAAATTAGTAATGATATATACATATTCTAATGAAAAAATTCCAGTGAAATTTCAGTTGGTTGTGCCACATTCAAATGTGCCACACACAAGTAATACCTTTGAAACCAGGGAGCTAATTGCTAGGCTGTTTGTTGATCTATACAGCAACTACACTTTCTAAAGTTATGATATAGATGTGATTACCTCTGTTGGATGCAGGATATTTTCTTCTAAAGAAAGTTCTTAGATCAACTTATAAATTTCTTACAAAGTTGATTCATGTGGACATAATTTATAAGCTTAATATGTAAATTTCCTGAACAATAATTTAATTATTATGCAGCTTAAAATTAATCAACAAATAGTCGATTCTGCTTCAGCCATAGATACTATGGTTTTGTGGTCATTCAACAATCTCCCTTTATTAAATGAAGAAGTTTATACAAACAGAAAATCACCCGAAGAACTAGCAATGGTTTTAAATAAAAATGTATTGACTATTGCTCCTTTGGCAGAAAATGTTAATTCAGATGATGCTAAAAAATTGTTGGTCATTCTAGGTATGTTTGGCAGTTCAATAGAAAGGCACACACAACAATATTTTGTCAAGAATGAATTAATAGCTATTGAGCGCGGTGAAAAAGCTCAAGCAGATGTACTACAGCCAGGAAAAGGTTTAGATTTATTATTAATTCGTAGTTGCCAGAGATTTCTTAATTACTTTCAGGAAATTGCAGATATCATAGGACATCCTTATAGAGATTCTTTTTACACTTTTATAGAATGTAATGGGCCAACGGTGGAAGTAATGCATCCAAAAAGTAGGAAAACTATACATACCGTACCAGCATTATTTTCTGATGCTTGTTTTATAACTTTTTCTGATCAGAAAGCGGAAATTGAGTTTATCAGCTTGTTAAAAAAATCCTTCGCCATTCAAGAGGCAGCAAATAAATATATTGAATATATTCAAAAACCAGAGATAAGACTTGATACTTTTAAAGCAATCGAAGCAAGTTTGAATGCGAGCCTACTTATTCATAGTATTAAATTAAATCTAGTAGAGTTTATGAGAAAATCCGAATTCAGTAAGGATTTTTTCCTTGATATTTTAAGGCAATATGCCTGCTCTTGGTATCCTGTTGCTCAATATCTTAAACCTCCTAGCGGAGCAAACGATTATGCCGTATTGCATCGAGATGTGATGCTATTTGATAATTTGATGCCTCCTGATGGTAAATTCCCTGGTTACAAAAAACATATACAGGAAGTTTTTTCTGTATTAATGCCTGATGCTATCAAAAAGTTAGAGCAATCAATGCAAATAGATAGCATTGAAAAGAAGATATTTCAGATTTTGGAGTTAACTAAACCAGAGTTTGAGCAGTTAGATGAGGCAGCGTTATTAAGTTTATTAAAACATTATCAGTGGTTAGTAGCATATTTAGAAATTTATAATGCTCAAAAAACATTATCTCATGTTCACTATAGCTCAATTCAAAAATATCTAGCTAAACCTAAAACTTTTAGAGATGCTAATAGCGATCGCAGAGAAGCAGTTACCGTTGTTTCTAATTCATATGGAACTACTGGTATGAGTCCCAAAGGTATATTATGGATGCTAGATAAAGCAAGGGCTAATCATCCACTTGCAAGAATGAATTCAGGGGTAAAACTAAAGCAACAAAGCAATATTTTATTAAATCAATTTGGCTATAAACAACTTCAACATACTGAGTTATTAAATATTTCTAGATTTATCAAGTAAATTTACAGCGTTTTTCATTCAAATAAAGTCTCTAGCTTCTAGCCTCTCTCCCACATCAAAATTTACCCCACTCAACTGAGAAACGCTGTAAAAGTGCTTTGCTATCACACACAGAGGCTCTAAAAGGCTCGTCGAACAAGAAGTGCAGAAGGTAAAAGAATTTGTTACCTTCTGCACTTGAGCTTTTATGAAAATCTCACGAGTTATTGAATTGGAAGAAAACGCCACCTTTGAGCGCTCCTGTGTCAGTTCCATAACTGCTGACTGTGAGCGATCGCAGATTATCAAAAAACGGTTTCCCTAAAACTTCCACTAACTTGAGAATCGGTACTTGACGCTCTAACAAATTCTGGCTTTTTGTCCAGTCAAGATATATATAGCCTTGATTTGGTTGGTGAATCGCAGCAATACTATCTTTGAAATTGGGATTGTCAATTAAGGAATTATCCTTAGTTGTGAGAATTTCATCCATCGTTTCTAAGTCAGAGGTGAAAATTTCGTAATTTCCTAAAGTTGTATGCAATCCTCGTACTTTTGTTTCAATACTGAAGGATGTTCCCTCTTTAACATCACTTTTTTTTGTAGCCGTAGTTAACTCTGTCCAAGCAGAGATTTTTTGCTTAGACAGAGTTAGGGGATTAATGCTGAGTCCATTTGATGAGGCGATCGCATCTAATCGAGCAACACCTTTTTCCACACTCTCGGATTTTTCTACTACAAAAATCCAATGAGGGGTTGTTTGCTCTTTCCCAGGTAACAATGCTATGGCATATTCTCCTTGTACCCAGCTAAAAATATCCTCTGATAAGTTTATACCCCAGCTTTTTTGAACATCCACCAAAGGTTTTGCTAACCGAGAAACTACATCTTCCTCAGAACCATATATAGTTGCTGTGGCTTGTCTCCAGAGTTTAGCTAAATCACTGTTACCCAAATTACTTAAATTTGAGCCAGAAATTGCCAAACCTGCGGATGCTGGAACATACTGCAATGCTCCTACAGGTTTAGATAGTGGTGAAGATGGAGAAACAATTTCCGATGAAGTTAAAAAGCTGGTTTCGGCTAGCAAACCTTTGGGGTTCAACGCCAGGGAAATAACTTCGCTGTAATAGCTTTGTTCTGGCAATTCTAAACCTTGCCATTTTGCCACGATGGGAAGATTCAAGAAAGCTACAGCTAAACCCCCTTTGGGAAGTTGTTTTGTTGCTTTTTGGTATTCGGGGGAGCTAGTCAAATTCAGATCGGGCGCTTGAACGTTATTGATGGCATCTCGCAACACTTTCGGATCGTTGGCAAACAACACAAAGCCTTCACCGACAACCGCACCAGCTAGAGAATTTTGGATTTTGGATTTTGGATTTTGGATTTTCTCTTCTGTACTTACTTCTTGATTGTCGTAAATCAGTTTTACGCCTTTGTATTGTTCAACAGCTAAGTTTGCTCCACCTAACGCCCGTTTGGAAAACAACAACTCGACAAACTCACGGCTTTTCTGTGGTTGCTTGGTTGCTAGTGCCAATAAATACCCTGCCTGCTGTCCGTTTTCTCGATCGCGATCGATATCTAAAGTGGTGATAGCTAAGGTAATTTCATCGCCCAACCAGGGTTGAACGTCTTCTTTGTAATCTATGCCACTTTTGGCAAATAAACTGGTTTTGAGTTTAGATAGTTCTCCTTCACCCTCCAACGCCTGCAACCGATCAGGATTCACCAGTAATGAAACCATTACAGGGGAAAGTTTCGATACGAATATGGCTGCACTAGGCTGGGAGGTAGAAGCAGTGAGGTTAGCCGGACTTTTGGCAGAAAACCAGTAAAAGCCAGCGATCGCAATTACTAGCAGTGCGATCGCACCAGCTACGATAAAACCAATAAATGAGCGTTGCCTATTCACATTAAACCTTTAAAAAGACGGTTTACAGCCATTTAAGCAGAAAGCCTGCCAGGATTTATCAGCCTTCTTGAGAATGGATACTCATGCAAAGGCAGAGATTTTCTGTCACCATAAGTAGGATTAGGACTGTTTATAGGGAATTCTTTTAGTTAACCCATGAACCAGATTAGTGTACAAGAACTGGCACAACGTCTTTCTTCTGGTGATGCAAGTATTCAGCTAGTAGATGTACGCGAACCACAAGAATTGGAGATTGCTAGCATTGAGGGTTTTGTCAACCTACCCTTAAGTCAATTTGCCGAATGGGGAGATCAAGTCCCTACCATCTTCAATCCCCAAGCTGAAACCCTTGTACTATGCCACCACGGCATCCGCTCTGCCCAGATGTGCCAGTGGTTGATTGCTCAAGGTTTTACAAATGTGCAAAATATTTCGGGTGGTATTGATGCTTATTCCGTCTTAGTAGACCATTCAATTCCCCAATACTAGTACAGCACGGCGGAAATCAAGCTACCAGTTTAAAACTTGCAAAAGACTTGATATACAAAACTTTTGACTTTTGAATGCGTGACTTTTGACTTCCGCCCTGCGGCACTAGCTTTTGCTATGCTAAAAATAGCAGTAAATAAACTTAGGGTCTTGCCAGGAAAGCTTATAACTTTCTCCACTGGCTACATATTTACGGAACTTTTCGACCCCAATCTTAGCTGCGATCGCCGCAAAAATACGTATACAATAATACTTTTATAAGTGTACAATTATGCAAAAATAAGGTAGAAAAGGATGTTGTAAATTTCAATTTTCAGCTTTTGCTGCAAAGATTAGTTAAAACAATAGTGTCAGTCAACCTTAAGATTAATTATCACAATTTAATTGTATAGTTTGTTATCTTAATAAATTATTAATATTATTTGTTTTCAATCAAATCCAGAAATTTTCGATAAAAATTTGCCGCCAAGCATTACATGCCCTATGGAAGTCCAGTTAACAAATCGACAACAGCATATACTTTGGGCAACGGTACGTCACTACATTGCTACAGCAGAGCCTGTTGGTTCAAAAGCTTTGGTCGATGAGTACAACCTGGGTGTAAGTTCAGCCACAATTCGTAATGTGATGGGCGTTTTAGAAAAATCCGGCTTACTCTACCAACCACACGCCTCTGCTGGACGTGTCCCTTCAGATTCAGGATATCGCATTTATGTTGACCAGCTAATTACACCGTCTCTGCGTTCGCGCAGCGTGTCGCAGACAGACGCTGCGCGTAGCTTGCTTCCACAAAGTGGTACGGAAAGTTTAGGACGAGAAGTAGAGGTAGCATTACAAAAGGGCCTCCAGTGGGAAGAGTGGAGTTTAGAAACCCTACTGCAAGGAGCCGCACAAATTTTAGCAACCTTAAGTGGTTGCATTAGCTTGATTACTATGCCGCAAACTACCACAGCATTATTGCGACATCTGCAATTAGTGCAAATTGAAGCGGGGCGGATCATGTTAATTGTTGTTACTGATAGTTATGAGACACATTCCAAGTTGATGGATTTGCCACCAATATCAGAAGAAACACAACGAGATTCAGAGGTAATTGATCGCGAGTTGCAAATAGTTTCTAACTTTTTGAATACCCACTTGCGGGGGCGAAGTCTGTTAGAATTAGCCAACCTCAACTGGAGCGAACTAGATCAGGAATTCCAACGCTACGGGGAATTCTTGAAAAATTCAGTTTCCGAATTGACTCGTCGCACTCATGCGCCAACTGCAACCCAAATTATGGTTCGGGGTGTGTCAGAAGTTTTGCGCCAGCCAGAATTTTCCCAGTTACAGCAGGTACAAACAATTATCCATCTGCTGGAAGAAGAACAAGACCAACTATGGCGATTAATATTTGAGGAACCAGAGCTTGAAGATGTGGGTAAGTCAAAAGTAACGGTTCGCATTGGCGCAGAAAATGTTTTAGAACCGATACGCACCTGCACCTTGATTTCTTCCACCTATCGCCGAGGTTCAATACCAGTCGGAAGTGTGGGAGTTTTGGGGCCAACGCGTCTAAATTATGAAAATGCGATCGCAGTAGTAGCATCTACTGCTGATTACCTCTCAGAAGCTTTCAGTTATTTCAATCCCTCATAGAGACAACCTGCTACGGGTTTAGACAAAAGAACAATACCATAGCAGGTAGATCAGCCGAATTTATAGTGGCAAAATTAATAATTAATACCTTTTAACTCTTTCATGGTTAGAAAAATTGCCTTTGGCGTGCTGTGGCTGGGATTCACTACCTATGCTTTTTTCCTCGCTCCTCCTGAGCAACCTGGTACATTCGAGTTAATTAAAAATCTTTCTACTGCTCAATGGCAAGGCGTTAACCCATTAGTCGTAGCACTATTTAACCTCATGGGCATTTGGCCTCTCATCTACAGTGCAGTAGTATTTATTGATGGTAGAGGACAAAAAATACCTGCTTGGCTATTTGTTACTGCCTCTTTCGGAGTCGGGGCATTTGCCTTATTACCCTATTTAGCCCTTAGAGAACCAAATAATAAGTTTGTTGGTAAAAAAGATGCCTTGCTCAAGCTGCTAGATTCTCGTGTGACTGGGGTTATATTAACCGTAGCCACGGTTCTTCTAATTGGATACGGTTTAACAGGAGGAGATTGGGGTAATTTTGTGCAACAGTGGCAAACTAACCGCTTCATCAATGTCATGAGTTTAGATTTCTGTCTACTTTGCCTATTATTTCCAGCTTTGCTAGGGGATGATATGGCGCGACGTGGTTGGAAAAATCCACAGATGTTCTGGTTAATAGCGTTGATACCTCTACTCGGGCCATTGATTTATTTGTGTGTGCGTCCACCTCTACCAGAAGTGGGTGTAGAGGAAATACCCAGTCAGCAACCAGCTGTAAATTAAAGTAATTTGTAATTCGTAATTTCAAAGACAGTTTCAGTTGGGGTCTAAATCCTCAACTGAAATAACAATCACGTATATAGCAGTCCTAAATCATTTGTGAAAATATATCTCTTTATTCTTTCCTTTGCGGTTCGTTATCTATTTTATCTTTGCTTGCGCCCGCCCTTACCATCAACTATTCGTGAAGAATCGTTGATACCTAATCGGTAATATAGGACTAATATTTGATTTCTGAAAAAGCTCCGTACAGATCGAAAAGCCTAATTCCCTACTCCCTACTCCCTACTCCCCGCCCACATAGATAATTTCAAAAATCAAATACGATTCCTATAGATTTCTTCTATTTATCACCGAGGTTCAATGCCAAGAGGAAGTATGAGAGTTTTGGGGGCAACGCACTTAGATGAGAAAACTGCGTAGGGTAGCCCGTCGTAGATATCGCTCTCATCGCTACTGTTGATTATGCAAAACCTCCCTTTCTTCAGTAAGTTGAGGATTTTCCACTTTGGGTGCGTAAATCCCAAGAGAAAATTCTTTCTCAAAGTACTTTACAAAACGCAATAAATTATTTAAGATGTGCAACAGGTAGTCAAAGTTACCTAATTCATTCACGAATAATCGCACTTATAATAACCATGACAGCAACCTTACAACAGCGCTCAAGCGCCAACGTATGGGATAGATTCTGTGAGTGGATCACCAGCACCAACAACCGTATTTACATCGGTTGGTTCGGCGTAGTAATGATCCCCACCCTTCTAGCCGCCAC
>JAIVFU010000429.1 GCA_020829485.1 Nostoc sp. CHAB 5834 | reverse complement strand
TCTCCAGAGGTACAAATTTACCGAAATGGCCCAAAATGATACTTAAAGCGGCTGCGCCACATTCTACACTTTCCATTTGTAGTACGGTGGGCACCTTAACAGGCCTGGCCTGTTTCGCTATTGGAAAGGTTGTATTAGTTGCCATCTCGAACAATTAATTTCAGTACAGATTAAAGAATTTTTTTAATGCCGGAACAACTATCGTAATAGGATTCTCTTGTTTTATTGTAATTTGCCCCATACATGATGTTCCTTCCTTTATGTCAATATCTGGTCCTTTAGCGGATGTCCACTTAAATCCACTATGTGACTTGGTATCTTTCTCAAACTGTACGTGTACTTCGAAAAGAGGACCCATCGCCAATAAGCCTTTGGCTAGCTGATCATTTTTTACCGAAGTCATCATTCCTTGTTGGGTTATCGGGAAATCCGACACGTACGTAACTTTACCTTTTATAAATCCATATTCCTGAGGCTGCACGGTAGATGGAACCACAAAAGCCTCCATATCTTTCTTTATCTTTTTCCCGTCTTGTGACGGAATATAAAGCACGCCTTTCAAGCTGGCCAACTGCTCGCCATGAGTCTGGTTTTTCAGTTTAAACAAGGGAGTACCCGGACCAACTACTACACCAGCGTCGGTTAATACTTCCACTACTTCACCATTGTAAGGACTTTTTATATTTGATTGCGTGTCATATCGCTCTGTCAAAAATTGAACACTTCGCTCCGCTTCAGCGATTTGTTGCTTTTGCACAGCAATTTTTTGCTGTATCCCGTAACCCGCGTCATGCTGTCGGCTGGACACTTCGGCCATCTGCACTTTCAATCGTTCAATTGTGTTTTTCGACGCGTCGATCTGCTGTTTGGTGTTAGCTACCTGTGCTTTAACAATCAGCCCTTTGTCGAGCAAATTGACTTCCGACTCCAGTTGATTTGTCAAGAACGATACTTTCTTTTTCTCAGCCTCAATTTCAGCCTGAATACTTACCCTGTTTTGGCTCATCAACTCTCCTTCCAGGACTGTTCCTTTGCTGCCGTACGAGACCAGTTTAGTCATTTCGAACTTCCGCTCCGCCAGTACCGCTTTGGCATCTTCGATCTGCTGAAAAAGATCTGGTTGTTGAACAGTAGCAATCACAGACCCTATCTTTACTTTATCGCCAATTCTGACTTGCAATTTTGTAAGCTGCCCCTGAGAAGTGGCTACTACCTCGTGGACTTCTCCACCCAGCACAACACCCGTTACATTTAGTTTTGTGCTGACCCGGCCAAAAACGGCCCAGGCTATACCCGTACTTAAGGCGACAAAAACAACGGAAAGCATTATCCACGCTTTCGGGCTGGTGACTTTGATCAATTGATCCAGCTTTTCAGGAGTTGAAAGTTTCTCCAAAGCTGATTTTCTAAAAAAACCTGCTGCCATGACTTTTATAGTTAGTTATTACTTATGTCAGGAATCGTGTAAAAAGCTTTCTGATCTACGGTAAACCCTTTATTATCCGATACCAACAGGGTTCCTGTATCGTGTCGGAGATTGATTATGGCATTGGCAAATTGCCGGTAGGCCTGCAAATAATTTAATTGTGACGTTGTAAGACGCTCCTGGAACAGAATTAAACTCAAGATCGTAGTAAGCCCGGATTGAAATTTAACTTGCTCGTCTTTAAAGACATCCCTGTTATAATTAAGAACTTCCTCTGATTTTTGCAGATTAAAAACGCTGTTATTCAAGTAATTCAAGTCATTACTTACGTCTAATTCGATAACCCGTTGAATATTGTTGACGACCACATTCTGGTCACTGAGAGACATATAGTTTTTGATCAGGTTTCCTTTAGCGAAATTATTACTGACCGGAAAAGTAAATGTTAAACGCGCCCCGGTACTAATATTTTTTCCCTGGTTATTTGAAAACGATGACAGAACATCACCCACACCATTGCCAGTGCTTATACTACCATACGAGACAAAGCCTGTCAAGTCAAGTTGAGGTTTAGTATTGTTTTGCGCTAACAGGTACTGCTGATCAATAGCAGCATACATGTGCTTCGCTGCTTTCAAGTCCGCTCTTTTTTCTTTGGCTAACCGAATAAAATCAGCTTTATTCAAGTCCTTTCTAAAGGCTGACTCGGCTAATACGGGGAAATCATTTTCGGGAGTATCTATCGACAGACTTTCTTCACTGGTTAAGCCAATTACTTTTCCTAGATATATTCTGGCAGCGTATAATTCCTGTTCAGCCATAATGGTAAGCTTCTCCTGATTGGCCAAATCTGATTTAATCTGTATCAGATCTCCCGCCGGCTTTTTATCACCCTTCACCAGCTCTTCTGTTACAGTTAACACATTTCTGATTCTGTTTTCACTCTGCTTGTAGATTTCCAGGCTTTTATAGGCTGCATAGTAATTCCAGTAGGCCAATCCTATCTGCCACATCTCGAATGAATTAGTAAATTCATTGCTATTCTTTGTGTTTTCCACATAGAGAGAGTAAGCTTTTTCCAATGCAGTGGTCACTTGCTTTCCTTTTCCTCTGAGTAAGGGTTGCGTTAACGAGAAATTGATCGTGCTTGCGTTGTTACCTAAATAGGCCCCTATGGGCTGGTTGAAACTATTAAGTGGTAGATTATTATTCGCAAACCCGTAATTCATGCTAAACTCTGTTAACTGCCCGGTACGCAGTCTTTTTCGTAACCCTGCCGATAAATTCAACACGTTGTTTCTTAGAACACTATTCTCGATATAAGGTGTCCTGGGATCAGCGTCCAAGAGCGTATTTTGACCATTTCGGATCAATAATTCGGAAAATGAGTTAACATCAAACGCACTCCTCTGAATTTGCAAATCAGACTCGGCACTTCGTATTGTGTAAGAACTCCTTAGCACGTTAGGATTCTTAT
>JAIVFU010000428.1 GCA_020829485.1 Nostoc sp. CHAB 5834 | reverse complement strand
CCTCCGGCGCATGCCGGTCCACCCAGTTCGAACCGGCGTCGGGAAGGGGGGCGGACGTCATGGGTGCGCGGCTATTCCCGTTCCGCCTTCAGCGGACGCGACAGCAGATCCTCGATGACGCGATCGACGGTGGTTTCGCCGTTTAGCAGGGCTGCGACGGCGAGCGAAATGGGCATGTCGACGCCCATTTTGGCGGCCAGCTCACGCACGGCGGGCGCACTCTCATAGCCCTCGGCCACCGATCGCTTGCCAGCGAGGGCCTG
Organism: Nostoc sp. CHAB 5834; assembly: GCA_020829485.1. Next base: position 2,656 of record JAIVFU010000428.1, on the reverse strand, counting down.
TTCCACCGTCTGCCCCTGACCCAGGGCGAGGCCCAGGCTCATGTTGCGCGACTGGGGGCTGGAACAGGTCAGGACCAGGTCGCCCAGCCCGCACAGGCCCGCCACCGTCTCGGCCTGACCGCCCAGAGCGACGCCCAGCCGGGTCATCTCGGCAAAGCCCCGCGTGATCAGGGCGGCGTGGGCGCTGCGACCCAAGCCGCGCCCCTCAACGATGCCACAGGCGATGGCCAGCACATTTTTGATCGCCCCACCGACCTCGGCCCCGATCAGGTCGGTCGCCAGATAGGGGCGGAAGGCCGGGGCCGACAGGGTCTCCATCAGCCGTTCGCCCAGGACCTCGTCGGCGCAGGCCAGGGTGACCGCGCTGGGCAGGCCGCGCGCGACCTCGCCTGCGAAACTGGGGCCGGACAGGACGGCGGCGGGTGCATCGGGCAAAGTCTCGGCCAGGACGTCGGTCATCAGCTTCAGCGAGCCGCGCTCGATGCCCTTGGAACACAGGACGACGGGCACGCCGGACCTGTGGAAGGCTGCGAAGGCTGCGAGGGTCGAGCGCATGTGCTGGGCCGGCGGCACGGCCAGGATCAGGTCACAGTGCGCCAGGTCCGACAGTTCCGTGGTCACCGCCACGCGGTCGTCCAGGGTGATGCCGGGCAGGAAGGCCGCGTTGATGCGACGCTCGCGGATGCTCTCGACCACATCCGGCTCGCGCGCCTGCAGCAGCACGTCCAGACCGGCCGAGCCCGCGACCTGGGCCAGGGCCGTGCCCCAGGCCCCTGCGCCGATCACCCCTGCGGTGCGAAATTCCATACGGTCGTCCTTAAGCCTTCGCGCCCTTGCGGCCCGGCGCGTGCGTCGGGGCGGTCAGGGCGCTGTGTTCGTCCAGCGGCCAGCGTGGCCGGGCGGCGGTGTCGATGTCGGAGACCAGACCCAGCCGCAGCCGTTCCGCCCCCGCCAGCGCGATCATCGCCGCATTGTCGGTGCAATAGGCCATGGGCGGGGCCAGAAAGGCAAAGCCGTTCTTGGCCGCCGTGGCCTCCAGGGTGGCGCGGATCGTCTTGTTGGCGGCCACACCCCCGGCCACTACGAACAGGGGAAGGGTCTCGTCCGGTGGACGGTCTGCCGCATAGTCCTTCATCGCCCGGTCCGCGCGTTCGCTGAGCTGGCGCGAAATGGCGGTCTGGACGGCGGCGGCCAGGTCGGCCTTGTCCTGCTCGGTCTCGCAGGTCTGGGCCAGGCGCGAAGCGGCGGTCTTGAGGCCCGAGAAAGAAAAGTCGCAGTCCTTTCGACCCAACAGGGCGCGCGGCAGGTCGAAGCGGGAGCCGTCGCCGGACGCCGCCAGTTTTTCCAGCGCCGGACCGCCAGGATAGCCGAGGCCCAGGGCCTTGGCGATCTTGTCGAAGGCCTCGCCCGCCGCATCGTCGATGGTGGTGCCCAGCCGGGTCATGTCGCCGATGCCGCGCACCTCCAGCAACTGACAGTGCCCGCCGGAGACCAGCAGCAGCAGGAACGGATAATCGACGGGCTGACCCAGTCGCGCTGAGACGGCGTGACCCTCCAGATGGTTGACGGCGATGAGCGGCAGATCGCGGGCCAAGGCCACCGCCTTTCCGAAGCCCAGCCCGACCATGACACCGCCGACCAAGCCAGGACCGGCGGTCGCGGCGACAGCGTCGAGGGCGTCATAGCCGATGCCTGCATCGGTCATGGCGCGGCGAACGACGCCGTCGATCATCTCCACATGACTGCGGGCGGCGATCTCGGGCACCACGCCGCCGAAGGCCGCGTGGTCGTCGATCTGGCTGTGGACCACTGACGACAGGACGGTCGCGCTGCCGTCCGGGGCCAGACGCACGACCGAGGCGGCGGTCTCGTCGCAGCTGGTTTCAAGGCCCAAAACCGTGAGGGTTCCGGGCAGCGACGTCGCGTCGGTTGCCCGGCCTGCCTCGCTGCTATAGTCCGCGCCGATACTCATGGGGTCGAGGTAACGACCTCGTCCCGGTTCCGCAACGGCTCGCGTCTTTAACAGCATGACCCCACTCGTCCGCATCGGCACGCGCCGCTCCAAACTGGCCCTGACCCAGTCGGGCATGATGCAGCGCGCCATCGGCCGGGCCCTGGGTCTGGCCGAGGCGGATATCGAAGCCGCCGTGCCCCTGGTCGAGATCGTGACGACCGGCGACCGGGTGCAGGACCGCCGCCTGATGGACATCGGCGGCAAGGCGCTGTTCACCAAGGAGATCGAGGAGGCGTTGCTGGACGGGCGCGTCGACGTGGCTGTCCATTCCATGAAGGACATGCCGGCCGATCAGCCGCCGGGCCTTTGCATCGCCGCCGTGCCGGCGCGCGAGGATGCGCGCGACGCCTTCGTCAGCGATGTGGTCCCCAGTTTCGACGAACTGCCGATGGGTGCCCGGCTAGGTACAGCCTCCCTGCGGCGACAGGCCCAGGCGCTGGCCCTTCGGCCGGACCTGCAGATCGAGATGCTGCGTGGCAATGTGGATACGCGGCTGCGGCGGCTGGCCGACGGCGAGTTCGACGCCATCCTTTTGGCGACGGCGGGGCTGAACCGGCTGGGGTTCGAGGGTGTGATCCGCGAGCACCTGTCTCTGGATAGATTCCTGCCCGCGCCGGGTCAGGGCGCGCTGGCCCTGCAGAC
>JAIVFU010000427.1 GCA_020829485.1 Nostoc sp. CHAB 5834 | reverse complement strand
AAGTGCCATCTGGAGTAATTTGAGCTTTCGCATAATCAATGGTACAAAAGCTGACACCGAAAGCGATAATTACTGAAGTACCCCAATGAGTAAAACCCAAACCTGACATTGCTTGCCTCCAATAATAAATAGCAGCATCAAAGCTTATTTAAGCATAAATCAAGTTACTAGCTGTTAAATAGCGAGTAACTAGGTTACTAAGCTTTCACCCGAAAACTCCGGTTTTTCGCAAGAACTTGAGAACTTTACAAAACTTTACTTTATAAAGTTCTCAAGCTACCGTTGACGCTATCGAACTTAATGGAGTTCACTTCCATCCTTACGGAGCAGATAGCGATCGCTAATCAACTTCAAGACTACTCTACCTATTTCTGGATGCGTTTTCTCAATGACTGGTTGCACAACAAGGCCTTCCATGATGCAGTCGGGGCTGACTACACTATTGGCATTATTGAATTGAGACACCGCTTCCCAAGTGTAGGCACCGATATAAAGCACAGGTACTCTCGGCAAAGCAAATTCCTCGCAAAAAGCCACAAAATCGCTGTAATTGAGAAAATAATTGCCACGCCGCACAGCAAATATAGCAATTCCAATCTTGCCATTATTTAAGCCATATTTGATATCTTGTACGCCGTAAATTTCCCCAAAAATTTGAGTTATTGGCGGAAGTTTCTGGAAAGTTTCGTTTTCCTTGTAAGCACGAATATAAACTAATTTATTGTTGACTTCGCTGTTTTTCCAGAAGTAATTATGGCTGCCAATTTTAGTTGTACCATCAGCATCAATTAAGACAGTGAAGTTAGTTCCGTGCAATTTCTCTGTTACAACAACTTCCTCACCTTCAATTAGTATGTTTTTGTAACGTTTCAGGTTTTCTGGGCTGGGGAATTTATAGTGTCCAATAAAACTTTCTACTTCCCCACTCATCCCTTGAGGAATTGGATATTCATACTTTTTTACACCAAAATACTCCGTGTAGTCGTCTCCAATATTTCCGATAAAATTATTACCAACGGGAATAAGCAAACCTTCAGAAAAAATTCCGCGAAGTTTGGCCGCATACAGTTTTTTCGAGTAGTAGTTCCGAATCCCAAACTCATCCAAAAACTTTTCTGGAATAACACTATCAATCGGAAAGTAAAAAGCTAAATCTCCAGCGTGAAGCTTCCCTTTAGCTATAATTACTTGATATCCCATATTTTCAATAGAGACAATATCTAACCTATCAGCATTGGGATGAGGATTAATGCTGTTAATTTTGACAACCTCAACTTTAAAAATACTCATAATTCACCTCTTTTTGAAAGAACAGATTTTAGAAAAACTTTAAATTGAATACATAGTATGGGCGCACATCAGTGCGTTACTACTGGTTTAGTCAGGTTTAACTAATTGCAATACTTGCCGGGTTTTGGGGATAAGGGAAAGAAAAAACCTTTAACACAAACCCAGTAACCCTTGTTCAAAACCAAACTTTGGGTTAAAAATGCATAAAGCTAGTAGTATTGCGACCAATTGGGATATTGGTCAACCTATACTCTTGATTCATCTGAAAGCGCTTTTAACTTTAGAAATAGGTGTTTAGTTTTTTTGACTTCTGAACATAAGCCCCCTGAAATTGCCGAACGTGGTTCTATCAAATCAGTTGGGTATAGCAACGTTGTGCAATTTTCACACTGATCTCCCCTGGCTGATTCATATCCACAATGGGGGCAAGTTCCAACAATGTATCTATCTGGTAAAAACGTTCATCCTCAAGAGAATAAACGAGATTCATTTCCCGTTCTTCAATAAAACCGTTTTTGTCAAGTTGATGGTAAAAATGCTGGGTTAGCTCGTGGTTACAAACTGATGAGTTTCGACCAAAGTAGTCAAACGACAAACCAGGACTAATGTAGATTTCGACTTGGAGTTTATGCAGCTTTTGGCAGAAAGTTTCTGCATCTAACCCTGCTTCTGCTGCTACTATTTCTGTCGGTGTACCATGTTCGTCAGTAGCACAGATGAACAGAACTGTCTCCCCTTTCTGTCTCAAGAATCGGGCATACACATCTGCCGGAAGCATCGAACCTACTAGGTTCCCTAAGTGCTTGATGCCATTAATATAGGGAAGTGCGCTGGTAATAAGGCACTTTACCCTATTATTACTCGTGTTTTCAAACGGTGTTGATAGAGTGGAGAATTTACTATACCCCCGTGAGGACTTTCATTTGAGAGAGAGCATCTTTCCCCATAATACACAATATTATTTGTAGTGTCACTCCTGGAGCCGATACCGCCTACTCATTTCGTGAAACTCGACAGCTTCTCCTTGCAGTGTATACACGGATTCTTCAGACATGACGATCCAAATCGCCTGGTTGGTGATGTGTTTTATCGCCTTTAGGCAAGAATTCATCAAATTCACCAGAGGCAAAGAAATATTAGTAGAGACTGCTTGGCGTTGGAAGTGGGAACGAGTGCTGGAATATGCCAGTAATTAAAATGGCGATCGCGCTAACCCCCCCCACTTCACCAGCATCACATCAACAATCGCAATCCCCCACTACGGAAACTTCGCCAGCAGCTTCTTGATCACAATCTGCTTTCGCTAGGTCATCATTCCAGCATTGCTGCAAAAAGTCAAACCCCGGATTTTGCCCCGAATTCGCCGCAACGCATGAGTTTCTGCATACGCTCTGGTCGCATATTTGACAAAAGCAACTATCGCCTCATGCGACCATTTTTCAGCACTGGAGGCAGGTGCGGCTCATAAATTATACTTTCATAATCACAGTGAGTCCAAACGAATCAATCGCATTACATTGGTGACAAGTTAAGGCTGTAAATCCTTTGTCAAGAGGCTTTCAGAGAATTGTGGAAAAAAAACTGGTCAGACCCTCGTTGAAGATCGGGAAAAGGAGCGATAATCAACTTAACATTTGGCT
>JAIVFU010000426.1 GCA_020829485.1 Nostoc sp. CHAB 5834 | reverse complement strand
AAAATGAAAATCAATCTGAACGATGCCATAAGTAATAGCAGGGTTATTGGTGATCTCTACACCTCTAATATAGCGGGCTGATGCGATCAGATTAAGAGGACTTTCCTCCGGTAGGATGGACTGAAGAACAGCCGAGAACAGGCTCGGTGAAAGCTTTTGCTGAATTTGAAAGAAGTCTACACCTAAACCCGTGATTATTTCCTGAGAAAAGTTAATGTTTAGCTTCATTTCGATGTCGAGCCAGTGGTAAAAAAGTAAGCTGAGCGTAACCCGCTTCTCGAATGGCTTAGATCTAAGCTTTTCAACTAAGTAATACTGTTCGAAAAGGATTTCATCATCACCGAGAGTATATCCGTTATCGCAAGAGGTCTTTAGTTGAATTGTGAAAAAATGAATGATCTGTTCACTAAGCGTTTCAATGTCAACTAGTTGGCTTCTGTTAAGTCGGATGCAGTGCTTGAAAGCCTGTAGCCTTAGATAAGTAAAGGTAGGTGGAATAGTAAGCATGGCTATCGTATCACTGCGCTTGCGTGTATATTCTCTACGCTGACCAGTATTACCATAATCTGGCAAAGCTTAGTTTCCCACAAAGTTAGACCAATAAAGAATTAGGGCAAATTTGCCCTAACAATTATTAGTATGGATTTCATCCTTTACCGGGTGAAATATATCCGTGATCAGGAAGGCCTTAACCAGTTTGGCGCTCGCCTGCGCCAAGTACGTTTGCAGAACGGTCTTACTCAAGAGGAGCTGGCCGCCCGGTCAGGAATAGAATTTAGTCAGATTGGCCGGATAGAACGGGGTGTAATCAATACCAGTTTGAGTACTGTCTTCGTGCTAGCTAAAACGCTACAGGTTGATATCCGTGTATTATTTGATTTTACTAACAATGCGTCACGGAGTAGTACAGATCCAAAGCCCCTTTAATATATGTGTTAATGTATAATAAAAAACTATAGCGAAGAAGAGTGCATTCCCAAAAGGGACGTTTTCGTGAACGATTTTATTAACAGTTGTTTCTGGCGTAAAGCATTCATTGATAGCAAATTAACGAGTTCAGCAAATAGCATTCGCTACCTTTTTTTTGCCGAAAACAACCGTTTGAGTAGGAGGGCAATTTGTGCGGATATGAACATGTAAGTTGCCTAACGAAAATGCGATTCGACGTATCCCTAAAGGCTGACAAGGGATTATCAAGCTATTTTTGCCTGAAGGAAACTGTAAGCATCACTGTACGGCGATAATTAATTGGTTTTTTAATCAAGAGGCTTGACGTAAAGGATCATATCCAACCGAAGCGTTCGAGGAGTTGGTCCCGGCGGCTACGAGACACCGGAATACTTTGCCCATTGGTCATAACTATATAGCACCCCTCACCCCGAACAAATTTTTTGATCTGGTTAAGATTAATGACAAACTGCCGATGAATGCGTAAGAACTCCCGTTCCTCCAATAGCTCTTGAATGTCTTTCAGGGGCTTGGTGACCAAGTAATGAAGTCCATTGGTAAGGAAAAATTTGGTGTTACTGTCGTCAGATTCACAATAGAGGATTTCTTTTAATTCCACGAAGGTCACCCCGTTCTGATAAGGGAGCGCAATACGATCGGGTAGGGTTTTAATGGGGTTGTAGAGTTGTTGCTTGAGATGTTCCATTTGTTCCGGCACCAATTTTCGGCTTTTCTCGACTCGCTGTACTGCGTTAACTAGTTCCTGAGGAACAAGTGGCTTTAGCAAATAATCAATAGCGCTATATCGAAAGGCTTTCAAGGCAAACTGGTCGTAAGCAGTCACAAAAATTAGCGCAAAGCTTACCTCTGATACGGCATCCAGCACTTGAAAGCCATTTAATTGGGGCATTTCAATATCCAAAAAAACCAGGTCAGGTCGGTAGTCTAGGATAGCTTGTATGCCTTGATGGCTTTTCGTGCAGGCGGCCACCACTTTTACTTGTGGACAGTGTTGTGACAGGCGGATCGTCAGCAAACCAATAGCATTAGGTTCGTCGTCAATGATAATGGCGTGTAACATGGTCTGTGACAATTTATTTGAAAAAGTATTAGAACAACGTTAAATCGGAATGTTAACTAGTATAGTCGTGCCAATAGCTTGTCCATGTTCATCGACCAAATCTATTATCTTAATTTGTGTTTGTGTTTGGTAAATTTGGTTGATGATCTCAATGCGCTCGGCGGTAATTTTCATGCCCAATGACTTCGTTTTCGTTGCCGACTTACTTTTATAGGCTGCCGCCTGGGCTCGCCCCACCCCATCGTCGGTGATTTCTACGTGCAACAGGCGCTTGTGCGATTGCCCAATTCGTACCTGTACAGTGCCCCCCTCATCTTTATGCATTAAGCCATGCCAAATGGCGTTCTCAACGAAAGGTTGCAATAATAGGGGTGGAATCTGCACCCATTCAGCGTCGATCGCATTATCCAGGTCAATCCGATAGTGCAGTTTATGCGGGAAACGCATTGCTTCCATTTCGATGTAAAGTTGCAGGATTTCTAATTCACGGCTTAAGGTCACTTTGTCCGTCTTAGAGTTTTCCAGCACTAGCCGAATAAGCCGTGAGAATCGGTTCAGGTAGTCGGACGCTTTTTCAACATCGTTTAGAGCGGTAAAATACTGAATGGAATTAAGACAGTTAAAGATGAAGTGAGGGTTCATTTGTGATCGCAGGGCGGCCATCTCCGTGCGTGAAAGTTTGAGTTGGTAAGCGGCTTCTTTTTCCTTTAACTCTGCTTCTTGCTGTTGACGACGAGCTTCTTCGGCTTCCAGTCTGGCTTTCAGTGTTCGTCGCTCAAGCTGAGACCGATATAACATGACTACAGCAGTGCTTAGTAGTAAGAATAAAAGTATCCGAAACCAACCTGTTTGCCAGTAGGGAGGATGAATGATTAAGTTTAAGTTGCGGATAGTACTCCATAGGCCATTGTAATTTCTACCTTGAATACGCAGTGTATAATGG
>JAIVFU010000425.1 GCA_020829485.1 Nostoc sp. CHAB 5834 | reverse complement strand
GCGTTCGGGGCACCGGGTGCAGGGTCCAAGCTGGTCATGCCGGGAGCGCGCATGGATGGTGCGGCCATCTATGAGCTGATCGAGAGCGAAGGCGTGACCTTCTCCGCCGCCGTGCCGACGGTGTGGCAGGGGCTGCTGGCCCATCTGCGCGAGCACAAGCTGAAGATACCGACGGTCAAGCGCGTGCTGATCGGCGGCTCGGCGGTGCCGGAGAGCCTGATCCGCGCCTTCCATGACGAGTTCGGTATCGAGGTGCTGCAGGGCTGGGGCATGACCGAGACCTCGCCCATCGGCACCCTGTCCAACATGACGCCGGAGCTGCGTGCGCTGCCGTATGACGAGCAGATGAAGTGGCGGGTCAAGCAGGGCACGCCGCCGCTGGGTGTCGAGCTGAAGTTGAAGAACTATGCCGGTCAGGACATGCCGAATGATGGCCACACCTATGGGCGGCTGATGATCAAGGGGCCGACCATCGCCGGGGCCTATTTCAACGACGAGACGCCGATCCTCGACACCGAGGGCTTCTTCGACACGGGCGACGTCTCGACCATCGACGAGCATGGCTTCATGCAGATCACCGACCGGGCCAAGGATGTGATCAAGTCGGGCGGGGAATGGATCAGCTCGATCGAGATCGAGAACATCGCCGTGGGCCATCCCAAGGTCGAACTGGCTGCCGTCATCGGCGCGGCCCACCCGAAATGGGACGAGCGGCCGGTGCTGATCATCAAGCTGAAGCCCGGCCATACCGAGGACAAGCAGGAGCACCTGGACTTCCTGGTCGGCAAGATCGCCAAATGGTGGATGCCCGACGATGTAGTCTTCGTGGACGACATCCCGCTGGGGGCCACCGGCAAGGTCGACAAGAAGCTGATCCGCGAGCGGATGAAGGACTATCGCATCCCGACGGCGGCCTGAGCGCATGGCCCGAACACGGCCAAGGCATGAGGGGCTGGTTCAGGGCCTGACGCTGGTCACCCTGGCCGCGCCGTTCCTGCTTCTGATCGCGGCGTTCGGGACCTCGCTGGGGTTCTGGGGGGCGTCGGTGGGGTATGACCTGCTGGCGCTTCAGGTCGCCTGGGCGCTGGCGTTCATCGGTGTCGTGGCGGCGGTGGTCGCGGCGGTAATGGCGCGGGGCGATCTCAAGCGTCTGGGCCTCTATGTCGTCGCGGGCCTGCTCATCTCCGTGGGAACGCTCGGGGCTTTTGCCTGGCAGAAGGCGCGGCTGGCCGAGGGGCTGCCTGAGGATGTCAGCACCAATCCTGACGACAGACCGGGTTTTGCCGACAGTGTTCAGGCGGCTCGGGGCACGGGCGGCCCGGGATCGGCTATTGGCCCGGAGGCCTGTCCCGCAGCGCAGCCGGTGATGCGCCAGGTTGCGCCGCAGAGGGCCTATGAGGCTTTGCAGGCGGCGGGCTTCACGGCGCGCGGGGCGTTCGTGGCGCGAGCGGATGGAGACCGCAGCGGCTTCTGGTTCGGCTTCACCCATGACGCGGTGGTGCGGATTCGGCCGGGTCGCACGGACGTCCGCGTCGCGGCGCGGGACGGGCGTTCGCACGGGAGCGAAGCCTGTCGTCTGGCGGGCGAGATCAGCCGGGCGTTGCAGACGGCGGAATAGACCTCAAACTGGCGTCCATTGCGCGTCGATGGCCGGGGCGGGCGTGGCACGGACCCGTCCGGCCTTCTCCAGCGCAATCAGATGGGCCCAGACCGACAGGCTGGCGGCGGGCCACAGGCGCGGGTCCACGGTGGCGTAAAGGACCGGCACCATGTCGGCGATGCGGGTCTGACCGGCCTGAACCTGAGCCAAGATCTGGGCTTCGCGATCCAGCCGGTGTCCGCGATAGGCTGCGAGGAAGGGTGCCGGATCTGCGATCGGCGCACCGTGGGTGGGCCAGAGCGTGCTGAACCGCCGCGCAATCACCGCGTCCAGACTGGCCATATAGTCGGCCATGTCGCCATCGGGTGGGGCGATCACGGTCGTCGACCAGCCCATGACGTGATCGCCGCAGAACAGGGCATTCTCGTCCTCCAGCACGAAGGCCATGTGGTTGGAGGCGTGGCCGGGCGTGAACAGCGCCTCGATCGTCCATCCGTCCCCCTCCAGCCGCTCGCCGCCAGTCAGCACCACATCGGGGTAGAAGGCGTCGTCGTCATCTTCATCGAGAGTGGCGGATGCGTGGACCGTTCGCAGCGGCGGGCGGGCGGCCAGGATCGGGGCACCGACCGCCTCGGCGAACGGACGGGCCAAAGGCGCGTGGTCGCGGTGCGTGTGGGTGACGAGGATGTGGCTGACGGTCTGGCCCCGAACCGCTTCCAGCAAGGCCGCCAGATGCGCGTCGTCCAGCGGACCGGGGTCGATGACGGCCACGCCCGCGCCGGGTGCGTCGCCGCCGATGATATAGGTGCCCGTGCCGGTGAAGGTGAAGGGACCCGGGTTGTCAGCAATCACCCGCCGGATCAGCGGTGAGACCGGGGCACAGCGGCCATAGGCGAAGTCGAAGTCGCGGACGAAGGGGATCATGCGGCGGTCCCGGCGTTTGGTGCCGGGCGGCACCGGCCTTGCGTTAGGGTTTTGTAAACCCTCCGCGGAGCGCTGATTGTGGCCCTGTCCATCGCCCTGACTGTCTCAAAACGGCTCCAGGTCATCACCCTGGCGGTGCTGTGTATCATGGCGAGCCAACTGGTGGTCGCATCGTGCACACCCGAACCCGTACCCTATGCCTCGCGCGGGATCGTCATCCGCTGATCAGAGAGGCAAGCGGCTGAGGTCGTAACCGGCAGCAGCGGCAGCGGCCCGCAGATCGTCCGGATCGGCACCGTGCAGTCTCTGGGCCATGGCCCAAGCCGCTGCCGAGCGCATCCCGGAGCGACAGAACATGGCGGTTCGCCCACCGCTGTTGACGTCTGCCCTCAGTCGTTCCGCCACGGTCGTGATTGTGTGATCATCCGGCATGCCACGGACAGGGGCATGCAGATAAGC
>JAIVFU010000424.1 GCA_020829485.1 Nostoc sp. CHAB 5834 | reverse complement strand
TGTTGCTCACTAGTCATTTCAACCCGGATACTTGAGATACGTCCTTGCATGTCTGATTTTTATACTACCCTACAAAAAATATCCTCCTCTATTTCCGACCCTTTTTTGCGGTGACGTGTACTTAGTGCGACGATGACTTAGTTTATTTCTCCCATTCGTTCAGAACTTAACAATCCACAGGATTGGTGTGTCTGAATGTAAACAAGGGAGAAAACATGGTAAATCGCAGCCAACTCAAAAACCGGGTTCAAAACGCAAGCTTTAAGAAAACTCAAGAGTATGGTAATACACTATGCACCTTCCACGCTACGGAAAAAACAACGGAATGGTGCGTAGAGTATACTGACAAATTTGGCGCGTGGTGGGATACTTTGAGCGAGGAGGAACAAATCGACGTAAAAGCTGTAGTCGGTTTACTTGAAAAGATGGGGCCGACACTTCCCCACCCGCATAGCTCTAAAATCAATGGTTCCAAGCTTTCTCGCCTGCGCGAATTGCGTATTCAGCACGCAGGTCGTCCTTTTCGCGTACTTTATGCTTTTGACCCCAACCGTACTGCTATTCTCCTTGTTGGTGGAGATAAGACTGGAGATAATCGGTGGTACGAGAAGAATATTCCCGTAGCAGAGGCAGAGTATGCATCTCATCTGCTCACTTTGAAATAGGGGAATGAACTGTAATGGCTAAATCTTTTAAGATACTTCAAGCGAAAATGTCACCAGAAGCTCGCAAACGAGCCGAGCAGAAGACGCAGGAACTTCTACAAGAAATAGAAAAACTCGCTTCAGAAACAGCGTCCGCTTCAGAGGACAATCAGGAATCTTCGGGTAGACCACCACCGTCAACACCAGGGGACGCATAATTATATCTTGAGATTCATGTGTAGAAACGTCTGTTAATACACCGAACAAATTTGATTAACTGAGGCGCATCAGCTGTTGGCTGTGGATCACAGGGTTTACAGTTGAACCATGAAAATCAATCGGCACTGTAAGGCATATTCAATAAATCAATCGTGCGTTTCTTCGCTGCTTCCCCTCTCTGCTCATACCTGCTCGTGGTACTGGGGACGCTATTATCCCAGCGTTAACACCCTAGATGGCATATCCACAACCAACCGTCGAGTTTTCAACCACTGGCGACCAAGTAAAACGGATGACACTCCTTCACCCACATGAACAGGAATATCAAAAGTTTGCCTCTGGGATGGTATTGACGGAGAGCGATCGCCCCCCCTGTGCTAGATAATGTTGTTGGTATTAGAAATTTCCTTTCTGTGTACCGTAAGAATTAAGAAATTTTCAGGCTTCCATCCTTCCCTATAGCGATATCACAGTTTCAGCAGACTGGCCTGGCGCGTGACGAGGGCGAAGATGTAAGGTGATTTCCGTATCGAGTCGCTTGAGGAAAATGAGGAGTTTGCCCTCGCTGAAACGTTGAAATTCTCCTTTCATCAAACGAGATACTTCTGGCTGGGGAATGCCAAGAAGTTCGCTAATTTCACGCTGTTTCAGGTTGCGTTGTTTCAAAAGGCGCAGTACCTGAATTCCTATCTTGCCCCGCGTAAAAAGTTCATCCGCATCTGCCAAACCAAGGTCAGCGAATACGTTGCCACTGCTTTCTTCAAAAATCGCTTCCTGTGTCATTGTTGTTTCTCCCTTGCTACCGCATCCTTATAGCGTTGTTTAATCAGGTCAACATCAGCCTGTGGGGTTTTAATTCCCTGCTTTGATTTCTTTTGAAAAGCGTGCAGGACATAAATTCTCTCTGCAATCTTTACCGCATAGACGGCCCTGTAAGTATCGGTATCGTAGCGTTTGACGATTTCATACACGCCACTTCCAACCCCTTTAAAAGGCTTGGCATCCATTGGTGTTTCCCCTGCTTGCACCAATTGCAGCGCATAGCCTACTGATGCACGCACTTCAAGAGGAAATGAACGGATATTTTTGAGAGAGTCTCCCATCCAAACAAGAGGTCGTAAAGGAATTTCTATATTATCCTCATCTTCATCCATTTTATATGAAATTTCCTATAAAATCAGTCAGACAATAGCATGAAATGTCCCCCGCACCACTAGAGAGCTAAATTTTATTTACAGTTGGTTTCCTTCTATACATAGTGTAGACGCTGGTGGAGAGAAAATTGATATCGGTTTTGATAGCAAATTGGTCTGCCTGCAACCAGGTAGTGCTAGTTCCCCACCAGCCTTAATTTGTTGAATCATGAGTTGCAATGTTGCAATAGCTTGTTGCAGTAGTTCGGCTCTGGAAATCAGATCATCTTCTTTCGTCTTCATGATGAACTTAGAGGGTATTGACGCTCCCAAGATGAAAATAAAAACACCTATGTGTTCTCGAAATACTTTCGAGAACACAATTTCCTTTAATATATTAAAAGATTACAACTAAAATTCCACAATATTTTCTGTTTTTAGTATATGTCACTGGTAAATTTTCAGGTACAAACAGCCTGTTTTGACCCCAAACAACTACTATTGGCTGTATCACAAGTAATTCCATCCCAAACTATAACCAGAGCAATTATCAGTACATCAAGTCAGGAAAAACGACACAGAATACTGAACTCTCATGTAATTGTGGCTTTGGTAGTCGCCATGAGTTTTTGGTCATCTGACTCAATTGTTGATGTATTCAAAAACCTCATTCATGGTTTGAGTTCTTTAAAAATACCATTCAGAATTCGCTATCAAGTACCAGTAAGTTCATCAATTAGTAAGCGTTCAGGGGGTATAAAAAAGACGAAAAACCACCTTCAAAATCAAGGAATAAAATTAGGCAGCAGTCAACAAGTCAGAATCATCAGAACAAGTAGTGGCTTCAGGAAGCAAAGAAGGAGCCCTAGCTATCTAATTGGTGTTGTTTGCAAGTAAACTGAAAAACACCTACCAGCAGACATTCCTCCGTGATAGTAAAGTTACCTAGCCACCGCCCACAAAGACATTTCCCAGATGCCAAACGAATA
>JAIVFU010000423.1 GCA_020829485.1 Nostoc sp. CHAB 5834 | reverse complement strand
AACCGGTTTTCGGCCGCGAGCAGTTCTCGTACGTGAGAAAGGTGCTCTTCTGTTTGAGGTACTCCTGCCGCGTTCACTTCCAGAAAAATTTGCAGCAAATCGGCGCGTGAATACTGCTTTGATGACAGGTTGGCAACTTGAACGCCTCGGGACTCAAAAATATTTTGGTCCTGGAAGCTCAGCTCGTCCCAGTACACCCCATTGCAGGGTATTTCCGAGAGGAAAAACTGAAGGAGACAGCTCAGCCGTTGCTTGCCGTCCAAGACCTCGGGCAGCATCGGATAAGGTTGGTTCACAATGATGAATCGGCCCAACTCCCTGCCTTGCAGAACGGATGCGAGGTACTTCTCCTTGTCGGAGTCGCTCCACGCATATCCCCGCTGATAGTCAGGATTGAATTCCAGGCCGCGCAGTGCTGTGCTCAGAAAACCAGACAAGGTATTTGTCGTGTAAGAGTTCAAAAGCGCTTGCCGTCCAAAAGAGGGAGCCTTCGGTTTCTTCAGGAGCACCGAGTACCAATTCATGGCACGGTAGCCCTGGTGCGTCACCGGCTTAATGCGGCCCAACGTCTCTTTAAAGGTGAACACAACAACACGGCCTTCTTCAGCCAAGGCGACGACTTTGCAGTCAGCAAGATTTCCCACGACCACCTCGTCACCAACCTTCAATAGCCGGCGAGCAGGAGGCTTTGGGACACGATGTTCGTCGCGCTCCATGAGCGATAGGTGCTTTATTGCGTCTGCGATTTTTTCAGCTTCTGTAGCCACCCGAGCTTTGGCACTAGCTATTTCAGACGGAGTTGCCTCCTTCATCACCGAGAATTCATCGCGAATTTGCTCAGCTGGAGTTGGCGGATTTGTAATCGTTTCGGGGTATTTCACCCACTCCACCTCATTCGAAGCGCTCACTCTCCGCTCAGCGAGAGCTGGCTCAGGGGTACCGCTAAGCTCGACCCAATAAAAGCCCAAGGGGTACACCTTGCCTTTTACTTTAGGGTCAAAGCAAGTTACCAATGATTTTTTTGCATTTACCTGAAAAGTCATTTGATACCTTTTGATGTTAAAATTGTCTCCAATGTATAGCCATTGAATTATTCAAAATTACTGCCCAGGTAACCTCAAATGGAAGAAAAGAAATTTGTTGTCATTATCGGCAAGAACATTCAGAAACTCTCAGTAGAAAAATTACGCGAGCAAAGAACACTTTCCCATTTCCCAGAACTGGGTGACTTTGATTCTCTGCTGGGCTTTCGCCCTCCTTTGCATGCAGATGAGATTGTCCGCAAATTGAGAGGGCTCGTCGAAAATTCGGCCCTGAGCGGCATCACAATAGTCACTCATAACAGCTTCATCGTATCAACCTTGGCTGAACTGGTCGAGCAAGGGAAAGTCCAAAGCGCTGAGTTGGAAATCCAGATGTACGAAGGAGACGCCCCATCTCTGGAAGACGAGCCTCGCCGCTTCAAAGTGACGGAAGAGGGCTATCTCGAAGACGGATGGCCCTTTGGTTGGTTCGAGCCTTCTCTGTTCCTTTGAACAGCTAACATAGCATCCGTATGTTTGGAGCCCCTCCACCTCGACTACCCTTACCCAAGGTATTGCGTTGCCTACCCGGGATGTACTGGCAGCCGCTTGAGCCGTTTGTCGATGAGCTAGCACACCACCTGCGTGGGGCTCGGGTGCTTGAAATATTTGCAGGCAATGGGCTCTTAGCTGGACTGCTGCAGTCCAAAGGCATTGCAGTCACCCCCACCACACGCTTTGCGGGGCATGACTCCCATGAGCGGGGCCTTTACTCTGACGTCCGTGAAATGACTGCGCTCAATGCGGTTCAAGAGCTGGGCCCGGACAACGACGTCCTGCTGGTGTGCTGGCCAACAGCAACACCTGCCACTTTGATTGCGGCCATGGCGTGGGGCTCCAACAAGGACATCGTTTTCATCGGAGAACAAAGCGACCCCTCCCAAGGCCTCTATGGGGGCTGCGCTTGCGATGACTTCTTCAAGTCCATCCACATAACGAAACGCTTTGAGTCCTACAAGGGCAACTTTTTGGAAGCAGCTTTTGTTTGCAGACTGATAGAAATCTAGACCGATTTTTGCCAGAAGGACGCGAGAAGCACATCGAGAACTACAGGTTTTCCTTTTGCTATACGGCTTTGCATTCTTGGAGACAAGAAGCTTAACCAACATCAAGGGGAGAAGCGATGTCTTCGCTCATTATCACCATTCTTTCTGTATTGCTAGTTAGCACACTAGCCTTGGCCGCTCTGGTTTACACGGGGTCTGCGTCAAACCAGGCTAGCGCGAAGGCGGAGGCAGCCAAGTACCTTAACCAGGGGCAACAGCTATTGGGTGCAGCTGACCTGTTCAAGTCAGACAAAGGAGAGTGGCCCCTTTCCATTGAACAACTGCGTACAAGCAATTATTTGTCATCTGAGGTCCTTGGAGTTAATGGCACCAAGTGGACCATGCCTATTAAAGGGAATCCCACCTTCGTCTTGGCTGACGTTGCCAGAGACTCCTGTAAACAGGTCAACAACCTGGCTTTCAAGGTCGAAGGTGTGTTCAGTAAGCTGAGCTCGTCATATTCTGCGCAGTGCTTTTCGCCAGAACCAACCTCCTACAGTGTCGTGGTAACCAAGGGCGCATCCCAGCTGACACAGACAGGGGAGTGCCCTGCCGGGACAACTGTTGAAGGACTGACAGGACTAGGTCAAGTCATTTGTAAGCCCTTGCCTGATGAGGACTGCGACAGTCCAGATTGGAGAGTCAAATCCAAAGACTGTGGGGGCCCTCCAGTGAATCCGCCTCCGTCCCCGAAAGGCGTGCAGTTCAATCCCCCTTTATTATCCTACGTATTCGACAAGGGGCAATCTTCCACCTCCACGACTGTGACCCTTAAAAACAAGGGGCCTGGAAGCGTTAGTCCGTCGGACATTATTGTTAACGACCCAAACTATAGTTTCTATATTTTACCAGACTGTAACAG
>JAIVFU010000422.1 GCA_020829485.1 Nostoc sp. CHAB 5834 | reverse complement strand
CCGCTCTGGTGAAACGCAGCATGGGTCTGGAGAAGAACGAGTTTGCCGATCAGAACCTGGCTCTGGAAGACGACCGTCGTCCGGCAACCGGCCGCAACGACCGCACTCCAAGCCGTTACGAAGATCGTCGGGGTGGTGGTCGCGAGGAGCGCCCAGCCTACGGTGATCGGGGTAACTCCCGTTTCGGCCGTAACGACGGACCGGACCGTGAGCGTCCGGCCTACGGCGACCGGGGTGGTCGTTCAGATCGCCCAGCCTACGGCGACCGGCCAGCGTTCGGCGACAAAAAGCCGTACTTTGAACGGGATGAGAAGCGCGTACCGCGTGAGAGTGACGCCAACATGACCCGCCTGATGGTTAGCATTGGTCGTAAGGACTATGTCCGTCCGGGCGATATTGTGGGTGCCATTGCCGGTGAAGCCAACATTCCGGGTAACACCATTGGCAGCATCGACATTTTCGACAAACACACTTACGTCGACGTGCCGAAAGACGTTGCTAAACGCGTTGTCGACGCCATGGAAGGCAATACCATCAAAGGTCGCCGGGTGAGCATCGAGATTGCACGCTAACCGATAGTGTTAATACATACATGAGTCGGTCGATGGCTGACGCGGGCAGATTGCTCGCGTCAGCCATCGACCGACTCATTTTCTTTTGTCTGAGAGCCTGTTTAAAAATGGGGTAGGCACCTAAAAAAGTAGGATCAGCCTATCTTGTGGGTTAATCCGACCAAAGATGTAACCCACAGACCTGACTGATTCTGCCTGGCAAGTTTTTGAGAAAATTCTGGCTGACAAGCGTAAACGCAAGTATGCTATAGCAGACAGTGCCCATGGCAAGAAGTTAGCCCGCTTTCAAGTCGTACCTAGGCGGTGAAAAGTAGAACGGACCTTTGCCTCGATGAATTGGTCGCGACGGCTCAGTAAAGATTACGAATGTGGGGTTAGCTCCCACGAGTTGTGCATTTATCCAACATCAATCGAATGCTCAAGCCTTTTTAAACAGGCTCTAAACCTTGCTTATCACGGCAATTAGTCTTAGCCATATGTGTTTGTGAAATCATATTTCAGCTCGTACCTGTCGAGGGTTACCCTCTGGGCGTTGGCACGTTACAACCTTTACACCCTTTGTTCGTGTTGGGTGCCCCTCAAGCTAGCCGGACAGTTTCCTGTCAGAAGTAAGTGGACCCCCGCAAAGCTGATAAAAAACGCACACTACCAAACAAGCCGAGAGAGCCCGGAGCTTGTCCACAGAACGGTAAGACACGATCACTTAATATCTACCTTGTTACCACTGCCCGACACCTCGACAGTGCCCGACTTAACCTGAACTTGGTTCCCGGCAGAATCGACTGCTACGGAATCGGTGTATTCCTTGCCGTTGATAGTGACGCTTGATGGTTGCTCTTTTGACGCTTGCTCATTCTTGGCTTGGCAGCCGGCCAGCAATAGGCAGAAAAATAGAAGGTTTTTCACTTTTTGTGCGACAGATAGCCCACCTGTCAAGGGAAGCATCAGCCCAACGAAGGCAGATGTATTGTTCATTGTCAATTACTTAATCCGTCGACGGGAACGCGAGACACAAGCAAAAGAACGCTCATTACCCTGTCGACCGTGACGTGGAACACCACCTACTTGGATGGGCCACCCAACGACCGTAAAAGCTGATGGTGGCCACAAGATAAGCAACGATCAGGTACGTTACGCCTTTACACCTTTGCCAGCGTTGGGTGCCGGTCAGGGTAGCCGGATAGTTTCCTGTCAGAGGTAAGTGGACCCGCAGAGCTGACCAACAACGCACACTACCAAACAAGCCCGAGCTTCTCAAAAGGCACTATCTCACATAGGCTACCCTGTCAGCAGAAACCTGAATATCAATTTGAAAGGGTCGATTGGTTTATCACTTGTTTCTGGTAAGTACCTTGTAAAAGAATAAAACCAAGTGGAGCACGCTCGGTTGATTCAACTTCTTCAGTTGTAATGTCAAGATGACCTCTACTAGTTTTACTTTGATACGTAAATTGTGAAGGTCCTATATAATTCTCGAAAAAATAAGTTTTAGAAAGGCCTTTAGGTACGACCCTTTTCGATTGTACGTTCGTCTTTACTTCTTTTTTAGTGTTGTAAACAGTAATTGACTTACTGCTCATATTCTTGACCATTATATAACTAGCAGCGTCTAGGTTTGCCTCAATAGTAACAAGAATTTTTGTATCTTTCTTGAGTGGATTAAATGACGAAGGGTATACCCAAGAAGTATCTTTTGAAGCAGAAATTGACATTTCTTTTTGTGTTTCCTTCATGCATCCTGCCATCAGGACGAGTAGGCATAAGTTTATAGTTGTGTAGCAAATTTGTTTCATGAAAAGCACTTTTAGGGGATGTCAAGTGGTAGCTACTCAGGTACGTTACTGGGTCGGCCGAAACATATTTATCAACTTGCTGTTCAGCGCATATTGACTTGTCGCCAGGTAGGTTGACGATTTTTGTGAACCTATGTCAGGACGAGACAAACTACCTGAGACAAGGCCAAACCACAAAATGTATTACTGGACGGTGTAAAACATTGTTCTTTCAAGTCGCTCGTTAGTCTTGCCTTTTGCTTTTTCTTCCTTATACTTCTCCATTCCTCTCACTACTGCATCTTCCAGTTCTTTGGCGTCAGTACTAACCTGTTCTTGGGTAAATGATTCGGATGGTTTTTTCGCCAGCAATTTGAGAATTTTCCCCATTCTTTTCTGATCCGTAGGGTTTACAACAACCAATCGGACACCAGCTTTTATACCGCCCATCTGGGGGGTCGCTTCTATAAAATAGATTTTGTCAGGTGCAACTTCAGCCTCAACGAAGTCTCGGTTTTCGGACCGCGCCCAGAACAAATGGGAGCCAGGTTCGCATTCATACCGAATGTATTTGGGGCAATTGAACCGGCCAATAAATTTGGTACTATCGAAATAGCTAAAATTAATTGCAAACCCCATCAGCGACGGTCTCACAAAAT
>JAIVFU010000421.1 GCA_020829485.1 Nostoc sp. CHAB 5834 | reverse complement strand
TAAACTCAGGTAGCGCTTCTACCTGGGCTTTAGTCAGGTTGACTGCATAGACCCGGTGGGTATCATAGTCTACCTGGGAACATCCAATTGGCAGCAGAACTTTTTTGCCAAAAATCCAGATGCCTGTGTTTAGCACCAGATAACGAATGTGCCCATCATCATCAACCAAAAGGTCGTCAACAGAGCCAATTTTTTCGTCTTTGGAGTAAAGGTCAAACCCCCGAAGATGCTCCTGAGAATTCTGTTCGTGCTTATTGGCATCAAAATCTTCAATTTTATGAAGAGACATAATGTCTTTCGTCCTCCGTTCTTTATGGTTTCGATTCATAGACTGAGGTGGAACCAAACCGATGTTCATATTTAAGGGATCTTTATCCCAAATCCACTCCAGACCAATGATCGCAGCAAACTAGCAGCTTATTGCCTCTCTCAAGGATGACATTTTGATTCTAGATGCGCCCGATTGGGTCGAGTAGATGGCGTGAATCATCTGTAAATTGCCCTATTTGACTGACAGTTTCTATGTCTTTAGATACAACTTTATTTAATTTTGAGAGATGAATCACAGATTAATGAGATATTAAGTTGAAAACGGTTCTTCAGATAGAAACTTATGGCAACCGAGCAAGAGCTTCAATCTCTTTTTAATAAATTAGATACCGATCTTGACAGCAAAATCTCCATTAATGATCTTTTTTTAAGTCCTGGCTTAAGTACAATCATTTCATCAGAAACAAATATCAGTACTCCCCAGGAATTAATAGTAAATTATGATTCAGACTCTGACGGTAGTATTACCTTTGAAGAGTTAAAGTCAGCAGTTGAAAAAGCAGGTAATTTAACCTAGCAGTCAAAAAACCTAATACCAACTACCCAATACCCGACAAGTATTGGGGTCTGTCTGCAAAGGCGATTTTATAAAGAATTTTTAAGAAATTAAGATTCTTCAGAAAAGGAAAGACCTAATGCTGAAGTAATCATGTCGAAACCTAATTATTAGTTTTTCAATTTTTTGGAGTCGAGGATAATGTTGAAGTTCACCTGTTTGATGATTGCCGGGGCAGTATTGTCGATTAGTGCGCCGGCTTTTGCTGAAAGTCGTGCGGTTAATATCAGTATTGGCAGTATTGGCGGCCCCTTAGATAATGCCGCTTTGAGAACAGTTCGTCAGATTATTGGGTTTGGGGTAGGCACTGGCACTGTTGATAAATTCATTGTATATAGTCCCAGTACCGGATCTATTCCCATCGAAGGAGGTTTAGAAGCTTGTGCTGAAGCTGGCTTCGGCACAAGTAATAGAACATTTAATGCTTTTATCCAGCAGTTGCGTTCAATTAATCCCAAACCTGGGACTTTCTACAATGTAGAACTTACCGCAACCTGCAAACAGAAATAAGAATGTCGTTTGCACTCAAAGGCGGTAGGATGGGCTTCCTACCTCAGCCCATCCATCGAGTTACACTCTACGCGATAAACGCAAAACTCCATATTTTGAAATTGGAGATGTAACATCAATCTTGGTTTTAATCAGGTTTAACTGATTGGCTATTGCCTCCATCCTGTCCGCCTTTCTGATCTGGCGTTCTGCTACTGTTTCCGCCGAGAGCTTACGGTCATAAACTGATGCCACTGCCCGTCATCGCCCAGTACATGAGATGTCATCACCCGATGATTATCACTCTTGAACTCGATTACATCTCTGTACTTTGCCATCTTCTCATCGCCCGTCATCGCGGGACCGTCAGAATTAAGCGTTAGCATGTTTTCAGCCGCGTCCAATTCACCCTCGTACAACCATAGATAAGTCATCATTGACCCAACCCAGGTGCCTATATAGCGTTGTTTGTGCGGGTCATATCCCAGTGTTATTATCATTGTTGCTGCACCACCGCAGGGCATTTCGCCCTGTCCTTCACCTACAACCCAGAGTCCACCAATTGATCGCACACTTTCCGTTCCTGTTGCTCTTTCAGGCGGCTGATCTGGACTCATCATTGCCTCTGTTTCATAAGTCCACTCACCGACGAGTTTCTGTAGCCACTGATGTTCCTTTTGTGGCTCAGTATTCATTATTGGCTCCTGTTGTGTTTTGGCTGTCTCCATTGCTTTAGCTCCTTTTGATGAATCATTGAGGAATGTAATTAGCGTGAAGCCCAACTCTGTAGGCAAAGCCGCCCCCAAGGGCTAAGAACCCCATGAAATGATGAAAAATCAAGAACTTAGTAGTACATAAATACTATCATGCCTCAACTGATTAAGGTTTTTAACTGGTAGATTGACGAAAACTTTGGTACTGATGATTTCTCCTTTTTAAGGGCTTTTTCTTCCAGGTAAATTAGCAGCAAATATTTCATGGGGTTGCCTCCTTTATTTCTCGCTGTTGCTTCCTTTTGTTAGTAAGTCGAACGGTGCTGGCTCAAATCGACACCTTGCCAAAAAATTTTTTGTCCAAGGTGGGTCAAAACAGATATGGGTGGTTCACCAGCACCCCATTCACCAAAACGATTAAGGTTTTGACTGACAAATCGACGCAAATGTTCTGTTCTGCTGTCTCTGGCCTACCGCGATGTAATAGCACTTTCAAATGCCAATCTGCTCGGTTCACGCGATAAACAAGGTAGCCATCGTTACCAAATCGTCGAGACTCGACAAATTGGAAACCAAAACGTTCATAAAAGCGGTGAACACGGGTATTGTCAGCAAGTCGAACGACAAGTACAGCTATCATTTGCTGGGGAGCAAAACATCGAGCAACTGCAAGCTGCATCATTGGGTGACGAACGTTGCCAATGCTGTGACATTATCCACATTGAGTGAAATTGCTGAAGCGGTAATCTGCCTAGATACTTATAAAGTTAGTTTTGTTATATACAAAAGATTTGTTCCCACATTCCGCACCCTAACTGTCACAAGTTCATTAGTACTTAACTAATTGTCGATGAACAGTACTTATGAACTATAAGATGAAGTTGTATTTTAAAGCTTAATAAGAATTTATTCTATTAATGTG
>JAIVFU010000420.1 GCA_020829485.1 Nostoc sp. CHAB 5834 | reverse complement strand
AATAGAGACGCCCCAGCCAATAATAGCCAGAGAAGGTCTGTAAATTTTATCCGGCGAGCGCGAATTAGTTTATCGCCCAGATACATAAATGCCGCTGTCAGAAACACCATTTCGGTTTCCTTAACATGCAAACCGCAGTAATAAATTAAATTGGGAACGAGCATCGTTAAAATGCCGGCCATTCGACCCGTTGATTCACCAAAATTATTACGCGCTAGTTTGTATACAAAGAAGCAGGTATAACTACCCAATACTACTTTTATCAATCTGGCAACTAGTATATTATCACCAAAAACGTAATTCAGCAAACCCAGGTAAAACGGATACCCCATATCAGAGTAATTGGTACCAACATACAATAGATATTGATCCCATTTATGGTCTCTAAGCAGACCAGCGAGCCAACGTCCTTCATTGTAATAACCGATTGAATCAGCCGCCTTAAATTCAAAAGGCTGGCCAGTCATTGAGTTAAAAAGAACGTAGCTGAGCGCAACCCAGGCGAGACGTGTAAACAGGGCAGTAACTAAAAGCTTTTTAGCGTATGTAGCAGAAGCGAGCTGACGCCAACGAAGCGTTAACGACGTGGATAAACCAAAAAACACCAGTACTTCAACGATATTAAATAGAACCCATTGAAGTGGTACGACGTGTTGAATAAACAGTATGACCGTCAATAAGGTAATCGCCCCATACACTACAATGCCTTTACGGGTAAAGAACGCCGGAATATAGGTCAGATGGGGGTTAGGCAATGGGGTATTCAAGGGTATGGTAGAGGTTAAGTAAGGCGTGTACGTGCTTCTGAATGGAATATGTATTTCGAACGGATAAAGCTATTTGTTTAACCTGATGCTTATCGGTTGTTCTCTGGGCGACGAATTCGCTTAGCTTCAGGCTAAGATCATCGACTGATTTGGTTTGATATAACGTGGCCCATTGGCCCTCACGGGTAATTTCCCGCATTACAGCCCAATCGTTAACAAAAACTGGCAGGCCTACAGCCATTGCTTCTACCACCGCGATACCAAACGTGTCATGTTCGCTAGCATACACGAAGGCATCCAGTTGGGGCAATATGGCCGGTACGTCCGTACGAGAACCTAGAAAGTGAACGGTTGATTGTAATCCGCGTTTAGCACAAAAAGCGACACAAGCCTCATATAAGTCTGGGTCTGCCGGGTTTCGAGCACCGACAAATACAAAATGAAAGTTTATATCCATTTCCTTGAGCGCAGCCAGCGCCCGACAAATCGTTAGTGGATCGCGACCTTGCACAAAATTACCGACAGTCCCCAACAGCAGAACATGAGCAGGAATAGTCAGCTCCTGACGCAGTTCCAAACTAGCTTTGCCTTCAAACTTGGAAAAGTCGATACCATTATACACAACCTGCTGAGCTGAGCCTTTAGTCAATTTATACGTCTGTTCGTAATATGACCGCAAATGCTGACTGACGTAAATATTTAGGGACGTGTGTTGGCTAATAAAGCGCACCATCCTTCGGGCTAACTTACCATAACCAATATCATAACCGTGAAAAGTCAATACCAACTGAGCACCAGTCCCTAAACAAGCCCAGTATGCCAGAAATGCGTCGAAAGGTAACTGAGCATGCAGTATCGTAATCTGCTCCCTGCGAATTAACTTACGTAACCGAAACAGATAAGAAACAACCGAGAAATGCCGGATCGGAAAGTGATATAAGGGTGTAGAGGTTTGGTTAAATGCCTGTTGCAGCGTACCTGATTTACGATGTACAACCACACAGTCAATACAACGTTGCCGCAGTGTATCGAGCAATAACACTTCGGTCCCACCCCGATCGAGAGCACCAAGCAAATAAGCCACTTTGATCATCGTGCCAACTGTAACAGCCACTGCTTACAGGTTGACCCTATACGTTTACTGGCAAAATAAACGCGAATCATTTGCACAGGCATGGTGTATAACCAACGAAAATAGCGCGGTTGACGATCAAAATCTACGTCTGCTACTACTCGTTTAACCTCACGACCATATTGCCCTGAGATATAGTAAGGCAACAATGAACGTACCCGTAGCCCGTCCAGCAAGGTCTTCAATCTTGCTGACGTTCGTTCATGGGGGTACAGATAAGATAGGTTAAAGACAAAATGAACCGTAGGCGGATAAAGAATATGCCCTCCAATTGCTCTATTGGTTACTTCAACATCTTGGTTTGAAAAAGCTAGAGGCTTATTCAAATAAGCGACATTACCGTGTAGAGCCAGACGAATCCAAAGGTCAAAATCTTCGCCGAACCGAAGAGTAGACCGAAATCCTTCTTCCCGTAAAAAGGCATCTTTTCGCACGATCACAAATGAACAGTTTATAAGCGCACAAAAGCTAGTAGCATAGACAGATACGTAATCGATGTATCCTGCATGAAACGTTGACGGTAAGCCTTTGTATTCAACTCGTTGTTTCCCATTTTTTACGTAATAATAATTAGTTCCGTATAAGTCGGCAGCCGGATACGCACGTACTAATTTATCTGCTTCCTCCAAAAAATCAGGATGCCACCAATCATCAGCATCCAGGAAAGCAACGTTATCATATTTGGCGATCTTTACACCATTATTACGTGTAGCAGAAACACCGGCATTCTTTTGTACTTTATACTTAATCCGTGGGTCTGAGAATTGGCGGATTATAGCAAGACTATCATCCGTTGATCCATCATCAATGATGATCAATTCAAACTCAGAAAATGTCTGATCAATAACAGAGTCAATACACTTTTTAATATAACCAGCCTTATTATAGACAGGAATAATTACAGAAAACATACTTACCTAAGTTGTAATTTATCTATGGCCACTTCACTATATAGACTTGTATAAATACTATATCAGTTTAATCTGTCAAATTAGTTGCCACTTCTCGAGCTTAAACAGCAATCGTTCCGTAACGTATAAGATCATTTTTAATAATCGAAATCTCTTTAGCCGATTCATCTGTTCAATGTCAAACCAGTATCGATCATAATCTTTCAAAATAT
>JAIVFU010000041.1 GCA_020829485.1 Nostoc sp. CHAB 5834 | reverse complement strand
AATTATGGGCCGATTGGGTGCTGAATCTGATTGCCCAAAAACCTCATAAACGCCTATATTTTCAGAGGGGCTTTTATGCTCTTTCTCTTATACAACAAGCTTTGTAGCTAGGTTGTCACCCGTTAAGGTCATATACACACCGAATCTCGTCGTCAGCAATTGCTAGATATGATTTTTGATAGATTTGGTGGAGGTGGAAATGAAGAGAGGAGCGCTGAAGCGCTCACTACGAACTTAAGAGTTTGTGCTTGGGTTGTTTTGCCTAATCATTATCATCTACTGGTTTATATTGAGAATTTTGATGTATTAGGTGAATTGTTTCGTAGAATACATGGTGCGCTTTCTCGACAGTGGAATATAGAGGACAATATTACTAAGAGAAAAATTTGGTATCGTTGGAGCGATCGCGCTATTCGCTCCGAAAGACATTATTATACAACTATTAACTATATTCATTACAACCCAGTTAAACATGGTTTAGTCAAATCTCCTTATGACTGGGTTGAAAGTAGTGTTCATTGGTATTTACAAGCTTGTGGACGGCAATGGCTGCGTGATTGTTGGACTCAATATCCAGTCCAAGATTATGGTAAAGATTGGGATAATTTTTAATGTTTGTAGTGAGGACTAAAGTCCTCAAAATCAGGGCTGAAGCCCTTACTACAAACTAAAAGTTTTAATTTTTTGTGACACTTGCGTAAGTCCTACCTTACTACGAGCTTATTTTTTGTCAATATAGTTCTGCCACATTTCCTTGTAAGCCTTCTCCATTTCACGGGTAAACTGCTTACCATTCCAAAGAGGTGCTGTTTGTCGAGATGCTTTCAGTTTCAAAGCAACTTGCTGGCGTAAAGCCTCATCTTTCCCCAAGCGTACACCCCACTCTACATACTCTTCATCTGTCCAGGCAATGCCTTCTGTGATACCCGCATTTATCATCATGGTGTAGCTATTACGCGCTGCAAACTGTTCACCAACTCGCGTCACTAAGGGGATACCCATCCACAATGTTTCTAGGGTTGTTGTCGCTCCGTTGTAAGGAAAAGTATCTAATACAACATCAGCGATCGCTAAATTTGCTCTGTGGACAGCCTCAGAGAAATCTTGAGGCAAAAATCGTAGGCGATCGCATCCTACACCCTCTTCCTCTGCTAGCTGCATAAAAAATTTCTCCACAGCTTCAGAGTCTGCTAACCCTTTAATCAAGAAATAGCTATTGGGAACTTCTTTGATAATTTTCAATTGCCATCGCGCTGTATCTGGGTGGCGTTTATATCCTCTCTGAGCGCTGAGATAGATGACGGCATCATTAGGAATATTTAGAGAATCCCGCCGTAGAGTAGGTACAGCCACCTCAAAACCATCTACTGCTATGTAAGTTTGGGGCAATCTCCAGATTTTTTCTGTATAGTACTCCTGAGCAGATTCTGGCAAAACATAAGGATCAGCTATAAAGTAATCAACTGCTGGTATTCCCGAAGCATCCCAACCCAACCATGTTACTTGCACAGGTGCAGGTTTTAGCGCCATGATTTCACAAGTTACATCTAAAGTGATGCTATCCAAATCAATTAAAATATCAATCTCATCTTGGTAAATTTTTTCAGCAATGTCGTCGCTATAGATTCCACCTTTATAGGCTTGACTGAATTGCGGAACATACCATTCTTGTAGCGGATCACTTATCTGTTTATAATTTATAAAATAGCCATACATATCAAATTGTTCGCGGTTATGATGCTGAATCAACCACCGCGCCAACCAGCCGACTGAATGCCTAGATAAACAATGTGATAAGTATCCAATTTTTAGCTTGCTATTTCGCCCTTTAGAAGTTCGCTGTTGATATCGCTGTACTTCGTTGCTAGCATAGTTTTCTACATTCAACTGACAAAGACTGGCAATTTGATTCTGAACATATCTATTTTTTTGAATATTATCTTGTAAATATGGGGCGAAATAATTGGAATTAAATAGATGTAGAACCTGTTCTGAACTCAAATTTAGAGATTTTTCTTCTAACAGTAACATCATCAGATTTTGCTGCTGTTGGAAAACTTCACAGGCTTCTTCCCAACAAGCAGGGCAATCCATTAATCCTCGATGGAGTAGGTGTATTGCAAAAATTTTATCAATTAATGTATTTGATAGCGAGTAGCATAACTTTGCTACTTCTATCCCTTTAGAATAATCATTGGCTTTGAGATAAAAAGCAGCCAGATGGCGTAAAATTGCTAGATTTTCAGGTTCGAGACGTAAACCTAGCTCTAGGAGTAACGCCGCAAGTTTCGATTGCCGCATCGAGTGGGCAATTTTAACTGTAGCTGGAAGCAAAATATTAATGAAAGATTGAGGCTCGTGAACATGAGCTAGACAAGCTTCTGCA
Source organism: Nostoc sp. CHAB 5834 (assembly GCA_020829485.1). The sequence continues at coordinate 57,704 of JAIVFU010000041.1, read as the reverse complement.
AATGCTGGGACTGCGGGATGTAAAGGATCGTAATTGAGAATACTCTCCAACACCTGCAACAATAGCTGAATATCTACTATTGGTTCTGACTGAATTAACTCAATCACTCCTAGAGAAGTTAATTCATCATCAATAAGCGTTTCCTGTTTGATAGCTAGCTCAATCAAATACAACAGATTGTTAACATCCGTGGGATTTATTTCCCGGATATGCTGACGAATTGCCCAAGCAACTTTATAGTCTGCTAGCGTCTTTCTGCGTTCAGCTTCGGTTTGCAGAACCTGTATCAATTCACTTGTCCACTGCTCAACTTCTTGAACTTCTCCCTCTCCTATACCCAGCAGCCAAGTCATCTGTGCTTCTGTCTCTTGCCCCTGTAATAGCAACATTAATCCTAAGTTCCAGTAGTGAGATTTCACTTCTGGTTCTGTTTCAATAGCTTGCTCATAATAGTTAGCAGCTTGACTGTAGCTGCCTTTAATGAAATATTGTTGCGCTTGCTGCTCTAAGGAGGTGATATTAGTATAAAGTGGTACAGAAGTCATAGCTAAGAATTTTTAGGCGAGCGAGTACTATTGCAGAAATTTAAAACAAAATCAAAGTGGGTAGTACATACTACCCACTCCATGAATGTTTCAATCAATTTGATACAACTAAGGATTCTACTTAGACTTTAGTGGCGAGTAGTTTGCAGGACAACTAGCTTCTCCGTTACCAAAGACAGGGATCTGCGATGTACCAACGCCAACTGAATTAGTCTCACACAAAACTGCCAAAGTGGTTGCTTCACTAGTACCTCCTGGTTGTATAGACAAACTCACAACACCTACATAGGATTTAAGTGGTGCTTTCAAAGACCTACCATTGTTAGCAACGCCAACGGTAGCACTGGAAGTTGCATTTGCAGCAACGTCATATATGTAGTTCTCGGTTTGGCTTTTAATACCCATACCTAATTCATTCAGCCCGGTGGTGAATGCACCATTTTCTAAGAAATATGCTTGTTGAGCGCGGTTCATGGAGCCAGCATACTGTTTCGCTTCTGACTGCTTACCTTTGTTAGCTTGGTTTAAGAAAGAAGGTAGTGCGATCGCAGACAAAATACCGATAATAATAATTACTACTAGTAATTCAATAAGTGTGAAACCTTCGTTTTCCTTCTTTTTGCCGATGATGTGTTGGAGAAACTTTGCTTTCAATTCGGTTTTCATAAGTGTTTTCCCTGGTGTAGGATGTGGTTGGGTGTTCTAGATATAACTTACCCAACTGCGATCGCTTTCCTATCACACCACTCAAAAAAATTTTTGACTAAGCAATAGTCGTTCTTATACCCTGTTTTAAGCTGCTACACATTTATAGATTAATGGGCGGGCGCACATCTGTGCGCCCCTACTGTATGTATTGCAGACTATTGAAAACTGCTGTATCAACCAGATTGGCACTCCAACATTACATAACCAAGATTCTCCAGTCTCAGTAGCAGTTGTTGCACCAGATAAAAGCCTTGCTGCTCATCCGTAGGCTTTAAGGTTACAGGATCTAGAAGTCTAAATTGTTTCCAGCGCTCTACCAGAGACTTCATCGGTTGGGGTTGCTCTAACAAAGGTAACAAGCAAAGTGCCAATGAACTATCTATGCCGATAAATTCTTCAACTAACGATAAATAGTTACTGATGGGAAATATTCTGCACTCTGTAACGGAGGCTAGGAGGTCTTCTTGAAAATTGTGAGTTTTTAACTGAGGATGTAGATGCACCTTCACCCCTTGCCAATCAGAGTCAGTCCATTCTGAAACTGGGACAAAATTTGCTTGCTTGGGATGACCACACCAAAAGTCAATTAGCCGATGAACAGGATGTATCAGTTCAAATAGTTGTAGCTGTTCTTCTATAGAAATTTGTGGTAAGCTTATCCCCAGAAAAGCAGGCAAATTATTTGGATCTTTGAATAACTTCATTAAGTCCCACTGTCGCCAGTTAACCATGCTGATGAAATCTAAGTCAGCGGCTTTCAAAGCAGTGAACATATCAGAGATGGTGTAACCTTTATCTCCTTGAAACAAGTAATTCATTAAAATTCCCTCTTTTCCGTCTTCTCCTTCGTAACCAGAATTCCAAGTCCTAGCCTTGAGATTGACATTATCTTTCAAAGCTTTCATGATCTCGATGACAATATCCATTTCTAATTCTGTTGGATTTTCATCCATCAGACCCATCATTGTGAAGACTTTCTGAGCGCAGAAATAATTAAATCTCTGTATTGAACTATGTAGATTGCTGCGAATAATACCATGAGGCTTTAAAACAGATTTCATTGTTTGTAAAGCAACAGCTAAGTCAGGAAATAAATACAAAAGTTCATCACAATTAATATAATCAAATTGGTAATCTAGTTTTGATAATTCCTCAATTGGCAATACATGAAACTCTGCATTGTCAAACCCGTGATGTTCCAAGCGGTTTCGAGCTAATTTAATCGATTGCTCTGAGATATCAACTCCAACAATTTTCGCACCTGGATTAGCTTCTGCTAAAGTTAATGATTTGTAACCAGTTCCACATCCAGCATCTAAAATTATTTTTCCTCTGGTTTCGATAACTTTTTGATTTCTTAAATAGTAAGATGTAACTAAGTTATGAATGTAGAGTGAAATAATATTATCTTTAGGAGATTTATCAAGAGGAACTCTTGGATAAGGAGAAGTGTCAAATTGCTGACGAATTTTTTCTAATAACTCAGATGCTGGGCTAGTCATTGAAATTGCTCCTGTTACTAATTTTGTTCTGGTGCATTACACCGCTAGACAAACTCATTTCTGGAGCTAGGACACACACGCGAAAAATTCGCATACTGCCCAAGTTAGCGGCACACCCAATTTTGAGTATTCCCAACTTCTAGGAAGTTCTATCACAACCTCAAGTTAAAAGGATGTTTGGCAAGTGTTGAGCGCCTAACCCCGTAGTTAGCGTAGGCGTAGCCCGCCCTTAGACATCGCTTACCATCTGACCTAGCCGATCGCAATTTGTTATGCTATATTAAACGTAGTCGTTATGAGTTTACATATTTTCATGGCTAACACAACTGTAGAAAACTTGGTAATTATCGGTTCTGGCCCAGCAGGGTACACAGCAGCTATTTATGCTGGACGCGCTAACCTGAAACCCGTTGTATTTGAAGGTTTCCAAGCCGGGGGATTACCTGGTGGGCAACTAATGACAACGACAGAAGTTGAGAACTTTCCAGGGTTTCCCCAAGGGATTACCGGGCCGGAACTGATGGATCAGATGAAGGCGCAGGCGGAGCGCTGGGGGGCTGAACTATATACTGAAGATGTTATATCAGTTGATTTGAGTCAGCGTCCATTTACAGTGCGATCGCAAGAGAGGGAAATAAAAACCAACAGCATCGTCATTGGTACGGGTGCAACTGCAAAGCGTTTGGGTTTACCCAGTGAACATGAATTTTGGAGTCGTGGTATTTCCGCTTGTGCAATTTGCGATGGTGCAACACCAATTTTTCACGGTGCAGAATTGGCTGTAATTGGTGCTGGTGACTCGGCGGCGGAAGAGTCAATTTACCTCACTAAATATGGTTCTAAGGTAAATATGTTGGTACGCACCGATAAAATGCGGGCTTCTAAAGCCATGCAAGACCGCGTTTTGAGTAACCCCAAAATCCAAGTGCATTGGAACACAGAAGCCGTGGATATCTTCGGTAATGGTCACATGGAAGGGGTGAAAGTCCGCAATACCAAAACTGGTGAAGAGAGCAAACTGCACGCTAAGGGTTTATTCTACGCCGTTGGTCACAGTCCCAACACCTCTCTATTTAAAGGACAATTAGAACTGGATGAAATAGGTTATGTTGTCACTAAGCCTGGTTCTGTAGAAACCAGTGTAGAGGGCGTTTTTGCTGCTGGCGACGTACAAGATCATGAGTTTCGGCAAGCAATTACGGCTGCGGGTACTGGCTGTATGGCGGCGATGTTGGCAGAACGTTGGTTGTCATCCACTGGCTTGATTCAAGAATTCCATCAACAGCCAGAAACAGCAGTTAATGAATTAGAACATCAGCCAGCCAAAAAGACTGAAGCCGAGGAAGAAGCTGGATTTAACTTGAACGCGACGCGCCATGAGGGAGGTTATGCTTTACGGAAATTGTTCCACGAAAGCGATCGCTTACTCCTTGTTAAGTATGTCTCTCCTGGTTGTGGCCCTTGTCATACCCTGAAGCCGATTTTAAATAAAGTGGTGGATGAATTTGAAAGCATTATTCACTTTATAGAAATTGACATCGACAAAGACCGAGATATTGCTGAAAATGCTGGTGTGACAGGAACGCCAACGGTTCAATTGTTCAAAAACAAGGAATTGGTGAAGGAAGTTAAAGGTGTGAAGCAAAAGAGCGAATACCGCCAGTTGATTGAAAGTAATCTTTAAGAGAATGGGGAGTGGGGAATGGAGGACGGTTACTAATGCCCAATACTCACCCCCCTACATCGCAAACTAATCTGTTAAATAAAGAAACAGAAATAATTGTTGTATTTACCAAAGTTTGTGCCTGATTAAAATCTGAATCACCCGTAATCAAAAAATCTGCTTCTCCTGCAATAGCACAAGCTAAAAATTTTTCATCTTTTCTATCTCTGGGAAAATCAACTTCCAAATTTACATCAATTCGCGTTATAAATGTATCGATAATTTCAAACCACTCACATATCACCTCATCCGTCAACTTAAACTTTCTGCGGCTTAATACCTCCTTGTATTCCACAATAATTTCTTCAGAGGCTATCCATTGCCAATCAGGATTATCAAAAATAAACTGAATAACTTCCCTTGGTACTCTACCCTTAAGGACAGCAGAAACTAAAACGTTAGTATCAATAACAACTTTCATTCTCCGCGTTGGTAAGCTTCAATTTCTGCTTCAATTTCTGCTTCTGTAATATCTTGCAATCCTGGTATTAACTGTGTTTTATCAAATAAATTTCTCAATTTTTTACTGATCTCTGCTCTTGGGTTATCCTCCGCTAATATAATTATTTCTACTCTCTGTCCTACCTGAAAAGGTAAATCAGATAATATTAATTGACTGGGATCTGTAATGGTGATGTATTTTTTATAAGCGTTCATAATTCCTCCATTAACTTGTATTTATCTACTGGAAATGATTAACCTCTGTGGTGACACTAGCTGGTAATTTATCTCTAGGCATAATCTCACCTATTACTCAGTCTAGCTCTGTAACCACCACTCAAGAGCCAGACTTTTATCCAGGATATTTACGCAATACCCTATCTGATATGTAAAATAGTCAGCGTATCAAGCTTTGATCCAGGCGATCGCTTTATGGCCATTACAAAACGGCGACTACCAACATTTTTACATGGCAACAGTCTCAATCTTTCGCAAAAACTCATGCTCATCGGGTTAGCCATTACCCTATTTTTCATCTTTCTGGCATTCTTCGCTCCCGTATTCCAGGCTTGGGGATGGCTGCAAAACCCCAAAGATTTTCTCTCTAATCCAATTCACGAGCCACCCTCAGCTAAACATTGGTTTGGTACTAGTCGTTTGGGTTATGATGTGTTCTCCCGGACGTTGTTTGGCGCTCAAGCTGCTTTGCAGGTGGTGATTTTGGCAACAGCGCTGAGTATGATTATCGGTGTGCCTTTGGGGATGCTGAGTGGTTATCTCGGCGGGAAATTGGATAAAGTGTTGCTGTTTATTATGGATAGCATCTACACTCTACCGGGACTACTGCTATCTGTGACACTGGCGTTTGTGGTGGGGCGTGGAATATTGAATGCAGCGATCGCTATTAGCATTGCTTACATTCCCCAATATTATCGCGTTGTTCGCAACCACACCGTGAGCGTGAAAACTGAAGTGTTCATCGAAGCTGCTCAAGCAATGGGCGCTTCTACTTGGGTTGTGCTTTCTCGTTATTTATTTTTTAACGTTATTCAAAGCGTACCCGTCTTATTCACACTCAACGCTGCTGATGCAATTTTGGTGTTGGGCGGTTTGGGTTTTTTGGGGCTAGGACTTCCCGAAGAAGTGCCAGAATGGGGACATGATTTAAAACAAGCCTTAGAAGCTCTACCTACTGGCATTTGGTGGACTACACTTTTCCCTGGTTTAACCATGACATTCATGGTGGTAGGGTTATCACTACTTGGTGAAGGGTTAAATGAATTTGTCAATCCCCGGTTACGAAGAGAAAATAGAATCCGAAAGTAGTCATTAGTCATTAGTTTTAGACAAAGGACAAATGACAAATAAACAATAGAGAGATTTGTATGAAAGATAATCTAACGTTAATTGCTGCCGCTACTGGCGGGTTTATCCTTTCTGTTGCTCTTGCTGGTATCTTAAGAGGTGCGCCAATTACAGCTTGGCAAGAGCAATCGAGTTTTCGTACTACAACTGTTGCTAATTTACAGAGAGCGGAATTGAAAGCCCCGCGTCTTAAGATCGGTAATGAAAACGACTCGCATTCAATAGAATAGATAGAAAATTTAGATTAGAATTTTTTCGCGCTAAGAGGCTAAGTACAGATTTGCGGAAAATAGTGGCGAATTTAGGGGTGAAATTTAAACGCAGAGGGGCGCAGAGGGTACGCAAAGGTTTGGTGTGAGGATTTTAAAGTGGTGAGTTCTCAAGTAATTGGCATTGATGTGGGGGGAACGGCAATTAAGCTGGGGCGTTTTGCAGCTGATGGTACTTGTCTCTTATCTTTGACTGTGGCGGCTCCCCAACCGACAACGCCAGAGGCTGTGCTGGCGGTGATCGTAGATGCGATCGCTCAAATTGATCCAGATAATCAAACTGTTGCTATTGGTGTTGGGACTCCTGGCCCATCCGATGCAGCAGGACGCATTGCCAAAATCGCCATTAACTTACCTGGATGGCTTGATGTGCCTTTAGCAGACTGGTTAGAAGCTAAAACTGGCAAACCGACTGCGATCGCTAATGATGCTAATTGCGCTCTTTTGGGAGAAGCTTGGTTGGGAGCCGGTCGCCATTTTCAAAATCTGATTCTGCTAACTTTAGGTACTGGGGTTGGTGGCGCAATTATCCTTGATGGCAAACTATTTGTTGGACATCAAGGAGCCGCCGGGGAATTAGGTTTAATTTCATTAAATCCAAATGGCCCAATTTGTAATAGTGGTAATCAAGGCTCTTTGGAACAATATGCCTGTGCTACTGCTATTCGTCGCCGCACTCTCAAAGAACCCGTCGAATTGGGTTTTCTTGCCCAACAAGGAGATACCGCAGCATTGACTTTTTGGCAAGAGTATGGTAAGTATTTGGGAATTGGTTTGACGAGTTTGATTTATGTACTCACACCACAAGCGATCGTCATTGGTGGTGGTATAAGTGGCAGCTTTGAGTTTTTCTTACCAAGTGTGAAGGCAGAAATTGAGAAGCGAGTGCAGCCTTTATCAAGGCTAGGTTTACAAATATTGCCTGCCGAGTTAGGTAATTTTGCAGGGATAGTAGGTGCAGCAAAGTTGGCATGGGAACACTATTCGGAATTTTAGCTCAAACAATAAAGTTGCCCCCCTTAGCCCTTTTCAACGTAAGTTACTGCAAATTGTACATAGTGGGTTAACAACTGTCTAAGTAAGTCGGTGCGAATAAATCGAACTATGTGAAGTAATGTAAAATTATTGTAATCAAGTTTGTAGTAAGGACTTTAGTCCTTACTACAAACATGCAAATTATTTACGTCGTTTTACTTATAGGTGATTTACTACCTTTACAGATGCAATTCTAGAGCAAATGCAATCAACAGAGAGTGACTACCGCCAAACTGATCAATCCGTAGCTGGTGAGGTCAGCGATCGCAGGTGGAGAGGTTTACGAAGTGAGTTAGAGCCAGGGCAAAATTGAGTTAGTTGCTGATATTGCTACTGCCAATGTTCAACAACCATTAACCTGTGCTGCTCTTCGCAAAAATTAATCATGTTATCAATAATGCCCTGAATGGGAACTATAACTTGAAATCAGGTTAAGGAAGTTTTTCGTGATCAGAGTTCTAGCTTTTCTATTTATATTCACAACTGGGTTATTCACTCCAGGAATGATCGGATCGGCGATCGCTCAGGTGACATCTGATGGTACAAATAACACTATTGTCAACCAAAGCGGTAATAATTTTACTATTCTTAATGGTCTGGAAAAAGGTAATAATTTATTTCATAGCTTCAGTAATTTCTCTGTGCCTACTGGTGGTTGGGCGACATTCGATTTAATTAATACACCAAATATTACAACTATATTTAGTCGGGTTACTGGTGAAAATGTTTCCAATATTGATGGGTTAATTCGCACATTTAATAGTACTAACCCGGTAAGTTTGTTTTTAATGAATCCTCATGGGATTGTATTTGGTAAAAATGCGGCGTTAAATATTGGCGGTTCCTTTGTGGGCACGACAGCGAATAGTATTAAGTTTGCCGATGGGGTTGAATTTAGTGCCGTAAATTCAGCGACACCACCATTATTAACCATGAGTGTCCCCATTGGATTGCAACTCGGTAATTCTGCAAGTCCAATTCAGGTTGAGGGAAAAGGCAATGATGGTATAGTACCTACCAATAACTTGGGAATAGTAGCCAGTGCGGGAAAAACAATTGCCTTAGTTGGCGGAGATATCACATTTACAGGTGGTGTAATTACTGCCCCTGTGGGTCGAATTGAAATTGGTGCAGTGGGTAGTGGCACAGTGAGTCTGACTCCGACACCCGCAGGATGGCAGCTAGGTTATGCACAAGTGGAAGATTTTCGAGATATTAACTTTACACAGCGTTCCTCCCTGTGGAATCCCTACCCTGTGGGCAATCCTTTTGGGGGTATTCAAGTGGTGGGTAGGGATATTCACCTGAATCAATCCCAAATTGCCGCAGTCACCGCCGGCACCGGACAGGGTGGTAATGTTACGGTGAATGCAGGGCGATCGCTCTCTCTAGGTGGAGTCAATGCTAATGCTCAAGCTCCCAGCGCTTGGATTGTTAATTCGGTATCACCAGGCGTAACGGGGAACGGGGGAGCCGTGAATATTCAAGCAGGGCAGCTGACTTTGCAAGATGGGGCAGCCATTGAAACCCTGAGCCTGGGTGCAGGAGCCGCAGGCAAAGTAGAAGTACGAGCAGATACTATTACCGCCAGTGGTACTGTTCGTGTCAATTCTCCCTTAGCACCCACTGGGAGTAGCAGTAGCCGCATTAGTAGTGAAACTTATGCATCAGGAGCCGGGGGAGATGTAACTGTAGTGGCGCGGCAACTGACTCTCTTTGAGAGTGGTGTAATTTCAACGGCTGTCTTTCCTGGGGCTACTGGGCGTGGTGGCAATATCTCCGTCAATGTAGCAGAAGATATTTCGGCGATCGCAGCACATCCCCTCAGTTTCACTCCTAGTGGAATTGGTGCTTACACAATAGGGGTTGGAAATGGCGGCAATATCGATGTCTCCACAGGGACATTACACCTTTTAGATGGAGGTGAAATTTTCGCCCCTTCTATTCGGTTCGCGGAAATACCTGGGACGGGTGTCGGCAATGCGGGTGATATAACGGTAGTGGCACGGCAAGCCATAGACATGGTGGGTGCATACCCAATCTCACCAACCCTGATTAGTGGTATCGGTAGCTTTACTACAGGCTCCGGTAATGGGGGCAATGTATCTGTGACTACGCCAAAGTTGACATTACAAGCTGGAGCCATCTTGTCCACAAGTACTCTGCCAGTGTTTGGCATATTTGGCGACGTTAAACAGTCCAATAATTTAGGAAATGCTGGCAACCTCACCGTGAATGTGGCAGATCGCCTAACTATCACTGGGATAAATCAGTTCACAAAAGCTCCGACTCTTCTAGGAAGCAACACATTAGGCAATGGTGCAGCTGGAGATGTGACAGTTCAAGCCAATCACTTAGTTATCCAAGATGGTGCATCAATCAGCACAATCACCCAATCTACGGGCAATGCAGGTGCATTAACTATCCACGCAAATGACATTTTGATAGAGAGTTCTTCGATCGCAGCTAGCGCACCCATTATAGATAAGACTGCCAGACAATTTTATGGTTTACCGGATGCTCCTACAGGGAATGCGGGTAGGTTGAGTATCACAACAAACCGCCTCACACTGCGCGATAATGCTCGCGTGAGCTTGACCAACTCTGGGACAGGTAATGCTGGGCAATTAAGTATCCAAGCAGATCAAGTCCTTGTAGATAAGGGTATCATTCGGGCTAGCAGCATTTCTGGTCAAGGTGGCGATATAGATTTAAATGTTGCAAATATTCTCTTGCTCCGTCATGGCAGTAAGGTAACAGCAGAAGCAGGTGGTAGTGGAAACGGTGGCAACATCACCATTAAGGCTCCCTTGATTATCGGGGTAGAAAATAGCGATATTATTGCCAATGCTTTTGAGGGCAAGGGTGGCAATATTCAAATTACCACTCAGGGGATTTTTGGTCTAAAATATCGGACTCAACTTACTTCTCTTAACGATATTACTGCCAGTTCCCAATTTGGAGTTAACGGTAATGTCCAAATTACTAACCCTGATGTCGATCCCAATTCTGGGTTGATGCAACTCCCAATCAACTTAGTTGATGCATCTCAACAAATTGCCACAGGTTGCGCGAGTAATCAAGGCAGTCGCTTTGTTGCAACAGGTCGAGGTGGAATACCGCAAAATCCCAATCAGCAAGTGATTAGCGATGTCTACGACGGGCTACGCCTACGCACTTGGTCTGATATCCGCGATCTCTCTGCGTATCGCAAAACACAAGCTTTACAAGCCCAAATATCAGCACCCAGAGAAACTCTCATCCAAGCTACTTCCTGGCATCGTAACGCTCAGGGCAAAATTGAGTTAGTTGCTGATATTGCTACTCCGAATGTACAACAACCATTAACCTGTGCTGCTCTTCGCAAAAATTAATCATGTTATCAATAATGCTCTAAAGGGAACACTAACTTGAAATCAGGCTAACGAAGTTTTTTGTTATGAGAGTCTTAGGGACTTCCAAGAAATAAAATATACAGCTAGTAAAAATGATAATCATATAATTCGTAATATTAAGACAAAGAATATCCTGTTGCTTTCTTAACGTATTTCACGACTTTTTCATAAGATTCAGGATTACTCACAGGGTTGATGATGATGGGAATAGTGCCATCTGGCAACCAAAAAGTTATCCTGCCATTCGGTTCATGACAAAAAGAACTAATGCAGTTGAGATTAATTACATATTCGTTTTTATCGTAATAGATTTTTACCCAGTGGGCATGATCCAATTGAAATCCAGTCACACATTCTAAATAATCGAGAATCTTTTGATAATCTTCCAAGTTACTTTGCGGGTTAATCACTATCGGAATAGCACTATCGGGTAACCAAAAAGTAACCCTGCCGTTCAGTTCATAACAAAAAGCATGGACACGCTCAAAATTCACTACATATTCTCTCCTTTCGTAAAGGATTTTCACCCAGTACGCCACAACATCTCCCCAAGTCCGAATTTTACGAATGATGCACCCTGTATATCCAAATCTACTGAAGCCTTAAGTTAATGTTGCTATGCCCCAATTCAAAATTCAAAAAAATAATTATGAATTATGAATTATGAATTGTTACGAAACCTCCAATGCTGTTGGTGTACCTAAAGTTGAAAGAGAAAGAGCGATCGCTGCTTGAATAAACCCTTTAAATAAAGGATGAGGGCTGCTGGGGCGTGATTGAAATTCTGGATGAAATTGGCAAGCAAGAAAGAATGGGTGCTTGGGTAATTCCACAATTTCAACTAAGAGTCCATCAGGAGAAGTACCACTGATTACATAACCAGACTTTAACAACAAATCGCGGTAAGAATTGTTGAACTCATACCGATGTCGATGTCGTTCATAAATCACATCTTCTTGATAAAGCTTGAAAGCCAGTGTATCAGGAAGAACACGACAAGGATATAGCCCTAAGCGCATTGTACCCCCTAAATCGACTACTTCCTGCTGTCCTGGCAATAAATTAATTACCGGATCAGATGTATGAGGGTCAAATTCAGCACTATTAGCACCTGTTAATCCCCCTACGTGCCGGGCCCATTCGATTACAGAACATTGCATACCCAGGCATAAACCCAAAAATGGAATTTGGCGATCGCGCGCGTATTTAATGGCGGCAATTTTACCATCCACCCCCCGAACCCCAAAACCTCCTGGCACAACTACCCCATCAACACCTTTAAGATAAATTTCGGCTGATCCAGTTTCCAAATCTTCTGAATTCACCCAACGCAGGCGCAGTTTGCCATAAGTGGAAATTGCCGCATGGTTTAATGCTTCTACTACAGATAGATAAGCATCACTTAACTGCACATATTTACCGACAATGGCAATTTCTAACTCATGTTTGGGAGTATGTAAGCGTTGTACCAAGGTTTGCCACTGCGTCAAATCTGGTTTTCGCTGTTCCATTTGCAGCAAGTTCAGCACTTGTTCTGCCATTCCTTCCCGTTCTAGATTCAGGGGCACTTCATAGATACTTTTGGCATCTTGGGAGGTGATGACGCATTCTTCGGGCACATCGCAAAATCCAGACAATTTCTGTTTTAATCCCTTGGGTAAGGGGCGATCGCTCCGACAAACTAAAATATCTGGTTGAATACCTATGGATCTCAGTTCTTTAACTGAATGCTGTGTTGGCTTCGTTTTCATTTCACCCGCAGAAGCAATCCACGGTACTAGCGTTACGTGCATGTACAGCACATTCTGCCGTCCTACCTCTTTGCGGAACTGGCGAATTGCTTCTAAAAACGGCAGTGATTCAATATCTCCTACCGTACCGCCGATTTCTGTAATTACTACAGATGGATTTGTACTTTTAGCAACTCGCAGAATCCGCTCTTTAATTTCATTAGTAATATGAGGAATAACCTGTACTGTGCCGCCATTGTAGTCTCCGCGCCGCTCTTTATTGATAACTGCCTGGTAAATCGAGCCAGTAGTTACACAATTTAACCGCGACATCGAGGTATCGGTAAAGCGTTCGTAATGCCCCAAGTCCAAATCTGTTTCCGCACCATCCTGGGTAACGAATACTTCCCCATGTTGAAAAGGACTCATTGTGCCAGGATCGATATTGATATAAGGGTCAAGTTTGAGAATCGATACGGAATATTCGCGCGACTTGAGCAAACGCCCTAGACTTGCTGCTACAATGCCCTTACCAATACTGGAAACTACGCCCCCAGTTACAAAAATAAACTTAGTCATACTAGTTTGAATTTCTAACAACTTCTAAAAATACATCCCGTCATTGTGCCACAGTTGTTGTGGTGTAATCTTCTGTGATTGAGCTTGTGAAAAATCTTTTAGGATTAGTAATATTAGGCTGTATTGTCACCTCCTCCGTAGCATTGGCAGAGCCATCTCTTATAGTCGTTTTTCCCCAAACAAGCTACCAGACGAGTGCCCAAAAAATCTTCTTTCTGGGGACTGCACCACCAGATGGTCAGGTTTTGATCAATAGTAAGCCAATTACCCGCAGCAAAGCAGGTCATTTTTCCCCTAGTTTCCCCTTGCAGTTGGGGGAGAATCTTTTTACTGTGCGTCACGACAATCAAGAACTCCAGATTAAAGTGACAAGGCTTACCACTGATCCTGAGCTACCACAGGGGTTAGCCTTTGCTAAAGATTCCCTGACTCCCGCAGTTGATATTGCCAGACTACCGGGAGAGCTAATTTGTTTTAGTGCGTTAGCGAAGCTTCCCGAAGGGGTCGCACCCCCTAACGCTAGCGTATCTGTCAAGTTGGCTAATCAAACTACTGCCCTTTCACCCCAACCTCAACAAGCACAACTACCAAGTAATTTGGCAGCTCTGACAGGGCAAAATCAGCCTTATGCCCAGTCTAGCGTAGGCAATTATAAAGGTTGCACCACAGTGGCAACAGCCGCCGATTTGGGAGAACCTCAGTTTCAACTGACGCTCAATGGCAAGACGATAACTCAACCAGGGGCTGGTAAAATTCAAATCCTTTCAAGAGCAGAGTTGCCAGTTTCTGAGGTTACAGTAGAGTCAGGCGCTGCTCGCACTGGCCCAAGCACCGATTATTCCCGACTTACACCACTGCCCAAAGGCACACGCGCAACAGTAACAGGTAGGGAAGGTGAATGGTTGCGTCTAGACTATGGCGCTTGGATTAATAGTAAAGAAACCCGCATTCTCCCTGGTGCAATTGAGCCACAGACAATAATTCGCAGTGTCGGATACCGTCAACTCCCTGGTGCGACAGAGATAGTTTTTCCCTTACAAGTTCCCGTGCCTGTGAGCGTGCAACAAAGTGAGGGTGTTTTCGCTCTCACTCTCTACAATACCACTGCCCAAACGGACATTATTCGCCTGGATGATGACCCTCTAATTTATCGCCTAGATTGGCAACAAGAGGCTCCACAACAAGTAAAATACACCTTTAACCTCAAAAAAGCTCAACAGTGGGGATATAAGCTGAGATACGACGGTACAACCCTGGTTTTGGCTTTGCGTCATCCGCCGAAAATTGGGAACACAAGACGCAAGCCTTTAGCTAATCTCAAGATTGTACTAGATCCTGGGCATGGCGGTAAAGAATCTGGTGCCAGTGGCCCAACTGGATATTTAGAAAAAGATGTGAATTTGGTGGTATCCAAGTTGCTGCGGGATGAGTTAATGAAGCGAGGAGCAATGGTGGTGATGACACGGGAGGATGATAAGGAGGTTTCGTTAGCAGAACGTCAGGCAATTATCAGTCAAGAAGAACCTGCGATCGCTCTTTCCATACACCACAATTCCTTACCCGATGATGGCGATGCCGAAAAGACTAAGGGATTCGGCACTTTTTGGTATCATCCCCAAGCTCACAACCTCGCAATATTTTTACAGAACTATGTAGTCAAAAAACTCAGCAGACCTTATTATGGCGTGTTTTGGAACAACCTAGCGCTGACACGTCCGGCTGCTGCGCCATCAGTGTTGCTGGAATTAGGTTTTATGAGTAATCCCGATGAATTTGAGCAGATAGTGAACCCACAGGTACAGAAAAAAACGGCAAACGCGATCGCTCAGGGAATTACTGAGTGGTTTAGGAGCGTGAGATAAATTTGGATCATTGTATTTAGTGGAGTGCGATGCCTGCGGCGGGCGAAGCCATCGCTATTTTTTAGCTAGTTCCTGCTCAATGTTGTGTGTGATCAGTCTTTGTTAAGCTTTTTGACTTTTATAGTGTATTGCCAAGCATAGCACTTAGTGCTATATAATAAGCGAAGGTAATGACCATAGCATGATAATCTACAAAACCCGATGGTTTGACCGTTGGGCACGCAAAGAGGGTTTAAACGACCTTAGCCTATGCGCTGCTGTAAACGAAATGACGGCAGGACTTTACGAAGCCTAGGAGGCGGACTGTTCAAAAAGCGGATTGCCCGCTCTGGACAAGGTAAGCGTGGTGGCTTTCGTACACTGGTCGCAACCAACAAAGGAGATTGCTGGTTTTTTGTTTTCGGCTTCCTGAAAAACGAGCGCAGTAACATTAACAAAAAAGAAGAAAAAGCATTAAAAAAGCTGGCATCATTGCTGTTCTCTTACACGCTAGAGGATCTCGAAAAAGCCAAGCTGGAAGATGAATTGATGGAGGTAATTTGTAATGCCGAAGAAGAAATCAGCGATTCTTGAAGCCGTTCACGAAACGGCTACGAGGCTGCACAAGGCAGGACTGATGGATCAGACTACATTACGTGAATTTGACTGTCTGTGCTTGTCTGAGATTGAACCGCTAGAACCTGAGCAAATTAAGCAAATACGCGAATCATCTCATGTCAGTCAGGCAATATTTGCTGCGATTTTAAATACAAGTCTATCAACGGTTCAAAAGTGGGAAATCGGTCAGAAGCGTCCCAGTGGCACTGCTCTTAAGCTGTTGCACTTAGTTAAGAAACGGGGATTGAATACCCTGATTCATTAAGGGTTATTTTTGAGGAAAGTGAGTTAGTTGATATGGTTCTTATCTAAAACAATGTGCGTTAATGCAAGCACTCTTATCTTTAGTAAAAGAAGTAAAATGAATTACGAACCTGTCGTATTAGAAAAAAAATTAAATTCTCTAAAAATTAGAGAAATGACAGCAATAGAGAATAAACTTAATGCTGGCACAAAAGAATTGATGGCACTATCTCTATTCTCTGGAGGGGGGGGATTAGATTTAGGATTTTCAGCAGCAGGATTTAGAGTTGGATGCTCTACTGACATAGATTCATTTTCTTGTCAAACGCTAATACTCAACAATGGAAGAAAAATATTTTATAACCACGCGCACTCAATAACGGCTGATATAACAGAAATTTCAGCAGAATATTTGCTAAGAAAGGCAGAGCTTTCTGATAGCAAAATTGACATTGTTCTAGGTGGCCCACCATGCCAAGCATTCTCTATATTTGGTCGTCGTAAAGGGCTAGATGATCCACGCGGTAATTTAGTATGGGAATATCTAAAAATTATTCAGGAAATCAAACCTAAAGCATTTGTTTTTGAAAATGTACCTGGCTTAAAATCTATTCATGATGGAAAGTTGTTTGAAGAAATACTGAGTGAATTAACAATAGGTGGTACATACGCAATATCTACACATAATTATCAAATGGCTGAATATGGAATCCCTCAATTCCGTGAAAGGGTGTTTGTTATAGGAGCAAAAAATGGGTCAATTGTCCCTCGAATGCTTCCAACGCATGGTAGTGAATCATTATTAGCACCTAAGAATTACCGTACTGTTAGGGAGGCGCTTCGATATTTGCCTGAGCCAGGAACATTCAGTACAGTTCTTAATCACATCGGAAGAAAACATAGCCCAAGAATTGTCTCTCGGTATGAAAACTTAAAATTTGGAGAGCGCGATCCAAAAACGAGAATAAATAAACTACATCCAGAGCGTCCAAGCTTTACGATAATTGTTGGTTCTGATAAAGGTGGTGGTAAAGGTCATATTCATCCATTCTTTCCGAGAGAAGTAACGCCACGTGAATCAGCACGTATGCAGACTTTTCCAGATTGGTGGGAATTTTATGGTACTGGACGGCACGTTATTCGGCAAGTCGGAAATGCGGTTCCTCCCCTTTTCGCTACACTTCTCGCAGAGCATCTGCGTGTGCATATTTTTGAGGGACAAAAACAAAGGAGCTATGAGGATTTTATAGAAATCTTAGGGCTTGATTATCTTCAAGAATAAATAAAAAATCGTAGCTCATGATTATTGATTTGTTCAGCCATAAAATACATTCAAGCGGCGATGAATGGCCTGAGAAATTAGCAGAGTTGGCAGCAATATTTGGTGAATTTGATGGACAGCTTTATGATCGTTCTGCATTTGAAAGCCGTCTACAACGTATTAGTCCACGCGCATCTTATCTAACGCAAGCGGTGTCTGCATTACCTTTGACGCAAGCTGGTAGGTTAGATGTATCAAAGTTTCGTGATGAAATAAGTGCTTATCCAGCGTACTTAGGGCTTTACTTTCTTGAGAAATCAGTATCTGGGTGGGTGGTTAGAGTTAGTGAGACAACCAAACGTTTCTTGTTGAGAGAGGAACCTGATGTCGCCTCGTTTCTTCGCCTTCAATTGCCTTTGTTCCAATATCCAAATGCAATGGGAGCGGTTTACACAAGCTACTCTAACAATCTCCGAATTCAAGCTAATACAAGAGATCGAACATTAGGATTTATAGGACAAGGTATTCATTTTTCACCTGTACGGCTTATATCAGTTGCATTGAAGGCAGATGCCATATTACGTAATGTCGAAATTTTTAGTGCTACTGTAACCTTTAAAGAAATATTTGGATTAGCGAATTCTCCAAGGGTAAACCGAAAAGCTTTACCGAATATCGAAAACGTTATAGTAGCATTAGATAGCATTCGGCAAGGAAAGGGTTTAGTGCCTGAAAGCTTTGAAAGCAGATTTCATATCTTGCGACATACAGAAATGTTCGATGTTAAGCGCTGCATTCAACTTCGGGATACCGTAAACGAAGCTGATCGCGATCAGTTGATAAGACGATTAGATGCAATGTGCAGTATTGAAACTCAATTTAACGCTTTTGATAATTGCATTACTGGTAAAGACATTGAAGATGTAATTTATAGCGGTGCATGGGGAAATTACTTTGATGGCGTAAGAGTTTTACCATCTCAGATTGTTGAGGTGCTAACAGCCGATAAAGCACTTGAATCAAGTATGATGCTTGAACCCGTTACGCTTAGAGAATCCGAAGTGATGGCGCAGCCAGTTGCGGAAATATATCCTTTTAGAGATAGAACATCTTCATTGTCACCTGTAAAACCGTATGATCGGAGGCGTGAGATGGCAGATCCTGAAATAACAAAAATTAAGAGACAGCGCCGAAATTTAATACATAAAGAATTAATTGATAAGATGGATTCTTGGTTACGAAAGATCGGCGCGCAACCGAAAGAGAATGACCATATTGATCTGTTTGCGAAAATACCATCCGATGGCTCATTTATTTTTGAAATGAAAAGCGGAGGAGAAAGCTTATTAGAACAGATTAGAAAGGGGCTTAGTCAACTTTACGAATACAAGTATCGTTATAAGTCCGTAATTAACGATAACCACATTTCCTTATGCCTTGTATTACCGGAAAGCCCCGATTCAATCCCTTGGATAACAGAATATTTATGCAAAGACAGAGAAATCAATATCTGCTGGTTTAATGATAATGATGATTTATTATGGCCAAATATCTGTTCAGAACAGATGAAAGTATTAAAAGGCAATAATTTGTAGTAGGATGCAATTTTTCCGTTTCTACCATAAGTTGATCAGAAGTTAGCGTAATTTCAAGGCTTCTCCCTAAAATTCCAATGATTGCGACTATCTTTACTTTAATTAGAGTTATCTTCAGTTATTTTTCCATCTACTTAACATATTCTAAGCACTTTATTTTTTTAAGTTACAAGTACATCGCAAGAATACTCAAATTCAGCAATAAGCCAATACTGAGCAAAAAAGATGCCAGAAAGAGGCTCTCAAAAACTTTGATATCGCTAGACTCTGCCGACCATTGGTAAGAAATGCCGTGCAAAAGTTTCTTACTTTAGTCATTGTTCAAGCTTTTTTACCATTTGCTACTTTGAGGCGATCGCTCTCCTAATTCCTACAAAACCAAGCATTTGTGTTATTGATACAGGGTTTGAAGGGTTCTTAACCTTGCCGTCTTCCGTGATTGCTGCTCTTGGCTTGCCCTACCTCATCAACATCAACGCAAACCTCGCTAACAATTCCAGTGTCGAAACCGATGTCTATTTGGCAACAGTTGTATGGAATGGTGTGGAGCGTAATATTGCAGCTCTAATGGGTCGTCGTCCACTCATTGGAACTGCGCTGCTTGAAGATTATCATCGCAAAACTTGAGCAATTGAGTCTGTCAAAATGACGGTTTGGGGATGCTCTTGAAAATTTTTCACAAACGTACCATCAGACTCTGGTAGTTGAGTGTGATCGGGAAACTGGGGCGGTATGGCAATATCAGCAAGTCTTTCACTCATATTTTGAAAAGTATTGCAGCTATTTAGTGCTTTACGCTTCCCATAAGGTGTTACTAAGTAGTATAACACCTTGCTCCATCTTGATTTCAGTGCTTCTACAGTGCCAGAACCGCTTTGATTGCGGGTAGAAATATATGAAATCTTGATATTTTTAAAGCGTATGTATTTTAAGATAGGTGGTATGGTAGGAGCGATCGCTATTCTATTGAGCAGTGGCAGTGTATTCGCTCAAGATGCAGAAAGATATATCACTGTAGGGCATGATAAATTGGGAAACAGCGTAGCTCTGGACACGGAAACTATTAAGGGCACGACATACAAACTTTACGGTATCTACGGAGATGGCGTCTTCGAGACTACCTTTGATGCCTCGTGCAAAGAATCGCGGCTGTTTCGCAATCGCATTGCCATTTACGGGCCAGAAGGAGAGCTACTTGAAGAGGATAAGGAAAAGGGAGAAATCCCTTTTGTAGCAAGTTCTTCACCAGGCAAAGGAATGAAAATTGTTTGTCAAAAGATTGGTGTCAGTGGTTGGTAGGTGTTGAATATTTTTTAAGTGGGGAATGGGGAGTGGGGAATGGGGAATGGGGGGAAGAGGAGCAGGGGGAGCAGGGGGAGCAAGAGTGGAATAAGTAATCGCACAGAATTATGGGACTTCCAAGTAAAAAAATATTCCATTGCTATTGTTCACTGTTGACCGTTGACGGTTCACGAGTTTTCAGTCAACAGTCAACAGTCAACAGTCAACGACTTTAATGTGGAATAATTTATTTTTTGGAGTTCCCTATTTACACATGAGTTTCCAGTCTGGATAAGGATTTCATACCTGAATTTTGTGTAATTAATTTTGTTTAACTACTTAACCAATGCCCAATGCCCAATTCCCAATTCCCAATTCTCAATTCCCAATTCCCAGCTAGGAAATACTAAGGACAAAATAACGTGTCACGCGTATCTCGTCCTGTAATGGGATTAGTTCCTTTGGCAAGTTTGCACAATTTTTTTTGCTCATCGGAACGCAGCAGCGTATCGGTAAAATCTGCCCCGTCAATGATTGCGCCATCAAATCTGGCGTTAGCAGCAAAAGCACCTTCCAACAGTGCATTTGTCAAATTTGCTCTGACTAAACGAGCTGAGTCTAAAGTGGCATTTCTCAAGTCAGCTCCCTCCAAATTCACAGACTCTAAATTTGCTGCAAAGAAACTCACACCCTGCAAATTAGCATGGCTAAAGTTGCTCTGGCGAAGATTAGCTTTGGTAAAGCTGGAATCTGTTAAATCACGTCCTGAGAAATCAGCGTCAACCAAAATTTCTTTATTATATTCAAGCGCCAAAGCTGTGGGAGCAAAATCGACCATTGTCGTGATGCCAACTATTCCCCAAAGGAATAAGCTGAGTATACTTGCCCAAATCTTATAATCTGTTTTACACTTACGCCCTAACTCAGTACGGGATGAGTTTAGCTTAGAACCTGTTATACGTAGGCGTAGCCCGCCGCAGGCATCGCTTAACCTAGAATTCATAGAATTCATAATATTTTGAGTCAATGGTTAACCTTCCTCCATCTCATTATCCAGATATTGGTTCATTAGGAGAAGACCTAGTAGCCCAATGGTTGCAATCTACCGATTGGATAATTCTCCATCGTCGCTTTTCTAGTCGCTGGGGAGAAATCGATATTATTGCTGAATATCATGAACTAACTGGGAAAGAGCAGGAAAGCAAGGGAGAATACTCCACTCCCCACTCCCCACTCCCCACTCCCCATTCATTACTAGCATTTGTGGAAGTCAAAACCCGCAATTCAGGTAGTTGGGATGCAGGGGGAAGAAGCGCAATCACCCCACAAAAACAAGCAAAAATCTGTCGCACAGCTGGAATGTTTTTAGCCCAGTACCCTGAGAAGGCAGATTATTCTTGTCGATTTGATGTTGCTATTGTCTACTGTCAAAGGATATCAAAAAATCTGACTGCGGTTACAGCAAGCCAGGAAGCTCTAGCTACTTCAGCCGCCGCCGGATATAAGTTTAAGCTGCAAGAATACATTCTGGCAGCTTTCGACTCTTCAATTGATAATGGTTAATCGGTAATCGATAAGATATTTTGATTACCAATAGACATCTCCAGGAATTAATTATGCGTTACCTTAAACCCTTGTCTTGACGTTGCAATGCAACGTCAAAACAATTCATTTTCGGAGATGTCTAATGACCAATAATTTTGTAGTGGCGTTAAAACCAAATAGTCTCACGCCAAAGTTTCTGGACAATAGCCTAAGCCCCGGACAAACTGTTGCCGGAACGCTTCAATTTCATCTCTCTCTGGACTACCATGAGAGACGATCGCCACCTGATAGCGACGCATTACGTCCACAGGGCACTGTCCCGCTTCCAAACTCCAAAGTGCCATCTGCACCCTCATTGGCGGTTCGTAGCTAATTCCTAATTCATTTAGAAAAGCGCGGAAGTCGCCATCTTCTTGGGGCGAGACTTGACCTCGGAGTTTGATCCTAACCACCCAGCCATCAATTTGATGAATTACGGTGACGAAAGAAACTGGTGTCTGGGGTCTAGCGTGCAGGTGTTGAACGACCCTCAGGGTTAGACTGGCATTTGCCAGATAGTACAAGTATTCCATGTTTGTTGGTGCTTGGGATCAAAGCCAATCCTACATATCTATATTCGTCAATCACTGCCTGTTCCCGGTAGGGTAAAAGCCCCCCTTTTTAGATGGGGAGGTTTACCCAATTTTTATGTTAATTTTTCCGTGTTACCTAATAGTACCCATCTTATAGTCTAGTGATGAAACTGAACGAAAATCCCTTAAAGTTCCCTTAGAAGGGAAAACTCAAACCAGCTTTTTTAAGAGAGTATAAATACTAAATAAACCAAAAACTAGTAGAAGCCAATTTGAAAGACACCTCTCGCCCACAAGAAAAAGATTTTGAATTAGATTGCTCGGTAGCTGGCTATGACTACGAACTACCTCCAGAACTCATTGCCCAAAACCCAGCAGTTCCTAGAGATAGCTCACGGTTACTCGTAGTTGATTCTCTGACTACAGGCATTGAAACACCACCCTTGCACCACATTTTCCATGATTTGCCTGCACTGCTGCGCTCTGGTGATTTGTTAGTTATGAACAATACAAGAGTCATTCCAGCGCGGCTTTATGGTCATAAATCCACTGGTGGTAAAATCCAGGTGTTGCTCTTAGAAGAACGGCACTACAACTGTTGGTTAGCTTTAGTTAAGCCAGGGAAAAGCTTCAAACAGGGAGCGAAGATTATTTTTGAAGCCAAGGGAGGGGGGAGAGTAGGGGGAGATGAGGGAGATGAGGGAGATGAGGGAGCAGGAGGAGATGAGGGAGCAGGGGAAGTAAACTCCCCCTCATCCCCTCACCTCCTCACGGCTACGGTTCTAGAAACAGACGCAGCAACAGGGGGGCGTTTGTTGCAATTTGATGTGCCAGAGGGAAAATCTTTGGTGCAACTGTTAGAGGTATTTGGTGAAGTGCCGCTACCACCGTACATTACTACCTCACAAGCTGCTGATGATCAGTATCAGACAGTTTATGCCAAACAACCAGGAGCGATCGCAGCTCCAACGGCAGGATTACACTTTACCCCAGAATTATTACAAAAGTTGCGCGATCGCAATATCAATCAAGCTTTTATAACGCTGCACGTTGGTGTAGGTACATTTCGCCCTGTGGAAGTGGAGGATGTAACTACCCACCAGATGCACGAAGAATGGATTGAAGTCCCTGCCTCTACAGTAGAGCAAATCCTCGCCACTAAAGCAGCTGGCGGTCGAATTATAGCTGTGGGAACAACGGCAGTACGGGCTTTAGAAGGGGCGGCTCAATCTGGGAATTTACAACCATTTTGCGGTAAAACAGACCTGTTTATTTATCCCGGCTACCAATGGCGGGTGGTAGATGGTTTAATTACCAATTTTCACCTGCCGCGTTCCAGTTTGCTGATGTTGGTAAGTGCGCTAATTGGCAGACAACGGTTATTGAATATATACAACGAAGCGATCGCTTTTGGATATCGCTTTTATTCATTCGGCGATGCAATGCTAATTTTGCCGTCATCGGTGGGAGTTCTAAGTCAAAAGTAAAAGAGCAGTTGATTTGAATTTGTTTATTAATAAGAGTGTTTTTGATTTGTGATTTTTCATGCTGTGGTGGGTACTCTGACTTATAAAGATCCAAGAATAAGTACAGGTATGGCACTCATGTCTAAAAAATCTCAACCTGAACAGTGGTTACATTGGTTATTTCAGGTGACATTTCACCGAAGCCCTGTTCAGCAAGAACCCCTACTCAGACTTCTGTTTGCTTCCTCTGCGTTTTTAGTCTTAGCTGCACCAGCAATTACTAATTTTCCAGAAAGCAAGGTGCTAGCAGAAACCGCAGTTTCTCAGGATCTCGAAGCAGCGAGCTTTTTTCAGCAAGGAGTTACGCGCTATAACCGCCAAGACTTACAGGGTGCGGAATATGCCTTTCGCCAAGCGGTGCAGCGAGATCCGAGCCTTGGGGCAGCGCGAAATTATCTAGGTAATATATTCATGGAGCAAAATCGCCTGGATGTAGCTTTACAAGAATATAGAGAGGCGATTAAAGCTAATCCCAATTTTAGCGAAGGTTATTACAACTTAGGGTTAGTGTTGCACCGACAAGGAGAAAAAGAGGCAGCTATTATAGCTTATCGCCAGAGTCTTGTGATAGATTCCACAAGGGTAGCAGCACTGTATAATCTGGGTTTGGCGCTGTATGAACAAGGACAGCTTGAGGATGCGATCGCAGCATACCAAAAAGCACTTAATCTAGATAGCAGCAACGCCAACGCTTATTTTAACTTAGCGATCGCCTTGCAACAACAAGGTCAAATAGAGCCAGCGATCGCTAGTTATCGCCAAGCCTTGCAGCTAGATCCTAAAAATGCCACAGCCTACAACAATATGGCAAATTTGCTAGCAATTCATGGTCAAGCTTCTGAGGCTATTTCTGTTTATCGGCAAGCTATTCGCCTAAATCCGAAAAATGCCTCAGCCTACTATAACTTGGGAGTCACTTTATATAATCAAGGCGAAATAAAAAAAGCTAGTGGAGTATTGAAACGTGCCCATAACGAGTATCGTGAGCAAGGGAACATTGAAAAAGCTGAGAAAATTGAACAGCTAATGCAGCAAATTTCCCAGAAAAGTGGGCAACAGCAGCCTCAAGCCAGTCAAACAGCTACTCCTTCTCAGAGTTCAGCTACTACAAGTACAAGTAATTTAATACAAACACTTAAGCGACAAACGCCAAATCAACCAGAAACTTCAGCCAATCCTGGTAATGTGCCTGCCTCAGTTGAATTCCAGCCTACTTCAACAAGTCCCGGACAATAAAAAACTCAGAGTTAGAAAGAAAAGAAGAAGTCATCCGCCAGTCGTCAGAATTCAGCATCAATTCTGGCGACTGGCGTTTTTATTTTCCTTAATAGTTAATAACTCCTAACTCTGCCAATTCTAGATTTTAGATTTTAGATTGAAGGACAAATCTAAAATCTAAAATCTAAAATTGAATGACTTCTAACTTTTTTAAATCGGCAAACGATTAATATCTTTGTTGCAACCAATAA
Organism: Nostoc sp. CHAB 5834; assembly: GCA_020829485.1. The sequence goes on along the minus strand of JAIVFU010000041.1, from coordinate 32,461 downwards.
CTACCATTGCTGAACCACGCTCTAAACGCTTAGTGGGGTCAGGATTAATAATAAATTTACCATCCTGGCTCACTGCTAGCAAATTTAAACCGTAGCGATTACGAAGTTGAAGCTCAGTGATTGTTTTGTCGTGAAATTCATCAGGCACAATCAACTCTACAATACTGTTATCTGGGTCTAGGTCAAACCGATCTAAGATTGCTGGTTTGGTAAGTGTACGTGCTAAGGCACAGCCCGCTTCATACTCAGGAAAAACAACATGATCTGCTCCTACTCGCCGCAACAGTTTACGGTGAACTTCACTAGAAGCTTTGGCAACGACATGGGGTACACCAGCCTCTTTGACATTTAGGGTAGTTATAATACTTTCCTGAACGTAGTTGCCAATTGCTACGATTACAGTATCAAATTCAAAAATTCCAGCTTCTTTGAGTGCGGCTGGTTCTGTAGAGTCTAGTTGCAAAGCATGATCAACTATTCCCTCAGTTAATGCTTCTGAAACTCGTTTTTCATCAATATCTGTTGCTAGCACTTGATAGCCAAAATTGTGCAGTGTTGAACAGACAGACCTACCAAAGCGACCTAACCCAATTACAGCAAATTGGTGGTTATCTTTACGTAAACTGCGAAAAAAACCTAATGATGACAGATTCACCTTTGTTATCCTTATTATGGCTCCCTGTATTTAGGGCAAAAAACGGTTATACCGCTTGAATTAAAAATTTTATTTTTGCCTTCCAATGTATATTTTATCAGTTTGGTCAGTAGTTATAAGTTAGGAGTTAGGAGTTAGAAATTATTATTCTCCCTCATCTCCCCTACTTATTATCCCACGAGTAAATTTTCTTCAGGATAGTGAATTCTGGTGGGGCGGGGATCTCCTAGTATAGCGGACATCAGTAGTAAAACACCTACTCTTCCAACGTACATAGTGACAATTAAGATGAGCTTTGCTGTTGTAGAGATAGTTCCTGTAATGCCTGTAGAAAGCCCTACAGTAGCGAAGGCTGATACCACTTCAAACAAAATTTTAATAAAATCTAATGTTGGATCTGTGAGGCTTATTAAAATCGTAGCTAAAATCACGGTCGCTACTGAACCCACCAACACACCCACAGCTTTCAAAATTAAAGATATTGCTATCTTGCGATCATATAATAAAACTTCTTCTTTACCCTGGAGGATAGCTTTGGTACAACTGGTCAGGACTCTCAAAGTAGTTGTTTTCATGCCTCCTCCCGTACCACCTGGACTTGCACCAAGAAACATTAGCGCGATCGTAATAAATAGACCAGCAGTGGTCATTTTACCAATATCGATGGTGTTAAAACCAGCAGTTCTGGGAGTAACTGATTGAAACCAAGCTACTAATATCTGGTCGCTTAAATTTAGAGAACCAAATGTTTCAGGGTTTCTGATTTCTATACAGAAGAAAGCAGCGAATCCTATTATTAATAATATAACAGTTGTGCTGGTTGCAACTTTAAAGTCTAGAGAAAATATTTGGGTTTTAATAGATTTTTTGACAATGCGTTCGCGCAACCAAAGGTACATTTCCAAAATTACTTGATAACCAATTCCCCCAAAGATAATTAGTGTTGTAATGGTAAAGACTACTAAAAAGGATGACTGATACCCAATTAAGTTATCTTTAAATAAACTAAAACCAGCATTATTCCAAGCATTGATACTATGAAAAATTGCTAACCAAAGTCCCTTACTCCATCCATACTCAGGAACGAAAGCTGGTAGAAGTAAAAATACACCTGTAATTTCAAAAATTAAAGTGGTGGCAATAATTGAACGGATTACTTGGGCGCTACCACTCATCCCCGGTCGGTCTAAAGCTTGTTGAATCGCTATTTTTTGCCGCATATCAAACCTACGACCAATGAGCAAAATCAGAAATGTAGTAGTTGTCATGTAGCCCAAACCGCCAATCTGAGCTAATAGCGCAATAAACAACTGGCCCCAAAAGGAAAAATAAGTACCAGGATCAACTACTGATAAACCTGTGACACAAACTGCGGATGTCGAGGTGAATAATGCCACAATCAGGTCATTCCACGTACCATTGCTAGTTGAGAAAGGCATCATCAACAGAATAGTACCCACAGCGATGACAGCTAGAAATCCTAAACAAATTGTGCGAGCAACAGTCATAAATTAATTGAAAATTTCAAATTCAAAAACTCAATCATCCTAGGCATCCCGGAAACATCCGGTATGCAAATGAGAGCGACGGCAGCTTATTAAGGTAAAATCAGTAAAATTTTCCAGGGAAGAGAAACCGGAGTTTATGATCCCTGCAAACCAAAAGACCTATTTTAATTAAAAACCACATGGTAGCCTATCTGTATGTTTTTTTAAATTCGGCTTTGTCTTGACACTGCTTTTTTCATGAGTGCAACACTTTACAAGCAAATTCAGCAATTTTACGATGCTTCCTCCGGGCTGTGGGAACAAATTTGGGGCGAACACATGCACCACGGCTATTACGGCGCTGATGGTACCCAGAAAAAAGACCGCCGTCAGGCTCAAATTGATTTAATCGAAGAACTGCTGAATTGGGCAAGGGTACAAGCAGCAGAAAATATCTTAGATGTGGGTTGTGGCATTGGCGGCAGTTCTTTATACCTTGCACAAAAGTTTAATGCTAAGGCTACAGGGATTACATTGAGTCCTGTGCAAGCCGCCAGAGCAACGGAACGCGCAATGGAAGCTAATTTGAGTCTGAGAACACAGTTCCAAGTCGCAAATGCTCAAGCAATGCCCTTTGCTGACCATTCTTTTGACTTGGTTTGGTCGCTAGAAAGCGGTGAACACATGCCAGATAAAACCAAGTTTCTCCAGGAGTGCTATCGAGTATTGAAGCCTGGTGGCAAGTTAATTATGGTGACTTGGTGCCATCGACCAACTGATGAGTCGCCACTAACGGCGGATGAGGAAAAGCATTTGCAGGATATTTATCGGGTGTATTGTTTGCCTTATGTGATTTCTTTGCCAGAGTACGAAGCGATCGCACATCAACTACCATTACATAATATCCGCACGGCCGATTGGTCAACTGCTGTCGCCCCCTTTTGGAATGTGGTGATTGATTCGGCATTCACTCCCCAAGCGTTTTGGGGCTTACTAAATGCTGGTTGGACTACCATCCAAGGGGCATTATCACTGGGATTAATGCGTCGTGGTTATCAGCGTGGGTTAATTCGGTTTGGCTTATTGTGCGGCAATAAGTAAGCAGGCACACTTGCCCTACTCCCTTAAGGGACTTCTAACTAAAAAATAATCAATCGTTTTGGAAGGCAGGGGAAGCTGGCGTTGCCGAGGAGGCAGGGGAAGAAAAAATTAGAAGCAGTTTAATGCCAATTGCTTTCTCATTGTGATATTTGAGAAAGCAAAAAGGCATATTGCTTTCTCATTTCGGTAGATTCAGCAAGCAAAAAGGCATATTGCTTTCTCAAAATGCTTGATTGCTTTCTTATTTCGGTAGATTCAGCAAGCAAAAAGGCATATTGCTTTCTCAAAATGCTTGATTGCTTTCTCATTTCGGTAAATCACGCACTCAGTTTAGTATTTTCCGCAAGTAAACAGCACTTTGTTTTCTAATTTGAGTAATTTACGCAGTAGCGATCGCTGATATTTTAATTCCTTTAAGCGTTAAAGACTTAGAATTAGTTTGGTATACTCGCTAAAATTACATCCTAATAAAATTAAGTTTCTCATTTTTGAATTTTTGAAATGCCACTCGAACTGCAAAACCTCACAGGCGGTTACACCTTAGTACCAATTGTTCAAGATATTAACCTCACTCTGCAAACAGGAGAATGGTTGAGTTTAGTTGGTGCTAATGGCTCAGGTAAATCTACTTTACTCAAATTGCTAAGTCGTATTCTCTCGCCACAGCAGGGAACAATACTACTTGATGGCAAAGTAATTCACTCTCAACCTCCAAATCTAGTTGCACAGAAACTGGCATTGTTACCGCAACAACAAACGGTTCCCGTTGGCTTAACAGTGCGACAATTAGTAAGCTTAGGACGCACGCCACATCAATCTTGGTGGCAATGGGAATTAACCGCCCAAGATTGGGAGAAAGTGGAAGCTGCAATTAAAAAAACGCAATTAGAAAAATTTAGCGATCGCTTAGTCGAACAACTCTCCGGTGGTGAAAGACAACGCGCTTTTCTAGCTCTAGCACTAGCGCAAGAACCAAAAGTTTTATTATTAGATGAACCTACAACTTTTTTAGATATCAACTATCAATTGCAACTATTAGAACTACTTAAAGAACTGAATCAGCAACAGGAATTAACTATTATCACAGTTTTACACGAACTGAATTTAGCAGCCCGGTATAGTTCCCGCATTGCATTATTAAAACAGGGTCATATTTGGGAAGTTGGGACACCTGAAGAAGTCCTGACACCAAATGCGATCGCTCAAGTATTTGGTGTGGAATCTGTGATTATTCACACACCTGTTGGTTTACAAGTTTGTTTTTATCTATAATGATTTCGTGATGATTGTTTAACAACTAAAGATTCAACTTTGATTACTTAAAGTAGAAACTCTAAGTAAATATAAAACCTCTAGGAATAAGCATTCTAAAGGTTTTTTGTGTATGCCACTCACATTAAATAGCTAATCAACAAGTAAAATTACACTCACTTTAGAAAGTCTTTTTTCTACAATTTATATATAGCAAGTATTCTAGACGTTGCAAAACTGTAATTTTATTTTTGGTGGCAGTAACGACGTAACAGACCGGGTGTGTCAGTCATTTTCTTTGTGTTGAACTCCAATAACCGCGTCTACAGACCGCAATTGGGAATACTCAAAGCGTAGTTATACTGATGGCTTTTAATACTAACAACGGCTAAACTACGACTAACTATTGATGACAAATATTGGAACCGTAAGTTATGTCCAACAATCAACCGCAACAAAATCACAATAATTCAATTAATACGAGTAATCAATCAATTACTTATTCTAGCGCCAATCCTTCTACAGGAGGTTATATTACTCTACCTGTAGAACCTGATCAGTTTAATGATTTCATAGTTAATTTATTAGGTAGACCTCAAAGCATTGAAAAAAGATTTTATGGTAGATTTGAAATTGATTGGAATGATATTAGTAATTTTCACGATTTGATAAATCAAAGATTAAATCAGCAAAACCAACCTCAACTAATAAATTTTCAATCAAGAGTTTATTTTGACGATAACTCTGTTGTCGAATTAAATTCATTTCCTGAATTATTTTCTTATAAGGAAGTTAGACCACTAGTTACAGTAGCCATTGACCTTAGTTGGGATTATCTAATTCAGTTTAGTCAAAAACAATATCCTGAAAAACAGAGTATAGATATACGATTATGGACAAATAAAGGTATTCAAACACGTAGATATTCAAGAAAACTTTCCGAAAATAGTCGAGTAATTATTGGAGATTTACAAGATGATAGTTATATTGAATTTGTTATAAAACACACCGCTAGAACGTGGGGATTGGATATAGAAGCTTTACTTACTAATCAATTCAAAAATCTTTTAAAACCCGAAATAGGGTTAAAAAAGTTTATTAGAAAGCATCATGCTATGATTGGATTTCTATCAGGTAAATTATTTTTTTTATTTTCTTTGTTAGGTACATATATAGTAACCAATATATCTACAATCAAGAGGTTATCCAAAGCTAAAAATATTTTAAATACTGTCAAAGATTTACCTACTAAAATTAACATATTAGCAGAATATATAGTGAATGGTGAAACAACCAAGTTTTATCTATTAATAGGAATATTCTTACTATTTTCTTTAATTTCATCAATTGTCGTGATGTTTTTAATAGCGAGTAGTGCAAATAATATTAAACCTAGTTTTTTTATTTTCACTAATAAAGACGTGGAATATAAGGAAAGGATAATTTTAAATTTAAAATCTCAATGGAGAAAATTTATATTCTCAATTATTGGTAGTTATACGATAAATATATTATCAAGTTATATATTTGCTTATCTAACACGCTGAATCAAATTAACTGTCCAAAAAGTTGAAATCAAAATAGTGTAAGAACTTTGTCTTCATGACGTTGTTATGAAAACACTTTGTTGGTGAGTTACTAAATGACTCAACTATTTAATTAAAAAATCCTTAGCGTATTTTCGGCTTGAAACTTGTTTCTATAGTTGCTTATCCTTCCCACTACTTTCCATGAGCTTGAAGGCTTTTAATGTACGCTGGTTTAACGATAGAAGCAAATATTGTTGGTTTTTAGAACGATAAACAAAAGTAATGAATAGATCCCTAAAGCTGCATAGTGTCTATGCCAAGCGCAAAAATATTCATCTAAACACTTGGATACCCCATCCTTTGACAACATGGAGTATCCAAGTCGGGAAATAACCAGAGGACTGAACACTCATCCTAAGACTTGGTTTCTTGTGTCTGTGCGTCAATAATTACACTCCAGTCATCATTTGTCACAGCAGCTTCAAGTTGACGCTGACGTTCGGCTATAGTCGCATCTATTGTTTCTGACTCTTTAGAGAGGGTTGTGTCAGCCATTGCTTTCCGTAGTTTTAGCTTTTTCTCCTCGTAAGCTTGACGTTCCGCCTCTGACATTACCGCCTTTGCAGCTTCCCCTACCGTACTAGCCCACATATCGCTATCAGTTGCATTACCAGGTGGTGTGCTTTCGAGTTCTGCTATCCACGCATCTCGCAAATCTTCCATTTCTTGACGCTTGGGGAACTTGAACGCTTGCACACGTACAAAAGCACACTTTTGCTGACCATTTTGGCTGACATGACCGTTTAGAGAAAGCAACACATTCCGAGAATAGCCAATGTACTGCGTAGTGCGTTCTGTGTCTAATACTGCGTAAACACCTGCAATTTTAGCGTTCTGAGCAGATGCACTCCAAGCCTCAAGGTTAATGATTTCAGTACCATCGTTTGCCAGTTCAGGGGTTATACTCACCTCAATGGCGGTGTGTTCGTCGTCAGAACTATACAAAAATTCATGCAGTCCACGGTGGTTTATGGGGACATTTTGATGTTCAATTGGCGGGTTGTGGTGAGTTTCCATTGCAGTTTCTCTCCGAGTTATTAATTAGCGCTACGCAAATATATGCCTTTAGAATATTGAACCTTAAATCTACTCACATCCCCAAATTCTTGCTAACAAAGCGAAAACAACTATTAGACCTTATATGAATCAATTAACACCTAAAGATTGGATATTCATCAAACAGCGACTTACCCCTTATTTATTTTTACTACCCGCCTTAGTTCTTTTAGCGTTAACAGTCTTTTGGCCTGCATTGCAAGCGTTTTACCTCAGCTTTACCAGCTACGAAGATATTGCCCAACCGCCACAATGGATAGGTTTTGCCAACTTCCTCAAGCTTTTGAAGGATGCAGTTTTTTGGAAAACCTTGGAAAACACTTTTTTATATCTTGTGGGTGTAGTGCCAATTTTAGTAATTGCTCCCCTAGTGCTGGCAATTTTGGTAAATCAGAAACTGCGGGGGATGAATTGGTTTAGATCGGCATATTACACCCCAGTGGTAATTTCAATGGTGGTTGCGGGAATAGCTTGGAAATGGCTGTATGCAGAAAACGGATTACTGAATCAGTTTTTGAAAGCTTTGGGTCTTTTTCCAGAAGGTATTCCTTGGTTAACTAGCCCAGAAAAGATTTTTGGTATTGTACCAATTTCTCTTGCCAGCGTCATGGCTGTCACCGTGTGGAAGGGGCTAGGCTACTACATGGTAATTTATTTAGCGGGGTTGCAATCAATTCCTGCTGATGTTTACGAAGCTGCTGCGATCGATGGTTCGGATGGTATCAGCAAACATTGGGATATTACCATACCTTTGATGAAACCGTATTTAGCACTAGTGGCGGTGATTTCGGCTATTTCTGCCACCAAAGTGTTTGAAGAAGTATATATTATGACCCAAGGAGGCCCACTCAGTAGCTCAAAAACGATTGTTTATTATCTATACGAGCAAGCTTTTGGTAACTTGGAAATCAGCTATGCTTGCACAATTGGTTTAGTGCTATTTTTGATAATTTTAGGATTATCAATTTTGCGATTAGTTATCAATCAAGAAGGGGGAGATAATATCACAATCTGATATTGCCCTATCAGCCACGATAATCTTAAAATATTTAAATATCCAGAGTTCATGAAAACAGACACGATTTTTTATACATTATTTCAAACTCTTCCAGGTGTCTTATTTGAACTTTTAGAACAATCTCAAGCTCTGGCGTTGCACTACCAATTTACCTCGGTAGAAATCAAAGAACTAGCACGTCGTATCGATGGTTTATTCCTACCAAAACCTGACTTTCCAGAAGACCTAATATACTTTGTGGAGGTACAGTTTCAGCGCGATGACGATATTTACTGGAGAATAATAACAGAAGCTTTCCTGTATATAAATCAATATAAACCTCAACGTCGCTGGCAAGCAGTATTACTTTTTGCTCAACGCAGTCTCGATCCAGGCGTACCATTCATCTATCAAACATCATTAAATCAACAGCAAATTCGGATAATTTATTTAGACGAGTTAGATGATGTACCATCGTCTTCGATTGGGCTAGGTGTGATTAAGCTAGTAGTTGCAACAGAAGATAAAGCCATACAGCAAGCGAAAAACTTGATAAATCAAGTACAGCAAACGGATGAAGCTAACCGTAGCAATCTCTTAGAATTAGTAGAGAGAATGCTTATCTATAAATTTGTAAACAAAACTCAACAGGAGTTGGAAGCGATGTTTGGATTAACTGATTGGAGACAAACTAAATTTTACCAGGAAGTTAAGGAAGAAACAAAGCTGGAGACTATACCCCGTCTGCTTAAGTTTGGTTTAAGTATAGAGCAAATCGCCCAAGCATTAGAATTGAATGTTGAACAGGTAAGACAAGCTATTGATAAACAAGGAGAAGAGGGAACAGGAAGTAATTTATAATTCATAATTCATAATTCATAATTGAGGAGATTTATTTAAAACCGTGTTTGATACTCCACTACTGCACGACTATCATCACTTAAGTTAGTGGAAGCACGCACACGAAACTCATCGTTTATCCGATAATTAACACCCCACTGGAAGGGGTCATTTGTTGTCAAAATTTTGATGCTGGAAACCGAGATTTTAGAAGAAATATCAACCCCAGCCTCTGCTGCTAATTCCAAAGTTGAACTGCTCCTTCCAGCTTCAGGATTCTCAGAAATAACGGTAGGAAATATCCGCAGTTCACTTAAGCCAAAGCTACTCCCAATCTGGTTAAAAGCTGACTGAAAATTGTTGAACACAGCCGAACCTGCGATGTTAATCAAACCCAAAGTACTGTCACCTCGTCCTTGGGTGTCTATAAACCCACCTCCTAAAAGAGCCACAATTTCGGTTTGACTACGTGACGGACTACTTGTCAGTTCTAAATTTTCATTCAGTTTGCTGGCTAGACCGTTGATACTGGCTTCGACTCGAACACTCTCTAAGGCTGATAAACCTGTGGTATTTATCCGACTGAAATCATTACTTTGAGTTACGTCTAGTACTTTGGCAAATAGCCGAATATCTAAGTTGGGGTCGCGGGGTTGAGAGGGACTAAAAGTTGCAGTGTGTGTATAGCCACGAGCAAGGTTAAATTGGGTAGTAAATAAATTTACCCCACCTTCTTCTAACCGAATAGTACCATCGGGTATTGGCTGATTGATTGAGCCGTTAACTATGAGATTACCAGTTGCGCGGAAACTGAGAATAGGGGGACGGGTAATTTGGACGTTTTTACCGAGTTCTAAATCTAGTTTATTAAATGTAGCGAACGCATTTCCCGACCCATTCTCTATTTCATATTTACTCTGCTTATTCGCTTTTGTGGGTGATACGCCAAAACCACTATTTGCAGATGAAGCGGTGTCGGTAGATTCTGCCAGCAATACCTGACCATCAAATAAATTGACTTTACCGCCAATTACTGGGCTAAAGGCAGAACCAGTAATCTGTAAATTGCCGCTAGCGCCTCCCTGGTAAAGTCCCTTCAGATTTAACTCTAACTGATCGAGATTAACACTCAGGGGATTGTTGATAGTGTTGTCATTGTTGAAAATGGGAATTTCTCCAGCAGCTTCTACCTTTCCACGGCTAAATCTACCCTGAAGATTTTCTACTGAGATGGTGTCAAAATTAAACAGCACTCTACCTGTAACACGTCTCAGTTTACCTGGCAAAGCCTGGGCTGAAAAAGTCGCATTATTAATAGTAGCAATTCCATCTACTTCGGGTTTTTGCAATGTTCCGCGTACCTTAAGGTCTACTTCTCCTTCACCTTTTTCAAATACCACTTGATTATTTAATGCGTTTAACAGTGCCAGTCCCTCGTTTTCTAACTTCACATCTAAACTGATTTGGTCACTGTCTGATGCAACGGTTGCAAAAGGCAATTTATAAGGGATGCTGCCAGTAATATCAACAGGTTTTGGCCCAGCAACTGCTACAGTACTACCAAAGTTTAAACGTCCGTTGGCATAGCTGAAACTTGCGATCGCAGAATCTATTTTGCTCTGATTTAGTATTCCTTCTGTGATTTGCAATTCCCCTCTAGCTTGGGGATTAGCAATGCTGCCTGCTAAAGCTGCTGTACCGTTAAGATTACCTCTGATTCCAACTGGTAGTTTGACAACATTATTCAATAGTTGTACCGGAAAATTATTCACCCGCAGCTGGCCAGATTGTTCATCACCGCCGACGTTACCCGTGAAGGCAATCAACCTGTTTTGAGACTCAATTCGTAAAGGTCGCAAACTCAAAACACCATTTTCAAAGTTGCCTTCGGCAATCACTTTGTCAGCAGTATAATAACGCTTCAGTTCTTCCTTTTTACCCCAGGCAAAGTTTTGTCCATTCAAATTAAAATCCACTGATAATCCATTGGCTGTAGCTGTATTTACAGCCACTTCCCCATTGAAAGTGCCTTTTAAGTCTGCCAAATCTGGTATGGGAGTAGAATTAAGTCGCTGTTCTTCCTGTTCTGCTACCAAAGCTTCAATTTCAGAAAACCGTTGGATTTGGGTTAATAAAGGTTGATTTGGCGCTCCTTGAGGGCTGGTGGTTAAATCCGCTGCTGTGCCATAGATTTCTGCTGAACCACCTGGCAAATTTTGTAAATCAAATACCTGTGCTACCGTTAGAACATCTTGGATCTCTCCCTGGTTGACGTTCAGTTTACCTTGTAGTTGAGGGCCTTTAGGGCTTTGAGCAAAACTACCGACAAAGGCGTAGCTACTTTTGTCTTTGACAAATTCGCTACTGGTGAGTGTGCCTTTACCATCACTGTAGCGGAATTGAGCAGCTATTCGATCGCCGCGAAGCCGCCCAATTTGCGGATTAGCGATCGCTAAATTCCCCGTTGCTGCCAATGTCTGCTGATTAAACAACAAATCTCCAGTTAACAAGCCAGCTATCTTACCAGTACCCAGTCGAGTAATTGCTGGCGGAGTCAAATTCAATATTTGTAAGGGGAAATTTGCAAGTTTGAGCGCCCAATCATTCCCTTGAGCATTACCTATAGCTGATGCTTGCTGCCATTTTACTAAGAAGGATTTCGGGCGATTATTGGCATCTAAATTGAAGGCGAGGCGATCGCTATTACCCGCCAAGTTCAAATTTAACCCGCGTCCCTGTGCTGAATCGATGTTTCCAGTTAACAACGGCTCAAAAGCAATATTTTGAACAACCAAGTCTCGTAAATTAATTTGCCCTACCACATTTGGCAAGGGCAGCTTACCAGTTATTTGTCCATTAAAATCTACTCTTCCCGCCACAGCAACCTGATTAGGAAGATTGATCGGTAACTGTTTTAAGTTGTAATTCTGGGCTTGGACGTTGAGATTTAGGGCAGTAATTTCCGGTATACCTGCCTTTCTTGCATTGGCTAATATGTTACCAGTCACACTTAAACCGGGAGCAGTTGCTCGTTCAATGGTAAGCCTTTCACCACTCCAAGCGATCGCAGCACTCAAGGGTTGCTCAAAACCAGGGATACCTTGGGATAACTGCACCTGTCCAGCAACACGGACATCAGCTAATTTGGATGATCCAAACGTGCCAGCTAATTGCAACTGACCGCCAAACTGACCCCGCAATTGCTGATTTAACCGATTTAATTCTACACCGTCAGCATTAACTACAGCTTGATAGCGACCATTAGCCAACTGGATATTAGAAGCTGCGATCGTTCCACCCGCAAGATTCAGCCGTCCTTGACCACTAGCTTGGATAGTTTGCGGTTGGAAGGATTCAACAGAACCCGCCACGTTTGCTTGACCAGTTAAGGCTCCCTGGAACTGCGGTGGTACTGCTGCCAACTGTCGCACAGGAACATTATTTGCTTGAACTTGCGCCTGATATACACCATTCGCCACTTGGATATTAGAGGCTGTAATAGTCCCACGCGCAACATTTATCTGCGCTTGACCGTTGGCTTGAATAGTTTGCAGCTTAAAAGAATCAACAGAACCCGCTACATTGAACTGACCAGTTAACGCTCCTTGGAACTGCTTTGGTACTGTCGCTAACTGCCGTACAGGAACATTATTTGCTTGAACTTGCGCCTGATATACACCATTCGCCACTTGAATATTAGAGGCTGTAACCGTACCACCGCCAATAGCAAGGCGACCCTCACCACTGCCACGGAGGGTTTTCAGGCTGAAATTATCTCTGTCGCCTGCGATTTGGAATGTACCCGCCAATGGGTTATTTAAAGCTGGGGGAGACTGTTTCAATATTTTTCCCAACCGCACACCATTAGCTACAAGTTGAGCAGAGAAGCTTTGGTCTTGCAGTTGGATATTAGAAACTGCAACTGTGCCGCCACCTATTTGAACTCCTCCACCATCAGTGCGAATCGTGGCAATTTTAAATGGTGCTGTGCTGCCTGAGAGAATGAGACGACCATTAAACTGTGCTTCCGCCAAAGAGAGATTTTGCAGTTGACTTTTGTCTACAAAGGGTTCCAACTTTACGCCAGAGGCAACAGCCACAGCTTGCCAACGCTCATTGGCGTAACTACCAGTTGCCCGGACTGTACCACCACTTACATTCAGAGCTACATTGCGGAAAGAGACGTTGCGATTTGGAGCGATTGCAACTTCACCCGTTCCTGGGTAAGTTCCGTTAGGAGCTTGATATTGTACCGCAGTTTGAACATTTGTGGGAGCGCCAGTTAATTGGGCTGTACCTGAGATATTGCCGATTTGGAAGTTGGGTGTAATTTCATAAACTTTTGCGATCGCATCCCCTGGAAGATTCTTGGCAGCGAAATTTATATCCAGTTGAGGGTTTTTACCGAGTTGAATTGTGCCAGCACCCGTAATTTCACCACCAACTTTAGCTTTACCTTGAATATCTTTTAGGGTAATTAAAGAGGAACTAGTCGCAAGCTGAAACTTACTACTGATGCTATTAAAATCAACTTTGTCAATCCGAGCAGTTTGAATAGTGGTAACTGTGCCTGAGAGAATTGGTTGGGTAGTTGATCCGGTAATCTGCAAATCAGCTTGTACTTGTCCCGCGATCGGCAGAGGCAGTTTTACCTTGAGAGTTTCCTGAGCATTCGCCAAACTCACCGCATTTACCCGCCCTGCCAACTTAAAGCCTGCTTGAGTGTCAATGATTCCCCTAGCCACTACCGGAATTTTGCCGTAGTTGGTAGTAACATTATCTAACTGCAACTCCGTTCCCTGGAAGCGGAGATTTCCTTGGCTATCGGTCAAAAGTTGCGGGACTTTGGGTATTTGAACTGTTACGCCTTGCACAGCAGCGCTGCCATACAATAAAGTCCGTTGTCCTGGTGTTAACTTAACTAACAAGTCGCCATTGGCTCGACCCCCTTGTAAGTTCATTGGTAACTTAATTAACCGAGTAATATCCTCAGCCAGCAAGTCTTGCGATCGCACTTGAAAGTTCCCTGCTAGCACCCTAGAACGCGTCTCTCCCTGAATAGAAATACTGCCACCACTGTCTGCTAAACCCCCCACATCAAACCTAATCAACTGGTTATTTGCTAAAAGTTGTGCAGAACCGTTGATTTGAGAAAATGTTACGGGAGATAAGGGAGAAGAGGCAGAGGGGCGGAGTGAGGGGGGCAGAGGGGAAAACTCTCCCCTGCTCCCTGCTCCCTGCTCCCTTGCTTCTTCCCCTGCCCTCTTCTGCGGCATTAACGCCAGCTTGGCATTACGAAACTGTAATTTGTCCAAATCGGTTTTAATAGCGCCACCTTCACGCGACGGCGCTATATTAGTGGAAACCCAGCGCCCTTGGTTATCCTGTTCAATATAAATATCTGGGTTGACTAAGGTAACATCTAGCTTTAGCTGGCGGTTAAAAATTAGTTGTAAGGGGTTAAAACCCACCTCTACAATTTCAACTGCGGCCCGATCTGGATCTGTGGGTGTGGCTGGGATAGCTGAAGCCCCAAATTGCACTCCCGTCAACGAAAATTGTGTGACTTTTCCCAGTTTTACCGGACGGTTGAGTGTAGTAGTGAGACTTTTTTGTGCTAAGGGTGTTAACTCAGTTTGGACAAAAGTCCACAACCGACAAATACCGACAATAACTCCTAACAGCAAAAGTCCGCCCAAAGCAATGCTACCCCGACTCAACACCAGCAACCATAGACGCTTGCGGATCGGGCACGGTGAGGGAATATCTTGATTGGGAGATTTAGTCATTTGCTTTCACTGTATTAATTGCCAGACGTCGCTGGTACACACAAGCATTAACTGGCACATTGATTCAGTATGCCATTTCCAGGATACGCCAACTAAACCCAAGACCTCATTGGTTAAGTTACGGTATTTGCTTAATCCAATACTTATGCTTCATAATATTGGCGTTTTCAGGTAAATCTGATCTGAATGGAGTGACAATAGTTCCTGTGACTTTCGCTGAGGCACAACGTAGAACTTTAATATGGATAGACCTTAAAAAAGACAGATGATTACACCAATGCGTGTTTTTGTATTAATTTTTAATGCTCGAACAGAAAATGAGGGAATTCATACCATTCGGGAAGGCGATGCCTACGGCGGCAAGCTACGCAATAAAGTTCTAATGTTCGAGTCAGAAGACGACGCTACCCGCTTTGCCCTGATGTTGGAAGCTCAGGATTTTCCCTCACCTACACCAGAGCCGTTCGATGCTGAGGAAATCAAGGAATTTTGCGAAAGTGCTGGATATGAATGGGAAATCATCCCAGAAAACAGCAATTTAGTTGTAACTCCCCCAGAACTTAACGTCGAACAAACTGACTGGCAAGAAGATGCCCAGAAGGAGGATACTGTTGAAGACACCTTCCCTCTCAATCAACAGCCACTAGAAGAACCAGAATTGTCTGATTCTGAACTAGAAAAGATGCGTCGCAAATTGGAAGGATTGTTGTAATTAGTCATTAGTCATTAGTCCTTGGTCATTGGTCACTGGTCATTGGTCGCTAACTGACTAATGACAACAAACAAAGGACAAAGGACAAAAAACAAATGACAAACTTGCAGGAACGTGGGCATCTTTTAACCGAGCTGGTAAATCCTAACAGTCTTAACTTAGACCAGCTCAGTTCTCTGGAATTGGTGGAGTTGTTTAATAGCGAAGACCAAAAGGCAGTCGAGGCAGTTGCGGCGGCGAAAATTCAGTTGGCACAAGCAATTGATAGCACCGCAGAGCGTTTGCGCCACGGAGGACGCTTATTTTATATCGGTGCTGGCACAAGTGGCAGGTTAGGAGTGTTAGATGCTGCTGAGTGTCCACCTACTTTTTGTACACCCCCAGAGTTGGTACAGGGGATTATTGCTGGTGGTGCTGGCGCACTGGTACGCAGTTCGGAGGATTTAGAAGACAGCATCGAAGATGGGGAAGGTGCGATCGCAGGGCGGCAAATTACCCAGCTAGATGTCGTAGTTGGCATTACCGCCGGTGGGACAACGCCTTATGTCCACGGTGCGCTTCGTGCTGCTCGTGCGCGAGGAGCCAAGACTATTTTTATCGCCTGTGTTCCCGCAGAACAAGTTAGCTTTGATGCCGATATTGACATTCGCCTATTGACAGGGCCAGAAATAATCGCTGGCTCAACTCGCCTGAAAGCTGGTACAGCCACTAAGTTAGCTTTAAATATCCTTTCTACTGGGGTGATGGTCAAGCTAGGCAAAGTTTACGGTAATCGGATGGTAGATGTAGCGGTAACAAATCAAAAGTTACGCGATCGCGCTTTGCGAATTTTGCAAGACCTCACAGGCTTAAGTCGGGAAGCAGCTGGTTTTTTATTAGAACGCAGTGGTAAATGGGTTAAGCTAGCGCTATTAATGCACTGGACTGGTTTGGAAAAAGACAAAGGCGATCAGCTTCTTTCAGAACACCAAAGTAATCTTAGGGCAGCTATTATCAGCTATCAAAACCACAACAAACCTTAAAGAAGTTCTCCTAAATAAATACTTTATATAGGACTCATATTTGATTTTTGAACAAAACTCAGTACACCTTTATTCCTTCTTCCCAGTCCCTTACCTCTACTAGTGATTCAGAAATCAAATCGGATTGCTCACTTAAGGATTATCGGTGGCAATTTCAGGCGTATAGAGAGACGTGTTAGCGAAGCGGCGCGTTCGCAATAGCGTCTCGTAGAGAAGCCCAGTCAAATTTCGCGTCTCTCTATATATAAGTTATGCACATTAGTAAATTTTAATAAATATTTTTAATATATATTGCCAATCTCAATAAATTAAAACTAGATAGAGAATGCCAATTTTTTAAACAAAAAATCAGAAATTATACGGATATAATTTCGTATGAAAATTATTAAAATAATATCTTAATACTGATGAATGCATCTTTTTTAAAGATATGGGCTATGGCAACCTACTTGAGTCATTAAAGTTTGCTGATAATCAACTCTGTGCTAGGTGACTTTTTTACTACTAATATTTTTGCTATTTTCCTATATCCCTTGATTTTAATAAACTTGATTTAGACTGCTATAAACGAAATGTATTTGCACTTATTGGCGTATCTGCTGACCACTATATAGCTAGTGTGGGTTTTTTAATAGCTGGCTTTTTAATACAAGGAACAAAGTATGACCCACTCGGAACTTATTCTTTCAAATAATCTAGTTAATGAATTTAAAACTTGTACTCAGCTGCAATACAATGGCAAATTAAATATTAAAAGTTCTAAGGGCAGCCAATGGACTTTTTATTATCGGCTGGGACGGATAGTTTGGGCAACAGGTGGAACTCATCCCTTCCGCCGTTGGCGTAGACACATGGCTCAAAATTGCCCCCAAATTGATGTTGATAAGTTGCAGTTGCGTTTGCAAGACGTATCAATAGATTACTGGGATTATCGCCTTCTAGAAATATTTCATAAAAAACAGAAAATTCAGAGAGAACAGATTCAGTCTATTGCCGAAAACACTATAGCAGAACTATTATTTGACCTAGCTCTGCAAGGAAATTTTGCTTCTATAAGTTGCAATCGCACCCAAGAAGTTATCTTAGAAACACCAATGAGCTTCACGAGTGCAGAAATGTCTGTAAAGCACATGCAAGACTCGTGGAAAGTTTGGTCAGAAGCAGGTTTAGCAAATTTTTCTCCTGACTTAGCACCAGTTTTACGCCGACCAGAACAACTTCAACAGATGGTAAGTCCATCTGTCTACAAAAACTTTGTAAATTTAATCAACGGCAAATTAACTCTGCGAGATTTAGCCGTGAAAATGAAGCAAAGTGTACTGCCACTCACCCGTTCATTGCTTCCCTATATCCTTAAAGGAATCATCGAATTGGTAGAAATACCTGACATGCCCTTAGTAGTGACTGAGGTCAACAATAAGCCTATCACCGCACAACCAAAGAAATCGATTGCTCCACTAATAGCCTGCGTAGATGATAGCCCTCAGGTCTGTAAAATGCTGGAGGATATTATCACTTCCAATGGACTAAGGTTTATCAAAATTCAAGATGCTGTACAAGCGCTCCCAACCCTCATTCAGGATAAACCAGACCTGATTTTCTTGGATTTGATTATGCCAGTAGCCAGTGGTTACGAAATTTGTACTCAGTTGCGACGAATATCTGCCTTCGCCAATACACCAGTAATTATATTAACAGGTAGTGATGGTCTTTTAGATAGAGTTCGTGCTAAGGTAGTCGGTTCTACAGATTTTATCACTAAACCTGTAGTGCCTGACAAGGTAATGAGTATAATACGTAAATATTTACCTGCGCCGAGTGTATCCATCGACAAGAGTCAACCTAACTTAGAAGTTTGTAAGTAGGGATAATTAATAATTTCTCTTGATGATTAATCATAAACTAATCTGATTAGCTTCAAAATTTCATTCCTTACCATGAGCCTATTGCTTAACAATAGCCATAAAAAAAATATTTACAATCGCTAAACTTTTCCACCTCAGTAAACATAAAATTACTGGGGTGATAAATAAGAAGTCCAAATTCACAAGATGCAAGTAGGTGGCGGTCTTAAATCCACCTACTTTTTTATACTAAATTGAAGATTTATCACGTAAATAAAACATATATTAAATTATGTTCATTACGTACTTTTTCGGAGGTTAATATATAAAGATTGAATCAAAATTAGACAAATACAAAATTTTTGTATTTATAGCAAGCAGTCCCATTTGAGTTGTGAAATATTCTTGATGACAAGGGGTTAGGGGCTTAGTACTGCAAGGCGGAAGTCAAAAGGCATTAATTTTGGCTTTCTAGCTGTAATGAAATGGTAGGTTTATTTCCGCCTACCTGTACTAGTCTCTAGCCCCTTACATGTCTTTCTTTACGCATCATTTGGATTTGTATCTCTAATTTGTTTACATTCTTAAAAAGTTTTAAAGGGTAATTATCATGAATACTGTTTTAGTTGTTGAAGATGGCTTAACAGATATGGAAATAATCAGCCGTTACTTACAACAGGCAGGTTATTCTGTGATTAGCGCCACAAGCAGTGAAGAAGCTCAAGACAAAATAGATAAAAATAAGCCAGACCTCATATTTTTGGACGTAATTTTACCAGGTAAAAGTGGCTTTGAGATTTGCCGAGAGTTGAAAAACAATCCCAGCACTAGCAAAATACCTGTGGTTTTTTGCTCTACAAAAAATAGTGATGTAGATAAAATTTGGGGTAATATGTTGGGCGCTGATGGTTATCTATCAAAACCGATTGATCGAGAGGAACTAGTGGTAATTTTAAAGCGATTGATTAATTAGTCAAAATTTGATAGATCAACAAAAAGCTAGAAATCCATCTTTCTAAATTTCTAATATAGAGCCTCCACCAAATCAAATAATAACTGCAAATAGTGGTTAGAGAGCAATAATCAAGCACAAAGGAGCAATAACTTTGGAAACCAAGGAAAAGTTTTTAAGTTTTAATTTGGGATTAAGGGATACAGCGATAATTTCGTTACAACACATCACAGAAGTTTTGCAAGTATCATTACCAGAAATATGTGGCGTTCCTCAGATGCCCAGTAGCGTCTTGGGTATCTATAACTGGCGCGGTGAGATGCTTTGGTTAGTAGATTTAGAGGGAATGTTAGGTTATCCTCCAATTTCGCAAGGAGCAAATTTACTTTCAAAAATGATGGCAATTGTTCTCGAAAACAAGGGTAAGTATTTAGGACTATTGGTGCGACAACTGATAGATATTGAATGGCTAGATACTCAGCGAATGAAACCCGCAACTAGCGAATTATTTTATCCTAAAATATCACCTTTTTTACAGGGATACTTTATTAATGATTCTGAGGATATGATTTTTAATTTAGATCCCATCACAATTATCCAAGCTCCCATGTGGAAAATTCATAATTGAATGGTTGATTAGGCAGATTATTTTAATAATTCCTAATCATTCATAACCAAATACTAGTTCATTCTTACTTGCCTAATAACCAATTATTACTCTAATAAATCTTGAGGTCAATCTGATGACATTTTTGTATAACAGTAGCCATGAAAAACAGGATCTAATTTCTGAAGTTGAAAATATGAATGGGAACGCTAATATAACGAATATTGCTAGCAATGAAATATCTTTATTAAACGCGATCGCTCAGGAATTTAAGACTTGGCGGCGACAGTTGCAAGACATCGCAACTCACATGCGCCAAGCGCCAGACTTAGATACACTACTCAAAATTACTGTAGCGCAAATTAGAGAAAAAATTGGCTGCGATCGCGCCTTAATTTATCAGTTTAGTTCCTTTGATTCAGGTAATGTTTTAGCAGAATCAAGAACACTAGGTTGGACACCAACTTTAGGCGAAAATATTCCGGGAATTATTTTTGGTTTATATACCAATCAAGACTATATAGAACCTGTCGTTATTGACGATATCAGTCAGATTCAACTTACCCCTTATCAAAAGCAACTCCTAGATAAATTTCAAATAAAAGCTAGTTTGAGTTTACCGATTGTAGTAGAAGATAAAGTATGGGGGTTACTGGTAGTAAATAATTGCTTATCAACGCGGCAGTGGCAAGAAGTAGAAATTAGCCTACTATCCCAAATTGCAACAGAACTCATATACAAATTGCAGAGTTTTGAATTCCAAAGAGAAGAACAACAGCGCATACTAGCAAAAAAATCCGTAGCTAAAGTAATCGACAAAATTCTGCGGACATCAAATGTCGAGAAGCTTTTTCAAACAACCACTCAAGAAGTACGGCAATTACTAAAATGCGATCGCGTCGGCGTTTATCGCTTCAAACCTGACTGGAGTGGCGAGTTTGTCGCTGAGTCAGTGGGTAATGGCTGGGTAAAAATGGTCAGCCCTGACTTTTATATGGTGTGGGAAGATACTCACTTGCAAGACACCCAAGGAGGACGTTATGCCAGGGGTGAAAGCTTTGTGGCCAAAGACATCTATAAAATGGATCACGCTCAATGCCACATTGATATTTTAGAGCAGTATGAAATGAAGGCTTACATTATTGCGCCCATATTTGCTGGAGAGAAATTATGGGGCTTGCTGGCAGCTTATCAAAATTCTGGGCCTCGTGATTGGCAACCTTGGGAAGAAAGCTTTGTGAGCCAAATTGGACTGCAATTTGGTGTGGCTATCTCACAAAGCGAATATCTGGAACAAGTGCATAAGAAATCTGAGCAGCTAGCCCAAATAGTTGAACAAGAAAAAGCTTTTACTAAGATAGTAGGCCGCATCCGACAATCTTTAGATGTAGATAGCGTCTTCAAAACAACCACTCAAGAAGTGCGCCAATCACTACGATGCGATCGCGTCGCAGTCTATCGCTTTAACTCTGACTGGGGTGGCGAATTTGTGGCTGAGTCTGTAGGTGCCGGTTGGACAAAACTGGTAGGCCCTGATATTAAAACAGTTTTGGACGATACCTACTTGCAAGAAACTAAGGGAGGTAGGTATGTCAAGGGCGAAAACTTTATTGTTAATGACATCCATGAAGTAGGGCTTGCTCCTTGCCATATTGAGATTTTAGAGCAGTTTGAAGCCAAAGCTTACATAATTGTTCCTATATTCTTTGGGGATAAATTGTGGGGTTTGCTGGCAGCTTATCAAAATTCTAGCCCCCGTGTGTGGGAAACCTGGGAAGTGACCTTTTTGGTTCAGACTAGCTTGCAATTTAGCCTAGCTAAATCACAGATAGATTATTTGGAATTAGTTCGGTTGAAATCTGACAAACTAGCTCAGATAGCGGAACAAGAGAAATCTGTCACCAAGATCAGTAACCGGATTCGGCAATCTTTAGATGTAGAAGAAATCTTCAAAACAACCACTCAAGAAGTACGGCAATTACTGCGATGCGATCGCGTTGCAGTCTATCGCTTCAATCCTAATTGGACTGGTGAATTTGTAGCAGAATCAGTAGCTCATACTTGGGTAAAACTGGTAGGCCCCGATATCAAAACTGTCTGGGAAGATACCCACTTACAAGAAACTCAAGGAGGTCGATATGCCCAAGGGGAAAACTTTGTTGTAAATGACATCTATCAGGTAGGTCATTCTCCTTGCCATATTGAGATTTTAGAGCAATTTGAAGTTAAAGCTTATGTAATTGTTCCTGTATTTGCTGGGGAACAATTGTGGGGATTGCTGGCAGCTTATCAAAATTCTGGAACTCGTGATTGGGATGAATCGGAAGTCACCTTATTAGCACGCATTGGCAACCAGTTAGGGCTAACATTACAACAGACTGAATATTTGCAACAAGTACAAGGACAGTCAGCCAAATTAGCAGAAGCCGCAGCCCGAGAAAAGGCAGCCAAGGAGTTACTACAACAACGATCTATTCAACTGCTAACAGCCCTTAGACCCGCCCTCAACGGCGACTTAACAGTACGCGCACCCATTACAGAAGACGAACTAGGCACAATCGCCGATGCTTACAATAATACCCTGCAAGCACTGCGGCAAATCGTTCTTCAGGTACAGGGGGCTGCTCAACAAGTTGCCCAAACTTCCACCAATAGCGAAGCCTCACTAGCGGGACTGACTAATTTAGCACAACAACAATCTGAGGAAATTACCGCAGCTTTAGGTGAGATTCAACAGATGGTGGACTCTACTCAAGCTGTGGTGACGAATGCTGAGTTAGTGCAAGTAGCGGTACAACAAGCCAATGAAACTGTAGAGTCTGGCGATACTGCGATGAACTTAACTGTAAAAGCAATCCAAGGAATTCGTGAAACCGTCGCTCAAACCAGCAAGAAGATTAAACGCCTCAGTGAATCTTCGCAAAAAATCTCCAAAGTGGTGAATTTGATTGGTAATTTTGCCACACAGACAAACGTCTTGGCTTTGAATGCAGCTATTGAAGCCACCCGTGCAGGTGAATATGGCAAAGGCTTTGCAGTTGTAGCTGATGAAGTCCGTTCTTTATCTCGCCAGTCAGCAGCAGCAACCATCGAAATAGAAAAATTAGTCCAGGAGATTCAAGCAGAAACCGGAGAAGTAGCAGTAGCTATGGAAACTGGTATTCAGCAGGTTGTAGAAGGTACAAATCTTGTCAATGATACTCGCCAAAACTTGAATGCGATCGTTTATGCAACTGCCGAAATTAGCCAGCTAATCGAGCGAATTACCGCAGCGACTCAAAAACAAATGACGCAATCTGTAACAGTCACAAAATCAATGCAAGATGTAGCAGAAATTGCTAATAAGACTTTTGCTGAATCTCAAGAAATTGCTAGTGTGTTCCAAGATTTATCAGGGATGTCGCAAGAGCTGTTAACAACTGCTAGTAAGTTTAAAGTGAAGTAGGGAATAGGGAGTGGGGAGTAGGGAGTGGGAAATGACAGTTTCTGAAATTCGATCTTATCAAGATTTAAGAGTTTGGCAAGAAGGCATGAATTTAGCTGAAGCTTGCTACCAGCTAACGATTGCATTTCCAAAAGAGGAACTTTACGGAATGACTTCACAGATTCGTCGGGCAGCTGTATCAATTCCAGCAAATATAGCTGAGGGCTATGGGCGAGAGTATCGCCCGGAATATATAAAATTTCTCCGAATAGCACAAGGCTCTCTCAAAGAACTAGAAACTCACTTATTACTATCAGCTAGAGCCAAAGTTGGACTTACAGATACTCAACTAGTCACCCCTATTTTGAGGCAATGTGAATCTGTAGGAAGACTACTCCGTGCTTTGATTCGTTCTTTAGAGAATAAGGGGAGTAGGGAATAGGGAATTACATTTGATGTGAATTAAAAAATCCCATTTTTCCATAAGGGTTTCCAGGCTTGGACAAAACCATGATTTTGGAATCATCAACGAAACTCCCAACTCCCCATTCTCCATCCCCCACTCCCCACTCCCCACTCCCCACTCCCCACTCCCCACTTATGATTACAGATAACGAAATCCGCGAACAAGGATACATCTACTTTCTGGCTGAAGCCCCAGAATTAGTCCAAATTATTGAACAAGAACTATTTAGCTTATCGGAAGATTACAGCATTGCTAAAGTTCATAACTTAATGCGGGCTACTCATACACTTAAAGGTGGCGCTGCTAATGTTGGGCTAGAAGTCATTAAGATGATAGCCCATTTTTTAGAAGATGTATTTAAGGCTCTATATAATCCAAAAGTTGTAGTTGATGCCGAATTACAAACACTTTTGTTACAAGCTTATGAGTGTCTTAGCATAGCATTAAATACCGAATTAATCGGCAGTACTGTTAATGATGAAGAATTGCTACATCGAGCGAGTTCAGTGTTTGCACAGTTGCAAGAAAAGCTGGGTGATGCATTTGGTGCTGAAACTCATATTCCCACTTCTGAAGAACTGGGATTTGATATTGTCCAGTCCGTTTTTGAAGTGGGAGTAGAGCAACGTATAAACAGTATTGCTGAAGCTGTTAACAATCCACCAAGTAATGACGAATTTATCAAGTTTTTACACTCTCAGGCTGAGGTGTTT
Source organism: Nostoc sp. CHAB 5834 (assembly GCA_020829485.1). The sequence continues at coordinate 7,956 of JAIVFU010000041.1, read as the reverse complement.
CTCGGTTTAGCAGAATCTCTAAATTTACCTGGATTGGGAGAAATTTCTCAAACAATTCTGTCAGCGCTGCAAGCAAACCCCACTCAGGTGCAGCAAATTGCAGAAATTGCCCTTGCAGATTTGCAACAAGCACAAAAATTGGTATTAGAAGGCGATCGCACTTCTGGCGGAAAAACTTCTCCAGCTTTGCAAAAACTCACAACAGTAACAAATAATGAGTTATCTGAAGAATTACAAAATATTTCAGAAGAACAATTTTACCAATTTATCACTACATCTGATAACGATAAAAATGAATCAGTAAAGCCAACAACTGCCAAGTTTTATTTAAAAGTCATTCGTTACATTTTTGGCTGGTTTAATCACGAAATCAAAATACCAGAGACAGAGCTTAATTTTGATTTAATGGTTCCCAGGTTAGAAAAAGAAAAATTACTTGATTATATCGATAATTGGCTAAAAAACTTTCTTGATTTTGTTCAAGATGAAGAAGATAGTCAAAACCTTTCTATTTATCGACATGGGATAATTTTAATCATTTTATTTGCTGTAGCGAAGTTCCAGTATTCTGTTAAAAAATCTGATAGCTATATCTTAGTTATTAAAATATTACAAAACCGAATTCATAGATTAGCACAAGAATATAAAAGCTGTTCTCCTGTTACTAGTAAAGAGAAAAACTGGCTTGATAACCCCAAGTTACAAACGCTCTTAGTTATTAAAGAAATACCTAATGGTTCTTCTCAAACAACTGAGAACCTGCTAGAAGCAATATGGGGAGAAGAAGCTAGCGAAAACCTTACAGAACAAGTAGTGAGAAGTACAAATGATGATTATCCAGGAAAGCTTGATTCATTAACTGTCAACGAGCAGGAAGTTGTAAATGTTCCTGAAACAGCTATTGAAGTCATGCCGGATTTAGCTACACAAATCAACAAAGAAATAGAAGATAAATCAGAGTATGTTCAAACTAAAAACTTTCGCCAACCTTCATTTATTCGAGTAGATACAGAAAGATTGCAACACCTCAATTATCTTGCTGGGGAATCGTTGATTTACCAAAAACGGCGTAGTTTGCAAGATGAACAAGTCAAAGAAATAATTGACCAATTAATTCAGCAACTCACTAGACACCAAACAACTTTAAATGAATTACGTGATCTACCATTACAAAGACAAAATATTGCCTCACAACAAACGCAAAATTTTGCAGTGAAATTTGACTCTTTAGAAATGGATGTATATACAGATTTTCAGATGACATTGCATGAAGCAATAGAAGAGACACTGCAACTACAAGAAACCACAGAGTCTCTTGACTTACTTCTGACGCAAGCTGCTCAAATTAGTGACAAACAAGAAAACTTAACTCTTAATATTATAGATAGCTTAGTAGAAGCTCGAATGTCGCCTTTGGGCAATATCCTGAATCGCTTCCCCCACATGGTAGATAAGTTGGGGAATGTTCATGCCAAACTTGTAGAATTGAAACTTACTGGTACTGAAGTACTAGTTGATAAAGCGATCGCAGAAAAGCTGTACGATCCCTTGTTACATTTAATACGTAATGCTTTTGACCACGGGATTGAATCTCCGCAACTTCGCCGAGAGTTTGGTAAACCAGAACAAGGGTTAATCGAAATCCGCGCCTATCATCAGGGTAGTCAAACTGTTATTGAGGTTCGGGATGATGGACAGGGATTAAATTTAGACAGAATTCGCAGAAAAGCTGCTGAATTTTATCCCATACAAAGTGAAGAAAAAACTATCACCTATGCTTCTAATCTGGCTGAATCTGAACTGTTAGATATGATATTTTCACCTGGATTTTCTACTGCTGGTAAAGTAAGTGAAATCTCTGGGCGTGGTATGGGGTTAGATATCGTGCGGACTCAGATGAACGCACTTAATGGTTCAATTTCAGTTCAATCCTTACCCAACCAAGGAACAATATTCATACTCAAAATTCCTTTTTCTATGACTACCGAAAAATTAATGCTTGTTCAAGCCAAAGGTGTTGTTTATGCCCTTCTTTTGGACAGCATCGAAAAAATCTTGATTCCCTCTGAGCAGCAGATTAAAGAAATTGAAGGTAAAAAAGTCTTACATTGGAATACAGATGATGATGAGACTATGGTCAGCCTCCGTCAACTTTCAAAGTTAATTAATTATAATGATTCATGCTTTAATAATGATACTTTATACAACACATCAAGTAATCACGACCCAAGCATAGCGAAAAATCCGGTGCTTTTGCTACGACGAAATCAGGGAATGTTTGCTTTAGAAGTTGACCAAATAATTGGTGAACAAGAACTGGTAATCAGACCTTTAGGAAATGCGATCGCACCGCCAAAATACATTTATGGTTGTAGTAGTTTAGCTAATGGTAATCTCATCTTAGTAATTGATGCTTCATTGCTGGTATCTAACGAGCTTCAACAAACAACACTTGATGTCATGGCGCTACCAGTACCTTCTTTGTCAAATAAAAAAGCCTTAGCGATATCAGGACATACTTTTTCATCAACACCATTACTTGCTGCATCTACTTCCACAACAACTATAGAAACCCAACCCAGTTATTCTCAAGAGGCAGATAACAATTCATCTATAGAAACCCAACCCAGTTACTCTCAAGAACCAGATAATAAATCACCTATAGAAACCCAACCCAGTTACTCTCAAGAGCCAGATTATAAATTACCAAAAGTTGTTTTAGTAGTAGATGATGCAATTAGTCTGCGCCAAACTATCTCTCTCACACTGCAAAAATCTGGTTATCAAGTAATACAGGCTCAAAATGGTGTAGAAGCTTTAGAAAAGTTACAGTTACATCCAGAAATACAAGTTGTCATCTCTGATTTAGAGATGCCACGAATGAATGGTTTTGAGTTGTTGGGCAATTTCCGTCAATACCCCAATTTAGCAAAAAAACCTGTAGTGATTCTCACTTCTCGCAGCGCTGAAAAACATCGCCAGCTTGCTCAAGAATTGGGTGCAAAGGCTTACATGACTAAGCCTTATTTAGAGCATGAGTTTCTTTCTACAATTAAGGATTTAATTAACAGTAATACAGATGATTTAAACCATTTAGTCATTAGTCATTAGTCATTAGTCATTGGTCACTTGTACTGAGCGTAGCCTAAGACTTTTGAAACAACCTCTTATATCAGGTTCGGTTAAACACTTATAATATCTGTAGGTTGGGTTAAGGAACGAAACCCAACATTTTATTCTTGCTCATGTTGGGTTTCACTGCCGTTCAACCCAACCTACATTGATAAATTTTATGATAAGTAATCACCCGAACTTGATATTAAACCCCCAAAGTTGGTTAAAACCACGTTAAAGAGTGGGTGTAGTATCTCAAGAACTAATGACTCTCGTGTTGCGGTTTGATATTTTGGTAAATGCGATCGCCTTAATTACCAGGTAGATTATTTGGATCTACACCTAGAGAACGTAAATACTGCGCTAATTGTTCAGCCCTTAGTCGCTGCTGTTCTGCCTGTTCTGCATCTGTCAAATAGCGATTTCCTTGCTCATCATACCAACATAAAAATTCCTGTTGTATCCCGGCAATTACAGCTTGGTTTCGTCCAATACCTAACCCCACCTCTGGCATCAAATAAGGTTCACCTATTTGTAATTCGTAGTTTCCATCTATTAACTTATATACTTCAAAGGGTTGATGTTGGTCGCGTCGCCAAAACTCAGGGTTATAAATTACGTAGTACAATACACCGAGTTTTTTGTATATATCTAGCTTCTCGTCGTATTCACCTCCGGGGGTGTGAGATACCATTTCTAATGTGAATATTGGAACTACCCCATTTTCTTCCCAAACCGCGTAACTTTTGCGTGATTTGCCACCCTTTTTCCGTTCTACTCCCACACTTAAAAAAGCATCTGGCACTACAGGTACTCTGGGATTTACTCCTGTGGTGTGATATACTCCCATATCTACCCCGAAGTACCAATCCATACGATTTGCCCAAATGGAGTTGAGTAAGAATAGTAAAATGTTGGGCAAAAAATTTTGATCTTCGTTATCCACTGGCGTATCGTCTGAACAGGGAAGTTCATCAGTAGTTGGTAACGCATTTTTGAGATCAGGTGAGAGCATAACCGTTGTCTCGCTGGCGTTTGATGCCCTTATTATATATAAATGAGTGACAAAAAGTTTAGCGTTTGGGTGCAGCCTCGCCAAACTTAATTAAAAGCGCGATCGCAATACTAACAAGCAAAATTAACGTCATACTTAAAGCTGAACCAAATCCCCAATTTTGCGTTGCTCCTAGAAACTGGTTATAAACTAACCGTGCTGCCGTCATACTAGAAGCACCACCAAGTAATTCTGGATCGACAAAATCCCCCAAGCCTGTGATGAATACAAGCATAGAAGCAGCCGCAATTCCCGGAAAAATTTGCGGTACGGTTACTTGGCAAAAAGTTTCCACCGGATTTGCACCTAAATCAGCCGCCGCTTCTAACAACCGCTTGTCTAGCTTTTCGAGAGAAGCATATAAAATCAAAACCATATAGGGTAACAAGCTGTAACTCATACCAATAAATACAGCTTGACTCTGGTTAAGTAATTGCAAAGTAGGCAAGCCTAAATTGCTGAGTAAACTGTTCAATAAACCACTAGGACGAAGAATTGTAATCCAAGCATAAGAACGAAGTAACGAGGAAGTCCACAAAGGTAAGACAAAGGCTAATAGCAGCAAATTTCGCCAACGCTGCGGCGCTATCTGAGCAATCCAATAGGCGACGGGGAAGCCCAATATTAAACAAATTATTGTAGTACCAAACGCAAAAAATAGCGATCGCACAATTACTTGCACATAAAGAGGGTCAAATATTCTAATGTAGTTTTTGAATCCGTTGGGATTGACCAAATCTCCTGGGCGGATGTCTGCAACTAAACTTAACTGGAAAATTATCAAAGTTGGCAGCACCAACAAAAGTAATAACCAAATCCCAGATGGTGCAAGTAATACCAAAGGTTGTAGCCAATTCGCTCGTGGGTTATGCAATTCTTCTATTTTAGAAATATCATTCGTTTCCAAATTCATCACTTATAACTCCTAACTATGTCAATTTTGGATTTTGAGTCGCACCTTTGGTGCGCTTACAGCGCAACTTTGATTTTGGATTGAATTTAAAATCTAAAATCTAAAATCCAAAATTTATTTACCCGCTAGTTAATTGTGTCCAATAGCGATCGTAAACCTCTTCAAATTCTCCTACAGGAGTAACACGTTCACAATTTGCTAAAAGGGACTCTGAGGGAAATAAATTAGGATTGTTTTGGATTGTTTTTGGCAATTGCTCAAATCCAGCACTATTAGGCGTAGAAATATTCAAACGCTGACTGATTTGGGCTGCTAATTCTGGTTGTAAAATCATGTTGATCCAAGCATAAGCTCCAGGCTGGTTGGGGGCTGTTTTAGGAATTACAATACTATCTGTCCATAATGAAGAACCACTGCGAGGAATTACATATTTGAGTTTAGGGTTTTCTTGAGAGATTCTCACCGCATCTGCTGAATAGCACATTGCCAATAGTAAATCTCCCGCCAGAATTTGATTTTGCCAAGCATCTGTGTCAAAACGTGCGATCGCAGGTTTTAACACCTTCAATTTTTCATAAGCTTGTTTGATTTCTTGTTCATTTTTTGAGTTGTAAGAGTAACCTAGCATCCGTAACGTTGCACCCATAACTTCTCGAACATCATTGAGCAAGGTCATCTGTTGATTAAGTTGCTTTTGGTTTTGCCAAAGGTAATCCCAGTCTTGTGGTGCATCTTTGATTTTTTCAGAATTGTAAAGTAAACCTGTTGTCCCCCAGTTAAAAGGGATGCTATATCGGTTATTGGGGTCATAGCTAGGATTTTGAAACCGGGGGAATAAATTCTCTAAACCGATTAAGCGATCGTGATCTATTTCTGTTAATAAACCTTTGTTTACCATCTTCTGCACCATGTAATCAGATGGGTAGATGATGCTGTAAGTACCACCGCCTCCAGCTTGTAATTTAGCCAGCATGACATCATTGGAATCATAAACATCTGCTAGCACTTTCATACCGGTTTGGGTGCTAAAAGTTTTCAATAATTGGTTGTCAGTATATTGCGTCCAGGTAAAGATATAAAGTTGGTCACGTTGACCCGAAGTATTAGAATTAGCACGGACTTCAGCTAGCTTCCAGCCACAACCAGCTAAAGATAAGCCAGAAAGCCCTGCCACCCCTTTTAAAAATTGGCGTCTGTTAGTCATTAAGTTAGAAGCTGTTTATCAACAACCTCTAGATTACGGTATAGCTAGTAACCCCTGCCGTGATTTTTGGGGATAAATGTGTCAATCTTCACACTTACTGTTGGGCTTGCTTAATCTATGGTGGTTGTGCTGCCTCAACGAGATCCTTACATAGAATCAAATTATCTTAATTTGTCTATCGATAACGCTTGTAGAGACGTTGCATTGCAACGTCTCTACACACCATAACACCCCACCAATAACCTTAACCGAACCGTATTGGAGGGAGTTATTCATCATACGGGTATCAGTGGGACAAGAAACCCAAAGTTTTTACAGATGAAATTATGTAGATTTTGACTACATAGCTTAGACTAGTAAATCTATCATCATATTTTTTATAGCTTCAATCAATAGGCTGTTATGCTCTTCCCAAGAAAGCCAAACAAGTTTGTAGAGAATTGCGGCACAAAGTAGTTAAATATGTTGTTAAACATTTGTAAACTGTTAGCAGCCGAGTAGCCGCGTGTCACATCTTGTTAAGGAATTATCATGAGACAACTTATTATTGCTGAACGCGTATGCCTCATTGGTCATATCGTGTCAAAAGCCTTTGGACTGGTAGGGATGCTGCTGGTCGTACCTAATGCCGAAATACTTTTCAACTTATCGCAGGTTGGAGAAACTGCCGTACAGTTAAGTATGGCAGGTGGCGGTGTAGTAGATATCATCTTGGGGACAATAGCTGTCTCTATTTATGCCTACCGAACGCTGGGATTAGGAACTTGGCTAGCATTTATGCTGCCAGCTATGTTTATCTCTTTGGGGAGTGAACTACTGGGAACCAGCACGGGTTTTCCATTTGGTGATTATAGCTACTTAAGTGGCTTGGGTTATAAGATTGCGGGGCTAGTTCCTTTCACAATTCCTTTATCTTGGTTCTATGTTGGGCTGTCGTCTTATTTAATTGCGAGAACTGGTTTGAAAGTGGCCCAAAAACCTAGTTGGGGACGCCATATTGCGGCTATAGCCGTTGGTGCTTTACTCTTCACTTGCTGGGATTTTGCCCTTGAGCCAGCGATGAGTCAAACTTCTCTGCCTTTTTGGTATTGGGAACATCCAGGAGCTTTCTTTGGCACACCTTACCAGAACTATGCAGGTTGGTTTGGCACTAGTGCTTTGTTTATGAGTGTGGCAGGATTGTTGTGGAGAAACGCTTCGATTAAATTAGAGCGATCGCAACTTAATCTACCCTTAGTCGTTTATTTAACTAACTTTGCCTTTGCCGCCGGACTAAGCTTGGCCGCTGGGTTCTCTATCCCAGTGTTGCTCGGTTTATTCCTTGGTGTAGTTCCTGCCGTGGCACTGTGGTTAAGCAGTTCAACCACACCCACTCCAGTTGCTGTTGAACCAGCAAGCAACGAAGTCTCGGTGGTAAGAAACGTTAAAGTTGCCTTGAAATAAGCCTATAGATTAGGGAGTGGGGAGTGGGGAGTGGGGAGTGGGGGGATGAGGGAGCAGGGGGAGCAGGGGGAGCAGGGTAGGCAGGGGGAGAAGAATTAATAACCAATGACCAATGACCAATGACCAATGACCAATGACCAATGACCAATGACCAATGACCAATGACCAATGACCAATGACCAATGACCAATGACCAATGACCAATGACCAATGACCAATGACCAATGA
>JAIVFU010000419.1 GCA_020829485.1 Nostoc sp. CHAB 5834 | reverse complement strand
ATTTTTAAAAAACTGTCTATCTCTAGTGTTGGATGATAATTATTTGTCAAAAAATGATGGTTCGACACAAGTTCTCTATTTAAACAAGAGAATTTTATCTGATTTTTTTTCAAAATGAGAATTGCTGTCCATTGCCAGGTGCAGTGGCAAAAATCTCAGTTGATTACTAGATTCCCGCTTTACCATCCGGTGCATTAACCTGACACTGGCACAACCACAGTTTAGCTGTTTACCATCTGTTTTAAAAAGCTGTCCCCCAAAAGCCCCCACAGGACTGCCGTCATTAGTCCAAGACAACACTAATCCGTGAGGAACATAGGAAAAATATTTCATTCCTGGTGCTGTCATTTCTCCTGCTAAGGAAACAACTGCTAAATCTTCATCGTAGTTACGACGCAGCAAGCGCAAATCGTTACGTACTTGATGGCGCAATAATGGCACAATCCGCACTGCTCCCCGTATTTGAGAAGGAGCAATTTCTAGTCCTTTGAGTGATATGTCTGCTAACAGATTGCTTTTGGATGCCATAGGATGGTGGGTCTATTTTTATTAACTTTAAGCAACACCGTATTTGGTATAGGGACGTTTGTATGGGGGATGCAAGCCTAAAACAATATCTGAAGCTGGAACTCCTCTTTCCACTAGCTCTTGAGCAATATCGGCTTCTGTCATGTTGTGCTGAATCCAAATTTTATTATCTTTAATGTCTAAATGAATGTAACAGGCATAAATACGATTAAACTCTTGCCAACCAATATCTAGAATTTGATAGTGATCGTGTTCTGTATCAAAAATGAGTTGACATTCAATATTTGGTTCGTTTGGGGGGTTTGGGGTGGCATGGGCAATTAATAATTCGCGCACAATTTGGCGATATTTGGCTAGTTTTTCCATTCGATTATCTCCTCTGTATTCGGTTTATATACTATTATTTTTAGGGCATAATGTGATATTGCCGCTTGAGTAAAACGCTCCTGAAAAAAAGTATTAAAAATATCAATAGGAACAGCTAAATAGAGGATGCGATTAGGCTCAGTCATTTCTAAAGCAAGGCGATAGTTGAGAAACTGGCCTAGTGCATTATGAAAGTCACTAATAACGGAGGGATTGATAAAGCTTTTAATTTCTACAGCAATTTTCTGCTCATCTTTTTCAGCAGCAAATACTTTTTCAGCAGCGAGATCAATCTCTAGTTTAACGCGCTCGATGCGAATGATTAATGGATCGCTAGTAATTGTCCATCCGTCTTTGATTAAGGCTTGCTTGACGGCTTGGTGGAATAGGTCTTTGGCCATAGTGCAATATTTACAACGGTTTTCAACTATATGAGGTACACCTATACCTTACAGCCTACACCCTGTCTAACATTTGCTTGCTTAGTGGTGCAGAAAACTTTCTGGAGTCTCAGGTTGAGAAAACCGTGACACGTGAGAACTCAATTCGCGTCTCGACGTGCGCGCGTTTTTTGAGGGAAATGGAGGTAAAGAAGTAAAATTACTGAAATTGTGTCAGTTGACCAAGCTCTGCAAATTCTGCATCTCCTAGCAGCGTCAAGCGATGCGTTATCGTAAAAACGCTTTTAGGCACGATGCAGAAGGCGAAAGACTCTGACTGCAACTAAATCGAACTGTTAGAATTCTTATCAAACAGAATACATGCGTCAGTCGTCAGAAAACAGACATGAATTTTGACCGAAAAAGCGGATAGCGCCGGCGGCAAGCGAGTCCGCGAGCGTCTGAATAATCGGCGTTTAAGACCCCCACAAAACAAGAAAATTTGGTGGTCTTAAATTCCTGCGCGGTCTGAATCCCCGACTGTAAGCGTTGCGTAAGCGTTGCGTTAGCGTTCGCGCAGCGTCTCGTAGAGAGGAACGAGCGTCAAGATTGCTGACTCCTGTTAGCGGATAGCTAAGGTTTAGCCCATTCAGAATAGCTGAATTCTTCTTCAATATTTTCAGGATTGAACATAACGGAAATGCTAAGAAATGCTGACAACCAATAAGTCAGTAATCGTAAGACTTGAGATGCTTCAACCCAACCGTCAGTTCTCTACCCTAAAAGGGGATAAACCAGATGAAGTGGCACATCTTAGAGCAAGGAGCCAAAGGATTTGCATACAGAATTTAAGCTGTGGTGCGTTAAAAATAATCGGACGATGGACACCGTGATCTGTGAGCTAGTCCAGGAATTTTTGGATAAGCAGCATTCACAAGGATAATTGCGTACTAGCGTATTAGGTGTAGAATTGCTTTCAAAGGCTATAGATAAAAACAGGTATGTGAGTAAAAGATTTTCAGTAACCGTTCCAGATTATGTTTTTGAAGATTTAGAGGCGATCGCACGAATCCAAGGGAGACCGACCGCTACCTTGGTTGCTTTTCTTGTAGAAGCATTTGTAAGGGATGCGCGAGAAAAAGGAGAGCTACCCTCAGCGAAACCGCCCAAGCAAGATGGTGCAGCATGACCGATGACATAAAACGCTCCAAAGGAAAATTTGACCCAGTTACGGAAACAATCTTATTGGCAAGTAGCTGCATCCGAGGAGTATTGCAGGCGAATCGCCAAAAAGACAGGTAGACGATTAGTAGAAATAATTGATACAGAAGATGAACCGTTACCAATAGTTTGTATTTTTGAGGATTACACCGATGACTGAAACAGCAACTCTAATGCCACTGAGTACATTTATCCCGGTTTTGACGGCTATCAGCGATCGCGATTGGGTGCGGTTCAAGGAACTTGAAGTCAGTTTTGCAAACGCTCACGGGGTCGAAACTTGGGCAGATATTTTCAACTGGAGAATCATGCCCGCGCTAGAGCCAGAGGCTAAAAAATGGCTGTTAGTTCAGAAATGCAGCCAAGGTATTAAGTCAGTCAAAATTTTAGATTAATGTCTTATTAACAGGACTTACGCAGTAACCGTTCAGGGGGGTAGAAGAGCGATCGCTCTTCTACCCCCAAAATCTGATAAATTAAATGGCATGGAACAGAAGCGCCTGAATCATGTAGAGCAGATACCCCCAGAAGATTGGGGAAAGACTC
>JAIVFU010000418.1 GCA_020829485.1 Nostoc sp. CHAB 5834 | reverse complement strand
TGCAAGGACATACCCTGATTTGCTCCAGGCATTAGATGCGGCATTCGCAGAAGTGACGATAGAGAATTTACTCGGTTGGTTTACTCACTGCTGCTACTGTACTTCAGAAGACTGATAACCGCTATACATCCTGAAATTCAAATCTAAAAATGAAGAATTGTAAACAAATCCACGAGCGTAGGCTCAGTTAAAATAATTGCGGGTAAGGGCAAAAGATAAAATTTTAATTAATTTTATTTCTCAAGAAAGATGATTTAAATTTCTATACCTCTCTGAGGGTAAATAGAATCAAACTGAAGCTAGGAGTAAAATATCTAAAGAAATAAAAACTTACTTGATTTAAATCAAATATATAGGAATCCTATTTGATTTTTGAAATTATCTATGTGGGCGGGGAGTGGGGAGTAGGGAGTAGGGAGTAGGGAGTAGGGAATTAGGCTTTTCGATCTGTACGGAGCTTTTTCAGAAATCAAATATTAGTCCTATATGTTGAGTATACTTTGGGGTATTGTTGTTGTACTGATTGCATTTTGGGCGTTAGGACTGGCACTTCATATTGCCGGGAGTTTAATTCATGCAGTGTTGCTTTTAGCGATCGCCCTTGCTATCTATAATTTTTTTAAAGCGCGTGATGTATAAATATAGTGGTTCCTGATCTAGTAAGGTAGGTTTTCAAAGTTACTAACCTTGGCAAAAAAGATTTGAGTGTACTTAAGAAGTTTAGCTACTAAGGGTGAGAAGCGATGTCTACCACAGGCTACGCATCCACCCTTTTTGCGTTACAAAATATTAAGCTAGGGAAATACACGTTTCCCAAGTCCAGTAGCAAGGCTGGGAGTCTCAATTAAGATGATCCAATCTTGCTAATATTCAAATGTGGTAATTAAATGCAGCGATTAGAAACCAAATTAACTCTCAATATGTTATTGCGGCAAGGGTTGGCGTTCCTTCTAGGAATTATTATATGGTGCGTGGCTGATCCCGCACTGGCAGTAGACTGGACTCATCCGCTTTCATTTAGCAATGCAGAGTTGTCAAGACGTGATTTTTCTGGTGACAGCTTGCAAGCTGCGGAGTTTTCTAACGCCAATATGGAACTGGCTAACTTTTCTAACGCTGATTTGCGGGGAGCAGTTATGAGTGCTTCGGTGATGACAAATGCAAATCTCCACGGAGCAGATTTAACTAATGCAATGGTTGATCAGGTAAACTTGACTAAGGCAGATTTGAGCGATGCAGTTTTCAAAGAAGCTCTTTTGCTCCGCGCCATATTTAATGATGTGAATATAGACGGTGCAGATTTTACAGATGCAATTTTGGATAGAGCGCAAATCAAAGAACTGTGCGGTAAAGCCAGTGGTGTGAATTCCAAAACAGGCGTGCAAACTCGTGATTCTCTAGGATGTCAATGAAACGTGTTGGTGTAATTGGTGGCGGACAACTTGCCTGGATGATGGCAGATGCAGCACAAAACCTAGGAGTAGAATTAGTAGTACAAACTCCTAGTGAACACGACTCGGCCGTGTCAATTGCCAAAGAAACTGTTTTCGCCCCAGTTGATGATGCAACTGCTACGAAAATATTAGCTCAAAAATGCGATGTCATCACCTTTGAAAACGAATTTGTTAACTTAGATGCTTTATCTATTTTAGCACACCAAGGTGTTTGTTTTCGTCCCAGACTAGAAGCTTTAGCTCCTCTTTTAGATAAATATCATCAGCGTTGCTATTTACGCGACTTAGGCTTACCTGTTCCCCAATTTTTCGCCCTTGACGAGGTAGAAAATCTCAAATCAAAAATAGAATATCTAGGTTTTCCAGCAGTCCTCAAATCCCGCCGCCACGGTTATGATGGTCAAGGTACTTTCATAATTCAGGATTTTGCTACTTTAGAGCAAAAGCTAAGTGATGAAACCACAACAAGTTTAAATCAATCACTTTTCTTGTTAGAAGAATTTATCCCTTTTGAAAAAGAACTAGCAATTATTGCAGCTCGTTCTGTAGAGGGAGAAATTGTAACTTATCCAGTGGTAGAAACCCAACAAGAAGAACAAGTGTGTCGGCGGGTAATTGCGCCTGCTGAGATTACACCCAATCAAGTAGCAGAAATCCAAGCGATCGCACATACTCTATTAAATAGTTTACAAGTAGTAGGCATTTTTGGAATTGAGCTATTTCTGGGTACTAATGGCAAAATCCTGGTAAATGAAATTGCACCCCGTACCCACAATTCTGGGCATTTTTCTCTTGACGCTTGTGAAACTTCGCAGTTTGAGCAGCACCTGAGAGCTGTTTGTGGTTTAGCTTTAGGAAATCCGGCTTTGCAGTGCGCCAGCGCTGTGATGGTGAACCTACTGGGGTATGAAAATTCTCATAGCGACTACCAAAGCCAGCGTCAACAAATAGCAGAAATTCCCCAGGCGCACGTTCACTGGTATGGGAAGACAGAATCACGTCCTGGGCGGAAGTTAGGACATGTTACCGTTTTGCTGGATAATCAGAATCGAGAGCAAGCGATCGCTATCGCCCACAGCATAGAATCTATCTGGTATCCCAGGTAAATTTTCAGAAACTTTCGGTGTTGAACACACAACATCTTTTTGAAAAGCTATAATGACTGAAGTTACACTACGACGTTGGTGACTGCCATCAAGTTTTTTGATCTATGCCTTTAATGACAAGGGAGTCAACTGTTCTCGTGGCAGTATACCGGGCATGTACCCGGAAACTTTAAACGAGGAATTTAGGTTCCCACCTGGATAAACCCAGGTCATAAACTTAGGTAAAACGGCGTTGCGGTGAACTTAAAATTATTAGCTCCTAAAGTCAGTTAGAACTTAGGAGCTTTAATTATTTAGCTAGAGCAGAAGAAGCCCCACGTCTCACCCTGTACTCAGGGGAGCGTGGGATGAATTCTGGGCAATGAGCAATGTTGGTCGATGACGAATTGCCTATCTCTGGGGTTGGTAAAGAATCAATGAGTTCTTCAATTACTTGAGTCATACTTTTGTCAGTGCAAACTGCGTACAATCGTACTTTATTAAGTCTAC
>JAIVFU010000417.1 GCA_020829485.1 Nostoc sp. CHAB 5834 | reverse complement strand
TTTTGTTTTCCTCTTTAGTCAGAAATACCCTCAAACGAGCGCCCATATTTTTTGTTACCTCGGTAGATATATTCTCCGTATTTATTTATTGTTACATAGTTTCGTTTTTTCCTGCCGACCTACTTAGGTATTCAATTAGGTAAGTATGTGATTAATCTTTTGAATAAACCTTTTATTGAATCAGTTAAAGAGCGAAATAGAGGTTTTGAACATCATGTAATTCAATTACTTGAAGAACTTAAAGAGGAATAAAAAATACTGAAACTTACAAAATTTTTAAGTTAATAGTATATAGGAATCCTATTTGATTTTTGAATAAGCTCCGTACATCTGTAGAGTTTTAAAATCAAAGGTCGTGTGTCTAATAAACCACTCAAACATCCACTTTAAATGAGAAATGGAACCAAAGCACAAAGTGTAAGGAGTTTTACAGATGTTTACACCTAGGGTTTCTTTCCTATCAATAAACATCAAGTTTGACGGATTGTCTTTTGACAGCGATCGCAACTTCACTTAAAGTGCCCCACTAGAGGAGTGCTGAGTACTGAGCAAAGAAGAAAAGAATTTATTATTACTTCTTCAAAATCTTTATTCTGACACTCAGAACTCATGACTCAGGGCTTTTTTTATGGTAGATTTGTTACTGATTGCGATCGTGGGGTTCCTGGGGAGTTTTGGACATTGCTTTGGGATGTGTGGCCCTTTAACAGTGGCATTTTCCCTGTCTCATCAGCCGAAAACACCACAAACAGTTTCTTTGGGAAGCACATCAACCTTAGAAAAGTCCGACACTTGGCAACAGCAATTAAAATTTCATATCCTGCTAAACCTGGGGCGGATGTTGAGTTATGCTCTAGTCGGTGCTGGCATTGGGGCGCTAGGTTCGGTATTGCTGCAAGGTGGACAGCTAGCGGGTGTTGGCAGCGACTTTCGGCGCTGGATGGCAATTTTAACTGGTGTAATGCTGATTTGGTTTGGCTTAGGACAAGTAAAACCTGATTTACTGCCGCGCATTCCCGTGTTACACCCCTTGTTACAAGGTAGTTTACACGATCGCCTCAGCACAGGAATGGTTAAGCTTTCCTTAAAAACCAAATGGTGGACACCAATGCTTTTGGGAATGACTTGGGGTTTAATGCCCTGTGGTTTCCTGTATGCTGCCCAAATTAAAGCTGCTGAAACTGGCAATTTATGGATGGGTGGGGCAACTATGCTGGCTTTTGGGCTGGGAACCCTGCCCACGATGCTAGGTGTGGGCGTTTCCACATCGTTAGTAAGTAAAGACAGGCGCAGTCAGTTGTTTCGATTAGGCGGTTGGGTGACACTCATCATTGGCGTGATTACTTTGTTGCGGACTGGTGACACAATGGTAGATTACACCGGGCACGCTGCCTTAATCTGCTTAATTTTGGCGCTAATTGCGCGTCCTATTAGTGGCTTGTGGGCATCACCACTGCGTTACCGCCGAGCCTTGGGGGTGGGATCTTTTGTGCTTTCTGTGGTTCATACCGTCCACATGATAGAACACTCATTGCAATGGAAATTTGCCGCCTTTTCTTTCCTGCCGCCAGAATTTCAGTGGGGTATGGCTGCGGGTGCTGTAGCATTGGTATTAATGTCCCCTGCAGCTTTAACGAGTTGGGAATCGTTGCAGAAATCTTTGGGCAAGCGTTGGCGACAGATTCATCTATTGGGTGTGCCAGCCTTGCTCTTGAGTGCCATTCATGCTGTGTTGATTGGTTCCCATTACCTGGGTTCCTTACAATCAACTTGGGGAAATAAATTAGCGGCAGTACTGATGGGAATTGTTACCATCGCTGTCTTGATGGTGCGTTGGGCGAAGCCCTTGCCGTAGGCATCGCGCTTTTTTTGGTCAAAGTTAGCCGTAGAAAAGTTTTATGTCCCCTCAACAAAATCGCGGTAAATCATCTTTGTTCTCTAGCTCCATCCGAAGGAGTCAAAAACAGAAGCCTTACCCGCTCAAAGGCATTTTCTGGAATCAAGGAACAATAAAGTATTTATTATTCCTGAGTTGCTTAGTTATATCAATAACTAATATTTACCCTGTTTTGGCTCATAAGGTGGAGATATCTGGAGATGTCGGTGGCACTCTCCACATTGAACCAAATGATAATCCTCGGGCTGGAGAACCAAGCCAAGCTTGGTTTGCACTTACTCGCAGAGGTGGAAGGGTGATTCCCCTGTCACAGTGTAATTGTCAGTTGGCTGTTTATGCCCAACCTTATGCAGCCGGAGAGCCACCACTATTAGAACCACAGTTAGAACCTGTGGCAGCTGAACGCTATCAAGGCATTCCAGGTGCGGAAGTTGTCTTTCCTAAGCCAGGTATTTATCAGTTGCAACTAAATGGGAAACCAGTTTCTGGAGCAAGATTCAAACCCTTTGAGTTCAAATTTGAAGTTACTGTAGCAGGCGGTTCTCCACAGAATACACGAAACCTGCGAAATGTCAATGGTAATTTAGGAGAGGGTGAACCTCAGCAATTACCAATTTGGGCGATCGCACTTCCAATCCTCGGATTTATCGCCATCTTAGTTGTCGTACTGCGAAACATGAGAGGGAGTGGGGAGTAGGCAGTAGGGAGACATTTTTCTTTGTGTCTCCCTTTGTGTAAAATCAGTTCACCAGATCGTTTGTACATGAGGGTAATTCAGAATCTTCGCATCGCAAGTTACCAGAGGAATTCCATATCGTCTAGCGATCGCAACTATAATTCTGTCTGCCGGGTCTTTATGAAAATTGTCTGGTAGCTGTGTACTGGCGATCGCATCTAGAGGATTCAAAGACTCTATGACAATACCTGAGTGTGTTCGCGCTAACGAATACCATTCATCAATTGGTAACGGTAAAGTTAGTTTTCCAATGCTGAATTTGATTGCAATTTCCCATACTGAAATAGCAGAGACGATTGACATCCTCCCGCCGCTAATCAGGAGTACCTGATATAGCGGGGGATTCCAAAGATCGCTCTTTGGGTTTCCTCTTTCCACGACCCGACTTACTTGGAGGAGTTTCCTCACCCATGCAGAGGTCG
>JAIVFU010000416.1 GCA_020829485.1 Nostoc sp. CHAB 5834 | reverse complement strand
CTTGTTGCTCACTAGTCATTTCAACCCGGATACTTGAGATACGTCCTTGCATGTCTGATTTTTATACTACCCTACAAAAAATATCCTCCTCTATTTCCGACCCTTTTTTGCGGTGACGTGTACTTAGCAGCAATCTTAGCAACATTATCAACTGCACTTGACCCCGGATTGAATACCCAATACTTTACTGCTGGGGTGGACGTTTACCCCTTTGCCTGCAACTTGACCTCTGCTCTTAAATACCCGGATAAAGATGCAGATGGGGCTGATGAACTCGTCGCTCGTGATTTATTGAAATTTCTTAAGGGTTTAGATGGAAGCGAACCTTACTCCCATAAAAATTTACTGCTAGTAATTGATGAGGCGATGCGGTTGCTGTCATTGTTGGAGGAGAGCGATCGCACCTGGGCGATTCAATATTTACTTTCTCGCTTCGCTAAATCTGGTGGTACATTAATTATCGTGCTGCATGGCTCTAACCTGACAAGCGTGGTCGGTAAAGCTACGGCTGGGCTGGCAGACACCTTTAAGCAATCGGTTAACTTTATTGGCTGTGTAGCTCAAGCAGTTAGCGCTGGTGGTCTACGCAAAATGAATGTTGCTAGTGGAGAATATTTCAAAGCCAACCCTAACAACTTTGGAGAACCTGTTAGCGGTGGCAATCTGGGCATGATTCCCGAATGGCTAAAGACTTACAAACACCCAGGTAATGGGCAACCAGACCCAGCCAGAACATTACTTCAATTCTTCCCGGAATTAGTTCAACAGCATGAAAGGGCAGTCATACCCAGAGGAGAGAAAATTGCGCCATCAGACGCAGTTAGTCAGCTAGAGTCCATTTTTTCAAAACCTTATCAAGAGCAAGAGGTGGAATTTCTGGAAGTAGAAGAGAGTAGTATTTCTGAGGCTGATTTAGAACAGATTGTGGCTATTGTTGCGGCTACTGCTACTCCTCCAGCTTCTTTTGCCGCTATTAGAAACAGCCGCAAATGGGGCGAAGACAAAAAAAGTGTTCTTTACTTGAGGAATGCCCTGTCACAATTGATTGACAGTAACCGATTGTGCGGAAATGAAAAAGATGGTTTCAGCGTTTTTAAGATTAACCACTAATATTCGTCACAGTTCCCGTTGAGTTCCGGTCGAGTTCCGGTTGAGTTCCGGTATTCTTACATCTTCAAATACGGCTGAAAAATAAAGTCTTTTTATTTCTCCAGCAAGTTTTAATTTTTTCTAAACATTTTCTGGAATGTGCGGGTATGGGAAGTTGAAAAATGAGTGATAAATTAACCACAGTATTACAAAAACTAGCTATCAGCTCAGTTAAGGCAGACAGATTGGCTATCGAACGCCTAGAAAAACAGTACGGCGCTTCTTTACTAGAAATTATCAATGAGCTTGAAGATTATGCCATAGTCCATCAATCCATATCGGACGAAAGGGCTAAACCCAAGAATCAGTTGATTATTGCTTGCTGTTATGGCTGTCTTTGGGGTGCAGTTATCGGAATTGCGACGTTATTTATCAAGCCTAGTGTGACCGTGCTGGCGATTGGGTTGGGTTTTACGGCTGGGGTGTCTGGGAAATTGCTGGTTCAAAAAGGGGAATAAGTCGAAGTAGTTGAAGATTGGTTTTAATTGTTTAGCTGAACTCTTAGATTCATTCCGGAATACCAAACAGTTTCTTAATTCTGCACCCAGCGCTCAATATTATTCTCACGCCGAAGCTAATTCTTCTGGTAGTGTATCACTTACGCAAGCTCAACAGATGTTGGCACTGTTAGAGAAAACAAAAGCTAATTCAATTGATGAGTTTATCCAAACCGAGTTGAAATTAGACGGAGTTCCACCAGAGCTTATCCGTTTGGGAATTGAAAAATTACTCCAAAATTCTCCAATTAAATATAAGTTCAACGCTTGGAATAATCACAACTGAGAATTTACATCAGGAGAAAAATATCCAACCGAGCCTTTCATGGGAAAATTTCAAGCCGTTTTGATAATAACCCATTTCGACTTTTTGATATTGTTTAGATATTTGTCAGCGTAGCGGAAAGCTGCTGCCTTATCGTATTTTGCTATATTCAGTGCTTGTAACAATACAGATAAAGGAATTGCCACTTGTGTAAGCTTTTCGGCTAATATTACTGACTCTTCTTCTGTTGCTGCTACTGTCGCTTCTAATGGCTCAAATTTTATTTGCTTATTTATACGGTTATCTAACATTGCAGTATCAGCCATAAATGCACCTTAAAAACTTGTATAATGCAGTTTTACCGAAAGGCAGCATTGAATCAATCCGTGTTTGTAGTGAGCGAATGTCTCTTGACACCTAATCAATTCTTGTCTATTATAAGAACAAAGCGAGAAAGTCGTCGTTTGTAGCAAAGCTGTTATTAGGCGACAAAAAAATATTAATATTCTGAAAAATCTTCTCCGAAGGGCTTGAGTAATCGGAGATATTTTGCTATCAATATATCAAGTATTAAAGGTTTAAGTGTAGATATGACCGACGACTTTCTCGTTGCTCGTTGGTTCAGTTTCGCTTCTTACCTCTAGTACCGAATAGGTCGTTCTAGGAGGAAAGTCAGCGTATAGTTGATGACTAGCCTGCATAAGTAAGCAAGGCTTTGATTATTGCTATACCCGGTTTTGGGATTTGACCGCAGTTTCTACATAAAGACACTGCAACTTTAGTAATTTCTGTTGTCACTTCTTAATTGGTCGTTGACGGCGGGAGTTAAAGTTTGTAAGTCCTGGACTGTAAAACTAGTGCAGCGTCTAACCTGGCTGCCGCGCACTTACCCAGAAGTGCCACCAAACTTAGTAATGGAAATCTAGGCTGAGTTCAAACGCCTCTTTCTGAAATAGAATCCCGGTTTAATCTTATCTGCAATGAAAAACCACACTGGTGTTCTGATAGTTCTAGGCCAAGGCAGTAGACACGTCCTAAAACTCACAAGCCAATATTTACAAGGCTTTGAGACCAAACCTTGCAGACTTGTTTTCAACGTAGCAATCAGCATTTGATATAGTTACCGATAGTTTAGAGGATAAAGATAGAAT
>JAIVFU010000415.1 GCA_020829485.1 Nostoc sp. CHAB 5834 | reverse complement strand
GGAGGAAAGGTGTGCCCGCTAGTGGGCCGACGGCCTGCGGGCTATGGAGTTAGCACAGAGATGTGCCGAAGGGGTTCCCCTGGGAACTGTTTTCCAGGGAATGGTGTGAACGAACCAGAGGTCAGAAATGAATCTCTGCCTGGTCAATGAGACGGCTGAATGACCGTCAGCTCGGCGCGCTCCCCGAAATGCAGGGAGTAAACAGCAAGAATGTCTCCTGAGCTGCCTACGACCCGTGCAATAACGGGTCACACAGGTGTAATCCTACGACACATTTTTGAGTGTGTCGCGAATGCTGGCTTTTTGGCAGCGGTCTGTGCAGGATGGTCGACTGGTGTGGTTTTGGCAGCCATTTGGAGTTCGCGCGGCTTAACCGTCATGGCTCAAAACTGCGCAATACTCACCCTTAAGAAGATGTAGAGGCAGGCGTTCCCAGAGCGCACTTGCGCTATTTGCACACGAACGTTGCCTTGCTCAACCAGACGCATCCTCAAGAACAATGGACCGATTGATCAATCTTCCATTTCTCGTCGGCAGCAAGCGCCTTGCGCCATTGGTAGAGGACGAGCCGCGAGTAAAGATTGCAGTGTGGAGGCTTCTTCGCGTTGGCGAGAGTGAGCTAATTCTGGCTACCGCGCTGCCGTCGGGTGCTGTGCGCACAACGTCTGCGTTGGATTATTTTGACCCAGTGACACGGCAGGCCAGGACATTTTCTGGGCGTGTGTACGAACTGCAGTGCGGGCCAACGGAGGACTCTTTTCAGCGCCGTAGGATTACCACCGCGCTGGAACATGCCGGGCTTCAACTAGCGGCAGATGTGAGCGATGACTTTTGGGCGTCGGTGATGGCTGCGACGCACTAGCGAGTGAATGGAAACGGTGACTGCCATTTCGCGCTACCGAAAAATCTGCATCTGACGCCGACTGAACTGTTGCCACTCTTCTCGTAGACGAGAGCATCAACGCGGCCGATGTCGTCAGGCCAAAAAATCACGTTGACTTTCCCGTACAACCCACGTGATTCGAACGCGTTCAAGCAGGCCGGCGGAGGGGGCAAAAGAGCTGTCTAAAAGTGAAGGGCCGGCCGTTTTTTTCTTGTGTGCTTGCTGCGCAAGAACATCAGATGTCTGCAATCTTGGACAAACAGGTGGAAATTGTCCAGAAAATTGGACATGCACTTGGCCCGCGTCGAAGTCAAAGAATGTCTTCACCTGAGGGCGTCCATCCCCCAAAGAGCCTATTCAACGGGAGGTGATGCCTTCATGTCGCACTGCGCAACCATGTCGCATAGGACAAACTTGGTGGATTCGAAACTGAAGTGCAACACCCGATTTCAATGAACTAGCGTGTAGCGCTGCGGGTTGTTGATCAGCAACTCGCGGTACACGGCCGCTAGATGATTCGATGAGCCAAGACATGTGGCCTGCGAATCTTCAGACTTTGAGGACGCTGCGCGCGATGGTCGCTGATGCCCAATGGTCGGACAGCAGGAGGAGCTGTGTCGAGGGTTTGGGGCCTCGTTGTGACAGATATGGTTCCTATTGGGGGTAAAGTGATCGAACATGTCACGGGTTAAGTGGTTGATTCTTGTTGGTTTTTGTCGTTTTACGCCGCTTGCCCTCGCCCCAAACCACTGCAGGTACGCAGAGGTTTTGTTCGGCTCATAACCCAGGTCGGAGGTTCAAATCCTTCTCGCGCAACCAAATATGGCATTAATGCCTTAAAAAAACGCCCACTTGTTAGTGGGCGTTTTTGTTTTGGTCTTTCATTTTCGTGTGCGGCCTTTCCAGAGTTCCGGGGCTTCTGGACGAAACCGGCGGCGGCCACAAGGGCGCCTGTTGCTCTCACTGAGTCGTATGCGGCGCAACCTGATTGCAAAAGGGGCTGTGGCCGACTCCCCCGCCTCCGGGGTATCGTGAGTGGCCTCCGTGCTTCGCTGGGGAAAGCGGTTTGCGTGGGTCCATGGAACGCGGCGAGCGGGTGTCCCCGTGACCCGGAGTTGCCAAAAATCCTTCGCACCGGGCCCGCAAAGCGCTCCACTACATCGCGTTTGAAGATGCCGGCAGTCAATCAACCTGCGTTTTTGCCGAAAAGGTCGGCCTTTGCGCTTCGGGTGATTGCCGCAACGCAGGGATGAGTGATCCGCCTCTCGACAGAGATGGCAAAAAACTCCTCGACCAGCTCGGTTGATCGTCCGATCACTTCCACGACGAATTGTGCCGTGGTTTCTGCATCCAGTACGGTTGGCGACGTGAAGACACCGCGTCCTTCCCTGCCGAAGGCGTTCATCAGCGCACTGTCGTCAAACTCGCCAACGACACGCGGACGCAACTGGTGCTTGTTCAGCCAATGGTCCAGTTGCTGTCGGACTGAAGACATCGGTCCCTGAATCAGCATGGGAGCGCCCTGCAGGCACTCCGGGAAATCGCCAGACAGCTGCTGCCGCAACCCGGGAGCGCAAAGGAAGCTCATTCCGCTGACGCCCAGTTGGTGGTTGAACGCTTTCACGCCAATCTTCTTGGACACTGGCTCGTCAGCCAGCACGAGGTCCAGCCGGTTCAGGCTCAGCTGGGCGATCAGCTCGGGAAACTTGCCTTCCTGGCAGACCATGTGCACAGGGCGGGCCAGGTCGAGTCCGAGGGCAGGCTCCAGCAGGTGATAGGCCACAGATTTCGCCACCGAATCCGCAACCCCTACACGGAACTCCAGCGGGCGGGCCTGGTTGCGTGCAAGCCTCACGGATTGCTCCAGCTCATCGCCCAGTGCGAAGATCTGCTCGGCGTAACCGAGCGCGACGCGGCCTTCGCTGGTGAGCTCCAGTCCCCGTCCCCGTTTGCGGAAAAGGTCGTGTCCCAGCCATTCCTCCAGCAAACGGATCTGCCCTGACAACGTCTGTGGAGTGGTGTGCAGTTGCTCCCCGGCACGGACCACCCCGCCCGCCTTGGCAACCGTCCAGAAATAGCGCAAATGCTTGAAGTTCATCCGGGCCTCCACTCAAATACTTCGTAAAAACCGATGGTTCGATCGCAAATAATCGAATGTACGCGAAGTGTTGAATGCCCTACAT
>JAIVFU010000414.1 GCA_020829485.1 Nostoc sp. CHAB 5834 | reverse complement strand
GAAAAAGCGAGCTTAATCCCACTTTGGGTTTGTGTTATCACTAATCCAAGCATTTGCTTATCTTCTTCACCACTACTTAGCCCATATATACCATTTTCATTGAATTGAGCGTCTGTATCAATTTCGACTCCCGACGACAAATCCCATATTCGCACAGCCCAACTATCCCTATAGCTAAATGGCCTATTGACAGTAGCAAACACAAAAATTCTGTCATGCCAATTAGTCGCGCATATAGTTCCAATTGAATTATCTTTAGCAATTACATAATAAGATTGATCAGACAATTCGAGATTAATTGCGCAGAGATATCCATCACTGGTACCAACAAGTAGTTTATTCTGTTTTGGAAGATACTTCATGGTAGCAATTCTCCCTTTAACGTCCAGACTTGTTTTTGAAAGAATACTTCCAGTTTTTGCGTTGATTACAAATACATCTCTATTTGAAGCAACAAATAATTGTTCCTTCTCAATGGAACCCGAAGCTATGCTCAATACTGCCAGGAGATCGAGTTTTTCATTTTTTTTCGTGTTAACATCATGGTTAATAAGCTCTTCAATATCCCATATATGAATATAATTACCTTTAGCGCTTAGTAAGACAGCACGTCCATAGCGTTGAGTTATATTACTAAAGTAGTCCCCTTCTACAGGACTACTTTCATTAATCAGTTCATTAATTAGGATAGGACCGTCCTTCTTATCAACATAGCTTACTTTTTGAAATACTAATTGGTTAGACCTGACTCCAATCAGGTATACATTGTTCATATATGTATAGAGCCAGGAACGCTCAGTAGATGTACCATCCTTATCTCTAAATAGCCGATGCTGAGACGCAAAATCCCAAACTTCCGGCGGCCCCCAGGAATTTTGAGAGACAACCACTAACTGCTCTCCAAAGAACATACCACTCTCAGCGTAACAAATGATACCCTTTTCTCTTTCTTTATCTTTCCAAATCGGTGTGAGGTCATCTAATGACCATAGTTGCATGATGGTATTATTTCTGTTGTTTTCACCTAAATGATCTCCTCCAGAAAGTAATACGGTCGTACCGGCTAATGTGATAGGAAGTAAGCAATAAATTTTTGAGATAGTTGCGTTTCTGCGTTGGGTGACTATTGCTAAGGAAGGCACTTCCCAGATTATGAGTGTTAAATCCTTATGAGCCGTTACGCAAACCGCTTTCCCGGATCGAACGGTCAGACATAATGCATATACATCTGTCTCTTTTCCCCAAGTAAGGGGAAGAATGGAAGATTTGCCGGTCACACAGTTGTAAACACCCAAGAAATTATCACCTTTACCATTATGCCATGCTGCAAGGAGTAAGGGCCCATCAGAAGTTTGGTCGAAAGCAAGGTGCCACCCAAAACCAACATTATCCGGCTGCCAATTAATGAGTTGAATGCTGTCACTAATGTCCCATACTTCAACGGTGCCGTTAGTACGCCCTAAAACGACAACGGGTCGGTTTGACCAGGTGGCTGCTACCAGTTTGTTTATTTTATTAACACCATTGGCAATCAGTTGACTGGGCGTCTCCGATTGCCAATGGAGCCAAGGTACTTCCCACGGAATATGTAAATGCGGTAAAGAAGGATGGTTTACTAATGAAGTCAAGTCATATTTTTTGGCACTTAACATGAGGTAGGATGCAGCCTCAGTGATAGGTCTTTCGCGGATGTGGTGAATTACTTTTCGATAAACCTGAGAAATGTCGCTGTGTATCTCATTAAAAGATAAATTAATGGCAGATACTAACCGATTTGAGTCAGCCGTGAGTAGATACAAGGGATCATTCATTAACTCATTAAGTAAACCACATGCAACCGCGTGTTCGGCTAAATGTAAACGGACATACGAATGAGCCAGTCTCCAATCTGTGCCAGTACCATCCTCGAATGGAGGGACTGTACTTATCAATGTCTGCACAATTAAACGTTGAACATGTGTACGTTCGAAACCTTGCCGTAAATAATCGGCTAGAGCTTGATGATAAAGCCGGTAAACAGAACGACCCTTCTCTAAAGTTTCTATAATAAACGAACCGGCATGGCGTAGAACCCAATCTATATCCTCATCACTATACGCGCGAGTGCTTAGTTTGAAAGCTAATGGTGCCCAAATTGTATTCCATGGCAACCCTAATCCTTCTGCCCAGGCAAGAGGTAGTAATAGATCGCGAACTTTTTGTTTATTCTCTTTAAAACTATTTAAATATTGTTCGAAGGCTTGATCGATTGTCGACGGAACGCCAATTTGTTGTAAAGTTTCTAAGTCAACCGGTTTGGGTAGAGAAATAAGGTATTCAGCAAAAAGTCGTCCAATCAAAAAATTAGGATACGCTTTTTCCGCCACTGCCTTTGCTAACTGAATGGCTAATTCCTCTTCTTGATAATAAGGAGTCTGGGCTTGTGGATCACCCTGTGCCAAGAGCCTTGCCTCAATGTAATCTTCAAAATCTTTCTTTTCTAGATAGTTTGGCGTGTCAACATAAATTACTACTGCATTAGAGCCGAGTGCCTCTAAATAGGTAGGGCGGGTACCAACAAGCAACTTTACATTATGAAATGAATTTAGTGGTTCAAGTAACTCACGGGCAATACGATCTGGCTCAAGGGCTTCATCAAGGGCATCTATTACTATTCTCAACGGGTTAGGTCGCCCTTGTAGGTTATCTATTATGGCAGAACGAGTGAGATTAATATTTAGATGCTTTGCAATACGAGTAATTACCTCATCAAGGGTTTTACCTTTAGCATGTATTGCAATATCAATCGATTGTATTGGAAAACTATGTGTCCAGCGTCTATCAGATGAGGGCACTTTTCTTCGGTATTCTGGATCCGATATAGTAACTATACGCGAAAGTATTGCCGACTTGCCAGCGCCCGCTTTACCAGTGATAATGCGCGTCTGGCAGTCAGTCGGATCATTAAGCCAATCAGAAATCTCCTGTAATAGTTTATCGCGTCCGGTGAAATACCACCCTGTTTGCTGTTCAACTTCAACACCTCTTGAGACTGGGTCCCAATGATGTATCAATTCGCTTTGCTCAGCAGC
>JAIVFU010000413.1 GCA_020829485.1 Nostoc sp. CHAB 5834 | reverse complement strand
CGTGTTCGGGCGGCTGGAGTGGTCGCACGTCGAAAGCGAGCAGTCATTCGCAGACAAGAACTGGGTCACAGCGTCGTTGACGCTGAGATACTGAGCCGACACCTCTCCGGAGACCGGCGCGATCGGGAGCCAGCAACCAGGCGAACAGCTTCGCTTCTGAACCGGGCCGGCAGCCTTGAGCAGACGTCGGCAACAAACCCGGACCGAGCCTCCGCTCCTACCCGCCCATCGCCACGAACGGCCCGTTCAGGAAGCCCGGCTTGCCATAGGCCAGCGGCTGCCCATCCGCCGCCAGCACGCGCCCGCCGGCCGCCTCCAGCACCGCCTGCCCCGCCGCCGTGTCCCATTCCGATGTCGGACCCGTGCGCGGATAGGCGTCGAACCGCCCCTCCGCGATCAGGCAGAATTTCAGCGACGAATCCGTGCCCTGCCACCGGGTGCAGCCGTGGCGGGCGGCGAGGCGGGTGGCCTCCTCGTCGGTGACGCTGTGGCTCAGCAGGGCGATGCCGTCGTCCGGACGGTTGCGCACCTTGATCGCGCGCCAGCCTTCCGGCCCCGTCTCGCCATAGCGACGCATCTCGGCCCCGCCGCCAGCCGTGGTTCGCCACGTCGTCTCGTTCGCCGGAGCCGTCACCACCCCCGCCACCGGACGGCCCTTGTCGATCAGGGCGATGTTGACGGTGAAGCTCTCCTTGCCCGCGACGAAGCCCTTGGTCCCGTCCAGCGGGTCGATCAGCCAGTAGCGGTCGGCGGCGACCTCGGGCCGGCCGTTCGCCTCCGACTGTTCCTCGGCCACGGCCGGCACATCCGGATACAGTGCCGCCAGCCGCGACAGGATCAGGGCCTCGGCCTCGCGGTCGGCCTGGGTCACCGGGCTGTCGTCGGCCTTGGCGAACACCTCGGTCCCCACCTTCCAGTAGGGCAGGATCACGCGCGCAGCGGCCTCGGCGATGTCGGCGAGATGGTCATGGAGGGCGCCGGACTTCAGGTCGGCGTCGAGATCGGTCTTCATTTCGGCGGGGATAGACCATCCCGCCGGTTTCGCGAACGGGCAAATCACCTCAGCCTGATCCGCATGACAGACGCCGGCTTCGCCGCCCCGCTCGACACGCTTCCGATGGACGGGCCCGAGCTCGCCAGCCTGATCGCGGCCAAGCTGTGCCACGACTTCATCAGCCCGTCGGGTGCCATCGTCTCGGGGCTGGACCTGCTGGCCGATCCGACCGCCCAGGACATGCGAGACGACGCCATCGGCCTGATCACCGATTCGGCCAGGAAGATGGTCGCCCTGGTCCAGTTCTGCCGCGTCGCCTTCGGGGCCGCCACGACCGCCGAACGGTTCACGGCCGAGGAGCTGAAGGGTTTGGTCGACAATGTGATCGCCGGCGGCCGGGCCACCCTGGACTGGCGGCTGGGCATCGATGACTTCGGCAAGCCCCAGGCCCGGGCCCTGGTCAATCTGGCCTATCTGACCGCCGCCGCCCTGCCCATGGGAGGCGAGGCTGTGGTGACGGCGCGGATGGACGGCGCGCGACTGGTCCTGGAAGGCCGTGCCGAGGGAGCCCGCGCGCGGCTGAAGGTCGAGGCCGCGACCGGCCTGGCGGGTCAGCGCCTGACCGAAGGCCTGGCGGGACAGTGGGTCCAGCCCTACTGGCTGTGGCTGACGGTGGACCAGACGGGCGGCCGGCTGGACGTCGAGGCTGTGGAGGGACGGGTCGTCCTGACCGCCTCCATGCCGTCTTAACCCGAGATACCAACCCCTCGTTAACCGCCAAGCGTCGATATTGGGCGGTGAAGCGGCGCGTTGATTCCTGCCGTTGGGAGACGTCTCGCTCGTGGAAGTCCGCACCTGCCTCATCGTGGACGACAGCCGGATCATCCGGAAGGTCGCCCGCCGCATCGTCGAGGGACTCGGTTTCGAGGTCGACGAGGCCGCCGACGGCGTCGAGGCCCTGTCCTATTGCGCCGGCCTGATGCCCGACGTCGTCCTGCTGGACTGGAACATGCCGGTCATGGACGGCATGACCTTCCTGAAACGTTTGCGCCAGCAGCCGGGCGGTGACGGGCCCAAGGTCCTGTTCTGCACCATCGAGACCGCGCCCGAGCGCATCGCCGAGGCTTTGGGGGCCGGGGCCGACGACTATGTGATGAAGCCGTTCGACGGCGAAATCCTCCATTCCAAACTGTCCGAAGTCGGAGCGGTCTGAAGACGAACCATGCCTGTCCCCGCAGCTCAGCCATGACCCAGGACGACTTCGATCGCCTGCAGGGCCTGCTCGCCTCGCGGGCCGGCTTCCGGCTGGGCCGCGACCGCATCCATCTGGCCGAGCATCGGCTGGCCCCGGTCGCGCGCCGCGAGGGCTTCGACAGCGTGGACGCCCTGCTCCAGGCCCTGTGGGTCAAGCCGGTCGCCTCGCTGGGCTGGGCCGTGATCGAGGCGATGCTGAACCCCGAGACCTGGTTCCGTCGCGACCGGCCCGTGTTCGACACCTTCGCCAGGGAACTGCTGCCCGCCATCAGCCGCGTACGCCCCGGCGGCCGGGTCCAGGTCTGGTCGGCCGGCTGCTCGACGGGCCAGGAGGCCTACTCCCTGGCGCTGGGCGCCCTGTCGGCCGGGGTGACAGCCGACATCGTCGCCACCGACCTCTCGCAGCGGGCGATCGACAAGGCCCGCAGCGGCCTGTTCAGCGCCTTCGAGATCCAGCGCGGCCTGTCCGCCCGCACGATGCTGGACTGGTTCGAGCCCGCCGAGGACGCCTGGCTGGCGCGGCCCCGGCTGAAGGACGCGGTCCGCTTCGCCCGTCACAACCTTCTGGACGCCCCGACCGACGCAACCCGCTTCGACGTCATCGTGTGCCGGAACGTGCTGTCGGAAATGGAACCGGCGCAGCGCGGCCAGGTCGTCGATCACCTGGAGCGCCGCCTGATCGACGACGGCGTCCTGATCCTCGGGGCCGAGGAGCGCATCGAGGGTGACACCATGGCCTTCCGCGCCGTGGGCGGCAGGAAGGGTCTGTACGTCAAGGCCCCGTCCGCGCTCAGCCGGGCGGCGTAGGGTTCACTCCGAAATATCTCCCCGTTGCAATCGGGCGAGGAACGCTTCCACCTCTC
>JAIVFU010000412.1 GCA_020829485.1 Nostoc sp. CHAB 5834 | reverse complement strand
GACCAATTAACCTCTGTGTTTCTTTAGGATTTTCTTCAATGTGGTTCAGTATATCGCTCATATTTATGTGTCAAAAAACTTCCCTAATGTTCTTTTATCACAGAATGATACTATTTTGGAGATGTCTTTTAAAAACAAGACATTTCTTGGAAGCAGCACTGATAGTAAATCCTCCCCCTTCAATGCAATCTCTTACGAAAAGTCTTGGAATAAATAGTCCCAAATTGTATAAACTCTTTCCTGAACTTTGCTATCAAATCTCCAAGCGTCACAAAGAATATCGAAACGCTTGCACATTAGAGAAGAGAAATCAAGTGATTCATGAAATGAATGAGGCTATTTTTAAGCTTCATAAGCAGGGAAAAGAACCTACCCTTTCTCAAGTTAGGAAACTTTTAACCAAACCAGGATATACACGGGATCAATTTTTTCAAGATGCCTTATTTAAAACTCGACAGGAACTCGGTTATGAAAATTGATATACCACGATAATCATGATTTGATAAATCATGTTCAACCTATTCTTTTGCGATAAACCAATATTTTTGTTCATCCCTGCTTGGAAGCATAACTTTTCTGAGGTGTATTAGAAGCATAAGCCTTCCGTGACGGAAAAGTTATCCTTCCAGTGACAACTATCACGGGTCGAGTTATGGCGGTGTAACACTCAATTGCGCTATTCATCCTGACGGCTGCGAGGGTAGTCAATGCCCGGATTGGGAAACTCATCAACTATTTAAATAAAGAGCAAAAAAATGACATTCACTCTAGATAATCACTCAAAAACCAGAGAATCGTCCTTAACTCAAGCATTGCGACAAGTACAGGAATTAAACTCTAAGATTGCTCAGTTAGCGCAGCAGCATCAAGATTACGTGCAGAAGCAACAGAATTTAATTCCAGCAATCGCTGAGATTTGTGTTTGAATCTCTTGGATTCAGGAGGTCAGGCGGTTAGTGATTCCAGTTCAGTACCAGATATTTCCAAAACCCGACGTAACCAATATGAAGTTTGAAGAGAAGCAGATTGCTTTTGTTCGGTATCTGACCAAATATTGTCCCAATCAGACAGCCAATTAGTCAGCAAACGAACTAAGTCAACTAACTCACAGGCTCGGTCAATGTCGTCTGCTTTTACCATGTCGGGTACAGTCCACTCAATAAAGTACCGACTTTCTTTTACCAAAGGCAGCATCAAATCCCTTGATGAGTCTCCAACCCACATAGACTGAATTTGTGATAGATGATTTGCCAAGTGATGCAACCGAGTAGCTACATCATCTTGTATAAAATTTTTCTGCTCTGGTGTCATTTGGATCATAAGTTTCCCAAGAACTCGATAAGAATTTGAGCAACCCTTTCTCTAATATTAGGGTCTAAAATCTCCATTGACCTATTTTGCCGGGGACGAAGATTAACCATTGATTCAAAAATCATCCTTCCAGTTATTGGCATAAAACTGGCAGCCCAAATATCTTGTTGTCTACTACCGTCTTTCAATAGCTCTTTTTCGCAATCAGCGTGCAGATCGCCACCACCAACCAACACAAGACGTTCGATATCGACTGCTGTTTTGATGTAGAACTTGTGTTCAGTAAGCATTTGTTCTATTTGTTGAGCGGTGGCGCGATTACGTAATAGCAAAATCATTCAAATCATAACCTCTATCAAAGAAAGGCCTTCTAATTATGAAACGGAATCAAGCACAAGTAATTGCTGTAAGTCTGACTAGCACATTAGCGGCCATATCTATCAGGTATTTAGGAGTGCAGATTTTTGGCAGAAATACAATGTACATAATTGCTACAGCCATGTTTGGGCTAGGTACTGGAGGAGCTACTGGTCAGATTTTGGTGGAGAAAAGGCAGCAGCGAGTAGTACAAACACAATCAAAACAAAGATAGGAGCAATCGTATGGAAACTTCAAAAGTTGTCACTATTCCCAATTATTGGACATTACCCAAATATTCGTTAGGACAACGTATCAAACAAGGAATTATCGTTGGCATTCAATATCGATCGCCTAATAATTTACTTGCTGAATCCAGCGATGGGTCATGGCAGTACACAGTACAAGTTAGCAGCAATAGTAAAGATAAAGAAGTAGAAGATTTGCAAGAACATGAAGTACAACCACTTCCTACACAAGAATTACACAGGTTGCCCTAGCTATCTAATTGGTATACAAAACAGGTAAGCTGAGGAAAGCACCTAGCAGCAGTAAAAAATTAGTGATAGTAAAGTTGCCTCGCCATCGCCCAGAACGAAAATTCAGTAACGCCAAACGAATAATTTTAGAATGTTCGCTCATCGAGTGCGTGCATTGTGGGGCAGAATTAGCGCTACGCAGACCGAGACATATGCGTAAAACCATTCAAACAATGGATGGTGCAGTATTTGTGGCAGGCAAGAGTAAAGAATGTACCAATCCCAGTTGTAGACATTTTGGTAAACATTACTACGCGACTGGCGTGTTAAAATACAGCCTGCCTTACAGTACTTATGGGTTAGATGTGCTGGCATTTATAGGTTGGGAACATGAGCATGAGCATCAACAATTGGTAGAAATTCAACGCTCATTAAACGAGCGTGGTGTTGAAATTAACGAGAGTAATGTAGGTAAATTATATCGGCAATTTTTGGCACTATTGGGTGGAACGATTGCACATACACAGGAGAAGTTAGCTGCCACAGCCATTGAACATGGTGGTTTGATTTGGGCAATTGATGCTTTGCAACCAGAGGGTCATGGAAGCTTACTGTATGTATTGTACGAGGTATTAAGTGGTACACCAGTCGGTGGAGTTCAGTTACCCCAGGCACAGGCACAACAGTTAATTGAATGGCTGCAACCATATCAGCAACTACTCTTGCATTGTGCTGGCAACCTTGTCAGATGGAGAATCAGCAATCATCACGGCAATGAATTCAAGTTGGCCAGATGCAGCGCATCAACGTTGTCAGGCACACTTTTTAAGTAATTTAAGCGAATCTGTACTGCCATTAGATACAAAGCTAAGACAACAATTAAAAGCAGATTTAGATGGAATGCCAAAAGTCCCTCAGTACTCAGAAAGACCCCAATACCCAGGCTCCGAACAGCAGCAAGACAGTCTCCCCTT
>JAIVFU010000411.1 GCA_020829485.1 Nostoc sp. CHAB 5834 | reverse complement strand
GGTGGACCGCTACCCCCACCAGCTTTCGGGCGGCATGCGCCAGCGCGCGGTGATCGCCATGGCGCTCAGCTGCAACCCCGCGCTGCTGGTGGCGGACGAGCCCACGACCGCGCTCGACGTCACGGTGCAGGCGCAGATCCTCGACCTGATCCGCGGGCTGCAATCGGCGCATGGCGCGTCGGTCGTGTTCATCACCCATGACATGGGGGTGATCGCCGAGCTCGCGGACCGGGTCATGGTGATGTATGCGGGCCGGATCGTGGAGCGGGGGGACCGCCACGCGATCTTCCGCGACCCGCGCCATCCCTACACGCGCGCGCTGCTCGATTCGATCCCGCCGCTCGACGGCGCTCGGCCGCGGCGGCTGCGCACCATCGCGGGGGCGCCGCCCTCGCTCCTCGACCTGCCGCGAGGCTGCGCCTTCGGGCCGCGCTGTACCCGGCGCTTCGCCGCCTGCGCCGCGGTCCCGCCGCTGCCGGGCGGGGCCCATGCGGCGGCCTGCTTCCTCGAAGGTGCCGCATGACGACGCCGCTCTACGAGGCGGTGGACGTCTCCAAGCGCTTCACCATCGGCGGGCGCCTGACCCGCGGCGGGCGGCGCGAGGTCCATGCGGTGGACGGCGTCACCCTGCGGGTCATGCCGGGCGAGACCCTGGGCCTGGTCGGCGAGTCGGGCTGCGGCAAGTCCACCCTCGGCCGCGCCCTGGTGCGCCTGCACAACGTGACCGAGGGGTCCCTGCGCTTCGAGGGGCGCGACATCACCACCCTCGGCCCCCGCGCGATGCGCCCGATCCGCGCGCGGCTGCAGATGGTGTTCCAGGACCCCTCCGCCTCGCTCAACCCCCG
Organism: Nostoc sp. CHAB 5834; assembly: GCA_020829485.1. The sequence continues at coordinate 2,283 of JAIVFU010000411.1, read as the reverse complement.
GAGGCGGGTGCGCGACCTGCTGGCCGAGCCGCTCCGCGTCCACACGCGCGCGTCCGAGGCCGAGATCGCCGCCCGCGTGGCAGGCCTGCTCGAGGTCGTGGGCCTGCTCCCCGACGCCGCCGACCGCTTTCCCCACGAATTCTCCGGCGGCCAGCGCCAGCGCATCGGCATCGCCCGCGCCATCGCGCTGGAGCCCCGGCTGATCGTGCTGGACGAGCCCGTCTCCGCCCTCGACGTCTCGGTCCAGGCGCAGATCGTGAACCTGCTCGCCGACCTGCAGGAGCGGCTGAGCCTCACCTACGTCTTCATCGCCCACGACCTGTCGGTGGTCCGCCAGGTCTCGACCCGCATCGCGGTGATGTATCTCGGCTCCATCGTCGAACTGGGCGAGGCCGAGGCCATGTTCGCCGCCCCCGCCCACCCCTACACCCAGGCCCTCATCTCCGCCGTCCCGGTCCCCGACCCCGACCGCACGAGCGGCTCCCGCCGCATCGTCCTGCAAGGCGACGTCCCGAGCCCGGTGGACCGCCCCTCCGGCTGCCGGTTCCACACGCGCTGCCCGGTGGCGCAGGCCCGGTGCCGCGAGGAGCGGCCGGTGCTGCGGGATGTGGGGGCGGGGCGGGCGGTGGCGTGTCATTTGGTGGGGGGGTAGGGGAAGTAAGAGTTGCAGTTTTCTCCGCTCGTCTGCAAGATAATTGCAAAGCAGCAGACTGGAGTAAGATGTGGTTGAAGACGACGCCCTCCTAGAAGACAACATTGAAGAAGCGCTTGATGATCTTGGGAACATTCAAAACTGGGCGCAAGGCGCTGTTCTTTGGTCTACTGACTGGACAGCAGAGACTATACTTTCCCAGCTAAATCGTAACAATATCGACCTTGATCCTACTTTTCAAAGAAGATCCGCTTGGACGGAGAGAAAACAGAGTCTTTTTATTGAATCCTTGATCCTCGGCCTTCCTATTCCGCAATTGATACTAGCCGAGGCGCCCGGAAAAAGAGGGTCGTTTATCGTTATCGATGGCAAACAGAGACTTCTAGCAATTCGTAAGTTTGGCTCAAGCGACGATAGTGAAGAGTATCGGCCACTGAAGCTACGTGGCCTAAAGGAACTGAGCCGACTAAACAACAAGACGTATACAGGTCTTCAGAAGGAATTACAGCTCTCAGATGATCGAACTGCTTTCGAAAACTCCAGTATTCGAACAATTGTTATAAGAAACTGGCAGAGTGAAGAGTACTTATACGAGGTTTTTCTTCGAATTAATACCGGAAGCGTTCAGCTTTCACCTCAAGAGCTAAGACAGGCTCTCCATCCAGGTCCATTTTCTAGCTTTGTCGGAATTGCATCAGCAGACTCTGTAGAATTACAGCGCGCCCTTAATCTCAAGGCTCCAGATTTTCGCATGCGGGATGCTGAGATACTTTTGCGATTTCTAGCGTATCAGAACTTTATCGATCTTTACAACGGAAATTTAAAGTTTTTTCTTGACGATACGACAAAGAAAATCAATGCCGACTGGGAAAGCGTCTGCGAGAAAGTAAATTTTCAAGTAAATAGCATGAATGAGGCTTTGGCTTTCTCTCGATCTGTATTTAGCGAAGTGCACTACCTCCGCAAGTGGAACGGTGAAGCTTTTGAGACAAAGAAGAATCGTGCGGTTTTCGATATAATGCTACATTATTTCGCACGTGCAGACATCCGGACAGCGCTTGCAGATTCTGGTCCCCAGTTAAAGGCTCGTTTCGTTGAGCTTTGCAACAGAGAGGATTTTCGTAACTCTCTTGAGACGACAACGAAATCAATGGACGCCAATCGCGTTCGCTTTAACCTTTGGGGTGAAGCTATTTCGTCACTGTCAGGTATAAATTTGGACGAGCTGAAGTTTAAGGGCTGAGCGTGCCAACAATTGAACACGAGAAACTTGTGGGAGCAATTTCGAGCTTGAAATCAGGCTTGATGGGTTTTTCGAGAGATCCTCTTGGCGATTACTCAAGAACTCAATTATTAATGTGTCAGGCGTTTGTAGTTTTTTCACATGCTGAGATACAAGTTTACTGGGAATCTATTTCGCGACGTATACTTACTGAGGCTGAGAGTGGCTGGACACAGCGCGGTATAGTGGGGCGTGTCGCTGCTGCTCTTTTGGCATTTCGAACGCCGGAAGGCGTTTCGGCCCAAAGCAGCATGAAGACTGCGAATAGAGCAGATTTCGACTGGATTATAAAAGAGGCGATTAAGAATCAAAAGCGTGTTATCGACAGGAATAATGGGATTAAGCGTTC
>JAIVFU010000410.1 GCA_020829485.1 Nostoc sp. CHAB 5834 | reverse complement strand
GAGGCGAGCCGTCGGGTCGAGAAGCGTGTCGTCATTCAGGCCTTCTGTATCGACGCGCGCAATGTGCCGCATCCGGCCTCGCAGGTCCGACCGGGCCGTGACGTGGGTCTGGACTATGAGGGTGAGCTGTATCGCTGCCTGGCCGGAACCTATCTGCAGGCGACGATCGCGGACTATACCGGCGAAATCGACTTCAACCACGGCGAGACGATGCGGTGTGAACGTGGCCAGGCGCTGTGGTTCGGCAATGGCGGCACCGTCGAATGCCGCACGCAGAAGGCCGAGCGCGACTGCAACGAGCGCTCGTTGCTGCGTCGCTATGGGGCCGGGGTGAAGATCCTGACCATGTTCCGCGAGGAAACCTATACCGATTACCGCGAAGAGTGGGTCGAGGAAGCCGCCGCCATGGTGTCCGGCGCGACCATGACCCTGGATGGTGGCGTGGGTGGCCGGGTATTCTGAACGGGCGTGAATGCAGCGTTCAGGTGCGGGTCAGCCGCCCCGAGCTAGAGATACGTCGTCGGCTTCGTCGACGATCCTGAGAAACGAACTGGCCCCGGTGGAGTGATCCACCGGGGCCTTTTTTTCGTCAAATATCAGACCGCTGCCTACTGAGCGGCGGGTGCAGGTGCCGCAGGTGCGGCGGTGGCGGGGGCCGCTGGGTTGTCCGAGGTGATCGTCAGGCGCCAGGCCTTGTCGGCGGTCAGGTACTGACGCGCCAGGCGCTGGATGTCGGCGGGCGTCGCCGATTCCAGGTCCGACACATGGGACCGGATTTCGTCGAACGAGTCCGGCTTGCGGCCGGCATCCGCCAGTTGGTTGACCCAGTAGCCGTTGTCGGCCCGGCTGCGACGGAGCGCCTCGACGACCGGAGCACGGGCCCGCAGCAGCTCATCATCCGTGATGGGCGTGTCGCGCAGGCTGGCAGCGATGGTCTCGAACGCCCCAAAAAGAACCGGCAGGCTTTCGGGACGGGTTTCGGCCAGCATGATCTGGAAGCCGTAGTCAGGGAAGACGGTGGAAGAGTTGGCGGCAGACCCAGGCGAATAGGCAATCCCCAGTTTCTCGCGCACCTCTTCGTTCAGCCGTAACTGGATGACAGCGTTCAAAATCGACAGCTGGCGGGATTCCAGTCGATCCCCGATGGCGTCCGCCGTGGGCCAGCCGATGAGGCCGATGGCCTGCTCGCCAGGGCCTTCGTGCTTGAGCTGAACGGGTTCGGTCGTAGGCGCGGGGAAGCGACGAGTGGCGGAAGCGGCCGGGGGCTGGGGCAGAGGGCCGCGATCAGGCAGGGCACCGAAGGTGTTGGACACGGTCGCGATGGCATCCTCGACGGTCACATCGCCCACCACGACGATGTCGATGGGGCCTTGTCGACCTTCAATCACGCCAGCCCTGATTTCGTCGATCGTCATGGCAGCGACTTCTTCGACTGTCGGTGTCGCGTCACGCTGATCGCCGTCGCCCAGCAGTTCGCTAAGGTTCTGTCCCAGAACGCCGCCTGGGGTGGCGCGACCTTGGGCCAACTGAGCCGGGAACTGGCTGCGGGTCAGTTCGAACGGCGCGGCCCGCAGGCCGGGGTCGACCAGATAGGCGGTCAGCGCCTGCATCTGGAGTTGGAGGTCTTCGGGGCGCGTGGTTCCGCTCAGGGTATAGGCATCGGTCACCAAGCCGGCATTGACGCTATAGGTCTTGCCGCTCAGAACGCGCGTCAGCTGGTCCACAGTCAGCTTGGACGTGCCGCCGGGCCCCATGACGGAGTTGGCGAAGGTGAGGGCAGTGATGCGGTCGGCCGGCAGGGCCAGTTCACCGATACCCGTGCGGACGTTGACCAGAACCTGGTTCTCACGGAAGTCCGTCGGCTTGACGAACAGACGCACGCCATTGGGGAAGTCGACGCGAGTGACTCCGAGGTCGGCGACCTCGGTCCGGGCTGTGGGCTGGGTCGGCGTACCGAAGTCGGTATAAGGCCATTCCAGTGCGGCATCATCGGCACGCGCGACGACAGGCGTCTGGCGCGAAGCTTCAAGTGCGGCCGTGACCGCCTCTTCTCCGCCTTCGATAGCGACCGGCGTGGTAACCATCACGACGGGACCCTGGCCTTCGAAGACCGGGCGGACGGCGGCATTGACCTGATCGACCGTCAGTCCATCGACCACGGCGTTGAACAGTTCCAGGTTCGTGGCCGGAGACGAGAAGACCGTCTGTCCATTCACGGCTCCGACCAGACCGTTCGCCAGAGCGGGCGTGGAACGTGTGGCCGCTGCGGTGACAGCGTTGGTCAGGGCCGTACGGCTGTCGGTGATTTCCCGCTGAAGTTCAGCCTCGGTGACGCCGAACTGGACCAGGCGGCGTTGCTCCTGCTCGACCGCTTCCATGGCACGGTTCAGGCCACCGGGATTGAAGGCTGCGAACAGGCCGCCCAGGTCGAGGCTGTCCAGGAAGGTGCTGCTGGAGGCCCCGGCGCCCAGGAACGGCGGATTGTCGGCGCGGGCCAGTTCGCCGAGGCGACGGTTCAGAACGGCCAGACCCAGATTTCGGACAAGGGACTCGCGTCGCTCGGAAACACTGTCGGGGTCGAGATCGGGGTTGCGGATCCAGCTGATCTGGACGGTGGATTGTACGCCCGGTTCGACGAGGATCCGGGTCTCTGGTCCGCGCTGTGCAGGCGTGCCCAGATCGGGATCGGGGGCGGCCTCGCCTCTTGGCTGCCAGCTTTCGAAGTTGGCCTTGATCTTGGCTTCCATCTGATCGACGTCGAAATCGCCGACGGCAACGAAAGTGGCGCGGTTCGGGCGGTAGTAGCCGCGGTAGAAGTCCACGAACCGCTGCTGTGGTGCGGTGCGGATGATGTTCAGATCACCGCCGATCTTGCGGTTGGCCAGGCGCTGGCCCGGCGCGATCAGGGCAAGTTGAGTGTCCTGAATGCGTTGCTGGGGCGTGTCGCGGGTCCGCAGCTCACCCTCGATGACGCCACGTTCGGCGTCGACGGCCGAAGGGTCGAAGAGGGCCTCGGACACCTGTTCGCGCATGATGCGCAGGGACGCATCCACGGTCTCGTCATTCGTGCGGGGCAGCTCCAGAATGTAGATGGTCTGGTCGAAGCCGGTGGAGGCATTGGTGTCGGCCCCGAAGGCCAGGCCCA
>JAIVFU010000040.1 GCA_020829485.1 Nostoc sp. CHAB 5834 | reverse complement strand
TGATTGGTGGTATTCAAGCTAGAGGGGAAAAAGGAAACTACAGTACACAACGTATTAAATTTAGCTCTAACAGTTCTGGTTAACTTTTCGTTACATAGTTATGATTTTTCCTGCCGACTTACTTATCGTAACCCATCGCTTTACGATGACTGGTATGGGGTAATTATTTTACAGTCTCGCAGCTTGGAACCGGAAAACACTACTATTCACAGATCGCTACTGAACAGTTCTCAAGTACAACGGATTTATTTAGATGAGTTAGGTAGCCCTGATGAGCAAAAAGTAGGTATTAGTTTGATGCAGTTGACTATTGCCTCAGATACTCAAATGGTGCAAGAAGCGAAACGTTTAATTGAGCGGGTGCAACAAGAACAGATAACTGTCTTGGCTAAGAAGGAGATAATAGATGTAATCACAACGATCGCTGTTTATAAATTTGCAAAATTAAGTCGTGAAGAGGTAGAGGCTATGTTAGGAGTTAAGTTAGAAGAAACTAGGGTTTATCAAGAAGCTAAACAAGAGGGACGAGAAGAAGGACGAGAAGAGCTAAAGCTTGAACTTGCACCTCAGTTCATAGCTCTTGGTATGTCGATGGAAGATGTTGCTCAATTACTTAATTTAACTATCGAACAAGTAAGACTTGCAAATGAGCAAGAATCTTCAACATCAACTTAATAACTGCTGCAATTTTCATAGCGATCGCCTAGTTTGGGCTACGCCTACGCCCTTTCATATAAAAGCGTAGCCCACATAGATATCGCGCCAAATAAAAAAGCCAGTGCTAAAGAGAATCAATGGTACAAGACCAAAGATTCTCTAAATTTGTAATTTTATGATAGAACATTACAATTTTTAGCCAGCTATAAAACAAACAACAGAAAGTGATACTATAATGAACCCTTTTCAACTCAACAAATATAGCGAGCAAGAACCAAGCGAGAAACAACAAAAAAGATTTCCAGGATGGTTTGCTTTAGATTTTGGTACATCGAATTCCACAGTTACACTTTTCGATCCAATTGAAGTACCGATCGCAGAAATTTTACCCAAAGAACAGGAAATGCGGTTGCGCGATCGCTTATCACAATGGCTGAGTTCTCCCGCCTCAGTAGCTTTACCAGATGTCAGTGCTGATGATTGGGAAAAGTTTATCGCAGAAATTAGCAGAAATCTGGAGATAGAACCCAGCCGATTAAGCGAAGTCTTTGAAAGTGACAATAAAGAGCGATTTTTAGAAGCAATTCGCCAAATTGAACTTTCTTTAGGAAACAGCGAGAGATTCCGCCGTGCTGTCAGCAAAAAACTTTACCAAATCTATCATGAGGTGTTTCGCGTCCCTACCCTAGAGTCGCAAAATCTGATCCCAGTTGTGCTGGATATCGATCGCCGCGATACGGAAATTCCTAGCGAGTCGGAAATTTCGCAGTTAAGCGACTTAAAACTGCGGATGGGTAGGGAAGCTAGAGATAACCGAAAAAAAGCGATCGCTCAAGGTACAAGCGGTTCTTTAAAGGAAATTATCAGCAGATTTCACCATTCACCCAAACGCTATTTTGGTCAGGATCGGTTGTTTCCAGTTATTTTGGATGGTGAAGAAGAAATAATTACCGCTAACCAACTGATCCAATCTGCTTGGGCGCATTTAATCGAGTTAACTGAAGATTACCGCCAACGCGCCCAACGCAGGTTTTCAGAAGGAGATTTTTTAACAGCAGTTGTCACCTACCCCACCGTCGCCCCACCAGTTGTTCGCAAGGAAGTTAAGGAATTAGTTGAGCAGTTGGGGATCGACGATGTGCAAACTGCTTATGATGAAGCTGTTTCTGTGGCGATATTCTTTTTATGGCGAGAATTTGGTGGTAATCTCAACATTGGTATTGAGTCATTCAAAACTCGTTGTCGCCAAGCAGGAAACAAATGGTCACAAAATGTTCTCGTTTTAGATATTGGCGGCGGAACTACAGACTTAGCTTTAATTGAACTGACTTTAGAAGATAAAACTCCTACTTTTGCCGATTATGAAGACCGAGGTTTAGGAGGACGTTACTATAAACTTACCCCCAAACTATTAGGTTCATCTGGTCATTTACAGTTAGGTGGTGAATTAATTACACTGCGAATTTTTAGATTATTAAAAGTTGCGATCGCAGACTTTCTATTGACAGCAGTAACAACAGGTAATATAGAAAGCGAAAAGCTAGAAGATTTAATTAACTCAGAGTTAAACGAGCGCTTTTTAGAACAAGGTAAATTCAAAACTGGCAGTCTTTTAAAATGTCTAGATAAAGAGAATCCAGAAGGCGATATTGCTTACAAAGATGCCCTAGATACTGCTGAGAAAGTATTACCCACCCGTTGGCAACAAGCGCCCCAACGTCTGCAATCGTTTTATATCCTCTGGGATCATGCGGAAGCAGCAAAACTGAAACTTGGGCAAAAGCCAGCAGCAGATAATTCTCTATTAACCTTCACACTTTCTGAACAGCAAATTTCTGAACTGCTCACCCAAAGCGCCGTAAAATTGCAAGTTCAAGATCCAAATAGCATCTGCATTACCCTAGATAACCAGCAATTTGAACGAGCTGCCGCTTCTGGAATTAAAGAAGCGATCGGTATTGCCAAAGGATTAATGGAAAGTCGCTTGCGTCCCGATGATATCACCAAAGATTCTTGGAATTCCCAAAAAGTTGATTGGTTAATTTTGTCTGGAAAAACTTGTAATTTAGACATAGTGCAGCGCCAAATCTACCAAGAATTTAGTAAGTCTCCATATTTTGTGTGGAATCCAGAGCGAATTACCTTTGTACTCGAATTTACCAAATTAGCCACCTCCGCCGGTGCTTGCTATGCGGAGAAACTGCGAAGATTAAGATTCGATCCAGAAGAGTCTAAAAGCTTGCTGCGTAAGGGAGCCAACCAGCTAGAAATTGATGTCAAAAACCTGTTTTATTATTTGCCCTGCAACTTCAAACGCAAAACCCAAAGCAACGATTTATTAACTATATTCAAAGCTGGACAAGAACTCTATCAACTCGCACCTTGGGAAACTGTTGCTAAAGTTCGTACTCATTGGCAAGGTATACAATTAACTAATATTATTTACCGTCAAGACTACGAGGATGGAGATTTACGACTATGGGGTAGCTTCGATGGCAAAAACCTTATGAATAAACTAGGAATGCAAGAAGCAGAGTTTCTGAAAAAACTTAAAGTCCAGTTTGAGATTGACCAAACCCTTGAATTTAGTGTATTGCTTTGTCAGGGAAATCCCCATTATTTAATTGACATTCCTGGCATTGATTTGGAATCGGTAGTTTCAGAAACTTCAGCGCTATTTGCTGATGGCAAATTGAACTGGAATATTGCTGTGGAACGCTTCAATAAAGATTTAAATGATGGTGATATTGCCGTCAATGTTCTTGAGTCGGCAACTGTTGATCAACCAGATGCCTATCATCTTGTGTTTGAAGTAGGAAATGATGGTAGTAAATTGTTCCAAAAATTTCATTATCTGCGCGATGGCCTCACACAACCAGGAACCGGGTTAATTAGTAATCTCTTACCTCCCTTCCCGCAAACTGGCCAGCACACCTTCTATATTTATCAAACAGATGCCGAAACCAACAGCAAAAAATGGATAAGAATTGGCGCACTCAGCAAACCAGATGTAACAACAGATTACCCTTGCCAATATCGTGTAACTCTCGACGATCAAGGTATTCTACGGATGCACGCCGGTGAAGTCCCTTACTGGACATCAAACAGTCAAGAATGCCTCAAAGAAGAGGGATGCGTTTATCTTGCCGAATTAGAATTGCAGCCCAACGAAGTTGATAAAGAACGCGATCCATTTTGCGGTATACATTAACTCTTGCATTAAACCTTTGCGTTCCTCTGCGCTAACCTCTGCGTTGAAAAAATTAAGATTTTTAAACGCAGAGGGGCGCGGAGTAAACGCAAAGGTACGCAGAGGTTTGCTAAGTTTAATTCGCTATAACAATATTTGGAGGTGAGATTCATGCAGCACTTGCGTCAATTATTAGAGATAGAAAATTCAGAGTTAGCCCAATTACTGCGGTTTAGTTTGTATGGACTAAAGGCGACTTTAAATCAGGCTCGCACAAAGTTACCACTAGATCCAGGATCTAAAATATGCGATGAGGTGCTGCAAGAACTTCATAACCTGTTGGAACCTTCACCTCCACAGCAAAATACTGGTTGTGAAGATTCGCCAGATGAGTTAAAACTAAGTCACCTGCGGGAAGTTTTTGATTCTGACTCAGAACTCAATTATTATCTGGGTAATTCCCAACTGCAAAGCACAACGGACTCTGATTTGTGGAATGAGATTCAACGCAAGCTGCTACGAGTACCAGAGGATTTAGCTGCAACTTGGCGATCGCGCATCTTAGATTTAGCTCAAGAAGTTGGTGCGATCGCAGATAATTCTAACCTCTATCAACTTCCCTTTATCCGCGATGAAATTATTTACCCCGGACTTAGTGGTGCTGTTCAAACTCAGGGATTATGCCTATACCAACAAACACTTTCAAATCCTAAGAATAGGCAAGACAATGTATCCGATTTACCAGCAGCATTCCTATTTTTATATATGAATTTTATCGAAATAGACCCAGATTTACATCATGCTTTAAAGAGCGTTTTTAGCTTCGATGTCATTCCTTTACACTCCAAAGCAGAACAGCGCGATCAATATATTGATGCTTTAAGCGATCGCTTCCAACGCACCCAAAAAGCTGAGAAAAACACTGATCCCCTGTCAATTCTCCGTGCTTGGATTGACATGGACGAAGCGATACATTCCCTAGTATTTGTACCACCGGCTGAACGCTATTCTTGGTGGGGAAAGCTACAACATGAATCACGACGCATCCTGAAGAAAGTCGCTGATGAAGCTATTAATGCAGGTAATAAAGTGCGAATTCGCCAATTATCGGGACTTTATGCAGATATCTGTGCTTCATCCAAGGATGACTTACAACTAGACTGTGGTGGTATTCCTGGTGAAGTCTTAACTTGTCTTCGAGTATATGCGCGAATTAATCAGGAAGAATCTCTAGGCCGTGTAATATTTCGCTCATCACGCTAGTAGTCTGTCAATAAAGAATTGACGGATAGATTCCTTGTAGAGACGGCGATTTATCGCGTCTAATTCTTGAGATTATGAGGCAAGGCAGAAGATTTTGCCAATCCCCGCCTTGCCTCATAATCTAATGAAGGTAAAAACGTTTAAATTTATAAAATGCCCCAGAAGTGTAGAATCCCTTGACCAGAAAACACTTCAAGCGCAACGGCAGATAAAAAACCAATCATTGCAAAACGACCGTTCCAATTTTCGCTCTGAGGAGTGAAGCCCCAGCGCAAAGCATTAGGATCTTCTGAAACCAAAGGCGTAGTCTTCTTAACGTCTGCCATAAATAATACTCCGAGCTTTTATGTTGTAACAGTTATCACTGCCTGTAAAGTAATGTAACAGGTTTTTACGAAAATGCAACATAAACTTTATTCATATATATTACGGGTGCGTAGTTTTATCTTAACAGGTTTGCGATCGCCTACGGCGGCAAGCTACGCCCCAACAGCCAATTACCTATGACTCACTACCAGAGAAAAATACAGGTAATACAAACGCTGTCAAAATTCCACCCAACACAATCACCTCAATAATTCTGAGGTAAAAATTGTTTTGCATAAAATTATTCATTCCCGCACCAAAGTTAGCTTGTAACCTACTAAACCAACCACGGAAACGACTAGACCATTTAGCAGGACTATCTTCTGGGCGAAACTTCCACGAAAACATTGAGAGTAACAACGGCGCACCACCCACCTTGGTAGACATCAAAACATGAATCGCCACACAGCCAACCATCACAACCCAGGCGCAAAGGTGAAGGGAGTACCAAATATGATGTAGCTGCCCTGCTGGAAGCCATTCTTCCTTCATCATCCTGCCAGAGTTCACAGCCAAAATAGCAGCAATGAGCATGAGAGTATTTACCAGACGTTGCAAGCTAACCCACCAAATTGGCTTGCCAACCTGGGTTAGTTGCTGCAAAGAATCAGATTGAAGCAAACGCTTTTGTCCAGCATGAAAGCTATAGAGGGCAAAAGCAGGGAGAATAAGCAAGAAAAATAATGCAAAAGTGCCGTGAATACCCTGAATATCAGCAATTTGAGGAAATGGTATTTTACCAAATCGGCGATCGTAAGTGTTGTAAACCAAAAATCCGGTAATAATTGCTGCGATAACTAAAATTCCACTTAAGCCGTGAAGAATTCGCAACAACAAAGGTTGATAGGGTGCAGAACGGGGCATAACAATAATCCTAAGTAGATGATTGTAGGAGTTTTGAATAGATAATTTAAGCTTTTGGTGAGACAAGAAAATTGCCCTGGATATTTCACATAAGAATTACAATTATTTCTAACAAAAGTTACTCTCTATAGAAATCATATTTGATTTCTGAAAAAATCTCGGTAGTCTTGTAGTAGTGCGACACAGCTAAAATGATGCAATAATTTTTCTTGTGGTGTGGGCATCTTGCCCGCACTGGACGGGCGAGACGCGCATCCCACAAGAGGAAAGCTAATGCAGTATTTTAGCTGTGTCATGACACTACGTGTATTTCACGCAATCCAATACTAGTCCTATATGTGACGCTGTTAGCTTTGTGTTGATGCGTCAGTGTGGTGTCACTGAGGCACTAACCACCGACTGCCATTTTGAGCAGGAAGACTTTCAACGTTTGTTATTACCCCAAGTGTGACGTTTTATAATTATGCTCAAAAGCCCACTCCGATATCCTGGTGGTAAGTCGAAAGCAATAAATCAAATAGTTGAATATTTACCAGAGAAATTTTCTGAATTTCGAGAGCCTTTTGTTGGTGGTGGTTCTGTATTCATTTATTTAAGACAAAAGTTTCCTCATATCAAGATTTGGATTAACGATTTAAACCGCGAACTCTTCTTATTCTGGAAAATTGCCCAATCTGATCTAGCTCAGTTAGTTAAAGAAATTCGACATATTAAAGTAAAGCATACAGATGGCAAATTATTGTTTTCAGAATTGACTAGTGGAGATATCAATAAATTATCTGATTTAGAAAGAGCAGTCCGCTTTTTTGTCCTCAATAGAATTACTTTTTCTGGAACTGTAGAATCAGGTGGCTTTTCCCCAGAAGCTTTTCACAAAAGATTTACTGATTCTTCAATAGAACGACTAGAAAATTTAGCAAATATCTTATCAGAAAATGTCAAAATTACTAATTTGGATTACAGCCACTTATTAAAATCAGAAGGAAAAGATATATTTTTATTTTTAGATCCACCATATTTTAGTGCTACAAAATCAAAGCTATATGGTAAAAGAGGTGACTTGCATACCTCATTTGAACATCAGAGATTTGCTGAACTTTTGCAAGAATGTCATCATCGCTGGTTAATTACCTACGACAACTCAACACAAATTCTAGAAAATTTTCAATGGGCTAATATTTCCGAGTGGGAATTACAGTATGGGATGAATAACTATAAGCAGAGTGGTGCGGCTAAAGGAAAAGAGTTATTCATTACTAACTACGAAGTTAAACTTTATTTGGAGAAAAAATCACAAGTTCAGAATCTTGCTAATCCAGCTTTGCAATTAAGCCTTGAGATTTAAGCCTAACTTTGATAACTTCCAATTTTCCGGTAGGATAACCCCATAGCTCTCAATATAGCTACAACATACAAACCTTAGCTATGATAACTTCCCCAATCCCTGCTCAAGAATCCTCTGCTAGCTGGTATGTCCTGCTGCAACAATTAATAGATGGCCAATCCTTATCTCGTACTCAAGCTGCTGAATTGATGCAAGGTTGGCTCAGTGAAGCGGTTCCCCCAGAGTTATCAGGGGCTATTTTAACAGCGCTGAACTTTAGAGGTATTTCTGCCGACGAGTTAACCGGCATGGCTGAAGTATTACAATCTCAATGTTCCCCACTCAGCCCTCAGCACGGGCTAAACGCCCCGCTACCGCTAACAGCACTCAGCACTGTAATAGATACCTGTGGCACTGGTGGAGATGGTTCATCAACCTTTAATATTTCTACAGCCGTTGCATTTGTCGCCGCAGCATCTGGTATACCTGTCGCCAAACACGGCAATCGTTCAGCCTCAAGTCTCACAGGGAGTGCAGATGTATTGGAAGCCTTGGGTGTAAACTTAAGTGCATCCAGTGAAAAAGTGCAAGCCGCACTACAAGAAGTTGGGATAACTTTCTTGTTTGCCCCTGGTTGGCATCCAGCACTCAAGGCGGTTGCCTCATTACGGCGGACTTTGAAGGTGCGAACAATTTTTAATTTGCTCGGGCCGTTAGTAAATCCCTTGCGTCCAACTGGGCAGGTAGTGGGCTTATTTACTCCTAAGCTTTTGGCAACAGTTGCCGAAGCTTTACAGAATTTGGGCAAGGAAAAGGCGATTGTGCTGCACGGACGAGAAAAACTTGATGAGGCTGGGTTAGGAGATTTAACTGACTTGGCGGTGTTGTCAGACAAAGAAGTGCAGTTAACTACCATTAATCCCCTAGATTTGGATCTAACGCCTGCTTCTATAGGTATGCTTCGAGGTGGAGATGTCCAAGAGAATGCGGTGATTCTCAAGGCGGTACTCCAAGGTAAGGGAACTCAGGCACAACAAGATGCAGTAGCGTTGAATGCGTCGTTAGCGCTGCAAGTAGCAGGTTCGATCGCACTCCTAGATCACGCCCAAGGGATTAAAATCGCTAAGGATATCCTACAAAGCGGGGCAGCTTGGACGAAGTTGGAGCAGTTAGTTGAGTTTCTGGCGGATTGATTTGCGATCGCAATTGCGGACGAAATTCTACCACATTACGTTTGATAGTGACATCGTAGTTACCAAAAAAGTCATGTCCCAAAAGTCCAGTTTCTAGTTCCGTACCTGCGATCGCTACTGCTACTCTATTCACTGTTACCCCGCCAACTGCCATCGAATTAACGTAGCCCACAGGAAATTCTACAGCCCTGGAACTCGCGGTATTTGCCTTAGCTTTCCCCACTGGCACTATTCCCAAGGTATTTGCCATCTCTTGGGTAATTACAGTACCACTGGCTCCCGTATCCACAATCATCTCAAATTGTCGCTGGCCATTGAAGGTGACTTCGACAATTGGCGTTCCACCAAGCCGCCTTTTAATTGGGGCTGTAAACACTTCCTGATCTGGAATCACTACTGCTGATGACGGCAAACCTGGCTTTATTGATAACGGTTTTGTTTCTTGTGGAGGCAAGGTATACTTTGGTGTAATTGTTGTCTGGGGAACCACAACTACTATCCTCTTCGGTTCGGCAACGCGCACAGGGCGAGGATTGGCTTGCTGTTGGGCATATTTAATTTGGCGACGATATTCAGTAATTTTGGTTTGAGCGATCGCAAATTCTGGGCTTTGTCGCCGGACTCTTCGCATCAGCGCGATCGCATCCTGGTATTGATTCGCTACCAAAGCCCAATCACCTGGCGATTGAGCAGATTGGCTGATACTCCAAGCGCCAACGGCTTTATCTAGCCCCATCTCAAAAATACTTGGTTCACTTTCAGACGGCTCTAACGGCTGTGGTTCTGGGGTAGGGGTAACTGCTGGTGTTGTTGGTTCAACGGCAGGCTGTACTGATGCCTGATCCCCAATTGGCGCGCGTTGTTCATTGCCACCAGTCGCAGTGTTCCGTTGCTCTTCACTACAGGCAACACACAAAACCGCTAGAGCGCTCGATAGAAAAATTAGGGTTGCACGGGATAAAAAAGACTGAAGCATAATTAATTTTAACCACCCAAGCTTTGCCAAAGCCACTCCCGCTAATTTAATTCCCTTTTAATTTTAATTAACTATTCTAAAAACTCCCAATTGCTCAACTCGTGGGATAATTAACCATTGCAGTAATGGGGAATGGGGAGTAGGGAGTAGGGAATAGGGAAAAGTTTTCCCAATGCCCCTCAAGAGTGCTGAGTGGCGTAGAGGGGAGAATAACTCCAAACTCCAAACTCCTAACTCAGCACTCGGAACTGTTTTGCCCACTCCCCACTCCCCACTCCCCACTCCCCAATTTACTATGCCCCTGTCTGACGCAACACCAGCTTTACTTGTCCTGGCAGATGGAACCACTTATCGCGGTTGGTCTTTCGGTGCTACGGGAACCGCGATCGGAGAAGTGGTGTTCAACACTGGTATGACCGGCTACCAAGAAGTCCTGACTGACCCAAGTTACTGCGGTCAAATTGTCATTTTTACCTATCCTGAATTAGGCAATACTGGGGTAAATTCTGAAGATGAGGAATCAGATGGCCCCCAAGTTCGGGGTGCGATCGCCCGGAATATTTGTCACCGTCCGAGTAACTGGCGATCGACACAATCCTTACCAGACTACCTTAAACAAAACCAAGTACCAGGGATCTACGGCATCGATACCCGCGCCCTCACCCGCAAAATTCGGATGTTTGGAGCCATGAACGGTGGCATTTCTACAACCATTCTCGATGAGGCGGAATTGCTAGAGCAGGTACTAGCGGCTCCCAACATGGCAGGATTAAATCTGGCTCGGGAAGTCACCACAGCAAAGGCTTATGAATGGTCAGATCCCACAATTCCAGCTTGGGAATTCAACTCTAAAGCTGCGGAAAATCTTGGAGAACCCTTTACCGTTGTTGCCCTTGACTTTGGCGTAAAACGAAATATTTTGCGTCGCTTAACAAGTTATGGTTGTCGGGTAATTGTTGTGCCTGCTGATACGCCACCAGAGGAAATCCTCAATTACAATCCAGATGGTGTGTTTCTTTCAAATGGGCCTGGCGATCCTGCTGCCGTCACAGAAGGGATTGCAACTGCCAAAGCGCTTCTGTTAAGTGAAAAGCCCATCTTTGGTATTTGTATGGGACACCAAATTTTAGGTCATGCACTAGGAGCAGAAACCTATAAACTCAAATTTGGTCATCGTGGTTTAAATCAGCCAGCCGGTTTACAACAACGGATAGAAATTACCAGCCAAAACCATAGTTTTGCTATTGATCCAGATTCTTTGCCTACGGCAGTTGTGGAAATCAGTCACCTGAACTTAAACGATCGCACCGTTGCTGGAGTACGTCACAAATCTCTACCTGTATTCTCCGTCCAATATCACCCAGAAGCCAGTCCTGGCCCTCACGATGCTGATTACTTATTTGAGCAATTTGTTCAAGCTATGCGAACAGCACGTCAAGCCGAGACAGCCGAAGTGAGGTAAAAATAGGGAATGGGGAATAGGGAATGGGGAATAGGGAAGAAGCATGGGAACAGGGAGCAAGGAAGAAGAATTTTCCCCTCTGCCCCCCGCACCCTGCCCCTCTGCCTCTTTATCAATGCCCAATCCCCTACTTCAGTAGATTGTAGACAACTTGCTCAAAAACCATCTATACTTGAGCGTTCACTTTAACTCATGAGGAGGGAATTATTGCTGATCCATTGAATCTAACCGTTAGCCTGAGGGGCACTCGTGAAGTCCGGGATAACTGTCAGCTATTCCGCCTCACAGGTTTGTTAGATGCCTTTTCTGAGCCGACATTTCGCAAGGTACTTGGCAGTAAGATTGAAGAGGGCCCTAAGCATATTATTTTGGATCTCTCACAAATCGACTTTATTGATAGCTCTGGCTTGGGTGCTTTGGTGCAGCTAGCCAAGCAGGCTCAAACTGCCGAAGGCACTTTGCAAATCGTCACGAATGCCCGGGTAACTCAAACGGTCAAGCTTGTTCGCCTAGAGAAGTTTCTCTCCCTGCAAAAATCAGTTGAAGAAGCTCTAGAAAACGTCAAGTAGTCTTGATTGCTTGAACCGAGAGATCAATTCGGCTATCCAGATTCAACATCGGATAGCTTAATTTTTAAAACTTCTGGCAGAAAACCTCTCTCCTTGTGGGAGAGGCACAAAGCCAGTTAAGCTATTATGTTTAAAGTTGAGCAATAATTAAAGATATAGCACCCGCTTCTTGGGTATGTAATTTTTGGATTCTTATCGGATAAACAATCAAGTCTGAGAAATTTGTAAGAAATACAAAGCCAGCAGATTTGTTTATAGGTAAATTTGACTTGATAGTGTATTGTGTATAGTTAAAAATTGTCGCTTACTAAGTAAGCATGACAATGCGATCAAGTAACAGGGTGAGTTTGATGTCAAAATTTTACCTTATCTTAGGCACAGACCACAAGTAGGCAAAATTTAGTTTATGGACGTTGACATCAGGGTGATCTAAAATGCTTTCTTCTCAATGAATACCTTCGCCATTTTTTTGTAGGTTGGGTTGAGCGTTCGCGTAGCGTCCCGTAGGCAAGCAAAACCCAACGTATTTGTTGGGTTTCGTGCCTCAACCCAACCTACGAATCGAGGTATTTTTCGACTTGGCGAAGGTATTGCTCAATCAAAAAGATAAAAGTAGCAAGTATTTCTGATAGTATTGATTATGCTAAGTATAAGATTATGGCTTACTTCAGAAAAATCAGTCTTTGCCAAGAATGCCTGCCAAATAGAGCCAGTAAAGGAATGATTTATTTGTGAAGTCACAGGAGGAAGAGGTATTAGATGGACAAGATGAAACTCCCAAACAGACTTTATCTTGGACTCAAGCACTCTTGACAACCACAGCGCCATTCCAACAGATTTCCCTCTCACAAGTGCAACAAATTTCTCCTACTGCTTTAGCATATTTAGGGGATGCAATTTATGAGTTGTATGTTAGAATATTCTATCTGCTGCCATTGCAGCGGGCAGGAATTTACCATCGTCTGGTAGTGGAGCAGGTAAGAGCAGAAACACAAGCGCTACATTTGCGATCGCTGATTCCTCATCTCAGGGACACCGAATTAGAAATTGTCCGACGGGGTAGAAACGCCGCAACAGGACGCCCTAAGCGACTTAATCCCGAAATTTATCAACAGGCAACCAGTCTAGAAACCTTAATTGGCTACTTATATCTCACCGATTACCAGCGTCTAATCGAACTGTTGCAAATGCTTCATGTAGAAAAAGAGTGAGAACTTAATTTTACAGTAGCTACATCAGTAGATTTGATTCAAGAAATTGACGTAATTGTGATAATCAACCATACGCTATATCTATAACTCAAATGCAGAATAAACCTAGAAAAGTCAGAACTTCTAACGAACCCAATCGTGGGCAACCTGTAAAAATTCAGGGTAAGCGTGTTGTAAGTAATCCGACTCGCAATCCCAGAAAAATAGATAGCAACCCTGTCTCTGGTACTAACCCGACTCGTAATCCCAGAAAAATAGATAGCAACCCTATCTCTGGTGCTAATCCGACTCGTAATCCCAAGAAAATAGATGTTGCTAATTCCACTCGCAATCCCAGGAAAATAGATAGCAACCCTATTGACAACTCCCGCCAACGAAATAGCAACTTCTCCCAGCCGCCTGTATCTACACAACCCATAGAAGAAGATAACGATCTCATCTACGGTCGTCATCCAATATTGAGTGCGTTGCAAAATCAGCGCAATCTCAACCGTCTCTGGATTACTACCCGTCTGCGCTACGACCCCAGCTTTCACCATTTTCTCTTGCAAGCGAAAGAAAATGGCACAGTTATTGATGAGGTTGAACCCAAGCGTTTAGACTATCTTACTAATGGAGCCAATCATCAAGGTGTGGCGGCACAAGTTGCTCCCTACGCTTACATCGAATTGCCCGATCTAATTGAACAGGCAAAAGCTGTAACCGATCCCGTAATTGTCGTGGCTGATGGAATTACTGATCCCCACAACTTGGGAGCAATTATTCGCACCGCCGAAGCAATAGGCGCTCAAGGTTTGGTGATTCCCCAAAGAAGGGCATCTGGGATCACTTCTACTGTGATGAAAGTGGCAGCAGGCGCTTTAGAAAACTTTGCTGTAGCTAGAGTTGTCAACCTCAGCCGCGCCTTAGAAGAATTAAAAGCGGCTGGCTATTGGATTTACGGCACTGCTGCAAGTGGAAGCGAACCTGTGCATACAGTGAATTTCACTGGCCCAATCGTTTTGGTAATCGGCTCAGAAGGCGAAGGTCTGAGTATGTTAACTCAACGCTCCTGTGATTTCTTAGTATCGATTCCTCTACAAGGTAAGACTCCAAGTCTCAATGCTTCTGTAGCAGCAGGTATGACGCTTTATGAAATTTATCGCCAGCGATCGCTAAATACTCTGCACTTAGATAAATTACAAAAAATATCTTTGAAAAAATAACAGTAACAGAGTATAAAGAAATGTAAAAGATAATAAAGCAACATATCGTTTAACACCCTGTAGACGTTTATAAACTGGCTAAAACCATGAAAACCATTTGGCATAACCTCAAGGAAGTGTTAATTAACACATTCGATTCCATCGGCTTGGCTTGGTGGGTAGAGATTGTGACGCAAAATCCCCGTTGTACATACTACTTCGGCCCATTTCTGAGTTCTTCTGATGCAAAATTGTCAAGCATTGGATATATAGAAGATTTGGAGATCGAAGGAGCTACGGGAATTTCTGTGAATGTCAAACGCTGCAAACCTAATAACTTAACAATTGCTGAAGACTTGGGGGAAAGATTTGACCGCAAAGTACAGCCTGCCTTTGGCGGTCAGATTTAAGTTAAGTTAGGCCAGAGAATGGAAAAGATGCGAGAATGCGGGGACGCAAAAACAGGGAGAGATTGAGAATTCTTTTACTGCGTTTTTTTTACTCACCGCATCAGGGACTTCCAAATAAAAAAATATCCAATTAACTTCTGTGGGGTGGGCATCTTGCCCGCCCAGTTCATAGGGCGGGCAAGATGCCCACCCCACAATATTGGATAATTTATTTCTTGGAGTTCCCTCACCCCATATTCATTCTCCATTTATTCTTCGTCAATAGCCAAAATTTTTTAAATATTTGGACTATTGACTACTAATTACCTGCGGATGAACTTCCAGCCAATGGTCAATATCATTCAACACCTGCTGGGGGACTTCCCACGGAAAAAGATGGGCGGTGTTGGGATAACACTGCCATTGAGAATTGTTGAGGTATTGAGCAGTTTCTAAGCTGGAACTAGATGTGATGTGGCGGTCTTGTTCACCAGCAAGTACTAAACTAGGACATTGTATTTGTTGTAAATCTAGAAGTCGGTTGTATCCCGATTGAATTTCACTATAGAGGGCGCGAGTTGCAGCACGAGAGGTTTGTAAATAAGCTGGTACTGCTGCGGTAGCGATGTAGTTGTAAGCGGTAGATGTATGTTGTTGGATTAAGTAGCGAAAAAGCGATCGCTTACCAAAAGTTTCAATATTCCATTGCCAACTCGGTTTTATATAGTTTATTAGGGCAGCAACGCCAGTATATAAATTATCCTGCCAAGTGATAGGAGGATGACTGCCACGGGGTTTTGCGGCTGTCGCCACCAAAATCAGCCCTGTAATCCGCTCTGGCAAACGTAATGCCAACTCCATTGCCAGAATGCCCCCAAGTGACCATCCCAATAATAGACACTTTTCAATCTCAAAGCGGTCTAGCAGCGCTTCTAAATCAGTTAAATGGTCATTCATATCAAAATTACCATTCCAGCGACTTTTGCCGTATCCACGTAAATCAGGGGCAAAAGTTTTATAACGTTTTGATAAATGATTGGTAAAGACAGATAGACTACGACCAGTACCAGGATGACCATGTAAGCCCAGAATGGGGAATCCTTGACCTTGGATGTAAACATTGAGACGTGCAGCAGTGGTAGGATGGCGATCGCTCATTACTTGTAAGCTGTTACGCAAATAATATTGTACATTTACCTGATGACTGATGACTGGTGACTGATGACTGATGACTGATGACTGATGACTGATGACTGATGACTGATGACTGAAAACCCGTCAACAGTCAACAGTTAACGACATCGTGTTTATATAGTTTAGACGCGCATCAGCTTATTCAGGTGTGAGAAACTTTGATATCCAAAAAAGGGGAATTAATATCTAAAAGCCAATTTTCATCTACAAATTCTAGATTTTCATCATAGACAAGAAGCAACTCACCAATTCTTTGAGCGTTATGAATTGACTGAGCTATAGCATCAATACCAGAGACTGTGAAAACAAACTTTAGTTTTAGAAAGCGTTTTTTATAAGTAAAGCCAATTGAACTGCTAACTAATTCTGTTTCGAGGATACGAGGCAAATTAATTATTTCATAATATTTATCTTGCTCATCCCAGTAGCCGCAAACCTTATAATCACATAGTTCAAGATGTTCTTGAACTAGTCTATGAGCATCTAAGTTTTCTAAGATTTCAGTCAAATCCCGCCATACTGGATGATTTTTTAATTCTAGTCTTGTCATATTTATTCTGCACTAATGTTCTGTTACCAAACCTGGAAAGTGCAACACACCATCAAGAAACTTTGCATGAAACCGCCTATCACCGCCTTTACCTAACACTTTTGATTTCAAATCGTACCTCTCTTCTTGAGAAGCAACAAGCCCAGCATTAGCCCGTGGCGGAACTTGTCCTTTCTCAATCGCTTTTAAATGTTTGCCATTATGGTCATATTTTATTCCCAGTTTTATTTGCTCTTGGCTAAAGGAAACTAGCAAATCACTCGTTGTTTGATATATGATATCAGATTCAATATCTGCCCAGTTATTGGGTAGAGCTACCATTTAATTTACTGTTAATGATAATTTTACACATTGTAGCCAAATGTGTTCAAATTAAAACCTTTAAATTATCACAGTTTTAAGAAATTGGTTCAAAAACCATTTGGGGAATCAACACTTCGTCTTGTAATTGCCCAATACCTAAAAAGCGAGTCTCTTCATCATAAACTCGCACTATTTCAGGAACATCAAAAGTTAAATAAATTCGCTGACCTTGACACCACTTTTGAGCAGTTGTTACTGGTAAAGTAACAGATGACAAATGTTGTAAAGCTGCATCTGGGCAAATCGGTTGAAATATTCCGGCTTGCAGTTTCGTTTCTAAATCTGTCAAAGTGAGACTATCTGTTAAATCGAAACCACTGCTTTGGGTGCGAATCAAAGCGGCAAGAGTGCCACCAGTTTCTAAAATTGCACCTAAATCACGAGCGATCGCTCTAATATATGTACCAGAACCACAGGCGATCGCAACATCCAATTCGGGAAAATCCCCTTCTCTCCAGTCCAAAATATCTATCTGAAAAACTTCTACTGTTCGCACTGGAACTTCCACCGTTTTACCTTGGCGTGCTAAGTCGTAGAGACGTTTACCATCCACTTGAATTGCACTGTAACTAGGTGGTATTTGCTCAATCTTGCCTTCAAATTGTGGTAATACACTTTTCACCTGTGCCAAACTCAATCCGGCACAAGGTTGAGAAGTGATGACTTCACCTTGTAAATCATCGGTTGTGGTACGCACACCCAGCCGAATAGTGGCTTTGTAAGCTTTGGTTTCTGGCAGATATTGCAACAATCTTGTGGCTTTACCAAGGGCGATTGGTAAAACCCCTGTAGCAGCTGGATCTAAGGTTCCCGCATGTCCTACGCGTTTGAGGCGCAACAATTTTCGCACCCGCGCTACGCAGTCGTGGGAAGTCCAGTCAAATGGTTTGTTTAAGTTGATAAAACCTTGAAATAACACAAAATCAATACTTACAGCTTGCATTTTCCACAAATATCACGATGTAACTTTTAAGTTACAACGCACTATCATAATAAATAAATATCATAAATGGGTTTTTATGAACATAAATAAAATGAAAAAAACAATCTTCACTACTACATTAATTCTTTGTTCTATGTTGATTGCAAGTTGTGGTGATGGTAAGAGTGCTTCTCAACAGAAGCAAGTTAATCAAGCAAAAACTGCAACAATTATTCCAGCTAATTTTGAATCTACTTCTGCAAATCAGCTAGATAATACTGAAAGGATTAAAAAAGCTACTAACTCAGCACAAAATGAAAATACATCTATTAAAAATAACAAAATTAATGAAACCTCTAACGATAAGCCGATATTGGGTACTATCAAAGATATGCAGAATGGAGACTTAAAATGCTACGTTACTGTTGTCGATGAAAAAGGTAAATTATATGAAAGTGTCGGTGCGTCATTTGATATTTGCGAACCAGATAAATACGTCAATAAAAAAGTAGAGATGTATTATCAGCTAGAAAACGTCAATGATTGTCAAAGTTCTGAGCCTTGCGGGAAAACAATCAAAGAATGGCTGATTACCAAGATATAAATTCGAGATTAAGAATCATAAGATTTATTTTTGAAATTGTTTATAAGTCAATACAGTTCAGTTAAGCATTTTTTTCCTCTCTCTGCTTTGCGCCAGTTGCTTCTCCTGTCGCTTTCTATAAAATGGCTATTTTAATGCCGTACCATAAAACCAACGCAAGAGCCGCAAATTTTAATGTATGTAAACTGGGAATGGCTTGATTTAAGTTCGTTTCCTACTGAGGTGCTGCTTCCTGCGTTGGTGTCGGTGTAGGAGTGGGGGTTTCTGTGGGAATTGGCGTAGGAGTTGGCGTTGGCGTAGGAGTTGGCGTTGGCGTGGGTGTTTCCGTGGGCGCTGGTATTTCTGTGGGTGTTGGTGTTGGCGATGGGGGAGGGGTGGGATTTTCTGCTGTAATGCTGAGTTGATAATCTACTGGTTTCGATGCTGTGGAAACCACAACAAACTCGTAAAATCCGTTTTCTGGTAATTTAGTTGACAAACTTCGCTCTTTAGAATCTTCTAAAAATCTAATTTTGCCAGAGGGTGAATAGACTGATAACAAAACTTGGGAATTTGCTTGTAGCTTCAATTCCAAAGATTGCTCTTTGGCAAGTCCAGCAATGAATACTTTACCACCACCAGGCTGGAGAGTACTACTGACTGTTTTACTGATAGCACCCGGATCAAAGACAAGTTTCTGGAAAGCGCTACCAGCGAGGATAGCACTGAGTTGATCGCTAACAAATCCGTACCAAACTTGTCCAATGGGCTGATCTCGAAAATCTTTACCATGCTGCTCAGGGAATACACTTAAGAATGCTGCATCTCCCAAATCATACAAAGAACGACTACCAACGTTGATTTTGTTGACTTCCACATTCTGGCGATCGCGTTCAGCACTTGTATAAGTTCCCAGTTGTCGGCGTGTATTAGAACTCAGTGGCGCTAATTTTTCTAACAATTCTGAGGCTGTTTTATCCCATTCTGCCCGTAAACCTTCATCTTCAGGGCTATCGCTGAGAGTGCGTCCTCGTAAACTGGGATTTCTGTCCCAAAAAACTTGATTCACCAAGTTCACGTAAAAGTTAGAGTTAATACCCAACTGTTGACGGCGATCGCTTAATCTTTCTTTACGCTGCCGTTCGGCTGGTGAATATTGCGCTAAAGGATCAGTCGGTTGCTCACTGGTTGGGGTTGGGCTGGCTGTAGGATTAGGTTTGTCCGCTACATATCGGTTACTATTCAGTCCCCACCAAAGTAATCCAAGAGTACCGGCTATCACCGCCGCCACTAGAAAAGTTTTTGTTGGTGTCCACCAGCTTGTGGGCTGAGGAGATGGGGTAGATGAGGGGGATGGAGGAGGTGGAGAGACGGCGACGGTGGCGGCTGTGGGTTGTGGTGGGGCGGGGTATTGAGTTGGGGGAAAGTTAGCTGGGGGCGGGTTGATAGCTTGGAGTACTTGACTGGCTGATTGATAGCGATCGCTTGGTCTGGCAGATAACATTTTATCTAATACCTGTGCCAAAGTTTGACTTACGCTTACTTCCCGTCGCCACTGCCAGGTAAGGTTGTAGGTATCAATTAATTCTTGAGGTTGTTTCCCTGTCAGTAAAACCAACATTGTTGCAGCCATTGCATACAAGTCGCTGTGGGGAGATACTAACCCAGTTTGCATCTGTTCTGGGGGAGCAAATCCTACTTTACCTAATAGGGTTGGTGATGGTGAAGATGCAACTACACCGGGTTGGTAATATTGGGAAGCAACGGTTGCTACTACTTGTTTAACACCGCCAAAATCAATTAACATTGGCAGTTTGTCAACAGTGCGAAGCATTAAGTTATCTGGAGATATATCTCGATGAATAACGCCTATGGAGTGGATATACTCTAACACTGGCAAAATTTGCTGCAACAATTGCCGCACTTCCGCCTCTGTAAAGCGCAAACCCTGTTGTAGTCGAGCATTTAACAAAGAATTGTAAGTTTCCCCTTCCACATAATCTTGCACCAAAAACAGATATTCTTTCCCCCCTAAGTTCATCCGAAGCAGTTCCCGGAAGCGGGGAATTTGGGGATGTTGCAGTTTATAAAGAACACTCGCTTCTCTCTCAAACAGTTCTTCAGCTTTTTGGACAACGTAGGCGGTTTGAACTTGGGGGGAAAATTCTTTTAAAACACAAAGTTCGCGGAAACGATTAACATCTTCAGCTAAATAAGTCCGTCCAAAACCACCTTGGCCAATTTGACGCACAATCACATAGCGATCGCCTAAAGTTAGTCCCGGTTGGATACTATAATTCATGGGCGTATCCAACAACTTTTCACCACACTGGAGACAAAAGCGACTACCTGGGGAATTTTCATGTCCTTGAGAACAATATATTTTAGTCATTTGTTATTAGTTATTCTTCCCCAGTCCCCAGTCCCCAATCCCCAATTCCCTTAATTGCCAGATTGTACTTTACTGACTTGATCGGCTGCGATCGCATACCAAATTTGACCGAAAGTCTGTTGATTGAGTTTCCCACGATCCTGATCGGGAAACAACCGATCAAATTTTTCATTTGTATCTTTGGTCAGCTGATCAATTGTATAGTTCCCAAACTGCCCCGATCTCGCTTGCCGTCTCCATGTTACATAATCTTTTTGACTATATTTACCCAATTTTCGACGAGCTGCTGTACTGAGGTCAGCCTGTTCTAATTTATCCAATAAATCGTCAGCAATACCAGACCATTCATCTCGTAAACCAGCGTCTTCAGATTTAGATGTGAGCCTACGTCCCTTTAATTCCGGTTTTTTTGTATAAAATACATCATCTACAAAGGGAGTAAAAAATCCTTCAGTAATTTCTAGCTGTTGACGACGACTGATAATTTCCTGAAGATTGCTATTTTTTCCTTTGTCGCTGACTGGTTTACCGATTGGATTTGGGAACTGTGGAATTTCCGGTAATGAAATTGATGGAATGGTGATTGAAGTTACGCTCCGAATCACTGCATTTACCATCGCTAAAGTACCTGCACCAGTTAAAACAATTAAAGCTGTTCCCCCTAAACTCATCACAAAAGGGCGAATCCAAACAGGCCAATCTATGGGTTTCGCTATTGCTTGCGTTTTGTTCTGGAATCTACTCACAACAGCACTGGCGCGTTGTCTTCCCGGAGCAACTACCATCGTTTTAATCTTTGTGGTAATATAATTACCTGCGGATTTAGTTGCAGTTGGCGATGGTAAATCTTTGAGGATTTGCTCGGCTCGTTGATAGCGATCGCTCGGTTTATAAGCCAGCATCTTTTTTAACACTGCTTCCAGTTGCGGACTAACTCGGATTTCCTTTCCCCATCCCCAAATTCCCTGATAGCTGTCGTATAATTTTTGCGGCTCTTTCCCTGTGAGCAACACCAGTGATGTCACCGCTAAAGAGTAGAAATCACTGCTAAAAAATGCTTTTCCCTGCCGTAACTGTTCTTCTGGGGCGTAGCCCTTTTTACCCAATAAAGTGTTGTTTCCAACCAGCTTGGTACGCCAAAAACCTTGAGAAGCTGGCAATTGTTTGACACCACCAAAATCAATCAGCACTGGCAGATTATCAGAACGCCGCCAAATTAGATTATCAGGAGAGATATCACGGTGAACTACATCTCGTGAGTGGATGTAGGACAATACGGGTAAAATCTGTTGCAGTAAAGTGATTATTTCCTCTTCACTGAAAGTCTTTTCTTGAGTTTCACGCTGTTCTAATAATTGGTAGTAATTATCACCATCCACATAATCTTGTACTAGAAAGAAAAAATCTTTAGTACCTATCTTCACTTGTAGCGAGGCGTGAAAACGGGGAATTTGTGGATGTTGGAGTGTTTTCAGGACATTTGCTTCTCGTTCAAATAACTCTTTAGCTTTTTGTAAATCTTGCTTTTCTTCTACTTGGGGTGCAAATTCCTTCAGCACACAGGTTTGATGAGCTTTATTTCTATCATCCGCCAAATAGGTGCGTCCAAAGCCACCCTGCCCTAAATGACGGATAATTTGATAGCGATTATCCACCATTTGTCCCACAGCAAGAGGTAATGGTTCACCACAATGGGTACAAAAGCGGTTACTACCATTATTTGTGTGTTGTTTACTGCAATAGAGCTGCATGGTGCCCAAGGATAAATGAAGGTTTTATTGAATGACTACAACGCGCATATCCTCATTTTCGGATATCCTACGAATTACGAATTACGTTAGCGAGTCTTGTCTGCGACACGCTCCGCGAACGAGCGTCATTACGAATTACGAATTATTTTAACGGTGTTGGTTCTACTTCAGGATAAACAACAAGCGTCATGAACCAGAAATCAAGACAGCAGCAAGTAATTAAAGCATTTGAAGATTTTTTGTCTACCCCCCTAGAAACGATACTGCAACGGCATCTTAACACTCAAACTTCGGCAGCTTTGAGTTTATTTCACGATGTAGCGGCTAATGTACCCGCCTACAAGGCTTTTTTAGCAGAAAGGGAAATTAATCCCGCGACTATTCAAACCTTAGAGGAGTTTCAAAAACTACCAGCGATCGCTAAACAAAATTATATACTGCGCTATCCTTTGGCTGACTTGTGCCGCAACGGGCAACTCCAAGGGTGCGACATGATAGCTGCGTCTTCCGGTTCCAGTGGTAAACCGACATTTTGGCCTCGTTTTTTCACAGATGAACTCCAAATCGCCACACGCTTTGAACAGATTTTTCACGATAGTTTCTATACAGATACCAGACGTACCCTAGCAGTGATTTGTTTCACTTTAGGCACTTGGGTAGGTGGAATGTTCACCAGCAATTGCTGTCGTTATCTTGCTAGCAAAGGTTATCCCATCACTGTAATTACCCCTGGTAACAACAAAGAAGAAATCTTGCGAGTTGTCCAAGAATTAGGTTCAGCATTTGAACAAGTGGTGTTATTGGGATACCCGCCATTTTTAAAAGATGTCATTGATACTGGTATCGCTTCTGGTGTGGAGTGGCAGCAATATCAAATTAAATTAGTTATGGCGGGAGAAGTATTTAGTGAAGAATGGCGGAGTTTAGTTGGTGAAAGAGTTGGTTCACAAAATCCTTGTTATGATTTTGCATCACTTTACGGCACTGCGGATGCCGGAGTTTTGGGTAATGAAACACCCTTAAGTATCTGCATTCGCCGTTTTTTGGCAGAAAATCCCGATGTCGCTAGAGCTTTATTTGGAGAATCGCGTTTACCCACATTAGTACAGTATGATCCTTGCAGTCGCTTTTTTGAAGTTGAAGATGGCGGATTGCTGTTTTCAGGAGATAACGGTATTCCCTTAGTGCGTTATGACATCTTAGATACTGGCGGAATAATTAGTTATGATGCCATGCTGCAATTTTTAGCAGAATGGGGATTTAACCCTGTTGCAGCGTTAGAAAACTCCCCACTCCCCACTCCCCACTCCCCTAGAGGTATTCATCACCTACCTTTCGTTTATGTCTTTGGGCGTTCTAACTTTACAGTTTCCTACTTTGGCGCAAATATCTATCCCGAAAATGTGACGGTGGGATTAGAGCAACCAGGAATTCAAGAATGGGTGACGGGTAAATTTGTGTTGCAGGTGAAGGAAGATGCAGATAAGAATCGATTTTTATCTGTGGTTGTGGAATTAGGAGCAGGGGTAGAGGGTAGTGAAGATCGAAGAGAAGCGATCGCATCTTCTATTCTTTCACAACTGCTACGTCTAAATAGCGAGTTTGCTAATTATGTTCCCGCAGAATATCAAACACCACAAGTTACATTAGCCCCAATGGGTGATTTTGAATATTTCCCTATTGGGGTGAAACATCGTTATACGCGTCAATAGAGTTTGGTTTCGCTCAAACTGGATGGAAGTAGAAAGCAGCACCCAATATAGCATAGGTTGCTAGCAGCAACATCCCCTCTAACCAGTTAGAGCGACCATCCAAACTAATTAAGTTGGCAATAACCACTGCAATGATCACTGCAACAACCTCAAACAAGTTAAAGTTTAAATCCATTGGTTGTCCAATTACCAGCCCAACTAGCACAAGGAGCGGCGCAACCAACAAAGCAACTAGTAGACTCGATCCCATTGCTACAGATACTGCCAAATCCATATTGTTCTTAATCGCTACTCGGACAGCAGTTACATATTCGGCTGCACCTCCAACTAGTGGTAATAAAATTACTCCGGTAAACAAAGGTGTCAATCCTAGTCCTTTTGTTGCCTCTTCAACTGCACCAACAAAAATCTCAGACACAAACGCTATACCAATCGTTGCTACAACCAAAATACCAACCCAAAGGCTCAAGTTTGGCTTTGAATGTTTATCTTGCTCTGTGGCAACCTCCTCTTCAGAAACACCTTCTAGTTCTACAACCCCAACATCGTAGAGGTAGCTGTGAGTCTTCAAGGAGAATAACAGCGTAAAACCATAAACTACAATTAAAATGACTGCTACAAAAATTGACAGATTAGTAATAGCACTTTGCTCGACTACATTAGATGTAGTGATTACCATTGCAGGCAGTACAATTGCAGTCACTGCTAGTGTCATTGTCGAACCATTGACTCGCGCTGCCATTGGCTGAAAAGTCTGCTCTTTATACCGTAACCCTCCCAGCAACATAGATAGCCCCATTACCAGCAGTAAATTACTGATAATTGTCCCAGTAATGCTGGCTTTAACAATATCTACCAAGCCTGCTTTGAGAGCTACTAGAGCAATAATTAGCTCAGTTGCATTACCGAAGACTGCATTTAACAAGCCTCCTATAGAAGGCCCTAAAACCACAGCAATTTCTTCTGTCGCCTGACTCAGCCATACTGCTAACGGAATAATTGCAACTGCTGAAAGTCCAAATACTATTAATGCATCCCATTCTAACTTTTCTGCCACAATGGCAATAGGAACAAAAACTAGCAAACCAATTGAGATTAGGTTTTTAGTTTGTATATTTTTGAGGGCGGTTTGCATAAGTATATAACTCTAATAATGATAACTATCGTTTAATTCATTGAAATAATTGCACAATATAAGCAATTTCCTTGTCTGAAACGCTTACTAAAGAACTTACAGTAGATAAAATTCTTTTTCCTAAAGAATTTTATCTGCTGCGAAAAACTTTGCTAACTGGCTAAAGATGGATGAGGCTGGTAAATAAACTAATCCCTTTGGCTGCTGTAATTGCTACTTAGGCAATTAACGATCGCATTCTCATTCTGTTTACGATATTTGTTTTATTAGGGGCGATCGCCTCTGCCGCAGTTTGCCCTAAGATAACCAAAGCACCTGGAAGATTTGATGCATAATAAAAACTAAACCTTGAAATTATGAAGTAGGCAATGAATACTACCGATAATTCTCCGATGGATGATGGGTCATCAGCAGATTTGATCTCTGTCGCAGAGTTACAGCAGCAGCTTAATGACTTACTCCAGCAACTATCTCCAGAGCGATTACAGGTGTTGACTGATTTTGCTGCTTATTTGGCAAATGCTGAAAGCGAAGCTGCAACCCAAGAACTTTTGGCAATTCCTGGATTGTTAGAGCGAGTTAAGCACTCATCAGTAACGCCTAAAGCCCAATACACCGCCTGGAGAACTCTTCGCTCTGATGTATGAAGTTATTCTTCGCGGCGATCGTTTTTGCGATCGCATTTCCTGGATTTGGATAAATTTACAAAACGGAAAAATACAAGACGCGATTCATCGCGTCTCTACAAGGGGGAATGGGGTGGTTGTTCGCGATCGCATTCCCAATTGATTGGGTTATTGATAATATATTGTCTAATTTTATCGAGGGCGAATTCATCACGAATTATGTTGTCATGGAACCTTGCTTGCCATCTAAAACCTTCATAAATTTGATTAATTTCAAATGTACATCGTCCTTTGTACCACCTAACAATTTTAGAAAGGGAATTTTTAGACAACATCGGGTTAAATAACCCAGTAACCCCACCCCGTTGATCATCCCCCCTTGTAGAGACGCGATTCATCGCGTCTTCTTACTGTGTTTGATTCATCACGCCTTCTTCTCGTATTTGATTAATAATCAAAATCCCATGAATATGATTAGGCATGACGCAAAACGAATCTATCTGGCAATTAGAAAAATGATTAGGAATCTCGTACCACAATTTTTGAGCAATTTCTCCAATTTGTGATAGCTGCATTTCACCCTGTACAACCTCACCAAAAAAGCATTTCTTCCCGTCGGTGCAAATAGTAACGAAATATCCAGCATTACTAGCATAACTCCATGCCGGTAAACGGGTTGAGTCAATTCGATATTTACCTTTGTATTTGGGTTTGTTGTTTTCTGGTTGAGGATCGTAATGATTCATGATTACATCTTTGATTGATACAAAAATTTATGCAATTATTGCTTTGCATCGATGTAATTGACAACCCAAAAAACTCGGAATTATTCTCACTCTGTAAATGCCGCAAAGGAAGATTTAAATCCGTAAAAGTCACCACAGCTATCATCAAACCCTACCAAAGCATCTAAAAAAGCATTTTTCTCCTCCCTCTCCACATCCTTACGTCCCAGCCACAGCAAAATCACCTCTTTCCACTGCGGGGCAAAAATGCGATAAATGCCTAACGCGGGGTTGTCGGGAACATGATTTAGAAACTCGTGCCAATCATCGATCGCTAACGCTGCAAAATATTCCTCAAATGTGGGATGGTAGAAAGCGTAAACTTTCTCTTTCGTTGCTGATTCCGCAGCGAGTCCAACTTCATTTAGCCATCCCAACTTTAAAGCTAACCAAAATAAAGAATTTTGCTGTTTTGCATCACCTAATACCTCACGCACAAACTTATGTGATAGCCGAAACCGTGACGTTTCTTGATCAATTGCCCGTTTTGCCAAACGTCCCAACGCTGCGTTTAATTCTTCTTGCTGCTGTTCGGTGGTAGGGAAACGGTTTTCTTTCCACTTGTAAACCTCTTCCACAAACTGCTGATAAAGTCCGGCTTTAGTTTCCGGTAAACCTTTATCGGAACCTTGCCAAGTGCTAGACAACAGCGCTAACCGCAAAGGATTTTTAACTAAATCTTGGATGCGCTGACGTTCAGGTTTATCTAATTCCTGCCATAATCTTTCCCCTTTGTCTGCATCCTTGTTGTGAAACCAACGCCCAATAAACTCTTGCACTTGTTGCGGATATTCAAAATTGAGTAACCGATACGTCTCAAAATTTTCTAAAGCGTTGGCGTTTGCTTCCCAAACATTCACTCGACAAGTCAGCACAACCCGCGCATTTTTCACCCATCCCGTCAACTGCTGGGAAATCTCAGTTAATGGTTGGGGTGAAGACATTTCATCTGCTGCATCCAACAACAACCACACACGATTCTTCTTGAATAAATCTGCGAAAGCGTTTTCCTGTTCTTCTTTTACACGCACCACTTCTAAAGCATTCTTCAGCCAATCTTGCAACAGATAATTTTCTACACTCTTTCCTTGCAAGTCTGCCAAAGAAATCCAAATTGGTAAACCCAGATTCTTGTTTAATATCCAAAAAGCTATAGTTTGCAACTGAGTAGTTTTTCCCGCACCCGGTTCCCCAATTAAAGCGATGCGGTATCCTTGAGTTTTACCAACACCATCACGGATAACTTGCTCTAAAAAAGCCTGATGTTCAAACCGCTGCTTCTCTTCATAACTCGGTTCGTAAAGTTGCGAACCTTGTTCTGTGGAAATATCCTCGCTGCACTTCTTCGGTTTGTTACGTTCCACCAATGCTAAAGGTACATGAATTTCCTTTAGCTCAAATTTCATCTCATCATCAGCAAACAGCAACTCATTTGTGGTGAGACGCTTGTGCTTTTCCAGCATAGCGCCGCAGATTTCTTGCCAGTAAGACTCATCTGATTTCTGGGAATTTGCTTGTAAAGCTTTAGATTTTTCTGGTCTACTGGTTTCCCATGCCTGTTCAAATTGATCCAGGTTCTTTTTCTTATCCTTTGACCACAGTTTCAGGGTGAAGTGCCAAATATCAACACCCTTAGTTTGGGTGCGATTGTCCTCCAGAATCTCCAAAAAGTCTTTTAGCAGAATCAGCGCTTCTCGAATTTGCGGTTTGATTAACTTGCCTGGATGTTTATCTTTTTCTGTGAGATATTCCAAAGCTACTAGAGTTGTCTCGATTATCAGCTTCGGGTTGGTACTGTTTTCTGCTTCCCACTTGAACTTAATATCAAACTTACTATTTTCAAATTCCCAATTGGCGAAATCAACTAAAGCCTCTAAAAGGCGCTTCACCCGTGCTTTTACCTCAGAACCGTAAGTCTTTCTTGGCATGACAGTCAAAGACAAATCCCAAAAAGTTTGGGGCTACCCCTAATTGAATCTACCACCCCAAACCCATGTATTCCTGATTTTAACGAGATTTTATCCGCCTTGATTGTGTTCACCACCCCAAAGAGATGCTGTATTCAACAACTCATTCAGGTGGTACGAAATGAAAAACAAACCTCAAAACGCAAGTCAAAGAGCGATCGCTTTTTTACTAATTCTGCAAACAATATTAATTGGCGTAAATGCCGAAAACCGCCTTCAGCAAGGAGACTCACCAATCGAGGTTTTAATCTGGATGATTAACCAGTGTATTCCAGTTCTGAAACAAGCCAGCAGTTTCCAAGAAAAACAGAAAAAGAGCCTGTTACCCAAACATCGCCGTTCTGAGGATCAATAATATCACAAGCCCTTCTCTGCAAGCAGAGAGGGGCTGTGGCTATATTGGTTGATTTATATAGGAATCCGGTTTAATTGCGTGAAAAAATCTAATAACAATTTAATTAATGATTGCAACACATCCTTGGTTCAAGTTCAAGACGCGATGAATCGCGTCTCTACAAGATGTATGGTCTATTTGTTACGTTTCTCGATTGTGTGCAATCCGGTTCGGATCGGGTTTTTTGATAAAAATTATAATAGATGACAAAAACGCCTTGTAGAGACGGCGATTGATCGCGTCTCTCTTGTTCGTCCACAACACAAGCTTATTCGTCCAGAACACGAGCTTATTCGTTCAGAACACGAGCTTATTCGTTCAGAAGACGAGCTTATTCGTCCAGAACACGAGCTTATTCATCCAGAACACGAGCTTATTCATCCAGAATACGAGCTTATTCGTTCAGAACACGAGCTTATTCGTTCAGAATACGAGCTTATTCGTTCAGAACACAAGTTTTTTATCGTGTAATTACTGAGCTAGCAATCCAATCTTATTACAAAAAACACCTTTTTCTGCAAGCTTTACTGAACCACTATACCGTTCCATTGAGACATTCTAGAAAGAGAAAGTTTAGTAAAAAGTCTGCATTGATGCCACGCCAAAAAAGAAGCTCTACCGTGCTAGAAAAAACCGAACAGAGAGTAATCGGATTTAAATCGATTAATTCCACTCTTGACTTTGGTGATTCGATCAGCTTAAACAATTTAACCCAGTTAACCGGACAACTCCGCAACCAGATTGACAAGTATAATATGATGCTAACTGCCATTGACTCAGCAAAGGAACAAATAGAAACCCTTGAAAAGACCATTCGGGAAACTTCAGAGCGCTTAGTCAGTGGTGTAGCATTAAAGTATGGCAAAGACAGTCGGGAATACGAGATGATAGGCGGAGTACGCAAAAGCGATCGCATTCGCAAAGCCACCATTACGCGGTTAAAATCCACCGCAGACTCAAAAGCGGCTGCTACACAGACGGCGTAATGAGCAACAAGTAGGCATCATTTACCGTGAATGATGCCCATTTTTTGCATAGGCGTAGCCCGCCGCAAGCATCACACGATCGCAGTTTTATTCCTCAATCAACTCAAAATCAACTCGCTCATAAATATCACGCAAGGCAATTTGAAAATCGATAGAATCTAAGACTAAAACTGCATCTTCACCTTCATATTCCTTAAAAATCCATTGACCTTCTGCTTGCTTTGCAAATTGTTCCACAGCAAAACTATACTGGTCAATCATAATATATTCTTGAAAACCAGGAATTGAACGATAATATTTAAACTTATCTGTTTTGTCATAGTTTTTAGTTGAATTTGATAAGACTTCAACAATTAATAAGGGATTAGTGATAATTGTTTTACCTGTTCCCTCATAAATAGGCTTACCTTTGATGACCATAACATCAGGATAAGTATTAATGCGATAACGAGGTATTGATAATTTCACATCTCCTATGTAAATCTCATAATCTTGCCCTTGCACTGTCAAGGGAAATTTACGACAAAAATTAAGTGCAATTTTGTTGTGGTTAGTTGTTCCACCTGTCATGGGTATAATTTCTCCATCTTTGTATTCATTTTTATATTCAGCCTTCTCTTCTAATTCCAAATATTCTTCTGGGGTGTAGTAGCGCTTTTCTGTTTGTAAAACCATATTAATTAACTCACAAAATGAGGGAATGGGTATGTTATAAATAGCGTAACGTACCCTAAAGATAGGGAAAATAAATATTTTTGTTATAAAAATACGGTTGCAGACAATGTAAGAATAGCGATCGCAAGCCAATACTTTTAGCCATACCCACCAGTGAACGCCCCTACCAACATCTCTGCACAAACTCAGAATCGCAAAGCCGATCACATTCGGATCTGTTTAGAAGAAGATGTTCAGTCTCATAAAATCACCAATGGACTGGAACGTTATCGCTTTACCCATTCTTGCTTACCCGAACTCAACCACGACGATATTGATATCAGTACAACTTTCCTGGGGAAACACCTTAGCGCACCCTTGTTAATTTCTTCCATGACTGGCGGAACAGAACAAGCCGCAATCATTAACCAACGTTTGGCGCAAGTCGCGCAACACTACAAAATTGCGATGGGTGTCGGTTCCCAGCGCGTAGCAGTAGAAAAACCCCAAGTGGCTGATACTTTTGCTGTCCGCAAGTATGCCCCCAATGTTCTGCTATTTGCGAACTTGGGCGCTGTGCAACTTAACTACAAGTACGGCTTAGATGAATGTTTGCGCGTAGTTGATATCCTAGAGGCTGATGCCCTGATTTTACACATTAACCCTCTACAAGAGTGCATTCAACCCAAAGGTGATACTAATTTTCGGGGTTTGATTGACAAAATATCTAAATTATGTAGTAAACTACCAGTGCCAGTGATTGCAAAAGAAGTAGGTAACGGCATTTCAGCAGCGATCGCC
This sequence comes from Nostoc sp. CHAB 5834, assembly GCA_020829485.1. The sequence goes on along the minus strand of JAIVFU010000040.1, from coordinate 29,416 downwards.
CAAAAACTTCTCGCCGCCGGAGTAGCAGCAATTGATGTGGCTGGTGCGGGTGGTACTTCTTGGGCAAAAGTAGAAAGTGAACGGGCAGAAAATCCCTTGCAACGTCGCTTAGGGAGGACTTTTGCCGATTGGGGTTTACCGACAGCAGAGTGTATTACAACTATTAGAGCGATCGCTCCAAATGTGCCCTTAATTGCTTCGGGAGGTTTGCGTCATGGACTGGATATTGCAGCCGCGATCGCCTTGGGAGCAGATATAGCTGGTTTAGCAATGCCTTTTTTGCAAGCAGCAGCAACATCAGAGACAGCAGTTGCCGAACTCGCTGAAGTATTAATCGCCGAAATCACCACGGTATTATTCTGCACTGGCAACGCCACCTTATATCAGTTAAAGCACTCTGATAGTTTACAGCGCATAGAATAGGTAAATAGGTCATTAGTCATTAGTCATTTGTCCTTTGTCATTTATAAATGCCCAATGCCCAATGCCCCATACCCCATGCCCAATGACTAATAACTAATGCGTAATTTTATCAAACAAACTTTTGCTAGTTTAATTGGCACCTTACTAGGACTAATTATTTTTGGTGGTCTGGGAACCACTGGATTGTTCTTGCTAATATTGGCTGCTAGCTCCTCTAAAGATACTGGGCCAAATGTGAAAGATAAGTCAATGCTGGTTTTTGACTTGTCGATGAAAATTACTGATAGCGAACCTAGTTCCGGGGAACTGTTTCAAAACACAATATCAGGTGTAGATGACGATAGAATGGCACTCCGCAAAGTTGTGGAAACTTTGGAGAAGGCGCGGCGCGATCCGCGAATTGTCGGGATCTACTTGAATGCAACTAGCACTAGCCAAGCTGGTAGCGTCGGCTATGCCTCCCTTAAAGAAATTCGGAAAGCCCTGGAAGAGTTTCGCGCTGCTAGGAAAAAGATTGTCGCTTATGGCAGTGATTGGAGTGAAAAGGAATATTACCTCAGTTCAGTGGCAGATTCCGTTGTACTTAATCCTCTGGGAATGATGGAAATCAACGGGTTGAGTTCACAACCGATGTTCTTGGCGGGAGCATTGCAGAAATATGGCATTGGTATTCAAGTCGTGCGAGTGGGGAAATTTAAGGGCGCAGTTGAACCGTTTCTCCTGACAAAATTGAGTCCAGAAAACCGCGAACAAACTCAGAAATTGTTGGATGATGTTTGGGGAGAGTGGCGCACTGCTGTAGGCGCAAGTCGGAAAATTGAACCTAACCAGTTGCAAGCGATCGCAGACAATCAGGCACTACTGGAAGCCACGCAAGCCAAAACCACCGGTTTAGTCGATCGAGTAGCATACCCCGATGAAGTGGTAACTGACCTCAAAAAGTTGACAGATAGCGATAAAGACGACAAAACATTCCGACAAATTAGCCTGAATAGCTATGCAGAAGTTTCTGGCAAATCTTTGGGTGTAGAACGTAGCTCAAAAAATCAAATTGCCGTTGTTTATGCTGAGGGCGAGATTGTCGATGGTAAAGGAGAAGATGGGCAAGTAGGAGGCGATCGCTTTGCCAAAATCTTCAACAAACTACGACAAGATAAAGATGTGAAAGCTGTTGTACTACGGATTAATAGTCCTGGTGGTAGCGCTACCGCATCTGAAGTCATGCAGCGAGAAGTGAAATTAACTCGTGAGGTAAAACCGGTTGTAGTGTCAATGGGTGATGTAGCCGCCTCTGGTGGTTATTGGATTGCTAGCGACTCTAATCGCATTTTTGCCGAACCAAATACCATTACAGGTTCAATAGGTGTGTTTGGGGTGTTGTTCAATGGTGAAAAGCTGGCTAATGATAATGGCATCACCTGGGATTCGGTAAAAACTGGAACCTATGCTGATACTCAAACAGTTTCGCGTCCGAAATCGCCCCAAGAGTTGGCACTTTATCAACGCAGTGTTAACCGAATTTATAATATGTTTCTGAATAAAGTTTCTCAAGGTCGCAAACTTCCAGAACAAAAAGTGGCAGAGATTGCCCAAGGACGGGTTTGGTCTGGTGTAGCAGCGAAGGAAATTGGTTTGGTGGATGAAATTGGCGGTTTGAATACTGCGATCGCGTATGCTGCCCAGCAGGCGAAACTAGGAGAAGACTGGGAAGTGCAAGAATATCCTCGCACTAGCAGTTTCGGAGAACGCTTTTTTGGACGTGCAACCGAAGAGGTGCGGACTGCTTTAGGAATTGAGGGAACGCAACTCAAACAATCCAATCCCCTCATCAATGAATTCCAAAAGTTGCAACAGGAAATCGGAATTCTGCAAAAGATGAACGATCCACAAGGGGTTTACGCCCGCTTACCTTTCAACTTGAAGATTGAGTAAATGCTTTTGTGCGATTCGTTGTCAAATGAATCACGGTAATCAGTCCGTAAATAGACCATGCTGTAGGGGCACAGCATTGCTCATGCGTGTCAACTTAACGTGAAACCTTTGTCGAGACGTGATATTCAGTTCTCTAGCTTTCCATCACTCACCGCGTCACCCCACCCTAACCCTCCCCTTAGAAAGGGGAGGGAACTGGATTTCTTTTTCCCCCCTTGGAAAGGGAGGATTAAGGGGGGTAAAACGCCTGTGGGACATGCATTTTTGCTTAAGTTGACACCAATGAGCGTTGCTGTGCCCTTACGAAAGATATGGTTTTTAACCTTGATTCATATTTGCTATTTCTTGTCAATGCGTAAGTCCTAACGGTGTACACACAAGTCCAAGAAAAATAAAAATTTGTAGCGACTGTCTTGAAAGTCGCTGTAAATATTCTTAACGGAGCAGTATTGCAATGCGATGCACTTTCCTTGATATATCAGTCTCTACATTGGTACTCTTAGAAAACTTGTTAGAGCAAAATCTAAAACCTTTGTCTAAATAGACTTTTGCTCATTCAGATTTCTTTAGACGGTTTCTGTTGGTATGCAACGCCGTCAGTAGATTGAAACAATAATTAAATAAAATTTACATTCACATATAAATATATTATTAATCATACTTATTTAAATCTTAAAGTTTTGATAAAGTAGTTGATGTAACCTTGTACTTCATTATAATGAAATTAATTACAGCGTCGGTTAAAAAAACTTTGGAAAAAGAACCAAAATATTTGATCAAATTACTTACCATTTGGGTCATCAATTAAGGGACTTTCAAAAAATAAATTATCTAATTTTTTAGAGTAAGCGTCTCGCTCGTGCACAAGCAAAGGCGGGCTTTTTGGGTCAGCCTACAATAAATAGCTGGATATTTTTTTCTTTAGAAGTTATTAACCAAATAATTTAGTGGTTTTTAATTTAGATTACACAAATGGCAAGTAATCTACATTGAACTGACAAATAGTTTTTTGACTGACGCTGAATTTACATATTAGTGAGAAATTCAGGAGAAATAACATGGTATTTATTTTCGGCAAAACAACTGCTGACAACATTTCTGGGACTTCGGGAAATGACACGATAGTTGGTTGGGCTAATGGTGGTAATGCCAATAGTACTTCCGGTAACGACACTTTGAATGGTGCAAATGGTAACGATTCCCTCGCAGGTGGGACGGCAAACGACAGTCTAATCGGTGAAAATGGCAATGACACACTTGATGGGGGCACAGGAAACGACACTCTACTAGGTGGTGCAGGCGACGACACCTTTAGAGGCAGTCAGGGTAACGACAGCATTAATGGCGGAGATGGCATAGATACCGCAGACTACAGTCAAATAGGTCAGACCATTAGCTTGTCAGGTGTTGGAACCATTGAAAAAGCTGACGGATTTGGGCAAGACCAACTCTTTAGAGTAGAAAAGGTTATTGCTAATGCTAATCTTGCCAACAACACCATAGATGCATCCCAATCTTTAGCTGGGGTAGCTATCACCGTTAACCTGCGAACCCAAAGTTTGGTTGCCAATAACGTTCCTGGCTTGGGAATATTGTCATTTACAGCAGTTAACTTTGATAATGTCATCGGCACAAATGGAAATGACAACATTGTAGGCGACACGCAAAATAACCGATTATCCGGTAATAATGGCGATGACACACTTGATGGGGGCATAGGAAACGACACTCTAATAGGTGGTGCAGGCGACGACACTTACCTCATTGACACTACTCTTGATAGGATTACAGAGGCTGCGAATTCAGGCACAGATACCGTCCGGTCTTCTGTCACCTACGCACTAGCCACCAATCTGGAAAACCTGAGGCTAAGAGAAGGTAGCGACATCAACGGAACAGGTAATAGTGTTAGCAACTTCCTTTTTGGTAATACTTCTAACAACACTTTGAATGGCATAGGAGGCGATGATACTTTAGATGGTAATAATGGCAATGATATCCTCAATGGTGGCGACGGCAATGATAGTCTACAGGGCGGGCCCGGCAATGACGTACTCAATGGCGGGGCTGGAGACGACATCCTCATCGGTGTTTTCCCTGGTAGTCCGCTTCCACCTGGAATAGGGGAAACTGATAACTTCACTGGCGGGGCTGGGGTAGATAGATTTATCCTAGGGGACGCTCTAAATGTTTTCTACGACGATAACAACACTACGAGTCCTGGTTTTGGGGACTTGGCTACTATTATTGACTTCGACTCTAGCCAAGATCGAATTGAACTCAAAGGATCTCTACAAGACTACAGCCTGCAACTTGTTGGAAGCAACACACGAATATTGTTAGACAAATCGGGAGCAGAGCAAGATGAAATCATAGGTATTCTGCAAGGGAAAACCAATCTCCGACTTGATAGTGATGACTTCCTTTTCTATGAGCGGGAAAATGCTGGAGAAGCTACAAACAACTCACTAGACAGCGCTGAAGGTTTAGGTTCCTTATCCTCAGGCTCAGACGTTAATCTCTTGGCCCAGTTAACAACAGTTCAACCAGGGGATAATTCCGATTTCGACTTTTTTACATTTTCTTTAGCAAATCCAGGAACTGTCACTATCAGGACAGTGACATCGGGAGATACAGTTCTCGGTCTGTTTAACGGTGCTGGGAATTTATTACAAAGTGACGACGATGGTGGCGGTGGCAATTCGTCATTAATTACTAGTTCCCTGGGTGCAGGTACGTACTCCATTTCAGTGAGTAAATATTCTTTATTCCCTGAAGATGGCGGAGTTTTCTCTGGTGGCACTTCTATAGCTGATCTTTCTTATACCCTAGAAGTCAGTTTGGTATAAGAACGTTGTCAACTTAAGAAACTCCTGACATCACAAGGCAGATTCAAGGATACTTTTCCTCTTGGCTAAGGGAACACGGCAACGTGTCCCCCTTACCCAACAAAAGACTATTTACAAGGCAGCGCTAATTTTCCAATCCTAAATAACTACAGGGATTTCAAGGAAAGTGTTGTACACAAGCTCGCGTCTCAAAGCCAGCTATAAAGCCTGTTTTACTTCTGTTAGCGCAGCGGGGCGTAGCCCATTCTGACGCCTTGGCGGAGCGTCTCCGGCTCCGCTACTGAATTCTGCTGTATATAAAATTTATGTAAAGCCTAAGTTTTATTAAGTGCAATAATTCCTGGATTAATATATCAATGAAAGTTGGAAATTTTACAATGCATTTTTTAATATAAAATTATCTTTTGGTAAAAAAAATGATATCGAAACTTAACTTCACAATCAGGCTGCGTTCATCTGAAAAATCTTGCAACGTTCACCAAAAAAATCATTAGTTTAAAACAATAATTAATTAAAAAGTAGGTGCGTATTTTAATGTATTATCAATTATATCTATTAACATTTTGAGAACTTGGCAAAAAAGTTGACGTAACATTGTATTTCATGATATGTAAATAATTACAGCGTCGGTTAAAAAAAGTTTGGAAAAACAACCCAAGCATTTGATAAAATTGCTTACCATTTGGATCATAAATTAAGGGACTTTCAAAAAAGAAATTATCTAATTTTTTAGAGTAGGTGTCTCGCTTGGCCGCAAGCAAAAGCGTGCTTTTCGGGTCAGCCCACAATAAATAAGTGGATATTTTTCTTTAGAAGTTATTAACCAAATAAATAGTGGTTTTTAACTTAGATCACACAAATGGCAAGTAATCTACATCTTTACTGATGAATAGTTCTTTGACTGAGGCTGAACTTACGTATTAGTGAGAAATTCAGGAGAAATAACATGGCATTTATTTTCGGCAAAACAACTGCTGACAATCTTTCTGGGACTTCAGAAAATGACACGATAGTTGGTTGGGCTAGTGGTGGTAATGCCAATAGTCCCTCCGGTAACGATATCTTGAATGGTTTGGCTGGTAACGATTCCCTCGCAGGTGGGACGGCAAACGACAGTCTAATCGGTGGAAATGGAAACGACACACTAGATGGGGGCTTGGGTACTGACACTCTAATAGGTGGTGCAGGCGACGACACTTACCTCATTGACACTACTCTTGATAGGATTACAGAGGCTGCGAATTCAGGCACAGATACCGTCCGGTCTTCTGTCACCTACGCACTAGCCACCAATCTGGAAAACCTGAGCCTGAGGGAAGGTAGCGACATCAACGGGACAGGTAACAGTGTTAGCAACTTCCTTTTTGGTAATACTTCTAACAACACTTTGAATGGCATAGGAGGCAATGACACTCTAGATGGTAGTAATGGCAATGATATCCTCAATGGTGGCGACGGCAATGATAGTCTACAGGGCGGGCCCGGCAATGACGTACTCAATGGCGGGGCTGGAGACGACATCCTCATCGGTGTTTTCCCTGGTAGTCCGCTTCCACCTGGAATAGGAGAAACTGATAACTTCACTGGCGGGGCTGGGGTAGATAGATTTATCCTAGGGGACGCTCTAAATGTTTTCTACGACGATAACAACATTACCAGTCCTGGTTTTGGGGACTTGGCTACTATTATTGACTTCGACTCTAGCCAAGATCGAATTGAACTCAAAGGACTTCCACAAGACTACCGCTTGCAAGTTGTTGGAAGCAACACACGAATATTCTTAGGAGAGCAAGGTGAGAGCATAGGTATTGTACAGGGGAAAACCAATCTCAGACTTGATAGTGATGACTTCCTTTTCTATGAGCGAGAAAATGCTGGAGAAGCTACAAACAACTCACTAGACAGCGCTGAAGGTTTAGGTTCCTTATCATTAGGCTCAGACATTAATCTCTTGGCCCAGTTAACAACAGTTCAACCAGGGGATAATTCCGATTTCGACTTTTTTACATTTTCTTTAGCAAATCCAGGAACTGTCACTATCAGTACGGTGACATCGGGAGATACAGTTCTCGGTTTGTTTGACAGTGCTGGAACTTTATTACAAAGTGACGACGATGGTGGCTTAGACCAGGGATCATTAATCACTAGTTCTCTGGGTGCAGGTACGTACTCCATTTCAGTGAGTAAATTTGGTTTCTCGCTTGAAAATGGCGGAGTTTTCTCTGGTAGCACCTCTATAGCTGATCTTTCTTATACCCTAGAAGTCAATTTTGCATAAGAACTAGGACTAGCCCTTTCAAGGTGACCAATGAAGATACGTTGTTTCAGTGCTACCATCTTGAATCCTCCGCTCAGATTTTGGGCTTTTTGAAGGTTCAAATAACCAATTCTCGTTCTAAATTTCACCACCTTGAAAGGGTTAGTACCGCAAGGCGGAAGTCAAAAATCAAAAGGAGCCAGTGCGCCCTTGCGGCTCTGCTTGCTACGCTCTTAGCGTTCCTGCTCTTTAGCAACTGGCTCTCAAAAGCCAAAAATTTTGTATATCAAGGCTTTTGCAAGTTTTCAAATGGTAGCTTGATTTACGCCGCGCTGTACTAAGTAGGTAGGCGTAATTAAATATAAGATCAAACCTCACTCTCAATCCCTCTCCTTATTAAGGAGAGGGAAGCCGGAGGCAGCGTGAGGTTTTATATTTAATTTGACCCACTTACTTAGTCCTATTATTGTTACTTTGCACGAAAATATTTAGCCGCTAAAAAGAATTTTTTTCCGACTCTGGTTCTCTCAGTACCAACTCAGACATCAAATCTGGCAAAAACGCTTGTTCCCCATCTTTGGATGTCTCAGTTTCTTCTTCAGCAGCAGGTAGCCAGTTGATAAATGGTAGGGGTAACAGCGTGCTGAGGTTAGTAATTACTACCAATAGCCAAAGTGATTCAAAGTTCGTTGCAGTAATCCCCAGCCAATAGGTGATTAATGCCCCGAATGCATGGGAAACCGTTCCTGCTGAATTAAACACCGACATTAACAAGGCAAATAATGTCGCTTCCACACCAGAGGGACAAAGCCTTGCTGCTAGAACCATCACTTGCATAAAGGCAATTTTCCCCATCACAGTGAGAATCAGGCTATCACCCAAACTAAACCAGTGGTCATCTATACCTAACCGCCTGTTTGCGTGAGTCACTAACAACAGCATCGTCATCCCCAAAATTGACGAAAGGACGGTACTCCAAGCAAAAATCACGCGAAAAGGGATGTTTTTGAGGAAACGTTGAAAAATCCAAACACCTGCTAAAGAAGCGAAACTTGTCACCAAGTGGACTCGCCCCAAAAATTCTGGTTCAAAGTGGAGTTCGTTGGTAGCGAAGTAGAAAAAGGCAGAGTCAGCATTTGGGGTAGCTTGCCAGATGAAGATAAACGCCGTTGGTAGCCAAATTCTTTTTTGGCTAATAGCTTGGCGTAGCTGCCCAAGTTGATGTTTGATTGGTAAAGGGTTGGTCTGATTACTATCTTGAGCGTCTTTGCTAACGGGGGATTCAGCAATTAACCAAGCTACCCCTGAGACGATGAGAGGGAATAAGGCGGTAATTCCAAAGACAGTACGGGTAGTAAAGTATTGCAGCAGCAGACCGCTAAAGTATGCTGTTATCAAACCTCCGATCGCAGAAGCACCCCAGCACAGAGATTGTAATGAACCGGCTTTTGCTTGGGATTCGCCTCTAGCTCGTTCTACAACCAGCGAGTCAACTATGACATCACTCATGGCGACACTAAGAGAGCCAAGAGCGATCGCTAATGTAGCTGCCCAGCTAGTATGAACTATTGTGGCCAGACTCGCCCAAGAAGCAGTTCCTAGTATCCCCGATAAAATCAAATAAGGACGCCGACGATAGCCAAATATAGGCAAGCCATCAGAGATGAAACCAAACACCGGCTTGATCATCCAAGGTAGGAAGACAATCCCCAACAGCGCCGACACCTCGACGGGACTCAGCAGCAGTTCATCTTTGAGGAAAAAGCTAACGGCTAGACGCGATAATCCTAAAATTCCTTGGACAAAATAAACGGTGAGAATTGCAATTAACTCTGCATTAGGTTCATTACCCAAGAATATTTTTTGTGTTAATGAGTCTTTGACCTTGGACAAGCCAGATGATTGAAGCACCATTCTATAAATATTTTTTAAGTTTTATCTACTTTTCTATCATATCGATTCTTAAGAAGTGGGGTTTGTTTGTGTGTCCGTAAATTCCGCAAATTCCATTCCTCATTGCTCAAGTTGATACCGATAAGCATTGTACCCCTACCAACATATTTGTATAGCAATCCTAAATCAAAGGATTAGGGCGAACCTACCAAAAGTAAGCTCGCCCTAACTTGTATTTAATATTGAATTGTCGTTGAAAGTTTTGAAATCCTGCCTACAGCAACGGGAACGTGAAGCCTGGTTTTGTAGCCGAGTTAGAAGGGAGACTTCCTGGCTTAGGCATCTACTTATGACAATTGCAAAGCTGACTTTTTCTTGACTTGACGAGTCAGAACTGAAGCAGCACCCACAAAACCAATCGCAAAAACTCCTAATACAGAAGAAGACTCAGGAACTGCTCTAATTACATTACCGGTGATACTCTTGTAGTTAGTGGCGACTGTGTGATTATCTGATTCAAAACCAGTTCCGCCAATATTGGTGAATTTAACCTCATCAAAAGTTCCGGCAACATCGTAGAAGTTGATGAACGCATAGGGTTCTCCAGAATTTTGACCTTTAAATGCCGAATTAGGATTACTGTAGTAGCTAGCTTTATTTGGTAGCTTGGCGATATAACTAACCACATCAGCAGTAGTAATTTTTTCTACAAGATTACCTTTTGAATAAAATTCAAGTACGTTATTATTGTCTCCCGCAGACCACCAAAGTCCAAAGTAACTTTGTGCGGTTGTCAATTTTAAGGTGGAAACCGTTTGATTTGGTTTACCGTCCTTATCCTTACCCGATCTATTAGAGTCTACGTCAAAATATTTACCTGTTCCATTAGCACCACCATATTGGTCTTTATCCACGATTAGAGTATTCGTATAGCTACCAACATTAGTCCATTGAAAGCCTGCTGCACTGTAACCTTTTGTTTCTGCATCAAAATTTTGTACACGAGCATTATCAAGATTTGATGACTGTGCATTTTGTACGCCTGCATTTTCTATTGATATCGTAAAAGACGCAGCCATTGCAGGGCGGGTTATAGTAGCTAAAGACAAAACAACACCAGAAGCGATCGCGGACTTAATTAAAAGACTTTTCATTTGACAAATCCTTCTCGTTTTTAAAATATTTCGTGTTCATGCCTATTGTGCTATGTGCTTCTAAATTCCAACATCAGAGGGATTACTACTTTTTTTATTTGATTTTACTTAAATTAAAATGTAATTTATTGGACTGGATTTAGAGAGAATCACTGATATTATGCTCTGTTATGTTTATCGCTTTATGTAAAAAGTGCGAAGTTCTCAGTGTTAAATTGTAAACAAGCTTTATTTATAAAAAGTGCCATTTTTTGATTCGCAGGCAGTTCATATTTTTAGGTTTCTAGGTCAAGAAGGCATAAAGCATTGTGCTATGCCAGTTTATTGAAAACCTGTGCTTATCCCTTGGCTGAATCGTTTTTCAACCTCACGCTCAAGATTATTTTGGTCTTTATTTAAAGTAATTAAGTAAGTCGGTGAGAATAAATCAAACTAGATTAAGTAATGTAAAAAATATTGAGATTAGTTCTTAGAGAGCGGCTCCAACCATGATTTGAGGACTAAAGTCCTCTCTACGAGACGCACTCGCGTTCACTACAAACCTTGAATTATTCACGCCGCTCTACTTACATAATCTGCATCATGCTAGAGTAATTAACTGCACAATCTCTCTCTGACAAACAATTGCATCGATCACAATGCATCCAGAATAGTTCTAATACCTTTCACAATTATGGAATTGGTGTAATTTCAAATTTCATTCTTGCTTCTGTTTCAAAGAAATACCACTTTCTTTGACAGGTAGTTATCGGTTGCCTCTCACCCCTTCCCTGACAATTTGTCTTGCTCCAGTCGATTATGCCACCTGAGTTTTTTTGACATAGGTAGTAACATGAATTAAACTATCTCTTGCAATCAACAAAAGAATCTTTATCAATGCATCCAACCGAAGAAGCTGCTGTCCCTACTCGCGTTATCGGTTTAATTAGTGGCACATCCGTAGATGGCATAGACGCTGCGTTGGTAGAGATTTCTGGTACAGAATTGGATCTCAAAGTTGAGTTGCTGGCTGGGGCAACATATCCTTATCCAGCCGAACTCAGAGAAAGAATATTGGCGGTTGGTGCAGGCGTTGCCATCTCAATGGCAGAATTGGCAGAAATAGATGATGCGATCGCTATTGTCTTTGCTCAAGCCGCCCAAAATATTCAAATTGGTCATCAGCCAGCTACTCTCATTGGCTCCCACGGTCAAACAGTTTATCATCGACCACCTGTGGATAGGGGAATAGGAAACAAAACCACTCCCCACTCCCCACTCCCCACTCCCCACTCCCCACTAGGTTACAGTCTCCAACTAGGGCGCGGTGAATTAATTGCCCATCTTACGGGCATTACAACGGTGAGTAACTTTCGCGTTGCTGATATCGCTATTGGTGGTCATGGTGCGCCTCTCGTGCCTAGAGTAGATGGCTATTTACTCAGTCATCCTCAAGAGGGGCGTTGTATTCAAAACATTGGTGGTATCGGTAATGTTGCTTATATTCCGCCTCGGCATGGCGACTGGCTCTCAAAAATTCGCGCTTGGGATACTGGCCCAGGAAATAGTTTGTTGGATCTGGCGGTGGAGCATTTAAGCGCTGGTGCTAAAACTTACGATGAAGATGGCAATTGGGCAGCGAGTGGTACTCCTTGCCATCCACTGGTAGAACAATGGCTCGACCAAGACTATTTTCATCTGCCGCCGCCAAAATCCACTGGTCGAGAGTTATTTGGTGTGACTTACCTGCATGAGTGTTTAAAAGATGCACAAGCATACCAACTCAACGCCGCCGATTTACTGGCAACTCTCACGGAACTTACAGCTGCTTCAATTGTTCATAGTTACCGCACTTTTTTGCCGGAAATGCCACAAAGAGTACTATTATGTGGTGGCGGTAGTCGCAATCTCTATTTGAAACGTCGATTAGAGTTGTTGTTGCCATCAATACCAGTCTTGACTACAGATGAAGTTGGTTTGAGTGCAGATTTTAAAGAAGCGATCGCCTTTGCAGTTTTAGCCTACTGGCGACTTTTGGGTATTCCTGGCAACCTACCTACTGCGACTGGGGCACCTCAAGAAGTGCTTTTGGGAGAAATTCACCAAAATGAGTACTCAGTGCTGGGACAGGAACAATAAACAAGATAAAAAATTTCTTCATTCAGCACTGACTCAACGCCCCACTATCGCTAACGCAACTTAGCACTGCTATAACTATAGTCTTGGCGACACTCGATCAAGACAGGGAATAGGGAATATAGAAGGTGGCTCATACTTTTTTATTGGAACCAGGACGCTGGACAATGCAAGGAAATTGGCTGGAACGTAATGGTATGCCAATCAGCGTCAAGGGTATGACCTTGGTAGCTTGGAATCGAGATAACTGGTTCACTATGGCTACAAAACTGATATTTCCTAATAGCGATCGCTCAGAAATCTCTCTACAATACAAGGGGCGGCTGCATGAGGGAGAGCGTCAGTATACTTTTTTACTCCAGCATAATATTTTGGGGCAGATTGAAGGTGAAGGCTGGATTGGTTTAGATACTATTGTGCAGCGTTATTGGGTAATAGGCGATCGTCAACGTCGTAGTGGCTTTGAAACCCTGCACCGAATTTCGGAAGATAGATATTACCTCAGTAGTGGCATCTTGGCTGGTCATTTTTTAACTAACACGATGGAAGCTAGCCTAGAGCGTCAGTCAACCTAAGGGTAGCGCTGCCTCACTGTTATGCGTCTAAGCGGGAAGCCTCTCGCTCAAACAACTCTGGCAAGGCACTGCTTTCTAACGTCCAATCTCTCATGCCTGATCTTAAGGAGTCATCGTTTATTCTCACTGACCTACTGAGTTGTATACTAAATAAGAAATTATCAAATTATCGTTAGACTTTTAGTATTTTTACCGAACCGTGTAGTCTGGAGTCCAGTTTCATGAATCCTAAAGTCTCTGTCATTATCCCTGCTTACAATACTGAAGCTTATATTGCGAAGGCAATAGAGTCAGTTTTAGAGCAAACGCTCACAGATATTGAAGTTATCATAGTCGATGATGCTTCAAGTGATAAAACCGTAGAAGTCGCTAACAGTTTTACTGACCCACGTCTGAAAGTAATAGTTAATCAACAAAACCTTGGGGCTGCTGCTGCGCGTAATCGCGCCCTTAGAGCAGCCCAAGGAGAATGGATTGCTGTGCTTGATTCAGATGATTGGTATGCTCCTGAAAGATTGGAAAAGCTTGTCTCACTGGCAAACGAAAAAAATGCAGACATGATTGCTGACGATCTTTATTTAATCGAAGATGGTGAAACATCTCCTTGGAGCACATTGATTCAAGAAAGTGAAGAACGTATAGATAAAATTCTCCAAATTGATATCGTTTATTTTGTAGAAACTGATGTCTATGGACAACCAGGATTGCATCTTGGTATAAGCAAGCCTCTATTCAAACGAGAATTTCTAGTTAAGCACGGCATTGAGTATGATGATGCCATCAGGATGGGTCAAGATTTTTGGATTGATATGAAATGCTTAATTAAAGGAGCTCGCTTTTTCCTTGAGCCAAAACCCTATTATTTCTACCGCTCACGCCCCGGATCTCTTGTACATAAAAGCCAATTGTCACGTCTAAATCAATACTTGAATGCTAGTAATTCTTTCATGCAACAAGAAGTTGTGAAAAAAAATCTAGCTTTAATGCGTGCTTTGTCTTATAATAATTCAGTCTATAAAAAACATCTAGCTTACCTTAAAGTTGTAGAGCCTTTAAAGGAAGGAAAATGGTTAACAGCATTGACAGAAATGGGTAAAAACCCATACTTCTTTTATGATTTTATTTCCCGATTGAACAACATTATCGAACGTCGAATTCAATACTATGTGATGGGTAATAAATCAGTTTTTGACATTTCTTATAACATACAAAGAGAACGCAAAACTACCAATTAGTACTATCACATTTTTCTCAATAAATAATCCATTCTTACGTAGTTAGAATGAGCATGAAGCTTAAAAAACTAACTGGTAGGCAAGAAGTATCTTTAATTATCCATACTTACAAAATAAACGCAGAGGACAGCCTTGCTGGAGGTAGGAGGAAAGTACTAATTAAGCAAAACCTTAGAGGATGTTTGAAAAGTCCTCTTGTCGGTATCAAAAGTTTTAGATCCCCCTAAATCCACGCCAGTTGCTCATGGGGGAAACCCCCAAGATCGCACTGGCTCCCCGATGAATTGGGGGACTTTGACTCTTCCCCCTTTTTAGGGGGGGTTAGGGGGGATCAAAAGTGCCTCAAGTTACAGAGAAATACTTTTCAAACACCCTCTTAGTTGTAGACCATTGCTCACTAAAATTAAAATAACCTGAGTGTGACGAACCTCTCCCTGCCTTTAGAGCATTATTTACGAGGCATAAGGGTTTAGAGCTTAAAAAATCTGACCTGCACGGCTTCATGTCGCCTCATCAGGCTTTATTGATATTCAAAACTCCGCACTCATTACTCAGTTATTAGAACTCTGTGGTGAGTGTGGTACTACCTAATTAAGGTTTTTGGCAGCTCCTAGAGTTATCTATTTAGTCAAAATTGGGCAAACTAAAATTAGACCACAATGAAAGTACAAAATGGTACAAAACCTCATTATAAATCTACCCTTTCTGCTTGTTTGATCTGACATGTTGCACCAGTTTGAACGAAAAGGCAGGGGGAAATGGCCCAATTCTTCTTTTGTCTGTGGAATAAAGAGGGCAACATGGGTATGAGTCCCCACAACAACCAAGCGTGGTTCTCGTAAAGAGCGGGAAGCTAACGCAACACGCGGGGTGGTCACTGAGCAACGTCGAAGTTTCGAATCCCTTTCCTGTTCTATCCCCTAGCTCCCAGCAAGAACTGCTCCCTTGCCTCTTTTTCAATGCACTTTTCCTCCTAAACACTTACAACCTGCTTTTGGATTCAAATTCTCTATGTCAGACCCCAACATTGGTCGCTTACTTAGCAAACGCTACCAACTCCAGGAGTTAATCGGTACTGGAGCAATGGGTCGGGTTTATCGTGCTAAAGATACTTTGTTGGGAGGTGTACCTGTTGCGGTTAAGTTTCTGGCGCTATCAATTCAAAATGAAAAGATGCGATTGCAAGACCGCTTTGAGCGAGAAGCAAAAACCTGTGCTTTACTAGGGCAAAAAAGCATCCACATTGTCCGAGTTATGGACTATGGCGTAGATGACAATAACACTCCGTTCTACGTCATGGAATACCTACAGGGACAAAGCCTGAACACTATTATTCGCAAGCAACGACTGCCTTTACCAAGATTCCTGAGTATGGCGCGTCAACTCAGCCTGGGATTACAGTGCGCTCATGATGGCATCCCAGTTGACGGCAATATTTGCCCAATTATCCATCGCGATATCAAGCCAAGTAACATGCTGGTGATTCAAGATCCCAGTTTCGGAGAATTGGTCAAGGTTCTAGATTTTGGTATTGCTAAATTATTACAGTCAGATGGCGATCATACAAAATTCTATTTGGGGACATTGGCTTATTCTTCTCCAGAACAGATGGAGGGTAAAGAATTAGACAATCGTTCTGATATTTATAGTTTGGGCGTAATGATGTTTGAGATGCTCACAGGCAAAATGCCACTGGTGGCACCAACTCACTCTTTTGGAGCATGGTATAAAACACATCACTATCAAAAGCCACGTTCTTTTGCTGAGGTTGCCCCCGGATTAGAATTACCAAAAGAAATCGAAAATTTGGTGATGAGTTGTCTAGCTAAAGTACCACGCGATCGCCCCCAAAGTATCACTGAAATCCTGAGAGTTTTAGCATCTCTAGAAAAGCCTGAGCATACACGCAATATTAAGCAAGACATCCAGGCGCTAGTTCCTGCTACAGTGAGCAATGAGCTTGAACAAAAGACAAAGGGCGATTTGCGCGTATCCTCGGCAAACGATGAAATCGCTCGTGCCATTTCCTGGCCCCAAAATAAACCAGTTGCCGATATTGTGTTCCCCCAGCCCATTCATAGCAATGGTGAGCTTTTACCCGCTCTGTGGGTGATGCTACCGCAAGAGGAAATTCAAAAGCGCTTACTCTGTACCCGCTATAACCAATTTCTTTTTATTTCTGTTCCCCATCCCATGCTGCTATGGATTACTGTCATCTACAACCGCAAACATAGCGCTAAATGGTTACCTTACTACCTTGATCTCAAAACCAGTCTTGGTCAAGAAATTGCCCGGTTACTACAGCACACAGGTTACTATCGTCTGTTGTTCTTTGCACGAGAAACACCAAATCGCTGTACCCATATCTTACATTCCAGCATCGCTTCTGCCCAGCGCCAACGACTGCAAGAGTGGCTCGCAATGAGCAACACATTGATTTCCTCTGCCGACCCGCAAATTAGTAAAAACTTACTCAAAAGTGAGTATGAAAAGATTAAGCCTCAAATTCTCGCAAAACTGCAAAGTATTGATACAGATTCTCCATACGATCTTTCCAACTAGGAATAATTTCTTTATGTTACATGTCTTATATGTAACTCAGGGGTGGTTTCTGGAATAATGTAAACTTTTATAAACAAAATATATATAAACATGTAACTTCTAGTTATATGTATAAAGAGTGAAAAAACTAGCTGCCTAAATCACGGCTATTTAAATTATCTCTCAATCCTTCTTGTGTATATATTGTGGGGGATTGTAAATTTACGCAGGTTGATTGCCACACTAGACGAAGTAAAAGGAAGTCTGTCTAAAGCCAAAAGTAGGTTTGTACTACAAAATAAAGTAAGTTTAGACTCTAGCAGATGTATCGTCGAAAAGTTTACTCCTTGTTAGTTTTTTGAATTTAATTTTTGTCCAACCTTTACAAAATTAGTTATCGAAGTTGACGCCCCGACATCACCAGCTCTTTTCCTCCTTGGAACCAAGCAAGAGAAGGAGGTCGCCCACTGCGACAGTAGAACGACTCTATGCCATAGTGGAACCGGAATCTAAGCCCCACTGGTGCTTAAGAAGCTCTTGATAAGTTGCCTCGCGCACGACCATTTGCTCATAGAGCTTTACTAAAAAGTCTTTAGCTTGATCGTGGCTCATATTTTGCACCTGAGTAGCAAATGAACATATACTGAATTGCTGTTCCAAGGATAGTTTCATTGGTTGGTTCATAATTAACTCCGAAAAAACAACGAGTAAAGGTGATATCGCTTACAGAAGTCCAAATGGGATAATTGGACTGATATCTGTCCAACATTTGTTCCTCCGTATTACGAAAGATAACAAGTGTTTGACACATTGCCCACATCCGAAATGTGGACTTTTTCTGCTTTGATATCTTGCACCTAGTCCTAGTGATATACTACCCAAGTTAGCCGAGCCATATTCCGGAAAATATTCTCTGTTTGGTCTTGGATAAATATAACTACCTCTTGACTCCTTTTTGCTTTGCATAACTCTCCTTTGAGGAGATGAGCAAATTTTGTCCTGAATCGTACATAGTTATCCCTGTTTGAGAAGAACTAAGATGCTGTCTCCCCTCAATATGGAGGAAGCTTTGGAGGATTGGGACTTTAAGGAGCTTGGAGATATGGATGGTAATAAGCGTGAATTATAGTCGCATTACCTGATTATGTGCAAGATGTAAATCTACCAATATTATGCAAATTTAGCCTCTTTTAGGTCACTTTGGAGGCTAAAAATATTTGTATCAAATTGTAAAAAGTAAAAATGCTCATGCTGAACAAATTGTTGAGTATATCTACCGGATTTGTCCTTTGTCCTTTGTCCAATAGCTAGTAACTCTTGACCAATGACCAATGACCAATAACTATTTAGTCGAGTGAGACGATGACAACTGTGATGTTATCGTGCCCTCCCTGGTCTTTGGCAGCCTCAACTAGAGAGATGGCGGCTTTATCAAGCCAAGGAGTGTTTTGGAGGCAGCTAGCAATCTTCTGTTCGACAAGTTCTTCTGTAAGACCATCACTACATAACAGTAAGCGATCGCCAGCTTTTACATCTAGTGGTTGTACATCAATTTGATGCAAGTCTTCACGCCCTAAACAGCGCGATAATACATGACGAAAAGGATGCGATCGTGCTTCATCTAAGGTGATGTCACCGATTTTGATTGCCCGTGCTACCCAAGTGTGGTCTTCTGTTACTTGTTCTAAGTGCGATTCTCGGAAGCGATACAGCCGCGAATCGCCAACATGAGCGCACCAGGGCGTTTCTGGGGCGCGAAAAATTACCGCTACAACCGTTGTACCCATGTCGGCGCGTTCGGGATGATTTTGCTGATCGTGCAAAATCGCTTCATTGGCACCCCACAAAGCTTGCTCTAGCAATTCTTGGGAAGACTTAGGAGATTGCCAATTTGCTACCAAATACGCTTGAATTTCCGTAGTGGCAATCCGACTTGCTTCCTCACCTCCCGCATGACCACCCATACCATCAGCTACAACGAAAAACCGCCCCTCTGGGTCGATATAATAAGCATCCTGATTATTAGAACGAATAAGTCCCGGATCGCTAAAACCCGTGAAATTAAGTTTCATAAATTATTTTTGCAACAATTAATACATACGATCGTAACGGTCAAGGCGTAAAATTAGTCTGATCAGGATCACTGAAAGCACTGCTGCAATTAAACCAGGTACTAGTGCCCACCATACATAATTGGTAACGACTAAGATCGTAGCTGAAAGGGTGAAACCACTAATTAACAGAGCATAGCTTATTGAGAGCTGAATACTGCTCTGTCGGCGCAATAGGCGTTCAGTTTCGATAGACCGAACGCGCAAGCGCATGTCTCCGCGTTCTAGCTTCTCTAGGGTATCCTCTAATCTACGTGGTAGACCAAACGCAGTACTACTTACCTGAGCTGCTTGACGGCTTAATTCATTAATAAAGCTATTCCCCTCAGAACCATTCATATCGGTCATAAGCTGCATTGCATACGGTTTGGCAACTTCCATAAAGTTAAACTCTGGATCTAAACCTTTGCCTACCCCTTCTAAGGTAGAAAAGGCTCGCATCACAAAAGTGAAGGTTGCTGGAAATCTAAATGGCTGATTATAAGCTATTTCGTAAAGGTCGTCACTAATTGCTGCTACCGATTGGTTTTCAAAGGGCTTATCCATGAAATGATCCAGCATGTACTGGACGGAACGCCGGACTGGGCCGATGTCATCGGTTGGGGCGATCGCGCCTAAATCGATCAGAGATTGTACAACGCGATCGCCATCTTTTTGGGCAATGCCAAACAGTGTTTGCATTAGTCCTTCACGGACGTTTGACTTAATCCGCCCCATCATGCCGAAATCGTAGAATATCAAAGCACCAGTTGCACTAATGGCAATATTGCCTGGGTGAGGATCGGCGTGGAAAAAGCCACTATTGAGCAACTGTAGTAAATAGGCTTGAGCGCCTTGACGAGCGATCGCCTTTCGATCTAAACCTGCTGCTTCTAAAGCTTCGTATTGGCTAATTTTAATTCCAGGGAGATATTCTAAAGTCAACACTCTGGACGAGGCGTAACGCCAGTATACTTTTGGGACGTTCACCCAATCGTAGCCGCGAAAGTTCCGGCGAAAAGTATCAGCGTTACGGCCTTCATTGAGATAATCAATTTCTTCCCAAAGAATGCGACAACACTCTTCATAAATACCTAACCAATCTCGCCCCCGTCCCCATTTGGGATGGTTTTGAAAATAGCGGGTAATTCCCTTAAGAATTTGTAAATCTATTTCAAATAACTTCTTTAGTCCAGGACGTTGCACCTTGACGACAACCGATTCCCCACTATGCAGTACGGCTTTGTGTACTTGCCCCAAGCTAGCAGCTGCCAAAGGAATCGGTTCAAAATTATGGAAGAGTTCAGGAATTTTCTTGCCTAGTTCTCTCTCAATGGTCGCTTCTACTTGCTCATAGCTAAATGCCGGTACTTTGTCTTGTAACTTTGCTAGTTCTTCTACATATTCACCAGGGAATATATCAGCACGGGTAGAAAACAATTGCCCTACTTTGATGAAGGTTGGGCCTAAATCTAGCAGGGTATTGCGAATCCACACCGCTTGGGTTTTGCGTCTTGTGGCTTGCTTTGCCTCAGTCATACCACCCGGATAACTCCAAGATTTGTTGTATCGCCAAAGTCTGAACAATAAGGTCAAGACAAAAGACCAAATGTCCACAAAACGCCGTCTGCTAGAGTATTTTTCCCGATTCCAACGGTATGCTTTATCTGAATAACCTTGTTCCATATACTTTGTTTACCGTTGGTTTGCAACCGAATTCCTTGAAAGAAAAGACACCTGATTCCTAAACTTTTTTTTAAATGTCCTTTGTCCTTTGTCATTTGTACATAATAATTTTTGACCAATACAACTCTTGGAGAGACTGCGCCCTAAGCGTGGCCATGCCGCAGGCTTTACGGCAAAGTTCAGTACAAGTGACTAATGACGAATGACCAATGACCAATGACTAAAATTTATGCAGAAGTTCTACGATAATGTTGCAATTCTGTTCTTAACAGGGCAATTTCTGCTCGTAATTCATCAATATCTGCTTGTAAGTCACCGGAATCAGAACTGCCTTGTCCAGTACCTGTGGTACTTTGGCCACCATTAGCAGCTTCTGCTGCCCGATTTGCCCGCTCTAGAACTTCGTCTGTAAACTGGCGCAGCTGCTCTCTAGCTTCTGCATCAAATTTGCCCAGATCGCTCAAAGCATCGGTCAAGGCGACCTCTAAACGCTCATTAACTACTTCAGCTACTGCTCTGCCTACGAAAAAGGCTTGCACAAGGGGGTTACTCATAAATTTTTGTTACGTTGATCCGCAAGAGAATTATAACTTGCCTGTATGCTTTACGGCTTCTGCTGAGGAGTTAGAGATTTACGTGACGCTATGTGCAAGTTCAACCCTGGCGAATAGAAGATACTGTTGGTCAATTTACTTTCTTGTTAAACCCCCCATCCCTAAAATTCTGGTTTTGCGAGAATTAGGACGTAATCGGGAAGGAGGAAGGATTACTTGGCTAGCATCAAAAGTTGATACAGGGGAACAAGTAGTAATAAAGCAGTTTTGCTTTGCTCAAGCTGGTTCTAGTTGGTCTGGGATGGTTTATTTCGCACTAAAGCGAGAACGTTCTGTGAGTCAGGCTGTGGGTAGGGCTGTGGGTAGTGCTGTGGGTAGTGCTGTGGGTGCGCCTGTGGGTGAGACTGTGGGTGGGGTTGTAAGTGTCGCTGTTTTTGCTGTGGGTGCGGCTGTGGGTGAGGCTGTGGGTTGGGCTGTGGGTTGGGCTGTGAAATGGGTTATAGATTTAGCTGAAGACTCATTTACAACTGTACTAATACTACTAACATTAGGATTTGGAGCTAGCGCAGGAACTGGGATAATAGCAAGCTTTCTAAATCCATTTATTTTGTTAGCACTAACCGGAACCAGTTTACCCGCACTTTCCATGCTGCTTTATTCACCCCTAAAAACACGTAAGTTAATTACTAAATATCGCCAGTCTGAAGAATCTTTAATCAAGCCGTGAAAATGTCTGAATAAGGATTTTCAGGATAGGGACACAGGTAAAATAATCGTTTATAATAGATATTTGGTTAAGACCAGTTTTGCTTGATCAAGTTAGCTCATCTTGAGTAATTTTCAGGGCTGATTTTGCAGAAAACTTGCTGTTTTTAAGGAGATTAAATTATGAGTTTAACTATTTCTGATGAAATTCTAAATTCTAGTCGAATGACAGCGAGTGAACTATTAATAGAAATTGCGGTTATGCTTTTTCAACAAGAAAGGGTTAGTCTAGGTAAAGCCAGTAAAATTGCTGAGATGAATTATGTAGAATTTCAACAATTACTTGCTCAACGTAATATCTCTATCCACTATGATGTAGAAGAGTTTGAAGAAGATATTAAAACTCTTCAAGAGACAGGTTGGTTATGATTATTGTTAGTAATACTTCACCTCTTAGCAGTTTAGCAAAGGTAGATAAATTGTCTTTGCTTGAAAATATTTATGGTCAAGTGAATATACCCCAAGCAGTATATGATGAATTAACTGATATTAGAGCAGGAGAAAAAGTTAATAACGCCATAACAAATGCTAATTGGATAGAAACACAAAGTGTTACTAATAAACAATTAGTCAAAAAATTAGAGTTTAATTTAGATCAAGGAGAAGCTGAGGCTATTATATTAGCTGTAGAATTAAACGCCAATCAACTATTAATTGATGAAAGGTTAGGAAGACAGGAAGCAAACAAGTTAGGATTATCTTTAATAGGAGTGTTAGGGATGCTTTTAATTGCTAAAAAAAGAGGATTGATTAGTAATGTAAAATCAGTGATGGATGATTTAATTACTCAAACAACTTTTAGAGTTGGTGAGCAACTCTATTATCGTATTCTGAAAGAAGCTAATGAATAATGTCTGAATCAGTAATGTAGGTTGGGTTAAGCGACAGTGCAACCCAACAACAGCTTAAATAATGTCGGGTTTCTCTACGTAAACACTCTTATATTAATGGTAAATTATGCTGTTGTTTAAAGCCAGCTACAGATTTTCAATTTAATCTAGCTAGCTAAGAATGCGATCGCATTTTTTTTGCAAAGCGTTAATGTAGTGCGGTAAGCGATCGCTATGCCGTCAAGCTTATCGTTTGAACAAAAAGATTACTATATATAATAACTAACTATGAATATAAGTCAATCTATGTCTACCAAACATATCGCAGAGTATTTCAACTTTCTCTCTTCTGAAGACATTAGACTGAAAGATTCAAGAATTGGGATTGAAACAATTCTTTATGAATACATTGATTGTGGACGTTCTCCAGAAGAAATTGCCCAAATTTATCAAACAATATCTTTAGAACAAGTATATGCAACAATTCTTTATTATCTGCAAAACAAAGAAACTGTCAGTGCTTACATCAAAAACTGGATAGAACACGGTCATAGAATGCGAGAACAACAGAGGCTTAATCCCCCGCCAGTGTCAGAAAAACTGCGCCAACTCCGAATTGAAAGACAAGCTAAACAGCAAGCATGACACTACAATATCTGATTGATGAAAATGTCAATCCTGTATATCAAAATCAAATTAGGCTAAGAGAACCTGGTATTGCGATTAAAGTGGTAGGAGAATCAGGAACTCCACCAAAAAGTACACTCGATCCAGAAATTCTGTGTTGGTGTGAGGATAATAATTTTATATTAGTGACAAATAACCGAACTTCTATGCCAGTACATTTAGTTGACCATATTGCTGTTAATCGTCACGTACCAGGAATTTTTATCCTCAATCAAAATTTAAGTATTGGTGAAAATATAGAAGAACTCATAATAGTTGCTTTGGCATCAGAAGACGATGAATATCAAAACCGAATAGTTTATTTACCCTTACCCTAAAAATAGGCATTCGCCTACGGTATGCTACGCGATCGCTAACTACAAAACTGCTAAAATAAATCCATAACTACTTGATGCCGTATCCATTCTATGACCATAGCTCAAGAATTAGATGATCAAAAAGGCATCTGCCAAGATGTTATATTTCCCCCTGGCGATTTATATAGTGATGAACCTCCCTTGGAAAGCGAACTGCATTTACGGCAAATAATCTTACTTTTAACATGTTTGGAATGGTTGTGGCGAGATAAAAATGATTTCTATGCAGCAGGAAACCTGACTATCTATTACAGTCCACACCAACGCAAATCAGAATACTTCCGAGGGCCAGACTTTTTTGTAGTACTGGGAACTGAACGTAAAACCCGTAAAAGTTGGGTAGTCTGGGAAGAAGATGGCAAATATCCAAATGTAATTCTGGAAATTTTGTCTGACTCAACAGCGAATACTGACAAAAATTTAAAGAAAACAATTTATCAAGATACTTTTCGCACGCCTGATTATTTTTGGTTCGACCCTTACACACAAGAATTTGCAGGATTTCATTTAGTAGATGGAGAATATCAACCTTTACAAGCAAGTGAAAAAGGATATTTGTGGAGTCATCAGCTAGGTTTATATTTAGGAGTTTATCAGGGACTATTGCGGTTTTTTACACGAGATGGTCAATTAGTGCCAACACTTGAAGAAACGACAGAACAAGCAGAACAAAAGGCAGAACAAGCTGAACAAAAAGCAGAACGTTTGGCTGAAAAACTGCGGGAGTTAAATATCGACCCGGATAGAATTTAGAGTGCTGCGATCGCATACCGTGCCGTAGGCGATCGCCTGTTTTTATAAAGCGTCAATAAATATAGTACAACTTATATTTTAAGAAGAATGTTAAAATTGAATTCTCATCATAATAGTTAGATTATTTTATGTTTTACAAAGTAAACATTATTATCGAAAAAGATGAAGATGGCTATTACGCTTATTCTCCAGAACTTCCAGGCTGTCAAAGTCAAGGTGATTCTTTGGAAGAAGTAAGTTCAAATATCAAAGAAGCTGTTGAAGTTTACCTAGAAACTTTTGCTCAACACTCCACAAATACATGAGCGATCGCTTCACTAATTCATTTAGGATAGTGTTGTGTTAAAAACTCTTCAGCTTCAGCCCTATCTTTAATTACTCCATCTAAGGTAGCAGTAACTATATCATCTAATATTTGCCGATACTGTGGCCCTGGTGTGTAACCCAGTTTCTTTAAATCATTGCCATTCAATAGTGGCTGCACATTAGCCAAAACAGTTAAATATTCCCAAATTTGATGTCTAAGCGATCGCGGACTTTGCAAAGCGATTAAAATCAGCATTGGTAATTCGTACTGTCGCAGCAACTGCACTACTTGACTGGGACTTTGACACTTAGGCAAAGATTCCATCACCTCAGTTTCGGCAGAAGCCAAGTTTTGCAAGCGTTTAATGCTATCCTCTTGCAGTTGCAGATTCTTTGCGACTTTCGCCCGATATTGTGGTGTTAGATAGGCGATTAACGCTTCTAAACGCATTTCCCAATGGATGAGGGTTTGTTCAGCATCAAATCGCCGCAAGCAGCGTTCTAGCAAACGTAATTGTCTCAGCAGTTCTGCGTCTAGGTTCAGGGTAGGATGGATACATTGCAATGCCCCTAAATTATCGAGTAACTGTAAAGCCGATTTCCAATAAGGGGCTTCTAGGATGTGTTTTAATTCTGTTTTCAGTCTAGTTTGCAGGGCTGGAGTTTTGCTATTCTCTTGAGCAGTGCGATCGTAAACGCCACTGTTGATGGCATAGCGGATAAACTCTTCTGTTTGCGGTTCAATTTGAAATCCGAAGCGCACGGCAAAGCGCACGCCGCGATAAATCCGGGTGGGGTCTTCGATAAAGCTGTTGGGGTGTAAAACCCGAATTTGCTTGGCTTGTAAATCTAGTAATCCACCAAATAAATCGAGTAATTCACCAGCACGGGGAGTAGTGAGGCGCAAGGCAAGAGCATTGATGGTAAAATCTCGACGATACAAGTCTTGACGAATGGAACTCGCCTCAACTTCTGGATTTGCGGCTGGATAAGGATAAAATTCTCTTCTAGCGGTGGCAATATCTACCCATAGAGAATCTAATTCTGGGTCTTTGTGCCACAACAAAGCAGCAGTTTGAAAAGCCCCGTGGATTTCTAAACGAGCCGCCGGGTAAAGTTGTTGGAGTGCCTTTGCTAATTCTACACCAGCACCAACATCTGCTGATTTGTGAAAGCCATCAACCACAAGATCAATATCTTTAATCATCAAAGTGCCCGATGCTGCTTCGGCTAACAGTAAATCCCGCACTGCACCCCCCACAAGATAAAGATGCCAACCCCGTTTTTCTGCCTCTTGCGATGCTATGGTCAGTAATTGCCACAATTGCGATGCAAGGCGATTTTGCAACTCAGTGCTGAGAGAAATTTTGAATTTTGAATTTTGAATTTTGAATTTTTGCTCGTCCTCTTTGTCTTCATCCCTTTCTTGATGTAATTCCCGCAAGACATCAGTACGAGTAACCAGACCGACTAACTGTTCATTCTCCAATACTGGTAAGCGTCCGATATCATAAGTCACCATCAGCGACTCAATTTGTGGCAGTGTTGTATCTGGTGCGATCGTTTTAAGATTTGTGGTCATATAGCCTTTGACTGGCGCATGACTAAATCCGTGGTGCAGGGCAATATCAAGATCCCGGCGTGAAATAATACCTACTAGTTGCCCTTGGATATCGACTACAGATAAACCAGAGTGTCCATAGCGTAATAAAATTCGCTGTGCCTCAGCAATTGTGGTTTCAGGTAGAATCGTGCGAACAGGAGAGGACATCAAGTCCCTAGCGGTGAGGGGATGGGGAATTTGTGCTTTTACCCCGTCAAGGAGTTGTTTTAATATTGCCCCTGAATCAACTCCCCTTAGATTTAGCGATGCGGCTTGTGAATGACCGCCGCCACCTAGAAGTTGGAATAATACGTTAAGATTTGTTTTGGGAATTTGCGATCGCCCAATTACAGTTAACCGTAAATCACTTTCATCCAAAGCATATTCATTAGCCAACAGTAGGGCATCAATTTCGGTTAATTCCACGAGTTGCGATGCCAAACTCGATAACCCAGGCACAAAGTTTTTAGTTCTTAGAGTTACCCAAGCAACCGTATATCCATGTAGACAAAGATATTCTAAGTTTTCCAGCGATTCAGTTAATAACTGCTGCAATTGCACAGATAAACCAGGGTCACGGTAGGTGGAAATTACCGATAAACTAGCACCTTGTTGCATCAACCAAGCTAAAGCTAGGGCATCCCGTGGTGTAGACTGGTCATAAGTCAAAGAGCCAGTGTCAACGTGGATACCCAAAGCCATCACAGTTGCTTCGGCAGGAGTTAGGGAAATTTCCTGTTGTTGCAATTGCTCAACGATTAAAGTTGTAGTTGCTCCTACTGAGGAAATATGCGATCGCGTGGCGGAAATATCTGATTCTTGTCCTAAGTGATGGTCATAAATTATAATCTCTCTAACATGGGATAAATCTAACCACTGGGCAGCTTTACCCAAGCGATCGCGCTGTTGCGTATCCACCACAGTCAGAGAACGAATTTTTTCTGGATTCACCGAACGGCGTTCAATTAGCGGATATTCATCCCGATGCAATGCTAAAAAATCCCTTACAGGAGGATGAGAACCGCCAGTCAGTACAATCTTACTTCCTGGTAGTAAGCGCGTTAACCCTACCGCAGCCCCTAGTGCGTCAAAATCTGCGGTTGTGTGGCAAAGAATTAAATCCATAGTTTAAGAGTCATTAGTCATCGGTCATTAGTCATTGGTATTTAGACAAAAGACAAATAACTAAAATGTTGTAATTTCTGGTAAGTTAAAAACGAGAAAAAAGTGTCAGTGTTGCCCTTGAGCTAAAATGAGTAGAAGCCTTACCCTTTAACACTCAGAGTCAGCACTTTAATTGTCAAATATTCTGAATATAGATGATCGAGGCGTTGTATGATTTAATTGGTTACTCGCCGCCACGGTCGTTGATACACCTCTAGACAGCCCTCTGGGAAACCTACGTGAAACGTTGGACAACGGTAAACGAGTAGGCATCCTTTCAAAGAATGCAAATTTACCATTGGTTGACACATCAGTGCAAAAGTCATAAGCAATTCATCCTGTGTCGTAAAATTTGTGGGGTACGAAAGGAAGAAAAAATCAAATTGTCTCCGTTGGGGTATCACGGGGACATAAAACTAAAGCTCAGGAAATGTCCTATGCAATAGCAGGAGTCACTGAGAAGCCTACACTGTACAGCTTACTGTTAATGTAGGACATATCACTATTTCGCTGTATTGGGAGAATCAAAAATGACCATAATATTCCAATTCGCTTTGATAAGCCTAGTTCTATTGTCTTTTGTCCTGGTTGTTGGCGTTCCCGTAGCTTACGCCACTCCCCAAAATTGGGTTGAATCTAAAAAACTGCTCTGGGTTGGTTCCGCCGCCTGGATTGGTTTGGTATTTTTAGTTGGTTTGTTAAACTTTTTTGTCGTGTAAGCGACGGCTTCACTCTGGCGCAGGCACATAATATAAGAACTAGAGGGGCAGAAAAGTCAAGGTCAAAGACCAAAGGAGAAAAGGAGAAATTTTTTCCGATTTCCTTTTTTTAACCGTGCTTTCCTGCTCCTCTACATTTAAATAAGAAATGTATATTGGCCAGAACTATAGTTGATTAAGAGGCAGTCATGGCAGTTTTCGAGGGAACTTTTACCCAAACGGAGCCTTTGCGGTTTGCAGTGGTGATTGGTCGATTTAATGACCTAGTTACCGGAAAGCTGCTAGAGGGATGTCAAGATTGCTTGAAACGCCACGGTGTAGATTCTAACCCCCAAGGTAATCAGGTAGACTATGTTTGGGTTCCGGGAAGTTTTGAGGTACCTTTAGTAGCTCGCCAACTAGCACTTTCTCATCGTTATGATGCTGTAATTTGTCTAGGTGCAGTCATTCGAGGACAAACACCCCATTTTGATTATGTATCCGCCGAAGTTTCTAAAGGTATTGCCGCCGCTAGCTTTCAAACTGGAGTGCCAGTAATTTTTGGCATTTTGACAGTAGACACTATGCAACAAGCCTTAGAACGGGCAGGAATCAAAGGTAATCATGGCTGGGATTATGCCCTGAATGCCCTAGAAATGGCAAGCCTTATGCGGCAACTGCGTTCTAACCTGGCAGAGCCATATTCTCGTAATAACCAGTCTTTGCCGGCCTCTTTTCAAAGTGCCACCATCGGCAATTTAACTGCGGAGTCAGAAGAACTGGGCTAAATGAGTCATTAGTCATTTGTCCTTTGTCATTCACCAATGACCAATGACCAATGACCAATGACCAATGACCAATGACCAATGACCAATGACCAATGACCAATGACCAATGACCAATGACCAATGACCAATGACCAATGACCAATGACCAATGACCAATGACCA
>JAIVFU010000409.1 GCA_020829485.1 Nostoc sp. CHAB 5834 | reverse complement strand
TGTGGCAGAGCAACTGACTTGTAATCAGTAGGTTGCAGGTTCAACTCCTGTCACCAGCTTCAATGCGATTGTGGTGTAATGGCAGCATTTGAGTCTTCCAAACTCTAGGTACGAGTTCAAATCTCGTTGATCGCTTTCTTAGCCCTGTAACTCAGTTGGGAGAGTGCCTCTCTTACAAAGAGGAAGTCGCGGGTTCAATCCCTGCCGGGGCTACCAATTTATGGGAGTGTCGCCTAATGGATGGGCATCGATCTTCTAAATCGATTTGTATGGGTTCGAGTCCCTTCACTCCTGCTGTATGGGGTCATAGCTCAACTGGCTAGAGCGTCCGTCTTGCAAGCGGAAGGTTAGGGGTTCAAATCCCCTTGATTCCACTGATGGTGTCTGAAGCCAAAGCGGTCACGGCGCTGGTTTGTGGAACCAGTTATTAGGGAGTTCAAGTCTCCTCAGACACCCCTTATTTGGAAGATGCTGCTCAAGGGAGGGCAACTAGTCTTGAAAACTAGAGCAGGGTAACACCTGGGGGTTCAATTCCTCCATCTTCCGCTTTCCACCAGAAGCCGAAAAGTGAGGCGCTGTGCTGATAACACAGATATAGGAGGGGCAGTACCACTAGGAGTGGATTCTCCCTGCGTAGGCGTAGACCGCCGCAGGCATCGCTCAAGCACTCAACTAACAATTTTCTTAGAGGAAAAGGCGATCCAGTATTGCACTGCGTAATTTACCGCCGTAGGCATCGCCTTATTCATAGACTTACATGGTCTATTTGTAAGATTTTGCTTTAATGATTGTATAGATAATTACTGGTTGAGCTTTGCCACTACATATTAAATTCTAAGTGGATATGGTTAAATACATACATCAAATAACTTGACATTAATTTTATGCGTATGCGATTCAATAATTGGTTTTTCCCTCTTGCCGGGGCAGCATTAGCCACTTTGACAGTTGAGATGCCTTCAGTACGTGCTGAACCAATTGCGATTATCAATCCTAGTTTTGAACTTCCTACCGTTTCTGATGGATCGTTCAACATTGCAAATGTAACTGGTTGGTCAGTAATTAATACTGGCAACCCTGGAATATTCAACCCTTCTTCTGCATCGTTTGGGTTTGCACTTGACGGAGTTCAAACACTCTACAGCAATGGTGGAACTGTATTTCAAACACTGGGAACGACCCTAGCTCCTAATACAGTATACACCTTGGGTGTATTCGTAGGACGAAGACTTGATTTCACACCATTTCCAGGGTTTATTGTTGAGTTGCGTGCTGGTGGCACTGTACTAGCCTCTGCCAATCAGACTAATATTCCACTCCCAACCCCTGGTCAATTTGAGAGGTTAACTCTTACCTACGTCAGTCCCCGTAGCATTGCTCCAGGGCAACTTCTGGAGATCCGTTTGAAATCAAATGGTGCACAGA
Source organism: Nostoc sp. CHAB 5834 (assembly GCA_020829485.1). The sequence continues at coordinate 1,731 of JAIVFU010000409.1, read as the reverse complement.
CCAACTTTGACTTCGTTACGTTAGACGCTCGTGCTTTTTCACCTCTTTGAAAGTCTGCGATGCCTACGGCGGCAAGCTACGCATCCATTGAGGTATCTGGCGGAATCCGCCAGATAAAGCGATCGCCTGTTAGTGAAATAGCAACTTCATTAGAGAAGCGATCGCTACTACAGCCCCTAAGATGGGATGCCAAAACCTACATAGCTGTCGAAGCCTCCAGAGCAAGGCTTTTTGGTACTTCTTAGCAGTTGACTTATCATTAGATTGTCCGAGCTTTATTTTAAACATTGACTTATTTCCTTTCTTTCGTTTGCTTGATGCTGGTTTGGTTGCACCCAGACCAGCTTTTAACTAACCACCAGTTTGTTTGGTTGTAACTGTTATAAAGTGGGCGTTTTCGTTTTTTCTGAATCTTGCACTTTCAGCAAAATAGAGTACAAGCTTAGTTTGTTAACCTTGCTGCATCTGTTATTCCCACTCATAGAAGAGTTAGTGGATGTTTTTGGTGAGGTATTAAAGCCGCCCATCAATAGAGTTCCCTGCATGATTTTTAGCGCGTTGGCTTTACCTAGCTGTGCTGGTATTGCAGCAAAAAGTAGGTGAGAAGAGTGTTGTACTGCGTAGGCGTAGCCCGCCGAAGGCATCGCTTACGTAGTAAGTATCGCCATACTCAAAGTGAGTATTAGGCAGTCAAAAAGCACCACATAGTAAAATAATTGGACTGGTGAAATAACATTTTTACCGAAGATATTCTTAGGGGTATTAGCAATTTCTACTCCTTAAGTAAAAAAAGTGAGTTTTGATCTGTCATAAATAAACTGAAAAAATAACGCTATGCAGTAGTAGCAAATGTCCGCCAGCTACTACAACTACTAAGCGTTTTTTGAACTATTATTATTTTACAAGGATAATAGTTCATTCAAAAAAAATTGCTAAATAATTTAAAAGCAACTTGAAATATTCATTCTGAAATAATACTGGTTTAAGTTTAAGAAGCTTACCACACAAAGATAATATTTTTTTTTAATAACAAATAAATACTTCGCGGCATAAAGAAACAAAATACTAAATCTCAGTTTTTTCAAAATCGCGCCTTCGGGTTGTCAGTGTAAGAATTGATGTTCAACTTCAAACTGATTCATTCAGTAACTTCAAGTTACTCAAAAAGAAAGTCACTTTAAAAACATTCCCTATATAGCTTTTGTCACTAGCCACGCTGATAGTCCAGCAACTTAAGCCATAAAAAGTAGGCGATGCCTACGGCGGTAAACTACGCAGTTATCACAACCGGATCGCCTTAAAATTACCTATTTCAGTTATGAAGTCTATCAAAGGGCGGATACACCTGAATTTAGACGAAAAATAAATACTGCATTACTGCATCAATTACTGCATTAATCTTCTACATCCTTAAGTGCTTCATCCAGTAAAAACCTTATAATCTCAACCTTTTTCCTATTTGTCCTGGCTGCTAGCACAGATAACTTACGGTGCGTTGATTCAGGCAAATCAACAGTTAGTCTGATTGTTGGCTCTTTAGAAGGTTGTTGAAGTTGAGACATGAGATTAAACTTAGCTGGTTGCGGGGCGGATATAGGTGATACAGGTAATATAGATTGTGGTACAGGTTCCTGCTCTAGTGTTGGCTGAGTCTCGCTTTGAGTGTCTGAGTTTGCAGTCTCCTGGCTTTGGGAACCATAAACAAACTCATGGGCTAGAGCATCATCAAGG
>JAIVFU010000408.1 GCA_020829485.1 Nostoc sp. CHAB 5834 | reverse complement strand
GCAACGGATCAACCAAAGGCCTTATCCGGTAAGCCATAAACCGGAGCAAGGTCCGCCGGGCCGTAGTAGCCAGTGTAAGTTCCCGTTGGTAGGTATCCCGCTCGGCTTTGACCTTTCGGAGGTCAAATTGAGTATTCACTAACCTGGCTAATGATTTCAGGGACAGTAATTGGTTGTCGGTAAGTATACGGGGACGGGTATCGATCACACACAACGAACCCAGCGAATTTCCTTCGTCGTCTGTCAGGGGAACGCCCGCGTAAAATACCACATGGGGCGAACCCGTCGTCAGCGGATTGTCGGAAAAGCGGTCGTCCTGCCGGGCATCAGGCACAATAAAAATCTCGTTCGGTTCCAGAATCGCGTGGGCGCAGAACGATTGTTCGCGTGGCGTTTCATCACCCTTGACCCCTAGCTTCGATTTGAACCATTGTCTGTCGGCATCAACAAGGCTGATGAGTGAGATGGGCGTGCGGCATATCTCAGAGGCCATTCGAGTCACATCGTCGTAAATACTCTCGGGCGCCGTATCCAGTAATTTATAATCGACCAGTGCCTGCAATCGGGTCTCCTCATTGGCAGGCAAAGAAGCACTTTTCATAGTAATTTAAGTTAATTAACCAAGTGTAGTAGAGGCCTATCAAATCCGTTCCTCACGGATGGGGTACCTTAGAGCATTTATTAACGTTATACGAATTGGATTTAGTTGTATTTATTGCTATCTCATTTGTTTGCCATTTATACCACCACATAGATACGATTTATTTTTAACGTAAATAAAAAACCTGGCAAATTTCTCTGACTTCATTACTTGTTACTTCCCTCATCCGTACTCTTTTAGCTCACTAAGGTTTCCCAAAGGCTACCATATTATCACTTTACAGCGACTACAATAGCCGTTTGTTGCCTGGTAAGCTAGCCTAAGCACCAAACAGTAAATTTATAGACTACTATATCAACTCGATAATCTATATGGTATTTTAATTAATATATTTACATTTTAGTAAACAAAACAGGTGGCGAGTACTTGCTCCGATTTGAATAAGTCATCAAGCGGCTCGTCCAGTCAGGTGTTACCCCGCCCTATTCATACAACTGGGTAACCGTGCCATTCACTCAACGATTAGTAACTGATCTTATATGTCCAACTCTACCTTTCAATGAATCTTTCTCCAATAGCCCGCTTGTATGTAGGGTTTCTGGCAGCTATCCTGTTGGTTATAGTCGTCGGTGTTTTATCCTTTAACACATCCCTGCGGCAATCACATTCCGGCGAGCGGATCGAACATACCTATCAGGTTCTTAACGAGGTAGAGACAATCCAAAAATTGCTGAGCGACATGGAAGCCGGTCGCCGGGGATTCCGCAGCACCAGCGAACGCCGATTTTTACAGCCTTACGAAGTAGCCGCACGCACTATTGTTCCGGCCGTTGGGGTGCTGCATCAGCTTGTTTCCGATAACCCTGCTCAGGTAGAGCGGGTTAGCCGGGTTGAATCAGACCTTAACGACCTACTGCGTTTTTGGCAATCGCTGGACGCCCAGGGTGGCATCAAGGCAAGCCCGAACAACCAGGCAACGATAACGGCAATAACGACCCGCGAAAAAGCCCAGACCGACCTTATTAGAACCGGGTTAAATGAAATTACTAAAGTTGAGCAGGTGCTATTGGCCATTCGTCAGAAGGCAGGGAATGAGTCCATTGAGCGGTCTACCCAGGAGCTATTACTGGGAACACTGTTAATACTACTCACTGTTTTCTGGCTTATTTACCTGACCGTTCGGGAGTTCCGCGGGAACCGGCGGTCCGAAGCGCTGCTTCAGGATAACTTCCGGCAACTCGAACAGCTCAATCTGGCCAGTAACGAAAAGAACTGGCTTCTGACCGGTATGTCGGTCGTTAACGACAAGCTACAGGACGTAACCGATGCCTCGTCGCTTACGCAATCGGTACTCCAGACGCTGACCGACTACATCAGCTTACCCGCCAGCGCCTTTTACTGTTTCAACGAAGAACGGCAGGAACTTCAAATGAACGCGTCGGTGGCACTCCCCGATCAGGTAAAAAAAGCGTACCAGTTGGGTGAAGGCCTTGTTGGACAGGCAGCTATGGCCCGAAAGATGACAGTTGTCAATAATGTACCCAATCACTATTGGGTTGTTCAGGGCGGTAGCGGCCAGGCTACTCCCGGTCAGATCGTGTGTATGCCGCTTTGGTATAACCAGGAACTAAAGGGTGTTCTGGAGTTTGCTTCCTTCCAGTCACTCAACGAACAATCGCTGCGGCTGCTCAAATCGACCGCCAACAATATAGCCGTGGCCATCAACGCAGCCGATGGCCACGCCAAAGTGATGCATCTGCTGCAAACCGTTCAGGATCAGAAAGATGAACTGGGCCATCAGCAGGAAGAACTACAGCAATCGAACGAAGAGTTGATGCGGCAGGCCGAAATCCTACAGGTATCGGAAGAGGAACTGAAGGTTCAGGAAGAAGAACTGCGGCAGACAAACGCCGAACTCCAGGAGCGTAACCGAACTATTGAAATTGCCCGGAAAGATTTGTCTACGAAAGCGAAAGAGCTGGAAGTCAACAGTAAATACAAATCCGAATTTCTGGCCAACATGTCGCACGAGTTGCGCACACCGCTCAATAGCGTGCTGATTCTGGCCCGGTTGCTGGCCGACAATAAACTCAATAATCTCAACGACAAGCAGGTCGAATACGCAAACATCATCCACAAATCGGGAACCGATCTGCTCGATCTCATCAACGATATTCTGGACCTGTCGAAGATTGAAGCCGGCAAGATTGATCTGTTCATGGAACCCGTGCCGGTTGCCGATATTGTTCGGGATATGAGTCAGCTATTCAGCGTGGTGGCCGAAGAAAAAGGCGTTCGGCTTACTACCGCCGTTGCTCCGTCGGTACCCGCTATTATTATTACCGATCGGCAGCGAACTCAGCAAATCATCAAAAATATGCTGTCCAACGCCTTCAAATTCACGCCCAAGGCGGGTTCTGTTACATTGTCTTTCCATCTGGAAGATTTGCCCGGCGATGCATCAGCAACGACCCAGCCAAGAATCGCGATTGCCGTTACTGATACGGGCATTGGTATTGCACCCGAAAAGCAACAACTCATCTTCGAAGCGTTTCAGCAAGCTGATGGATCAACCAGCCGGAAGTTTGGCGGCACCGGCCTGGGTCTATCGATCA
>JAIVFU010000407.1 GCA_020829485.1 Nostoc sp. CHAB 5834 | reverse complement strand
AGTTATGCTCTAAATTATAACCGTGGTTTTTAAGAACGTTATTGCCTTCATTCTCAACTTTCCATCTACTGCGTCCAGCTTTGACAATGTTTTCAACATTACTTTCAGTGATTTTATGATTAGTTATCCAATTATTTTGGTAGATAATTTTTTGTGTTTTCTCATTAATAACAGTTATTTCGCACCAATTAACTTCGAGACTTGAGTCATCATCTCGTAAGGGAAGTCTAGAAGCATAACGATAACGATAAATTAGATTTTTTCGCCCATCCCATTGTTTCTTTTCAATGGTTGAAACTTCTCCACTTTTTTCTAAGAATTCTAGCCATTCATATAAAGTTTTATGCGACGTTTCAAGACAAACAAAAATAAAATTATAGCCTTGTTTTAGAGCCAATTCACAAACAGGTTCGTGAGAATATAAGTCGTCTCCTAAAAGCGTTACAGGATAACCATACTTATTTTGATGATTCTTATTTAACCATCTTTTAACAGCCGCATTTTCACAATCTTGTTTTTGATGTCCATCTTGTTTTTTAATAAAATAAGAGTGATAAATTAATTACTTGCTTTTGATTAGGAGAAACTATAATAGGTGTCACACAGCCATGAAAATAAGTTGTAGTTCCGTTTCGATGATTACGACAATTACAATGAGGGCAATTAATCTTCTTAGATGAAAAATATTCTGTGCCATCTAACGCCACTAAAATTTCTCCATCTAAGTAGAGAAACTTTTCTAAAACTCCCTTTTTCTCTAACCATTGATAGACTTTTTGAAAAGCCATAAAGATAGTACTAGCTGGAACCGGGTCTAATAAATTTCTTATTTGATTATCACGCTTGTTTTGCCTCAATTGAAAATAAACTTTCAGCATTATCTTTTCCCTTATTGCTTTTCATTAAACGTTGATGATCTAAAAAAGATGGTGACTGAGTAAAAAAGACTGAGAACGCAGCCATCACTGCATCTTCTACCTGGTATCTTGTATTATTTCCGGGTTTCCTTTCATCAGGTAAGTCATATAATAATGACCGTAAAAATTGTATTAATTCAGGAATTTCTATGGTCGCTGCCTTTTGAACCATCTTGGAGTAGTTTGACTAATTAATAATTTTCAATTCACCAATTTTACCAAAGCTTGACAACGATTAATAATTTGTTATTTTGATTGAGTTCTATATTCTCAAAAGAGAACTATTTTCCTGAGTTTACCCTTAGTTGTCAGGCAATCCCCTCCAGTACATTGAGTATTTATACTTAGTTAATGGAGGCAATTATTTTTTTAGCTATCTCCTTTCTCTGAAAAACTAGTTATTTTGTACTACATTTTGAATTTCAAAATGGGGTTAATACTCTATTTATTTCAAAATGAGAATTGCTGTCTAACCGCAAGGCTTCTTTTAAAACTCGCCGCAAAGCACACAGCACTTTGTTGACATAAGCTGGTGCATATTTTTCGCTCAACACAGAGCGGACTGCCGCCGTATGTTTGTAGCGCAGTGCTGCCCAGTTTAAAGTCATCGCATCACAACTTGAGTTGGTTAACAATCGCGCGATCGCATTTAAAGCTTGGCGCATAGCTGGGCGGGAACCAGGGGAAAGCGTCGCCAAGTAGACCGCAGCCGGATGTTCGACTAGCGGGATGGGAGAAGGCAGAGCGAGAGGAGAAGGTGTGCTGTTTTCAAGGGTTTGATGCATTTACTTATCGGAACGTTCAAACCTAGTACCTGGATTTCTCACAAGTGGGGAGTGTGGGGAGAATGAGGAGGAATTGAGAATGGGCAACTTCAGGAGCGCTGCATCTCTTGACACACCTCCCACACTATGAGTGAGAAATTCGGGAGTAGCCAAGTGAACAGTTTTAGTCACCAGTTCTCCATTGACTTGAGTTTGGCGATATGCTTGTAAAATTCGTTGCTCGTACTGTGCTTGTTGATTAGCAGTAGTAGCAATAGTCAAGCCGATGTTCCAAGTGACTCGCAAGAAAAATGCCCGTGTTGGCACTCGATATGGGTGTTCATATTTGATGAATTTCTCGATTTTTTGTGAATCTCGCCGGAGGATGTCGGGCTTGAAGCAGCCCCAAAGCATTGGGTTGCAATTGTCCAGTGGGTCAACACCACTGCACCACCAACCGCCGTGTTCAATGTGGCGGTATTTTTGTAAAAGGTGATCCCGGAGTCGTCCGTCGTTGCGTCTGGAAATGCGATCGCTGTACAGGAGATAATCGTAGGGCAGATTGTTTAATAAGGAAACAAGGTTTAAGACTATAATTTCTGGGTCAACGGCGCTGGCTAACCATTCATTCCAGTGGGGTGATTCGATGTAATCAGGACGGTTAATCATCATTGATCCCCCGGCTGATTTTAATTGCATTATTATTTGTCTTCACAATCAATACCTTTATTTTTTCATGATTAAAACAATTCGATGCATTCTTAATTCGCAATGACGCTACGCACAGTCGCTAACGCTTTTTCCGTGAAAGTGACTCTTATTTAGATTTAGGCATCTTTCAGGTGCTGCCCTTGTTAGGCAGGAGCAACTTAAACCCCCAAAGTTTGTTAAAACAACCCACTGCGTTGTTTACCAATTACTGGCGGGAGCTAGGTTTGGTATGGGTGTGAGTATTCTTATTTATTGGTCTAAAAAATCACGCTCCAGAAGAGAGCGAACGCCGCATTATCAGTTATCAGTTAATTTTTCCCTTGGGAGTTAGAGTCCCCACAACTAATACCAATTCATAATTCGATGCATTCTTAATAACGCTCTCTACGTCTTTTGCGCGTGTCGCAGACAGACGCTAAAAGCGTAGCTTGCTTCCCCGTAGGGGTACGCGGACACGAGAAAGCGTGACGAAGACAGCAATTAAAAAACGTCAGATATAGAAACCCTGAAAGGGTTTACATCTGTTTCATAATTTTAGTGAATTGGTATAACCAATTATCAGTGAGAAACTCTGATAACTGTTCACTGTTCACTGATTCAAAAGTTAGCTAGCTACCGGGAAATCGCAACTCGGATTTGTTGTATATGGAGGTGTTTTTCGGTTCATCATGACAGTTATCCCATGCCACGACTACTTGCTTGCTCTCCTAAATCCTGGACAACTTTCCCTTTAGCTATATATAAGGTGTGGTAAGGGTCGGCATGGCAAACAATGGAACCAACTTGAATCGTCCCTCCAACACTCGCTTCGGATTGCAGGGCAGAAATCAGTT
>JAIVFU010000406.1 GCA_020829485.1 Nostoc sp. CHAB 5834 | reverse complement strand
AGCCCTTGCACGACAGGCACAGGTCGTAAACTTCTTTGATCTCGGCGTGGTCGAAGCGATTTTCCTTGGTCGAATGCGTCAGCATCTCGCGCAGGATGTTGGCCCGCCCCCGGGTTGTGTCTTTCTCGTTCCGGGTAGCCATGTAGCTGGGGCACATGGTTCCCCCCGACGCTTCCGTTTTGCGGCAGTCGCCGGAGCCGTTGCATTGCTCGGCGTGCTGAAGAATAGTCTGGTCTTTGTAGCGGAAGTAAGTCTGGAAGGCGGGCGTTTGCTGACCGGCTTCGTAGCGCAGAAACGTATCCATAGGGGGTGTTTCCACGATTTTGCCGGGATTGAAAATGCCCTGCGGGTCCCAGGTGTGCTTAATTGTGCGCATCAGCTCGTAGTTGTGCGCGCCCACCATTTTCGGGATGAACTCGCCCCGCAGCCGCCCGTCGCCGTGCTCGCCCGAGAGGGAGCCGTCGTACTTCTTGACCAGCGTAGCAATTTCTTCGGCAATCATCCGGTACTGCCGGTGCCCTTCTTCTGTCTTCAGGTTGATAATGGGGCGCAGGTGTAACTCGCCCGACCCCGCGTGTGCGTAGTGGACCGAGTGCATCCGATGCTTCGTCAGAATCTCGTTGAATTCCCGGATATAATCGGGAAGATCGTGTACATCGACGGCCGTATCCTCGATCACAGCTACCGCTTTCTCGTCGCCGGGCAGGTTGCCCAGCAAGCCGAGTCCCGCTTTGCGGAGAGTCCAGATCTTTCTGGTGTCTTCGCCAAAGAGCAGAGGAAAATGATAGCCCATACCCGCGGCCCGCATGTCGGCTTCCATCTGGGCTGCCAACTGTTCTATTTCGGCCCGCGTATCGCGCGACAGATCGACGACCAGAATAATCGGAAAATGATCGGTCGGGGTTTTTTGAACGAAAAAGCTGTTTTTGCGCTGTTCAGGATTGGTATCAGCCCGCTCCAGAATAATATCGTCGATCAGTTCGACCGCATAAGGCTTATACTTAAGCGCCACCAGCGTAGCGCGCAGCGACTCATCGATGGAGTGGCAGTGTACGCAAACAAGGCCGCTTTCGTTAGGCGGCAGTGGTACGATGTTAAGCTTGATTTCGGTCAGGAAACAAAGCGTCCCTTCCGAGCCGGCAATGAATTTGGCGAGGTTAAAGGGCGGCCCGGCGGGTGTGAAGGGAGCCATCTCCAGTACTTCGTCGAGCGCATAGCCGGTATTGCGTCGTTCAATGGTACGTTTCGGGAAGTTGCGCCGGATTTCGGTCTGGTTCGCCGGGTTGATCAGGATTTCGTTGGTCGTGAGCAGAATCTTGTCGGCAAGGGTCGCGCTGCCATTCCGGCGGCTGGCTTCACCCACGGCTTTGGTGAACGCCCAGTCACTCATGTCGCCGAACTCGGCTTCGGACCCATCGGCCAGCAGGACCTTCACCGAGAGGGTATGTTCGCGGGTGGCCCGGTAGACGACCGAGTTAGAGCCGCAGGAGTTGTTGCCCACCATACCGCCGATCATGGCGCGGTTTGCGGTGGAAGTTTCCGGCCCAAAATACAGTCCGTAGGGTTTGAGGGCCTGGTTCAGTTCGTCGCGAATAACGCCCGGTTGCACCCGTACCCAGCGTTCTTCGGGATTGATTTCCAGGATTTTTGTAAAATGCTTCGATACGTCGACGACGATGCCGCTGCCAACCACCTGGCCTGCCAGCGACGTGCCACCCGTGCGCGGAATTAGTGACGTTTTATGTTCCCTGGCAAAAGCGATGAGTGTTTTGAGGTCATCGATTGTTTGGGGTATGGCCACGGCAGCAGGCATTTCCCGGTAAGCAGAAGCATCTGTAGCGTAGAGGGTGCGATGCGTATTGTCGGTCAAAAAATCACCTTGCAGGCGGGTTCTCAGGTCGTCGAACGGGTGAGTAGTCGTTGTGGGCATCTCCTGGCTGATTGGCAAAAAACGGATGGTAAAGGTAACGAAAATCGCCAATACAAGCCCCTATACGGCGCTTTAGCCAGCGGTTGGAGCACCGGCAACGACTCATGGTTACGTGCGATGATAACATTGGTTTTGCCGTTTACGTGCACGGTTGCCATTCGTTTTATCTGCCCGCTGATCGGTACGCTGTTTAGCAGAACAAGCTCAAACTGGCCGTTTCCTTCGTTGATTAGTATCGTACCCTAGTTCGACCCTTTCACTTTTTGGCTGTATCGTCATCCGGGGTGCTTTGACCCGGTTGATTGGTAGAGAATTGTGTACATAAGTAATCTAAATAGGTAGAATTACGGATCATTTGTTAAGTAACCGAATTACTTAGAAATAGCCTTAGTACAAGAATTTGGATGTGTATACACGATATTTAAGAATAAACAGGTTAAAAACACAAAAAACAGTTTGTTAAGTACAAAAAAAATGGCCGTGAAATCGATCTGTAGAATAATTCCGAATTCGTATAAATACTCAAAAAATACAAATTTGCTAAATGGCCGTGGTTTATTATGGTGATGGGTAAGTAATATTCATAATGAGTAATTGTATGTATATATTAAGTATTGCCAATCGTATGAAAATATGCTAAAATTCTCATTGAACATTAATCGAAAGACTTTAAAATTTTAATGAATTTCTAGCCTCAATGTCTGTTTAGCTTTTACAAAGATAAAATGGTAGAAAATCATAGATAAGTAATTTATTATCAATAAGATAAGTCAAATTTTTTAGTGGAAATAGTCAAACGTAGATACACTATGTTTGGGTGGCATGGTACTATATTTACTAACAATAATCCGATTTTGACATATAATTGCTTGTATTTCTCCGCCTAACATGCCTATTTTTGTCGATTGGTTAGTCGTTATGTTCTATTAAATCCGGTCAATTTGCAATGTGCTACTTGGTTTCTTCTCTGAGAAAAAACTGCTTGCATAGAGTATATAATTGATAATCAGCAGGATTGGTAGATGTAATTCGAACAAACTGTCAACTTAATATTTTCCACTTTTTAGTTTAAACCTATGATAGACAAATCCTACCATTTTGGCCGCTTTAGTGGTTGCGTAGGTCTGGTTGGGCAATCCCAGCCCCAGTCATATGTGAAGAAGGCGTTCAATAGCTTTTTTACATTGCTGGCAATGGTACTGCTACTGGGCAACCAGGTAGCATGGGCGCAGGAGCGCACCGTAACCGGAAAAGTGACGGATGCATCGGGAGCCACTTTACCCGGAGTGAGTATCCAGG
>JAIVFU010000405.1 GCA_020829485.1 Nostoc sp. CHAB 5834 | reverse complement strand
TTCTCATGATTTTAAGAATACTTAACACAGCCGATTACTGTTACTAATTTCATCAATTCCCTTTGGCTATACCACTCTTATATAGTACATAAATGCGATCGCGCTGTGCCAGTTGCGTAAGTCCTGAAGGAATATATGATTGCTCTAGTTGAGGAGGAGCTACAAAGCTAATGTAATAAATTACATAATTACACTTGTATTTAATTACATAATTACATTATTACAACTGTTTGGAGATTTCAGACGCAGTTGGCTCTCGTTGGGGTTTGAGTTATGAGTGATTTAACGGTTAATGATGGTTCATATCAGCAGTTGTTAGATCGCATTGGTGAGTGTTTGGCGTTGGGGCGACAACGGGCTTTTGAGCAGGTTAATTCAGTTTTAGTGGAAACTTACTGGCAGATTGGGCGTTATATTGTCGAGTTTGAGCAAGCGGGCAAGGAACGGGCAGAATATGGCAGTAAGTTGTTACAGGTGCTTTCACGAGATTTGAAAGCGGCGTATGGTAAGGGGTTTAGCCGTTCTAATTTGCAGTATATGCGTCTGTTTTATTTGAACTATGAGAATTGCCAAACACTGTCTGGCAAATTGAGTTGGTCGCACTATACGGAGCTTTTAGCTATTTCCGATGATTTGGCGCGGTCATTTTATGAGCAGCAGTGCATCCAAGATCGCTGGAGTGTGCGGGAGTTGAAACGCCAGAAGAATTCGGCTTTGTTTGAGCGGGTGGCGTTGAGTAAGGATCGGGCAGAGATTTTGGCACTGGCTAAGGATGGGCAACGGTTCGAGTCGGCGCGGGATGTGGTCAAAGATCCTTATGTGTTCGAGTTTTTGGATTTACCAGACCGCAATTATCGTGAGAGTGAGTTAGAAAATCGTTTAATTGCTGAGTTGGAGAAATTTTTACTTGAGTTGGGCAAGGGGTTTGCATTTATTGGGCAGCAATACCGAATTACGTTAAACAACACGCATTTTTTTGTGGATTTGGTGTTTTATCATCGCATTCTCAAGTGTTTTGTCTTAATCGATCTGAAGACGCAAGCGGTGAGTCATCAGGATATTGGACAGATGAATATGTATCTAAATTATTTTCGCGCTGAGGAGAATATGAAGGATGACAACGAGCCGATAGGGATTGTGTTGGCACGAGATAAGGATGAGATTTTGGTTGAGTATGCGACGGGTGGTATTTCTAATCAGCTTTTTGTGTCAAGATATCAACTTTATTTGCCAGATCCAGAGGTTTTAAAGCAGGAGTTAAGGCGGCTTTTGGAGGTAAATGATGGGTGATGTTCCTTGCCCCCTCTCAAAAGATGTCGTCATACTAAAAAATCCCGACATCTCACCCGCAAATAACAAATCCCAAACAACTACAAAAGCAATGGCTACACATAATTTAAAAACTTGGATGCCATTCTACCAAGATGTGATTGACGGTCGTAAAACTTTTGAACTACGCAAAAACGACCGCGATTATCAAGTAGGCGATACTCTGAATTTGATAGAAGTTGATCCCAGCAACGAACTAACACCCACTGGTAGGCAAACCAGTAAGGAAGTAGTTTATTTGCTTACAGGATGGGGTTTACAGGTAGGATATGTAGTTCTAGCGATTAAATAATTTAATTATCATCAGACCTTAAAACAACGACCAATAAAATCTCATGAAACTAGATCCAAATCAAATCTACACGTTTAGCAAATATTTCGACAGTGGTTTTTATTCTGAAGACCTAGCTCAAGCCTTCGGTTATTCATTGGAGTATAAAGTATTTCAATTGCCACAATACTCAGGCGAATTGGATAGGTTAGTCGAATTGAGAGAGAGGATTGAAGAAGCACTTCCTTATGTAGAGCTAAGTACCGAGTTAGCGAGAAGAGAAGTAATAATTTCTAGAATAGTACTAGAGTTGATTCATTACACGAAAGCAAAACTAAGAATAGAATTTAGTTTGAGAGTCAATAATCAACTTCAAGGAACACTAGATTATTTAATTAGAACTACCCAACCAAATCAACTATTAGTTATAGAAGCAAAACAAGCTGACTTAAGTAGAGGCTTTACTCAATTAGTAGCCGAAATGGTTGCACTGGATTTGTGGGACGATTCCCCAACTCTTGCAGAACAACCTATATTAACTGGTTGTGTCAGTACAGGGAGCTTGTGGCAATTTGCTTGTCTAGATAGAGTAAATAAACATTTTACTTTAGGGATTAATAGCTACAGAGTTGTCGAAGATATTGATGAATTGATGAGAATATTAGTAAGGTTATTGAAAAATTGAGAGAGAAACCAAGAAACATCTCACTATCTCACCCAGTAGCACGTCTTGTCACTGTGGGGTTTTGCTTTGGTGAGTAGGCTAATCTGAAATAGAATGCTCTACTGTAGGCGCTTTTAATCCAATGTCGGTTTGTAGGTCTACACTATTACTAGCCACAGGTGACAACATAGCCAAACTCGCCGCCGCTCCCAACACCTGCTCGTCAGTCACTTCTAAATATCTCTGTAACTGCTCCAAATTCCGATGCCCAGATATCTCCATGACAACTCTCAATGGAATACCTGCATTACTCATCTGCGATAGTGCGCTACGCCTAAAACTATGGGTCGATACGCCAATTATTCCTACTTGCTGACAAGCTTCTCTCAAAATCCTAGAGGCAGAGTCTTCGCTGATGTGTCCATCACTGCGACCGGGGAACAAATAAATCTCTCCGGACAGTGGGTAGTATTCAACCAACAACCGCCGTAAGTCTTCAATCACTGGGATTGACCTAGTAGCCAGCTTCCCCTTCATGTTTGCTTTCCGAATCACCAGCCGGGGTCTGACATTGCCCTTGGGTGTGTAGATATCTTGGGTGAACAGGGTACAGCATTCACGGATACGGCAAGCGCTAAACAGGCAGACACCGAACAAGGTGCGATCGCGGTTATTGTCTAAGCCATCGCTGAAAATTAGCTGTATCTCTGACTGTGTGAGAACTTTGGCGCGTCCGTGCCGATTTATTTTCATTGTCCCAACTGTAGACCCTGTATCACACCCTACACCTGATCTAAGCTCCAGCGATACCCGTTTCTACGTCTTTTGATACAAGTTTGTTTAATTTTGAGAGATTAATGAGATATTAACCCTCTTTTGTCACTCTAAGCAGAGGAAAAGTAGAAATAAGGAATATTGCCGTTTTGAAAAATCGAACGAGTTAGGTTGTTGACGAGCATTTGAAGTTGAAAAAATCCCTCAGATAATTTAGG
>JAIVFU010000404.1 GCA_020829485.1 Nostoc sp. CHAB 5834 | reverse complement strand
GATGCCTGCGCTGTTCTCGAAGAATCGCCTGATAATACTTGCTCGAAACAATTTATAAATTCTTACCAAAAACTGAAATTAGAATAACCCCTAATCATACCACAAAATATTTATGCAAGAGTTCTATTGTCAAAGATGGAAACGATGAAACTCATGGCTCAACCCCAGTGAATCCAGACCTAAAAATTGTTGAAGAAGTTTTTGTTGGCTTGGGTTTAATGACTTGGGAATCATTTGCCAACAACCGATTGCCACTGCTAAACCTCCCAGAAGACATTCTTGAGGCACTACGCAAAGGCTCCCTTGAGTACACCAAAGCTAGAGCGATTGCCCAGATTCCGAAATTAGATGAGCGCGTTGTCTTTTTAGAACAAGCTATTGCCAACAACTGGTCTTTAAGCGAAATCAAACAGCGCATTAGTGAGAAGAAAAGCCCAAACTCTAGCCCAAACACCGAGTCTGACCATTACAAAGAGCGCTTTAATACTGCAACTACCAAACTAAGAAAGTCGCGTATTTGGTCAGATCCTAAGAAGCGCAAGCAAATAGAAAAACTACTTGCACAACTGGAGACGCTGACAAACGTTGAGTAAGCTCAAGTTGCCACTGCTCCCCAGTTCTCTCGAAATCATGACTTACGCAAGTTACGGCTAAAAAGTCAGGGGAGCCAAAGTGCCATAATAAAAAAACTAGAGAAAGTAAGATCCGTTTCTCTTTTTCTCCATTAACAAATAGGAGTTGTAAGATGGAAGCTCACAAAATAGAAGCTGTTTTAACAGAAGATGGAACTTTGATGCTACGGGGCTTACCTTTTCATGCGGGGGATGCTGTGGAGGTGATTATTCTGTCAGCTAAAACTCCACAACTTCAAGGAGCAGCGCCTAGCCAACCAGAAACAAATCTTTATCCAATGCGCGGTAAAGTAATCCGTTACGATGATCCAACAGAACCCGTTGCCTTAGAAGATTGGGAAGTTTTGCAATGATCGTACTTGATACCCATATCTGGGTTTGGTGGGTTGATGATAACTCCAAACTAACTACAAAGTATCGGGAATATATAGAAGAATATCAATCTCAGGGTTTAGGAGTAAGTATTGTTTCTTGTTGGGAAGTCGCCAAATTAGTCGAAAAAAAACGACTGGTTTTTTCTTGTTCAGTTAATGAATGGCTAGAAACAGCTTTGGCTTATCCCGGAGTACAGCTATTAAATTTAACCCTGCCCATAGTAGTTGATTCAACTCAATTAAACGGATTTCATAGTGACCCTTTTGACCAAATTATTGTAGCTACAGCCAGAAATTATGGGTGTCCAATGTTAACTGTTGACGCGAAAATCCTTAACTATTCTGGTGTGGAAACGCTTTCATAACGTTTTAAGCAATTATAATTGTTAAAATTTTTGTGGAAAACTGCTGACTACTGCGGTATGTTTGCGACAAACGACAAAAAATATTAAGTTAGTCAGAGTGCCAGTAGTACAGTCGCTCCCACAAGTGTTCCTATGCTAGAGTCAGAAAAACTTATCCAGATAGTACAAGCTTGGTTAGGCTACATCAGGTTAGAAGAACTGACTCAAGCTCTTGTCGAGCGTTCTTCAGATATTTATTCAAAAGTAGTAGATAAGGGAGTGCAGCTTGTTGGCAACAAGCTACTGTTAGATAGCGAAGTATTTACGCAATTCCAGCAACAGCAACAAGCAGCTAAAAGAGGGAACAAAAATGATGTTCAGATGGCTGTTGCTTTCCCACAAATTTATATAATCAACGGCAAGGGCAAAGACCAAAAGCTGAAATACCTGCCTCTGTTCACAATTGATATTTCACCCATATTCAAAGGTAATTACCGCAAAACTGGCTGGGACTTGACCGAATACGAGTTTCAGCCTGTGGTTGTTAACTTGATGCGGCTGTACGGATTAGAGGAGGAGCAAACCGAATCACTGATTGTTGCGTCAGGAATTGGAAAATTTTTAGAAGACACTTTTAAAGGAAGATTCCTAACGCTTCGAGACTTTCTTGAATTGGTAGACTTACCCGAAGGAAAATATAAAACCTCTCGACAACCTTATTTGCTTCGCTGCGACTTTACACCCTATAACGCCCTCCTCAAGCAAGACATACAAGAAATCCTCAAGGAACTTCAACAACCTGACTGTAATAGCGAATGGCTAACTGAAACTCACCCAGCGATGCAGTACCTCTGGGGTCAGCCACAATCACCCAGACATGAGGTAATGTTCTGGGGGGCTTTGCCTGACCATGCGCCTGATGAATTTCAAGCGTCTGTCCTCAAACACGCCCAAGAGAACTTACTAACTGCTGTTTGTGGGCCACCGGGGACTGGAAAAACAGAAGTATTTCTGCACCTCGTAGCACAGCAAATAGTGGATCGGGCGTTACGGCTTGTTCGCGGTGAAGATGATGCAAATAATTTAATCCTCTTTGTCGGCACTAATAACAGTACCATTAAAAAATTCCAACAACGACTGACAAAGAATTCTCCTGCTCAACAGTTTTATCTCCCTGGCGGCAACCAAACTATTATTCGTAAGGAAACTCTACCCAAACTGCAATCAAGCCAAGATTGGCTGCGTCAGACTGAATTTAATCAATCTGCTTGGGAGCAAGCCAAACTCGAACTACTGCAAGCAGAAAGTCAAATTCAACAACTCATAGAGCAAGATCGCTTAAATACTGCTCAAAAAGTCACTGATTTTGAACGGCGATCGCAACTGGATGTAGAAATCCAATCTCTCGATAACGATATTGCTGCCGAATCTTCCGAGTTACAAGCCCTAACTGAACAGCTATCAAATTTGGCTCCTTACGCAAATTTTCCCATTGATGCTTACCAGCAGATACAAGAAGCTTTATCCCAGGCAGAACGAGAATTACCAAAAGAGTCTGACTCTATCACTAAACGCGCCTTGAACTGGCTTAATGCTACTACCGATCAGCGAATTTTCCGCCGGTTGGCTTTGCGAATCAACGCAGCTGTCTTAAACACCTTGGCGACAGGGCATCCTTTTCAGACCCCCCTTGACCACCCTAGTTTAACCGCAGCCCAGGCTTCTGTTAACCAAAAACTCGATTTTTCACAGCAATGGCAGAATATTAACCGGAAAGTAACTTCAGTTCAAACCCAACTAAGTAGGTCGGCAGGAAAAAACGAAACTATGTAACAATAAATAAATACGGAGAATATATCTACCGAGGTAACAAAAAATATGGGCGCTCGTTTGAGGGTATTTCTGACTAAAGAGGAAAACAA
>JAIVFU010000403.1 GCA_020829485.1 Nostoc sp. CHAB 5834 | reverse complement strand
GTTTTGTGGCGGCCCGCCCGGTTTTAGTCGTAACCAACACCACACCATTTGCCGCCTGCGAGCCATAAACGGCCTTGCTACTTGGGTCTTTCAACACGTCGACACTCGCAACATCGGCCGGGTTAATGTCGGAAAGCCGCCCATTGAAAATAAGACCGTCAACGATGATCAGGGGCGCGGTGTTTCCGTTGAGTGTCGATGTACCCCGGATATTAATGGCGGGCTCATCGCCGGCCCGGTTGGTTTGGCTGATGGTCAGGCCCGGCAGCGATCCCTTCAGCGACTGAAGAATACTTACGTTGGGCGACTCTTTAAACGCCACCAGATTAGCCGAGGCAATCGAGCCGGTCAGGTCCTTGCGTTGCTGCGTGCCGTAACCCACCACCACAACTTCACTCAGGATTTTACTGTCCGGAGCCAGTTTGAAATCAATGACCGATTGGCCGCCTACCACTGCCTCCTGCGTTTTGTAGCCCACGTAGGAAGCCACGAGAATGGCATTTGCTACAGGCAACGAGAGCCGGTAGGTTCCTTCGGCGGAGGTTGTCGTACCATTTATACTGCCTTTCAGCAACACCGTTACACCAGGCAGCGGCTGCCCTGTCTCGTCGGTTACCTTACCGCTGATTGTTTGAATCGATTGCCCCAGGGCTGGAATCATCAGGAGAATGACTCCCAAGCTGATAAGAAACAGCTTTTGGGCATATGTATAGACGTATTGCATATAGTTAATTTATCATTGTGGAATTTATATTTCACTATGCAATACTAAAATTGAAAAATGAATTTGACAATACTTTTTCTTAATAAATTTTTATGCTGTATTATACGATTCGTATCTTTTATGGGTATAATACTATTAGAGAAGCTTTTTTACACCTGGTTCGGTCTGTTAACTTGGAATATTTTTAAATTCTGTGCGGATTGACTTACACGCTAGGTTGTATTATTCAATACTAACCTATTATAATTGCCTTAATTTATCAATGATATAGTATTATGATTCTTTCCCAATTTGATCTTACAGGCCGGACCGCTTTGGTAACCGGCTGCAAACGGGGTATTGGCCGGGCGATGGCCGTTGCCCTAGCCGAAGCCGGTGCCGACATCATCGGTGTATCAGCCAGTCTTGAGCTATCAGGCAGTGCAGTAGAACAGGATGTGCTGGCAACAGGTCGTCACTTTCAGGCTTATCAATGCGACCTTAGCGTGCGTCCAGCGGTGTATTCACTGTTGGACAAACTTCGTGAGGATGGCGTCGTTATCGACATCCTGGTCAACAACGCCGGGACCATTCTGCGCAAACCAGCCGCCGAACACCCGGATGAATACTGGGATACGGTTCTGGAAACCAACCTGAATGCTCCCTTTATTCTAACCCGTGAGCTTGGCCGCGATATGGTGGCCCGTGGGTCGGGTAAAGTTATTTTTACCGCTTCTCTGCTGACTTTTCAAGGCGGAATTACGGTTCCGGGCTATGCGGCCAGCAAAGGAGCCATTGGTAGCCTGGTGAAAGCTTTTGCGAACGAGTGGGCGGGCAAAGGCGTAAATGTGAATGCGATTGCGCCGGGCTATATTGCTACCGACAACACGGAAGCACTGCGGCAGGACGCCGAGCGTAGCCAGAGTATTCTGGCTCGAATTCCAGCCGGGCGTTGGGGAACACCCGAGGATTTTAAAGGGATTACCGTATTTTTAGCATCGGAAGCCGCAAATTACGTCCACGGCACCATCGTCACGGTAGACGGTGGCTGGATGGGACGGTAGGGTTAAAAGGCACATGGTCTTAGTTATTGTTAAAGCATTGGACATTCTGGAGTGGGTCGCCCGCGATTCGAGCCGCACCTATTCGCTGACCGAGATCGCGGATGGACTACAGATGAACCAGGCCACCTGCGTCAACATTCTGCAAACGCTGGTCAGTAAAAACTACATCGAGCATCTGGGGCGCAAGAAAGGCTACCGGCTGGGACCGATGGCCTACAACCTGACCAATAACCTGTCGTACAGTCAGAATTTAGTATCAGCCGCTAAGGAGCCCATGGAGGAACTGACGGCGAAACTGAACGAAACGTCTATTCTGGGGATCATTCGAAATCAGAAGCGATTTATCGTTCATCTGGTCAACAGCGATCAGGATTTGCAGGTACGCAGCCGTACCGAACGCAACATATACGAAACAGCTTCGGGCCGGCTTCTGCTGGCCTACCTGCCCGATCGGGAACTGGACAGTTTTATTCAGAGCATTGGCTTGCCTACCCCCGAGACGTGGCCCGAAGCCGTTACTCCCGACTATTTACGGTCTGTACTGGCCGTAATTCGTCAGCATGAACTAGCCATAACCCGTTCGCTCTCGCATATTATCGGCCTGGCGGTACCCGTTCGCAAGGGTGGGCAGGTTGTTGCCAGCTTGAGTGTTTTTCTTCCCGAAGTTCGTTTCACAACTCAGAGACAATTGAGTATTCAGTCAGCGCTTCGGGAAACCAGTGCACTGATTACAACCCGGCTAGATGGATAGAACAGGCATGGAATTTAATTTCAACCGACGGATAGAGTTCTTTCAACCTGTCTTGCCCGCCCTTTTCCAGGACGGGTCAGGTGAGTAAAAGAGTAAAATCAGTTCTTGCCCGTGTAGTCGTCTTGCCTGTATAAGCTATTCTGAAATTAACTAAGCTTGCCCGTCTGACGATTGGCCGGGCGAGGGAGGGCATATTACACACGCTGCGCTTTCTATCAAGAAAAGACTCTTTATTCAGCCTGACAAAGATTTCCGTCATTCGCTTGTTAACTAGTGTTAACGTTTATTAATAAATGAAAATATATGTTAACAAACGTTAACATATATTTTCATTTATTGTACATTTGCTCATCGTTGAATCGATTATCCCCTTTTATATGGCTACTAGTAACGGCAAAGTGGTCGGTGCCCGACTTCCCCTACCTGACTACATCGAATTGCTGGCTAAAGCTGCTGATCTGAAGTTGAACGTGAGCGACTACGTCTTGCTAAAACTCTATGCCCCCGCCGACCCCAGCGCGCAACCCTTGCAAAAGGCTCGCCAAAAGGTGGACCAGCTAAAAGCCAGAGTGGCTTCTCTGGAAACTGAAAAGGCCACCCTGGAAGCAGAAAAGGTGGCCTTTAGTAAAGCCAACCAGGATTTGCAGAAACATACCAGGCAGAGCGAGCAAGCCCACCAGCAGAAAACACGCCAGGCGCAAGAGGACTTCCAGACGGCTTCCCAGCAGCAGCAGGATAAAATCAATAAGCTTACCCAGGAACTGGAC
>JAIVFU010000402.1 GCA_020829485.1 Nostoc sp. CHAB 5834 | reverse complement strand
AAAGAGAGCGCGCCTTGGCCAAGGCTTGGGAAGCTCTGAACTCCGATGCCGGCGGTTGGCTTACCCCCGTGTTTGAAAACTTGGTGCCAAAGTACACTTCTGAGCAGGCCCATGCTGCGGCCACCGTTGTTCAATGGCTGGGAAGTGAGGTTGGGTTCCAGTTTTTGTCCGACACCTTGAAGAAAGCCGGCTACGAAATCGTGGACAAGGCGCCCGCCTCGCATTAAAAAAACGTCCCTGAGCCTAGGCCGCAGGGACGTTTGTTAAATCATGAACGGGTCAATTTCTTTGGCGCTATTGGGTTCATAGGCGCTTGAGAACTTCGATTTCAAGAAGAGGTCCACCTGCTCTGCAGTCATCAACGTCTGCAGTGTCAGAAGGTACAGCCCATCCTTGCTGGGCTGCCGAAACGGCATGCGCAGCGTGTGGTCCCGAACTCGGGCGTAGGCTCTCAAGTCCATTTCTTCCAAGAGTTCAGATGTACGGACCTGGACATACCGTTGGGGGCCGATAGCCTCCAACGAATTCGCTTTTTCGACATCCTTGTGGGTATGCACGATGAAGCGCGCGTATTCCGAGCCTTGGTCTTCGTCGTAGTAAGGGTTTCCTGTCATGGTGGGAAATAGCGGAATGCCCAAAGACTCCAGTGAATGCAGCATCATGTAGTCGCGAAGAACGGGCGCCACGATGAGCTCCAGTTCTTGGGGAGCTACGTTCGAGTGGAGCACATTTTGCAGCTGCTCACCGAGGTTGCGTGACACAAACATTTTCCACTCATCCAGCCGGTTAACGCCTAGCACGTGGTGAATAGCTGCGGCATATGCCTTGGCTCGCCCCGGGCCACCTTCGCCAAACTCAGGAAGCTCCTTTGCAAACAGTATTGCTTCAGAGATGCGCTCAGTGATGGTTTTGTCCAGAGAGCCGGGCTTTCGGGACCACCTCAAGAGTTGTTGCCAAGCCTGTTCTGCCATGAAAAAGAATGCGTGAGGGCGAACTCCGCGACCCGGTTTCACAGCGAACAGCAGTCCATCCCGCTCGGCCTGGCTGATGTACGTCCAGACGGATTGAAGATGTGTCTCCAACCCTTTGTGAAAGACTCCGTCGCTGAGCCACTGGGGGACAGCCTCTGGGCCTGATTGCAGAAATGCGCGCAGGTCGAAACTTTGCTTGTCGTAAGGGGGTACCGCGGTTGGCGCTGCGAGCAGCTCCTTCATGAATGCACGAAGAATCTCCTGGGTGTGAGAGGTGAATCGAAGAACGAGTTGTCCGTCGTCGTCGCAGCTTCCTTCCAAGAAGAAAGTTGTTGGTGCCCACATCCCATCGGAGGTGAAGCTGGAGTTTCGATATCCGTAGCATTTCCCCTCTGCGTCCCCATGCTTCAGTGTTACGGGATGCATGCTGGTCTGCTGCCGGATGACAGCCAACCGAATTGCAGTTCCCGGCAAAATCACTTGCTTGGATGCGGCGCAAATTTTGTAGAAATTTCCCATTTTTTCCTTTGTATTTCCTAGCTGCGTATAGCGAGCCCCACCCTACAACTGAAAAACTCATCTCCGCGCTTGCGAAGATGAGTTGTTGAATTACGCGCAGTCTGCGGTACTCCACCTACCGCCTATCACAGCTGACGCCAAGCCTTTATTCGTCGTATCTTGGTCAAGTAGTCCATGGGTACCATTGCGAGCAATGAGTACTTTTCAAGTTCTTGGTAGAAACTGGCCGCAAAAGCGAGACCCCACTGCGAAGGGGGGATACGGCCGAACCAACCAATTTGCTCGGGCGTGTAGGAAGTCAGAATTGCTTCTTTCTTGAACCCTCGACTTTTGAGCATGTCGCTCAGCCCATCTGCGACCATCGGGTTGTCCAGGTAGTACTGCTTCTGTGCTGGGTCCGTGCGCGGAAAACCGATGCTTCGATGCATGACGGCGGCCATTTGCTCCATGGCTTCGTCGTAGATGTCAGGGATTCCGTCCCAACCTGGGGTACCCGGCCAATAGGTCGTGAGCTTCGGCTGAGTGGCAGAAAACACCCAGGCGGTGGGGTCTACGATTGCGCCGGCGCGAGTCACAATCCAGCCGTGACGGATGGGAGTGTTGCGGCGGGGGAAGAATGGGCTGTCGGGGTGGAGGTCCCCATAAAACATGCCGTGAGAATTGGGTCGACGGATGTCTTTGTAGCGGGAGGGGCGGGTTGCGTATCCATGATTAAGGCTTAGTTGAGTTGTCCTTCTTCCTATAGCCAATACAGTTGATGTCAGGGTGCTTCGTCTTTTAGGTCTTTGAGAGCTATACGGTTGTTTACTCTGGACACCCATATGAACAAAGCTCTTTTGTCGGACCTACCGAGCCCCACTGCAGACAATGTGCTCGAAAAACAGTATCTCTTGTGCACCAGCCTCGCCATGGATGCCATTCGTATTTTTGGCCGACAGCGAACAGTCATCCACGCTACCCTGGATGTAGACAAGCCCGAGACTATGGAGTCCTTCGAGTTGCTGCAACAGGCAATGCTCCACGCCTACAAACGGGGTCTGGCAGACGCCCTGGACTACCAAGCTAAAACGGGCGCCTCTTGACTGTTAGGGGACATGCCTCTAGGCGTTGAGCTTGGCCCGAGCTGCAAGCAGAACCGCCAATGTCGACCTGGAGTCTGACAACGCGCGGTGCGAGGGCTCAGGCGCCCCTACGTGAGAGGCGAGCGCTTTGAGCAGGTAGCCGCCCAGCTCCGGCCATGCCTTGCGTGCCAGAGGCAAAGTATCGTGTACCGGGTTCAGAATCTTCCGGCCGGTCAGCGCTGCCGATTTGATGAGGAAGCTCTTGTCAAAAGGGGCATTGTGGAAAAACACGGGACGGTCCCCTATGAACTGCAGGAACCTGTCCAGGGCTTCGGCCAGGGGAATGTGTTCCGTTACCCATAACCCGACCTCAAAATAAAGCATAAGCTGTCCTTAAATTAGTGCTTTTAGACAAATTGGAATGCTAAAATCAAGCATATCTTGGCCATTCGGCCTAAAATTAAGCTTAACCCGTCCGTTGCTGCGCGCCCATAAAATCCGCCTGGACCCCAACCTCGCTCAGGCAAATCACTTTGCCCGGGCCTGCGGTACCGCGCGCTTTGCGTGGAACTGGGCGCTTCACGAGTGGCAGCGGCAGTACGAAGCCCACCTGGCCGACCCCTCTTTCCCCAAGCCCTCTGAGGGGGCCTTGCGTCGGCAGCTCAACGCCATCAAGCGCGAGCAGTTCCCCTGGATGCTGGAGGTGACCAAGTGCGCCCCTCAAGAGGCCATCCGGG
>JAIVFU010000401.1 GCA_020829485.1 Nostoc sp. CHAB 5834 | reverse complement strand
GACTATCTACTGTGCCGGTTAAATCACAAAGTTATTTTCCGTCCTGACAACTCACTTTAGCACTATTTTCTTCAAAATATTGACCAATAAACTGGTATAATTTAGGATCATAATCTTTTAATTCAGCTTGTTTATTTATTTGATTATGAATTCCATTCGTCGGAATGGCTTCTGTGTTAACATTGAACCAGCTCTGTACGCCTTCGGCAAAATATTCGTAGAAATTAGTCATCGCATACGTGTTGGCCCACAAGCCTTTTGCTTTTGCCTCCTCATATAAGCCTTCTAATTTTTTATCAAAATCAGTATCGACGTACCGAAAGCCCATAATGTGGGCAGAATGCGCAAATTCATGAATTAGTATATCCTCTCCACGATAAGGGTCATTGGGATAGCATAAGAGATTTTCTTCTGCACAGCTGGCGGCTGGTCTTTCAAGTGTAGCACCCAATCCCCTTGCCCGTGTATTCCAGTCTGTCCCAGGGAAGGCGGCCTGTAGGTCGCTGTGTTCAGGAATGTCTAGTGTTAACTCGCCCTGAGCCATAACAGCCACTCGAAGCTTATTTGTGATCATTCTAGGAATAGCATCCGGCCGTTTCGCCATCATCTGAATAACAATGTCACGCGCTCGAATTAGAGCCGCATCCGGAACCTTATTGGAACTCACAATAGGGATGCCAGCAGCATCTATATACTTTTTATAAAAGCTGTTCAAACCCAAAAAAGAGGGTACTGCAGAAACTGAAGAGGTCCCAATGGAAACGGTTTTGGTCGCGCTTAGCGCCCCACCTAATCCGGTCGCGGTCAATTTCACCTGAAAACTACCGCTGCTCCGGTAGACATGTTTAGGATTTTCATCGGTTGTGAAAGACCCATCGCCAAAATCCCACCGATAGCTGATGGCATTAATAGATTTGTTAATGAAACTCAGTTCACAGGAAACGACACAATTATTATTGATGATATCAAAATCAACAGTTGGGATGGCTGGAGCGTTAATAATAACCATTTGATTGGCCGTCGTAATCCCCCCCGCCCCCGTGGCGGAGAGCACCACCGTAAAATTGCCCACCTTTTGATAGGTATTAACCGGGCTGACCAGCGTGGTAGTATTGCCATCCCCAAAATCCCATTTATAACTAGTCGCGTTCTGAGACTGGTTGTTAAAGCTAACACTACAAGGAGCAGTGCAACCGTTGTTGTGGGTGGTAAACAGAGTCGTAGGCGCAGCAGGTTTTGCTACCTCTGCGGTTTTACAGCACCAAGTTCCTAACAATAACACGAGTATGCCCAAGCAGGAGAAGGGGCGCAGCAATTGAATAAAAGACAGTTGCATTTCGTTGACGATTCTATTAGTTTAGAAATTGATCACCTTTCATGAATATTGCGTTTCCCTTTGTAACGACATCACTGGCAAGCTGAAACAGACTATTCCAATAAGTAGGGTCGTCCGATGGATATGTGTTGGTTAAGATAACCAAGTTGAGCCCATTAGCATAGCGAACCCAGATAGTGCTGGTGCCCTCCAATATGCCATTGTGCCAGTAAAAATTAGGCTGTGTATTGACCCCCCAGCCTAATGCGTACGAGTTCCCACTGGCGTGGCTGGGGGTAACCATTTCGTTCATTAATGCGGAGGAAAGCAAGTCTTCCTTTACCCTAAAGCCATCGGCATGGACCAACAAACGGGCTAATTGACTGGCTGACGCTATCCATCCTCCGGCAGAATCGTAGCGCCGGATTTGAAACATGTAAGGTTTAAATTCATAACGGCCTGGGTAAGCCTCATAGTAAGTTACCTCGTCGACTGCTTTATCCTGAGCTAACCCCTTTCCAATATGCATCTCTTCAATACCGGCTCGGTTCAGCACAGCTTGCTTTACGTAGGCTTCGTAACTCTGGCCGGTGATTTTTTCGATGATGCGGCCCAGTATCGAATAACCGAAGTTTGAGTATTTGTATTTAGTGCCGGGGGCAGCAACTGGTTGCCATCTGTTAACAGCGTTAGAAATAATAGCAGATAAAGCAGTATTTTCAGAATAAAAGTTATTGTTATGGTCGGCGTGTAGAGGATCGTCCCAGTAATTAGGAAAACTCATCCCAGCGGTGTGCTGCAAAAGATGCCGCACCGTGATCTGCTCGATACCGGCTTTGTAAGGAGGAGTTCCGTAGGTGTTTCCCAGAACACCTTTGACCCCAAAAACGGTTTGATCCAGTATCAACTTACCCTCCTCAACTAATTTCAGTACTGTAATGGCCGTGATCGATTTAGTAATACTGGCAATACGGAACTGGCTTCGTACAGTAACGAGTGATTTTTGCTCTTTGTTGGCATATCCGTACCCTTTGGCGTATACCAGTCGCTCGTCTTTAGTGATAGCCAACGACAGACCCGGCAGGTTATAACGGGTAACAAAAGTCTGGATGTCAGTATCCACTGCAACCAGGTCCTGTTGGACACTAACCTCAACTATGAACGCCTGTTGGCTACCATCCACCGCCGTGACCTGGTAAGTAACCGGACTGTTGAAACTGGTGGCCGTTATACCACTCTCCTGCCGCACGCCCCCAACGGTAACTGTCGCGCCGGGCGACGCCGAAAAGCTGGGCTTGAGGGTCGTTAGGTCGGTGCTGGTGGGCAGCGTGACTAAAGCGCGGCCCTGCCGGAATAGCAACGAGTAGTCCTTGGTTAAGTTGGGATTATGCGCTTTCAGGAAAGCAAAGCTAGTCAGCTCTTTAGAGGCAAGTTTTGGCGCGACGGGCTGACCCAGTTCATTGGGACTACTACAGCCTATTACCACCAAGATTAAGGGCAGCCAGATTCGGGATGATTTCATGGGGATTAGGACTAAGGAGTTGGGTTGATACCTTGGCGAGTTAACGCAGCGGTGGCCAGCCGAAGATTTCCTTTTACGGGTTAAGTTGCATTGTGCAGGCAACCGGCTTTAAATTGGCGATTACGGCTGGGCGGTGCACATAACCAGGAGTGGCCGATTTGCGCCCTCCTGGTGCCCTTCCATTGAAGGGGGTTGGCAACCATAATCCATAGTTAATTACATGTTGGGCGCGGGCAAACTGGTCTAAGGTGAATGAATTGCGATAACCTTTGTAATCCATGTAAGTTGTGGGAATAACTTCTTGTTCGTTACACGCTATTACACTTATAGCTCTGTGAATTAGCTTGTAATAAAGCCTATCTCTTTCTTACGGAAGAATGCTTGTACCATTTCCGGATCTTTTTCTAGGATTTTGACTTGATCAAGAACCGCTGTCTTAAGGGTCTCCAAAT
>JAIVFU010000400.1 GCA_020829485.1 Nostoc sp. CHAB 5834 | reverse complement strand
CCATCGCGGAGGAAACCTTAGCTTTTCGGTGTGGGGAGTTCTCATCCCCATTCTCGTTACTTATGCCTACATTTGCTTTTCACAGCCCTCCAGTAAGGCTCACGCCTATCCTTCACCGGCCTGTGAATGCTCTCCTACCACAATACACTCAAAGTGTATGTCCATCGCTTCGGTGATGTGCTTGATGCCCGTTTATTATCGACGCCCGCCCCGCTCGACCAGTGAGCTGTTACGCACTCTTTAAAGGAATGGCTGCTTCCAAGCCAACCTCCTGGCTGTCTCAGCAGCCGGACCGCCTTTGTTCAACTTAGCACACACTTGGGGACCTTAGCGGATGGTCTGGGTTGTTCCCCTCTCGGACCTGGACCTTAGCACCCAGGCCCTCACTGCCCAGCACCCACCGGCGCATTCGGAGTTCATCAGAAGTTGGTAGGATGTGACTCCCCCGCATCCTGTTGGTCGCTCTACCTCACCGGTGGTAACACTGAACGCTGTTCCTAAAAACATTTCGGAGAGTACGAGCTATTTCTCAGTTTGATTGGCCTTTCACCCCTACCCGCAGTTCATCCGGAAGCTTTTCAACGCTTATCGGTTCGGTCCTCCACGGTGTGTTACCACCCCTTCAACCTGACCACGGGTAGATCACCAAGTTTCGCGTCAACCCCCACTGACTAGACGCCCTATTCAGACTCGCTTTCGCTTCGGCTGCGATCGTCAACGATCTTAACCTCGCCAGTGACGGTTACTCGTAGGCTCATTATGCAAAAGGCACGCTGTCACCCCCGCCTGGAGGGCTCCAACCGCTTGTAGGCGCCTGGTTTCAGGTTCTATTTCACCCGGGTACTCCCCGTACTTTTCACCTTTCCCTCACGGTACTCTGCGCTATCGGTCTTCTGGTCGTATTTAGCCTTACCGGATGGTGCCGGCCGATTCAGAGGGAATTTCTCCGGTTCCCCCCTACTCAGGATCCCCAACCCACCAACGCTCTGACCCGTACGGGACTCTCACCCTCTGCGGTTGACTTTCCCAAGTCATTTCAGTTCGATTGTTGGCTTGATGTCGGGTCCTACTACCCCGACCATGCCGTAACATGATCGGTTTGGGCTGTTCCGCGTTCGCTCGCCACTACTGACGGAATCACTAGATTGTTTTCTCTTCCTGCGGCTACTTAGATGTTTCAGTTCACCGCGTTTGCCCCTCGAAAGGTATCATGTCTTCAACATGATGGGTTGCCCCATTCGGACACCTGTGGATCAGCCCCTGCCAGCGGGTCCCCACAGCGTTTCGTCGCTTGCCACGTCCTTCATCGCCACCAGAAGCCTTAGGCATCCCCCAGACGCCCTTTTGCTGCGTGTTGTCACGCTTACTTAAAATGATTGCCTTTACTTAGAATCGTACCGAATCTTGTTCGTACACATTCATACTCCACAGATCCTTGCGAATCCGTGAATCTCTCCCTGCAGGTCAAAGAACATATTGTCACTCACCCCTTGCGGGGTGAAGGACAAGGTCCCTGGCAAACGTCAGCACGACGCAATCACTCGGCGGGGGCAAAACCCCGACCGATCGGCTCCAAAAAGGAGGTGTTCCAGCCGCACCTTCCGGTACGGCTACCTTGTTACGACTTAGCCCTAGTCACCGAGTTTACCCTTGCCCGGCGGTTATACCGACCTTCAGGTCCCCCCAATTCCCATGGCTTGACGGGCGGTGTGTACAAGGTCCGGGAACGTATTCACCGCGCCATGGCTGATGCGCGATTACTAGCGATTCCAGCTTCATGGGGTCGGGTTGCAGACCCCAATCCGAACTGTGACCGGCTTTACAAGATTGGCTCCCCCTTGCGGGATCGCTACCCGCTGTACCGACCATTGTAGCACGTGTGTCGCCCTGGACGTAAGGGCCATGATGACTTGACGTCGTCCCCCCCTTCCTCTCTGCTTGCGCAGGCAGTCTCGCATGAGTCCCCACCATTACGTGCTGGCAACATACAATAGGGGTTGCGCTCGTTGCGGGACTTAACCCAACACCTCACGGCACGAGCTGACGACAGCCATGCAGCACCTTGTTTTGTGTGTATTGCTACACGGTACCATTTCTGATACCTTCACGCACATTCTAGCCCAGGTAAGGTTCCTCGCGTATCATCGAATTAAACCACATGCTCCACCGCTTGTGCGGACCCCCGTCAATTCCTTTGAGTTTCACTGTTGCCAGCGTACTCCCCAGGTGGATTACTTAACGCTTTCGCTCAGCCACGCATGCTTGAACACACACAGCCAGTAATCATCGTTTACGGCATGGACTACCAGGGTATCTAATCCTGTTCGCTACCCATGCTCTCGTGCCTCAGTGTCAATCAAGTCGTAGTAGCCTGCCTTCGCAATCGGTGTTCCGGGTCATATCTATGCATTTCACCGCTACATGACCCATTCCGGCTACCGCCAACCCATTCAAGATATCCAGTTTCCAGCCACATCAGATGGTTGAGCCACCTGCTTTCAAACCAGACTTAAATACCCACCTGCGCACCCTTTAAACCCAATAAATCCGGACAACGCTTGCACCCTCCGTATTACCGC
Source organism: Nostoc sp. CHAB 5834 (assembly GCA_020829485.1). The sequence goes on along the minus strand of JAIVFU010000400.1, from coordinate 726 downwards.
GGCTGCTGGCACGGAGTTAGCCGGTGCTTATTCCTCTGGTACCGTCAAATAACCCCGCAGGACTACAGTTCTTCCCAGATAAAAGCAGTTTACGACGCTGAGCGCCTTCATCCTGCACGCGGCATGGCTGGGTCAGAGTTGCCTCCATTGCCCAATATTCCCTACTGCTGCCTCCCGTAGGAGTTGGGTCCGTATCTCAGTACCCATGTGGGGGCCAATCCTCTCAGAACCCCTACTGATCACTGTCTTGGTGGGCCGTTACCCCGCCAACTAACTAATCAGACGCAAGCCCCTCCCATACCCATAAATGTTTACCCCAACAGTCATGAAACTACTGGGGACCATGCGGGTTTACCCCGGCTTTCGCCAGGCTATCCCCCGGTATGGGGCAGGTTGCTTACGCGTTACGCACCCGTTTGCCACTGATATTGCTATCCGTTCGACTTGCATGTATTAGGCCTGCCGCTAGCGTTCATCCTGAGCCAGGATCAAACTCTCCATCGTAAATAATTGTGTGAGTGTATTGCAACTCACTGTCTTGTTCAACCGACTGCCCGAAGGTAGTGTGGTTGCGTTTTGTTGTGCTGACCGTTTGTCAAAGAACTGGCGCCGGACCCGATGGTCTGGCGTGGTGAGTGTCTCTCGTTCGAGATGCTCAGGGCTTATTTTTGTTTCCCGTTGTTTGGGAGTGCAAAGGTACGCTTTCTTTTTAACTTGTCAAGAAAA
>JAIVFU010000003.1 GCA_020829485.1 Nostoc sp. CHAB 5834 | reverse complement strand
CGTGATTGGTGGTATTCAAGCTAGAGGGGAAAAAGGAAACTACAGTACACAACGTATTAAATTTAGCTCTAACAGTTCTGGTTAACTTTTCGTTACATAGTTATGATTTTTCCTGCCGACTTACTTAGATATAGTGTTTTAGATATTTAAAGGCTCACTTATGAAAAAGATTGCTCAGTCAACGATCATCGGCATCGTCCTTCTTGGGCTTTGCAGTTGTAACTCGGTAAAATCGACTGATCTAACAACTTCTAATCAAGTTACTAGCCCAACTGATTCTCAAGCCAAAACAATTATCAAAATTGGTAGTTCCAGTTCAACTGTAACAGTTTTAAAACTTTTAGCAAAAGCTTATCAATCCCAAAATAAAACTGTCAAAATTGAGTTTGTCTCCAGTAGCCAATCTGAAGGAGCGATCGCAGCTCTAAAAAACGATATTATTGATATCGCCGGTAGCAGTCACAAACCCAAATCAGAAGATGATAACGGTGAAGTTCAATATCGGGAACTGGCAAAAGATTTGTTACTTGTCGCCACCCACAACAGTGTCAAAGGAGTTAGTAACCTTTCAACCAAGCAATTAAAAGCAATTTACAAAGGTGACATCAAAAATTGGCGAGAATTAGGCGGTGCCGATGCAAACATTGTACTGTTGGATAGACCTGAAGATGAATCAGCGAAAAAATTATTGAGAAAATATTATTTGGGAGCAGAGAAGACCACAACTAAAGCCGTGATTTTGAATAAAGAGGGAGAATTAATGGAAACCTTACAAAATACTCCTAATTCTATCGGCGCTTTTTCTTTAGCTTCTTCCCTTATCAATGAATTGCCTGTCAATCATCTTAGTCTCAATGGTGTTGTTCCCAAAGCGCAAAACTTCACGAGTGGCCAATACCCAATGGTGCGTCACATAGGTATTCTCTGGGAAAAAGCACCTTCAGAATCTACTCAGGGTTTTATTGATTTTATCTTTAGCTCAGAAGGTGAAAAACTATTACAAAATAATGGCTTTGTTCTTGCCAACTAAATTAACAATTCGTAATTACGAATTACGTTAGCGCAGGAGTAGCGAGTCCGCGTACCCCTGTAAGCAAGCTACGCGGAGCATCTCGTAGAAAGCATAATTACGAATTACGAATTACATAGCTTGCTTCTCGCCTTTAGTGAGTATTACGAATTATTGTTGAATGTGCCATGCAGAGATTTTTCAGGGGGCTGAGACTCAGCCAAAAAATTGTTCTACCGCTGCTTGCAGTTTGTCTTAGCGTGTTCATGCTGGGTTTAGTAGTGCTAGGAAATTGGTTTACGGATAGTTTGAATCAAAATTTTCGCCAACAAACTGAAAGTTTTGCTGAACGAGTTTATCAGGATTTTCAGTATAAACAGCAAACACTAGAAACTGAAATTGAGCTAATTGCTAATCGAGATATGCTCAATCAGGCTGTTGAACAGCGTAATCAAGGATTGCTTTTGCAGATATTACTACCACTTAAGTCTATTTTAAAATTGGATTGGATTAAGGTAGTCGATACTCAGGGAAATATCCTCATAGATTTACGGAACAACTCGTTAAGTCAAGCCAAGTTTCTAGATGAAGTAATTACCAGCACTGCTAGTAGAGGAGCGCATTTAGTTGACTTGGTAGATGTAGAAGGTAAGCAACAGGTTCTACAAGTAGTAACAAATGGGATAAAATCATCAGCAGGACTTTTGGGAGGAATCGTCATTGGTGACTTAGTAGACGATATCCTACTGCAAAAAATTGCTGCGGGTTCCTCTAAACAGTTGATTATCCAGAGACAAAATCGCGTCATTGCGACAACTTTGTTGGCAGCTAAAGGTGGAACTTGGCAATTTCCTCCTCCTAATTTGCCTGCTATACGAATCACTATTGATAACAAAAATTATTTAGCCAAAAGCATTGTATTTACAGGAGCAAGTCAGTCTTTAACAACGACAGTGTTGTATTCCATATCGTTGTTAGAAGTTGCTCAATATAAGTTATGGGAGCATTTAGGATTCTTGTTTTTGTTGGGAAGCAGTATCTTAGCAGTTACTGGATTTTTAATTGCGCGAACAATTACTCGTCCCTTAAAAGCTGTCACACAGGTAGCACAACGAGTTATCCAAGAATCTAATTTTGATCTCCAAGCTCCCGTAACAACTGAAGACGAGGTTGGAATCTTAGCCATTTCTTTTAACCAGTTAATTCAACAGGTAAAGCAACTGCTAGTAGAACAATATGAAACAAATCAAAAGCTAGAGGTTTACAACCAAACACTAGAAGAAAAAATAGAAGAACGAACCCAAGCACTACGACAAAAAAATATTACTCTCAAGCAAACTTTACAAGAACTCAGGCATACTCAGTCCCAATTAATCCAGAATGAAAAAATGTCTTCTTTGGGACAGTTGGTTGCTGGTATTGCTCATGAAATCAACAACCCAGTTAATTTTATTTACGGTAATCTTAAGCATACTGATGATTATACTCAACAGTTGTTGTGGTTACTTCAACTTTATCAAAAACATTACCCCTACCCAGAAACAGAAATTCAAAACGCTAAAGAAGAAGCTGATATTGAATATTTAACAGAAGATTTGCCTAAAATGTTGACTTCCATGAAGATTGGAGCCAGTCGCATTCGGGAAATTGTCCTTAGTTTAAGAATCTTCTCTCGTTTGGATGAAGCCGAGTTTAAAATGGCTGATATCCATGAAGGAATTGACAGCACTCTGTTAATTTTACAACATCGTCTCAAATCTCAAAGTCATCGCCCTCAAATCACAGTGATTAAAGAGTACGCTGAAATCCCTAAAATTCAGTGCTTTGCAGGACAATTAAATCAGGTATTTATGAATATTTTGGCAAATGCTATTGATGCCTTAGAAGAGGCTTTTCAACATGGGCTTTGTCCAGAACCAATAATTTGTATTTCTTCAGCCCAGGTGAATAAAAATCTTGTTGTTCAGATTTCTGATAATGGTACTGGGATTCCAGAAGCAATCCAGTCTCATCTATTTGACCCCTTTTTCACCACTAAACCTATTGGCAAAGGCACTGGCATGGGATTATCTATTAGCTACCAAATTATTACTGAAAAACATGGTGGCTCATTACAGTGCATTTCATTACCGGGACAGGGTGCAGAGTTTGTAATTACAATCCCGATTCGATAGGTGATTTTGCATAATAGTTCTATAAAATTTCTTTTTTCAATCTTCGTTATTTTCTGTAAAATTGACTTGCTCGTAAAGGTCGCGCAATTCAATTTGAAAATCAACTGTTTGCAGTGATAAAATTGCAGATTCATGTTCAAGTTCAGTAAATGACCATTGATTTTCCGCAGTTTTTACATATTGCATCACATGATACTGATATTGATCAATTAAAATATATTCCTTGAATTCTGGAATAGAGCGATAATAAAGAAACTTATCACCTTGGTCATAATTTTTAGTCGATTTAGATAAAACTTCAGCAATTAACATCGGATTCATAACCGTTGTTGTGCTGGTTCCTGTATAAATAGGTTGTCCCTCAATCACCATCACATCAGGATATGTATGCTGCCGATAACGGGGTATCCATAAACGTACATCACCAATATAAATATCATAGTTCTTGCCTCTCAAACCAAACTTCAAATAAGCATAAAAGTTGCCTGCAATTTTATTATGATTTGTAGTGCCACCCGTCATCGGTACAATTTCTCCATCACGATATTCGCTTTTATATTCTGCTTTTTCTTCAATTTCTAAATACTCTTCAGGTGTGTAATATATTTTTTGTGTTTCTAACTGCATAAAAATACAACCTATAATTGTGCGGTTATTGTGCGGCTAAAACTTTTCGATTATATTACCATTTTAAAGTGCTATCTAAAGTTAGTCGGCTACAAGTTTTATGTAAACTGTTCTAAACTATGAGAAAATCCCAGAGTGGAAATGTAGCATTATGGTAATCACTCCTAATACCGCATCTGAGGTCATCTACCCCGAAAGCGACGGACAACCAATGGCGGATAATACCAAGCAGTTTCGCTGGATAGTAACTATTAAAGAAAATTTAGAAATTTTATTTGCATCCCAATCAGATGTATTCATCGCTGGAGATTTATTTTGGTATCCAGTTGAAGGCAATCCTAACATCAAACAAGCACCTGATATTCTAGTAGTGTTTGGTAGACCCAAGGGAGATAGGGGTTCTTACAAGCAGTTTGAAGAAGATAATATTCCGCCACAGGTGGTGTTTGAAATCTTATCTCCTGGTAATACAACTAAAGAAATGGCAAAGAAACTCCTGTTTTATCAACGCTATGGAGTTGAAGAATATTATATTTACGACCCAGATAGAAATGAATTAACAGGTTTTCTGCGCTCAGAAGATTGGTTGCAAGAAATTAACCAGATTTACGGATGGATAAGTCCCCGTTTGGGAATCCGCTTTGAACTCACCCCACAAACTCTAGAAATATATCGCCTTGATGGATATAAATTTCTTACACCTGTTGAGCTTGACCAAATACGTATACAAGAACGTCAACGTGCTGAACAAGAACGTCAAGCTAAAGAAGCAGCTCTCCAACAACTCCAGGAAGAACGCCAACGATATCAAGATTTATTGACACGACTGCAAGAAAGGGGAATTAACCCAGAACAACTGTTATAAGCGAACTCCAGCCCTAAAGGCTTGTCATTACCCACATTTTTGTAACAGTCAAATGTCGTGCTTACCGACATTCCGCCCTGCACTGAAGTGCAAGGCTGATAGCCCAAGTCCACTCAAGTGGACTAAAATCAATTACTCAGTCCGCTTTAGAGGACTTTAGCTATTAGCCTTGGAATTCTATTCCGAGGCGGGATAGCAACGAAGCGGAAATTGTCAGATATGGGTAACTACAAGGTCTGAAGCCAGGGGCTTCCGCCCACCGATTGTCGGTGAAAATCGAAAAATTCAGATCCCCGACTTCTCACAGAAGCCGGGGATTTTGTTGTTAAATTTAACTAAATTGTTCCTCTGCATCAAGGTTGAAAAGCATTTGCAGAGTTTGCATACAGCGCCGTCTGGCTTCCACATCTTGCTGCGATCGCAATTGCACCATCGGGTCATGTAAAATTTTATTGACAATTCCCCGCGTTAATGCTTCAATCACTTCTTGATGTTTTTCCGCAAATTCCGAACCCAATCTCGACAAAGCTTTTTCTAACTCTTGTTCGCGGATGGTTTCGACTTTATTTCGCAGACAGCTAATAGTGGTAACAGTTTCTAAACTGCGCCACCAAATATCAAAGGCTTCTACTTCTTCCTCTAAAAGTCGCTCGGCTTCCTGTGCAATCTTCCGACGGCTTTCGTAGTTTTGCGCCACTACTGCCTTCAAATCATCCACATTAAATGCTTGCACATTTTCCAATTCATTTACATCCGCATGAACGTTACGCGGCACAGAAATATCAAATAACATTAGAGAGCGCTGAACTTCTAAAACCATTTCCAATTTGGCCCGGTCAAGGATTGGCTCTGTTGCCGAAGTACTTGTAAACACTAAATCACTATCGGCAATTACAGTCATCATTTCCGATAGCGGATGAATATTGATCGGTTGTTGAGGGAACTGCTTTGTTAATTCTTGGGCGCGATCGCGTGAGCGATTTACAATACTAATTTGCACAGCACCTTTAGAAATTAGGTGTTGCACCAGCAGCCGCGACATTTTACCAGCACCCAAAATTACCACTCGGCAAGCAGCTAAATTTGCCACTTTTATCTGCGCTAACTCTACAGCTGCCGAACTAATAGAGACAGCACCAGTACCAATACTAGTTTCAGTACGAACCCGCTTACCAGCAGTCAGCGCTTGTTTAAATAATCGATTCAAAATGGTTTTTATACCGTTATATTGCTGTCCCAGTTTGTGAGTAGTTTTCACCTGAGCCAGAATTTGACCTTCTCCGAGTACCAGACTATCTAAACCACCTGCTACGCGCATAACGTGCATTACAGCATCATCATGTAGCAGCATAAACAAATGCTGTCGCAGAGAAAGCACGGGCAATTTACTATATTCTGCAAGAAACTGGGTTATTTCCCGGATACCTTGGTCTGCTTCACTGGTAACAATGTAAATTTCCAGGCGGTTACAAGTGCTAAGAATTGCAACTTCATCAATATGGGGATAGCTGGCCAGTTGAGCGATCGCACTTTCAATTTGTGGTTCTGGAATGCTCAGTTTTTCCCGGACTTCTACTGGGGCTGTTTTATGACTTAACCCCACCACTGCTATATTCATTTGCTAAATCGTAGTTACTAGTTGGTAGTTGATAATAGGGCATTGAGTGAGAATAGGGAATGGGGAATTTTTGTTTATTGGTTGGTAGTTATCCCCAGCAATAAACAACTATTAATCACTAACTACTAACTACTAACTACATGTAAGGGTAAAGCATTTTGGTGATTATTTCCCATTTTATAGAAAGATTTATTTCCAAATGCTTCGCCCCTACTTTTACCATTCCCCATTCCCTAAAATTTAGTTCAGTTGGAGAGTCTTGGGTTCACCAAACATGTGAATTGTATCAACAAATCGAGCCGTTTTCGACTGGTTAGAAATTACCAAGCTTTGAGTTCTGGCTCCGCCGTGGAAGAAACGTACACCTTGCATGAGATTGCCACTGGTAATACCGCAAGCAGCGAACAGAACAGTTTGACCAGATGCCAGTTCATGAGCATCATAGACCTTATCGGGGTCATTGATATTCATAGACTTTAAGCGATCGATGTTGGCTTCTCTGCTTTCTCCAATCAGACCTGTTTTTACGACTGCTGGATCGTAAATCAGTTGACCTTGGAAGTGTCCACCTAAAGCACGCATTGCAGCTGCCGAGATTACACCTTCAGGAGCCGCACCAATACCCATCAGAGCGTGGATATTAGTTCCAGCAAAACCGCAGCTTATAGCTGCACCCACATCACCATCTGAAATTAGGGCGACTCTGGCTCCAGCCTCACGGATTTCTTTAATTAAATCGTTGTGGCGTTCGCGCTTCATGACCACGACCACGAGTTCTTCAATAGAGCGGTCTAGACACTCAGAGAGAATCTTCAGGTTTTCTGTTGCTGACTTGTTGATGTCTACCTTGCCCTTAGCTGCGGGAGGTGCTGCTAACTTCTTCATGTAAAAGTCAGGAGCAGCAAATAATCCACCCTTTTCAGAAATTGCCAAGACAGCCATCGAACCAGGTTGTCCATAAGCTACCAAGTTCGTACCTTCACAGGGGTCAACCGCGATATCAATTTCAACTAGTTCATCAGGGTTACAGAGAGCTTCGGCATTTGGTTGAGTACAGATACCAACTTCTTCCCCGATGTATAACATAGGTGCGTTGTCGCGTTCGCCTTCCCCAATCACAATGCGACCCCGCATATAGATTTTATTCATCCGCTCCCGCATAGCTTCCACTGCTACTTGGTCAGCAATGTCTTTTTCGCCTTTCCCCATCCATTTCGAGGAAGCGATCGCGGCTTGCTCTACTACTTCAATAATCTCTAACCCAAGTGTATTTTCCACAGAGTCTGCCCTCTCAACTGCTTGAATTTCTGCCGCTTTATCTGGCTATTTCAGTCTTCAAGTCTACCAAAGGGCGGATACACCTGGAAGAAAGTTAAGTTTTACTGCTAACTCGTTAAAAAAGTGCCATTTGTGACATTGGTATTTTGATCATAACTATTCCAGCATCAAGCCTGTTCAAAAGTAACTAATTTGGAATCTTATTTGTTGCAGCTGCGGTTTCTCTTGCTCAAGGTTGGGATTTATTGGCAATAGCAATTTACGGCTTCTTTGCTGGTGTAGTTGCGATCGCAGTGGGCATCCGCATCATCAACTTGAATATGACAAAACAACCGCTTTTGTCAGGAATCGGCTTTATTTTAACTGGCTTAGGTGGTATTTTTGCAGAGCCAACCCTCTATTGGAAAACCAATCGAACCTGGCGACTAATTGGCGTAGCAGTGCTGATAGTAGCCGCTCTAATTTGGGCATTAACTGGATATTTGTCTTACTGGAATCATTTAGAGGGTTTTCAAAAATGGGTTCCAGCCCCAATGCGGTAATCAATGCCAGCAATGATCTAGGCTAGAGAAATAGTTAAAACCTTGCTTAATAAAACATGCTGGACTTTCTTAATCCCCTTTTAAATCGTCATCCAGAGCGAGTCAAAGCCAACGTCGAACTTTATACATGGCAAACTTGCCCTTACTGCATTCGTGCCAAAATGCTGCTGTGGTGGAAAGGTGTAAATTTTACCGAATATAAAATCGACGGCGACGAAGCAGCCAGAGCTAAAATGGCAGAACGTGCTAACGGTCGCCGTACCGTACCACAAATTTTTATCAATAACCAGCACATTGGCGGTTGCGATGATCTTTATCAACTAGACACACAAAGTCAACTCGATCCCCTTTTAGCCCAAGCCGCTATTTAGCTTCAGATTTTTATTCATTGTCATTACCCCAATTTTTGTAACAGTTAAAGTATTGCAGTGACGCACATCCCGCCTAGAACTTAAGTTCTAGGCTAATAGCTAAAGTCCACTCAAGTGGACTGAAATTCTTGTTTAGTCCTCTTAAGAGGACTTTAGCTATTAGCCTTGGAATTCTATTCCAAGGCGGGATAACAACGAAGCGGATATTGTCAAATGTAAGTAATGACAAGACCTCTATAGCATTTCTCGTTTGTATGCAATACACCCTGATAAGCTGTTGTGCCTTTAATTTGCACTAATATTTTTTTCAATATGACTGTGGGGTGGGCATCTTGCCCGCCCTGATAGTGCAAATTGTATACGTAACAGCTTACCAATTTAATGTGAAGCTGCACTAAATGAGTAACTCTCTATTATTGGCGCTCTTCTCTAACGAGACGCTACGCGATGGCGTACTTGGCGGTTCGTTTAATATTCTGTGCATCTTCATACAGAATTGGTATGACCTCTTTTCTTTTAGAAAAGTTAGAATCTTACTCCCCTTCCCTTATAGGGAAGGGGCTGGGGGTTAGGTCTGTATTGAACTCAACCCAGAAGCGCTATAGTCTGCGGGCTATATACTTTTTCTTCCTAGTAGAATCGGTGCTTCACCCGTCCAAAGGCGAGCATAATTTTAAAATTTTTATATTGATAAGTATATGCTAACTAAGTACACAGAATATCTTATACATCAACAATGGATGAGTTCTGCTCTAAAATTAGCAAAAGCAGCAGGTAATGCAGGTGAAGTCCCTGTAGGTGCTGTTATCATTGATTCAACAGGCAAATTGCTAGCAGAAGGAGAAAACAGAAAAGAGCGCGATAAAGATCCTACCGCTCATGCGGAAATTCTCGCTCTAAAAAGAGCTGCAACAACTTTACAAAATTGGCATCTTAATGAATGCACCCTCTATGTAACTCTTGAACCTTGCCCGATGTGTGCAGGTGCGATCGTCCAAGCGCGTCTAGGACTACTCGTATATGGAGTAGACGATACAAAAACTGGCGCAATTCGTACAGTTATTAACATACCCGATAGTACTGCTTCTAATCACCGCTTACAGGTAATCGGAGGCGTTCTAGAATCAGCTTGCCGTGAGCAATTACAGGCTTGGTTTGCTACTAGGCGGCGTAGTGTAAACTAACGGACAGAGGTAAAACTGTCCATCTAGTACCAGACAAGTCACGCAAGAGAATCTACGGTGTAACTAATCAGGCTTTCGTTAAATTTTTACCCGTCAATCAGCTGCATCCGTCATGATGGAATTTTACTCTTCATCCGATACCTGCCAGCAAACACCAGCAAATCATCAGGTGACTGGTACTACCTCAAGGGTTTCTCCTTGGTTAAGTCCTCTGGCATATTTATTAGGTCGTCAGTGCCTATTACCATTATTCTTTGGGCAAATTAGCATAACCGGACAAAAAAATATCCCTACAACTGGGCCTGTGATCTTCGCGCCTACTCATCGGGCGCGTTGGGATGCATTGCTCGTACCCTACGCTACCGTTGATTGTCGCAGAGAACAAGACCTGCGGTTTATGGTGACTATCGACGAATGCCAAGGTTTGCAAGGCTGGTTTGTGCAACGTTTGGGGGGGTTTCCTGTAAATTCTAAGCATCCGTCAATCCGCACGCTGCGACATGGAGTTGAGCTACTTCAGCAGCAAAAAACCCTGGTAATCTTTCCAGAAGGTAACATTTTTCGTGATGGGCAAGTTCACCAGTTGAAGCCTGGAATTGCTCGTCTTGCTTTGAGCGCTGAATCTAGTCATTCGGGGCTGGGAGTGAAAATTATACCCATAGGCATTAATTACAGCCAACCTTATCCAAATTGGGGTACAGATGTGAGTATTAACATTGGCTCCCCAATCAGAGTAAAGGATTATATGAATGGCTGTATAAAACAAGATGCTAAAAGCATAACAGTTGATTTAGCAAAGGCACTGCAACATTTAAGCCATCAAGAAACAAAAATTACTAATCGCGCATTTGCAGAAATTACTAATTCTTGATCTCGTCAAACGTCAAATGTCCCAAGGCTGACTCTTAACCATTGAGTATTAACCGTGCATGATTAAGAAACTAGGCGTTTTAAAGGTTTGGTACTAATTGCCTGCTATATTCACCCTGAGTAAGCCACAAAAGATTAGGGTTTGTTTTGCAACCTTTGAGGATGTATACATATAGATTACCCTCTATTAACGGGACATTTAGCCAAATTGGCATTTTTTTGAGCCAATAGCTAATAATTGTCTCGAAATAACTGAATTAGTTGATGATAAATATTCTTACTATTTGGTCAAATAGTTAAATGAAAGTCTTAAGATTTTCCATGATTTTGTAACCATGACTGGTAAAAATAAAATTTTGGGAAGCGTGGACTGGGGACATCGCCATGTTTAAATGGTTTGGTGCGATCGCAAATACTTCCAGCAGCGTCAAAAGATTCTCGTGTCAAATATTCCACTTAACCTGAGATAATTATTGCAAAGGAAAGTTGGTAGTCAGACAGATGCTAAATCCTTTTCTCAAATCAACTTTTCGCCAGCGCCTTGTCAAACTACTCCCAAGCTGCTTTCTTGTAAACCGATGATTAAAAAATCAGAGGAATTAACGCGATCGCTCAGAACGACGATTTTAGTTAATGAGTATACAGGGGCAACGGGAACTCTATTAAACCGATTTTCAGTCTAAATCAAAGAAACTTAGGATGCGGCTTTGCTTTGTCCAAGACCAAAACAGAGTTAAGATACCCGAAGTTTCCATAAATTTTCTGTATAGTCGTTGCACTACTTGACCCCATGAACACTGCTGTCGCTGTTACCTTGATGCACCGTACTCTTTTATCAGTCATAGCAGTCCTCAGCCTGCTATCACCTGTGAATGCTCAGGTATCACAGTCACCAGGCACTACTAGCTCACAACCCATTGACCCCAACGATCCCAATAACCTGCGCCCCATAACCCAAAGTAACAGCCTTTTGAGCATTGAAGGTGGCGATCGCTTAGTGAAAGATGCAGAACAAGCCGTTTCTGCTCAAAACTATCCTTTAGCTGCCAAAAAACTGCAAGAAGCGCGTCAGGTTTATAATCAGCTATCTAATTTTTATCAAGAATTAAACTCTAGCTTTTCGGGAATTGACAATAGAGTTTCTGATTCTCAGCGTCAAAAAGCTCTAGTAACAGCCCAAAAGCGAGATGAAGCCACCTTTCAGCTAGCATTGGTACATCGCGCCCAAAATCAGCCAGAATTAGCTGTACCGTTGTTGATTCAAATAATTAAGAGTCAAAACCCGACGCGGGATTTAGGTAAGAAAGCCTATAAACAGTTATTTGAATTGGGTTTTGTTGATTCTCCCTATCCTAGAGAAGGTGGTGCTTCATCTTCCTCATCCCCAAAAAAATAAATTAAATTTTTCTTGTCTGTTTTTCCCTTGCTTCCCCATCTCCCCCTCTCCCTGAGCAGCTTGAGAACATCCCAGTGCTAGGATAGAATAATCTACCGTAACTTTGAGCGATCGTCCTCAAAAATCCACCTCTGATCTGCGTTTATGTCTAGCCTTGCCAAAATCTGAACTTGGCACAGCCATTGCTCCATATCTGTTAATAATAGAAAAGTAAGTTTTTTCAGGAATAGCGATGATTAGTCCGCAGCAGGTTGAGGCAATGATCAAGGCGGAACTGCCAGACGCTCAGGTTCAGGTGCAAGACTTGACTGGTGGCGGTGATCACTATCAGGTAACAGTAGTTTCATCGCACTTTGCAGGTAAGGGACTAGTGCAACAGCACCAGTTAGTTTATGGTGCTTTGGGTCAAGCTATGTCAACCGAAGCAATTCATGCCTTGGCAGTAAAAACATATACTCCTGAATCTTGGCAAGCAACACCAGCTTCGTAAACATAGAGTTAGGAATTAGGAGTTAGGAGTTATGAATTTTTAACTTCTCACTCGTCATCGTTGAATGTAACATAGGAAACACAAATACCATGACGCCAGAACTCAAAGAGAAAATTGATAACTTGCTACAACAGAACAAGATTATGGTTTTCATGAAGGGAAACAAGTTAATGCCCCAATGTGGTTTCTCCAACAACGTTGTGCAGATTCTCAATACCTTGGGTGTTCCCTTCGAGACAATTGACGTTCTATCAGACTCTGAAATCCGCCAAGGAATTAAAGAATACTCTAACTGGCCGACAATTCCCCAAGTGTATATCAATGGTGAATTTGTTGGCGGTTCTGACATTTTGATTGAAATGTACCAAAAAGGTGAATTGCAGCAAAAGGTAGAAGTAGCTTTAGCCTCGTAATATTTCTTTACGCAAACCAAAGGGTATGCTGCTAAATTTGCGCTTTGCAATCAAGGCAATTTGCCATTTTTAATATCCTTGAAAGGTCAGAGAACTTGTATCTCCCCTTTCAAGGGTTTTTTATGGGTTTATAAAAAAATACTTGATCTGTGTTGGAATTGATTGCAAGGCTATTCAACAATCCCCTCAGTCGCATTGGCAAGACCAATATAGGGCTGAGGGGATGCGTTTTATCAATACAATATCTCCAAATCTCACACCACGGCACCAGTTGACCAATACAGATAATATGCTATGATCATCTGCGGTAATTAACGGTTACTATCAATGACTAGGTAAATATTACTTAGTAGTAATCGGGTTGTGGCTGTGGTTGTGGCACTGCAAAATTTGATCCATCGTACAAGTAGCGGCTAGCTTCCTCTTCTAAGCGATGAATCAGGATAGGTTCAAGAATATTGCCATGTCGTAATGCGGCTAGATATCCATCCAAATACATCCGCATGTCATCCGTGCGATAACCGCGATTCCATAACTCGACGAAGGCGTCGGTGAGTCTTTGGTAATAGCGGATGGTTTGTGTGTCTTGGAGCATAACTGCTGTATTAAACTCTTTGGAATGAGAATTGTAAATGATTTACGCTCAAATGTGAACTGTAATTTCACTTTGGCATTAACTCAAAGTCAACACATCTACTTTGGGCAGTACCCCCTTAGCAGCTACAAGCTACTTTAATCCTATTCCAGAAAACATCGATTCTAGTTATCTGCTATTAGTTTTTTTTGATTTTCATACTTCAACAGCCCAATTGTATTGGTGATATATTCGTGGGTGTAGGAACTAATTTCTGCAAGTTCCGGATCCACTTTTATCATCAGGCTACAAAATTGTTGTGGTAAAAGCTAGCTGCTTAGGCTATAGTTTTTGGCAAGATGATATCCATCTAAAAGCAGAATGTTAAGCTAGAAGAACTTTTCATAAGTCTAACAACACTTTCGATAAATTTAATAAAAATTTAAGAATATTTCTAATCGCCTTCGGCAAGGCATAAATTCAAAGATATTGCCACTATTTTTATGAGGAAATGTAAAGGTAATAGCTATTGAAGTAACAAAGGCTACAAAACCTTAGAGATGAGCTTGTTACTTTGAAAGTCATCGACGCTAAGGGGTCTTGCCACTGTGGGTTCGGTTTGTATAGAAATCATTGAGGGGAATCCCCATCTGAGGTCGTTGCTGGGTTGGCACTTGCAACAACTAGAATATCGTGTGCATCAAGCTGCCAGCATTTATCAAGCAAGGGAAGTATTTTTAAGCCATCAACCAACACTGGTAGTTTTAGATGCAGACCTGCCTGATGGCGATGGCATTGAGTTTTGTCGTTGGTTGCATCGTCAGCAGCAACCTCTAATCTTAATGTTATCTGCCCGTAATGGTGAAGGTGATATCGTCGCAGGTTTAAAGGCGGGTGCAGATGATTATCTGAGCAAACCTTTTGGAATGCAAGAGTTTTTAGCACGGGTAGAGGCACTAATTCGCCGGAAGCGCACACCTACTGCACCAGCTTATTTGGATTATGGCACTTTGCAAATCGATTTAGTTCAGCGCCGTGTCCGTTTCCAAGGAGAGTTCATTGACTTAACGCCCCAAGAATTCAGTTTGCTGTACGTTTTGGCACAAGCTGGGGGAGTGCCTCTGAGTAGGTCAGAATTACTGCGTCGTGCTTGGCCTGATGCTATCGATAACCCTCGTACCATTGATACTCATGTTTTATCGCTGCGGAAAAAGGTTGAACTTGATCCTCGCCAACCCAATTTGATTCAAACTATCCGCAATGTAGGATACCGTTTTAACATGGAAATTTTGAATAGCAATATTTCACAATCACAAACAACAAAGTTAGCTAGAGAGAGATTTAGTAATCAACGTTCAACGCTTAGTAGTGTGTGATGGGAAGGGAATGGGGAGTAGGGAATAGGGAGTAGGGAGTGGGGGATGAGGGAGATGAGGGAGATGAGGGGACAAGGGGATAATTATTAACTCTTAACTCTTAACTCTTCTCAGCACTCAGCACTCCTAATGCCCAATGACGATTGACTAATCCAAATTTAAAATCCAAAATCGTCTTGAGCTTCTGCTTTAATTAAGCTTTCTCGTAATTCAACCCAGTTTATTTCAGAGACTCTTTGATTTGCCAATAAATGACCTTGATGTAGATGTAATAACTGGGTACAAAACATCTGGGCTAGTTCCAGTTGGTGGTTTACCATCAAAATCGTGGTTTGATGAGTTTGACTCAACTGGGTTAAGACTTTCATTAGATGAGAAGCAGTACCCGCATCAAGAGCAGAGGTTGGCTCGTCCAATAATAATATTTTAGGCTGGATGACTAAGGCACGAGCGATCGCTACTAATTGTCGTTGTCCAGCAGAAAGTTGCACCTCTGTTCGCCCTAGCCATTCACTGGGAATATGCAGTTGTTCTGTCCAGTGACTGACTCGTTGCTCAATTGTCTGTTTGGACAAACCACGCAAAACTAAAGGATAAGCCAAGGCTTGCCCAACTGTCATCCCTAACAGCTTCGATTCTTGTAATACAAGTACAAGCATCTGGCGTAGCTGGATGACGGGAATTTGGCGATATTCTTGATTTTCTAGATAGATTTTGCCACTAGTGGGTTCAATGAGGCGGTTGAGGAGGTGTAATAACGAAGTTTTTCCAGCACCTACTGGCCCTACAATTGTGAGTCTTTCGCCTTGGAATACTTCCAAGGAGATATCTTGCAATATGGGGTATCCTTGCTGATTGCCTGGAAGTTGGGTTTTCAGCTTCGTAAACAGATTAACTTGCTCTAGCCTGAGTGTGGCTTTTGCTGTATTCAAAGCAGTGGGGAATAGGGAGTAGGGAGTAGGGAGATGGGGAAGAAATAACCAATGTCCCATGCCCCATTTTAAATTAATTGTCTGGTAGTTAAAGCTGTAGCGATCGCCCAGCCATCGACCAATAGTAACAGCAGTGTCAATACTAGTAAAATCAAGTACATCCACGGCTGCGCTAAAGGGCGAACATCTGTAGTATCAATGCCTGTCTTTGCTTGGACAATTTGCACGAAACGGGCAAATCCAGCTACACGCATCGGTAATAAATAAGCTTTCCCATCCTGGCTGACAAAGTAATAAACTATTCCTCCTTGACCAGTGGTGCGCGGTTTTAATTCTTTCACATCTGACCACGGTAAAAACCAGCCTTTACGAAAAAAGCTAGGCACCCAGGCGGGGTAAGTAACCTGAATTCCCTGGTCATCTACCGTTACTCGTTCAGTCAATACAGCATACAAGGCAACGAAGCCGATGCTAATTCCTATCCATAATAATTTTGGGGGTACTGGTGCAGCTGTTACCTGCGATAAGAAGGGTAATGGAACTGTGAGTGCTATGTATAGACTCAGCAGCGTTATCCGAATCAAAGGAGACAGACGAAAAATAGAAGCTGAAATATTGGCTGAGTTTGCTGTCACGGCTCAATTACAATGCTTTTCTTCATTGTACGGTAGGTCTATGTCCTACCTCGCCTGTCGCACATAAGCTATGCCACTTTAATAATTCGTAATGACGCTCGATGACTCGCTAACGCTGCGCTAACGTAATTCTAGGACTTACGCATTGACAGAAAAGCCAAAATAACAGGTATAGTTTTCAAGGTTTATAGCTAGGTTTATCAATGAGATTTTGGCGATCGCACCCAATCAACGGTGATTGAGAAAAGCCTGAAACAACGTATTTTCGTTAATGCACAAGATAGTTATTTTGTACAGTGCGTAAGTCCTAAATTCGTAATTTTTTAGGGTAAATATTTTTGCACTACAATCCAACCAGTAAGGGATACCCAGGCAAATCCTATAAATAGAATAATATTTACGCCGATGTGTAAGGGTCTAGCCCAAGGTCGTCCGGCACTAATTTGCGTCGCACTAAAAGCAGATAGTAAAACTAATGCTACTACTATCAATCCAGCAACTAAATGTGATGAGTGACCTAAAGAACCAAAATGACCGAGAGTGCCAACAATGCCGATCGCTAGCAGTAGTAACACTAAACTTACCATGCTGATGCCCATTGTATAATGGAGCGATCGCACCCCTTGATTTCCGCCCATAAATGGCGTAATAAAAGGAAATTGCTGCGAAGTTCTCGCCCGAAACATCCAAACGCCGGTGACTGCTAACATCAGATATGCCAGCAGCGATAACCCCATTGACCAGGCGGCTATTTTCCACAACCAAAGAAATGAAGGCAGATTCATAAGATTGATTGTAAATGAGATGAGGGAGATGAGGGAGCAGGGCGAGCAGGGGAAGGTAAGGAGAACAAGGGAGAAAAAAGAATAACCAATGCCAATGCCCAATCCCCAATAAATAATAAATAATAAACAAAAAAGGCTGCTGAATTAGCAACCCTTAAATGTAGTAAATTTTTTTTTAATCAACCGATGCTAAACCAACGATTTGTAAGGGTTTTGTACTATCTCCGATTTTTGTATTAATTTGCTGCACTATAGACCTAGTATTAATAAGGTCTTTTTCATCTGATGAGTCTGTATCAAACTCATAAACGCTAGGTTCGTCGAGCATTAGGCGATCGCACGGAATTTTATCAGATAAAATTGCACTTGCCATCATCCCTGTATGAATCTCCAATTGAGCTTTTCGCGGAGCTTCAAACACTAAACGTTGTCCAGGGAAAACAACCCTTTCAAAGTACCAGTTGGGAATATTGGAGATGCGAGCTACCTGTATTTTGCTCGTGGCATTAATGTAGCAGCAGAGAATTTTTCCCGATTGCTCAGGTGGTAGAGGATCTAATATTTGAGCCATAACTGCTGAGGAGCTTTACGCCACAATTTTACATTACACTAGCCAAGCCTAGCATTGCCTGATCCCCAGTTGCTGTAGCTCCGACTACCAACTGAACTTTTATAGATTATTTTAACCTTAAGATATATAGCAGTTTATAAAAATTTTGTAAAAGTTTATGCTTTGTCTGCAATTTTACACTATATGAACATCTTTGAATTTTTAATTTCTGGCAAAAATTCTTTACCTTCTTTAGGACAGATAATTAGAGGATAGCTATGGCAAAGATCCCCTTAGCTTGAGCCTAGTTCAGGAGTGTATTTTCGTGTTTCATCTATCGCAGCATTAAAAGCCTGGGATCATCGCTTAATGAATGAACTCGATGTTATCGTAAAGCTATATGAAAAATGTCTTCATAAAACCTCTCTTAATGCCATGCGTTTGGTATGGAAAGCAATTTTATTGATTTTTACATCTGTGAACACAAGTTTCACGCATATCAATAATTTGCTTAAATGTCAAGCAATATTGTCAAAAATTTAAGAGTAGCCAAAACAAAAACACGCTTTAAAACTGGAATTTATCTCGCTTTCCCCAAAGATTGGCAAGATGGAAGTCAAAATACCCATGATGGAAAATCGAATTCTTTACGTTCGCCTTCCTTGTAACCCTATCTTTCCCATTGGGGTTGTCTACCTGAGCGATCATGTCCATAAACAGTTTCCTAATCTTCAACAGCGAATTTTTGATTTAGGAACAGTGCCACCTTTAGACTACAATTCTGCTCTGGATCGGTGTATCGATGAATTTAAACCGACACTGCTAGTATTTTCGTGGCGTGATATTCAAATTTATGCCCCAGTTGGTGGACGCGGTGGGAACCCACTACAAAACGCCTTTGAATTTTACTACGCGAAGAATCCTCTATTGAAACTACGTGGGGGATTGGGCGGTTTGCGAATCTTCATCGCTTACTATGTAGAATTATGGCGGAATCAGGGCTTAATCAAACGCGGTTTAAAGCGTGCCCAAAAATATAATTCTAATGCCCGTGTAGTTGTCGGTGGTGGTGCAGTTAGTGTCTTTTACGAACAGTTGGGTAAAAGCTTACCCCAAGGGACAATTATTTCTGTAGGTGAAGGGGAAACCCTCCTAGAAAAACTTTTAGGTGGCAGAGATTTTCGAGATGAACGCTGTTACGTTGCGGGAGAAACTCAACCACGGGAAAGGCTAATTCACGAACAACCCACTCCACTAGAAAAAACAGCTTGTAACTACGACTATATCGAAAGCATCTGGCCGGAATTTAACTTTTACCTGCAAGAAGAAGACTTTTATATAGGTGTACAAACTAAGCGTGGTTGTCCTCATAACTGCTGCTATTGCGTCTACACTGTTGTCGAAGGTAAACAAGTCCGCATCAACCCAGCAGATGAAGTAGTTGCTGAGATGCGCCAATTATATAATCGCGGCATTCGCAACTTCTGGTTTACCGATGCCCAATTCATCCCAGCCAGGAAATTTATCGACGATGCCATAGAACTCTTGCAAAAAATCGTCGATTCTGGTATGACAGATATCCACTGGGCAGCATATATCAGAGCCGACAATTTGACACCAGAGTTGTGCGACTTGATGGCGAAAACCGGGATGAACTATTTTGAAATCGGCATTACCAGTGGTTCTCAAGAACTTGTACGAAAAATGCGGATGGGGTATAACCTGCGAACCGTTTTGCAAAACTGCCGCGATTTAAAAGCAGCTGGTTTCAACGATTTAGTTTCCGTCAACTACTCCTTTAACGTCATTGATGAACGTCCCGAAACTATCCGCCAAACCATCGCCTACCACCGCGAACTAGAACGGATTTTTGGTGCTGATAAAGTCGAACCTGCTATTTTCTTTATTGGATTGCAACCCCATACCCATTTAGAAGAATACGCTTTCAAAGAAGGCATCCTCAAACCAGGGTACGATCCAATGAGCTTGATGCCGTGGACAGCCAAAAAACTCCTTTGGAATCCTGAACCTCTTGGTTCATTCTTTGGAGAAGTCTGCTTGCAAGCTTGGCAACAAAACCCTAACGATTTCGGACGCGAAGTCATGAAAATTTTAGAAGAAAAGCTGGGTTGTGCCGACTTAGAAGCAGCACTTTCTGCACCAATAGAGAAAAAAGACAAACAGTTAGCAGCTGTTTGATAAAATTCCCATCAGACAAGAGCAAATTTCATCTCCTTGTCTCTCGCCTGCCCCCCTACCCTACTCACTCCCCCTCTGCGGTTATTTTCACCCAATCCCATGTTAGAAGGTTCAATTCTACAAAAGCTAGAAACAGCCCATCGCCACACCACCAGGCCAATTCGATTCGGTGTTTACTACAAAAATACCTTAGTTGCCCTGTGTCATGCTCTAGAAGACCATATCTTAACCGACGACGGTACACCCTTAGTAATCTCAGCCTTCCAACAGGGTAAATGGTATCTACAAGAAGCCGGACGATATGCAGATATCGCCCACCGCAGCCGCGAAATTGCCATTATGGCTGCTGCTGAATCCGGCTTTGCTGAACATCCCACAAGCCTTTTACCCAATGTAGACTTAGTGGCATTAGATTCAGTCGATCCAGTCGCTCAGGAGTGGCACTTAATTATTTTATCGCCTAAATACACAGCAATGGTAATTTGTCAAGAATTATCAGAGGCTGATTATGGCAGCACTGGAGTACCGACATCAGACTTAGAGCGTAAATTTTATGGCTTGTGGACATTTGAGCCAGAGTTAGTGCAAGAGACAGCAGAAATAGCGATCGCTCACATCAAAAAATACAACCCAGAACTGGCGCATAAACTCACAGCCGATAAACAACAAATTGTACCGTCAATGGACAGATCCCAAAATTTAGGTGCAGTTGTCTCGCGTGTAGTAGATTACCTCCAGACTGGGCAAGATAATTTATCCATCCCTACAGCGCTTCAGAAACAAACCCTAGATCGCAACTTGGTTTCTAACGAAATCCAAGCCTTTTTGCGAATGGCGCAACTGATGGATATGGCAGATGTCAACAATCCAATGGCAGCTGCGGAAGTGGTAGTACTTGCTGAAGCGATCGGCCAGCTTTTGGATCTTCCCGCATGGCAGATTAAGAGGTTGCGGCTAGCGGCTTTGTTACATCGCATAGATCCGTTACAGAAAGCAGAAAGCGTACTCAGTGGCGGTATAGCTACACGCTACCAAGAAGATGCTCCCAGTTGTCCTTTAACTTGTCCCTTAGTACCGGGGGCGCAAGTATTGCGAACCATGCCACGACTGCGAGCAGTTGCCCAAATTATCACTCACCAAACCGAGTGGTGGAATGGCACAGGGGAACCAGCAGGTTTAGCTGGAGATGAAATTCCCTTAGAGTCGAGAATTTTGGCATTATTGGCAGACTTTCAGTGGCGAGTTAATGAGCGAAAATCGTCAAATCAAAGCCGAGAACAGATATTTACTCAAGCTTTAGATGAGTGCAAACAGCAACAATCTAACCGCTTTGACCCTAAACTTGTAGATACCCTAACTTTATTAGTTATGGGTTTACAACAGGGACTCGACTTACCCATCATGACACCCAAATTCAGCGCCGGCATCTGGATACTTGATTCTCAATGGGATAGCCACAGCAAGATCAGTGAGGAGATTGGTAGTTACTTTACATGAATATTGAAGCCATTAAATTAGGAAAACTCAAACAACTTCCAGGGGCAAATTTAGAAGACGAGGAACTCTCTCGACTGGATTTAAGCCGGATTAATCTTGCTGGTGCTACCCTTGTTGGCACTAATTTCGCTGCTTCCAAACTCGAAGGTGGGCATTTGGAGGGAGCAAATTTGATGGGGGCTAACCTCCAAGAAACTGACTTGCGGGCGAACTTGATGGGAGCGAACCTGATGCAAGCAGATTTAACGGGCGCTGACTTGCGGGGTAGTAATTTGCGTGGCGCTAACTTGATGGGAGCCAGACTCAGTGATGTCTCATTGGTTGGTGCTTTCTTGAGTGGTGCCAATTTGATGAATGTGAACTTGCAAGGCGTTGACTTGCGCGGTGCTGACTTGCGCGGTGCAAACCTGACAGGGGCAAATCTCAAAGGTGCAGATTTGAGTCGCGCCGATTTACAAGGGGCTTTGTTGAGTGAAGCAAACTTGGAAGAAGCTGACTTGCGGGGGGCGAATTTGGCAGGGGCGAATTTGACGGGAGCGAATTTACTCTGTGCAGAGTTAGAAGGTGCAAATTTGAGCGGCGTTAATTTGAATAAAGCGTGTTTGGTGGGTACGGTTGTGGAGGCTGGGTTTTGAATAGGGGTTCATAAACAGTTAATTTATACAAATTACGATGAATAATGTATTGACAATGTGCTTTTAAAGTGAAACATTGTTAGCACATAATAACTACTGCTAACCACTGTTGACTCTGGCGATCGCACAATTTAAGTAAGCATTAATGAGATGAAACGCAAATGAAGCGAGTAGTAAAACTTTGCCCGCATCAGTTTTGGAGTGAAGCTAATCCAGAAATCATTATTGAATGGAACAAATCGACTCGAAAGCCTAACTCTAATGAACGTTGCTGGAGCGTCAGTATCGACACTCCAAATTACAGCTATTACAGCCGATACATGGATTTAACCGCTAGGAAAAATTTATGGTTCACTAAGTGGGAACTAGAGGAGTTTATCTCTGACAACTTAAGTAACGAAAAGATAGTCAATTAGGCTGAAGAAAACGGAGAGAGCCGCTTTTAGCTGCAATCGATATAGCCCGTAGTGAAGAATGAGCTAGCTTTCTATGGGAGGATATTTGATGCTGCGTGCCGTAGCCACTTTTTCATCACCAAACCCGCTGAATATTATAGGCATCAAAAGCCGAATCACGACTAATCAAAACAAGGGAATGATTCATCGCCTGTGCCACCAGAATACGATCAAACGGATCTCGATGATGCAGTGGTAAATAACGGAATTGAACAGTATCGGTAAAGGTAATAGAGAGAATCGTTATACCCGCAGCAATTAGTTTAGGTTCAATCTCTTCAAAAGCACCCTGTAGGGATAGTTTTCCAATGTTGAGTTTAATCGCCATTTCCCAAAGACTTGCAATACTAAAGAAAACAGCCTCAGCAGATTCAATTTTTTCTCTAGTTAACACTGGCAGGGTGGCATCATTCGAGACAAACCAGATAAAAGCATGAGTATCCAATAGTAATCTATTCATTCCATATATTCTTTCATATCTTGAAGCGGCTCATCAAAGTCATTAGGCAATGGCAGAACAAACATTCCTTTCATCGTTCCAGCAACGCGACGCTTGTTTGTCTGCTTTTCTTCGGTAGAGTTTTTAGCGTGCTTCTCTATCAAAAACTCAATGTAATGAAGCACTTCTGTCTGAAGAGACTCAGGGAGTTCTTCTAATTTTTCTAAAATGACTGGCTGTATCATTGTTTTTTCTCCTTGGCAATTTTTATGAAAAACATCACAGCTATATTTGTTTGAATGTCAAATACATTTTAAATATTATAAAATGAAAAATTCTTAATAAGCATAAAGCTTTTATTGGTACAAAATACGACTTAAATTAGCTTTTTAAAAATTCACTTTATTGAGTTTTGCCCAGTTTATTTTTACAATAAACAAGAGTATAAAGCTGATAACATCAATAGTTTTATTTTCATATATGACGCGATCGCTCAGTCCTTCCTCGTATCCACAAAGCTAGTACACTCATTAACAACACCCCCATCACTCCTTGTAAGGGATTATTATTCACACCAGTTACCCAATCAGGAACTTGACCAGAATATTTCACTAATTCCCCAACATTAATAATGTAGTAGCCCCATACGAAACCACCATGCAAACCAATTGGTAAACCCAAGCGTCCCCTCCGCCAACGCTTTCCCCATACTTGCGTTAACCCCAGCAGTACTAAAGCTGGAAATTGCGGCAGTGTATGAATAATTGCCTCCAAGGGTTTAATAAAGTGCAATGTAGCAAAGGCAGTTGCATCTGTCCATAATGCTACACGCGGACTGTAATCTCGTTGTAATTCATCTAACAACCAGCCTCGGAATAACAATTCCTCAGCAAATCCAATACCTAAGCCAACAAGTAAACCCTCTAAAATTACTTTCAGCAAGAAAACTTTCGGTTGTTGCCACACCAACCAACCCAACAAATTTTCTACCCCAAAAAGTATCAGAATATTAATTATCCCCATAGCCAAACCACGCAGTAAATCCACACCGTTTTGCCGCGTGAATTCTAAGCCATAATGCCGCAGAAATTGGGGCTGTTGGTAGACATATTTACCCCATAGTCTCAAGAGAAAAATAAACACTGCATATAACAATACCAATGTCAATATACTTTCTAAATTTGAATCATGCACTAGTAAGTATATTGGTGTAGCCAATGGCAACCATAGCAACAATAAAGTCAAAATAAAAGCACCCAGCCTAATAGGGGCAGGGCGTTCAGCTAAACGGAAAAGGTTTTCTTTCATACCAATGTTAAGTCACCAGCCAACACTCTATATTTTGACTAATGACCAATGACAAATGACTAATGACAAATGACTAATGACTATTCATCAGGTTCAATCGTGCTACTTAAACCGTGACTTATCAATGTTTCGCAATAGAACTCAGCGTGTTCCAGAGCGCAAGTAATCACTAAAGCTAGCCCGTTAGTATGGGCTTCCATCATGATGCTCACAGCCTGGGGTTGGGTAAGGCTTGGCACAGTGGCTATTAATGACTGTACAACATGCTCCATCGAGTTGTAGTCGTCGTTATGGAGCAAAACGCGATACCGAGGCGCGAGCTTACGGGTTGTGGAAGGCTTTTCAATGGTTTCAACTGACACGGCTCTTTGCTCTTTTCTTGTTGATTCACTACTACAAAGTGTCTGTGTAGCGATCGCTTAACAGTTATTCACCTATTCTATAGTATTTCCGTTCAGATACTATGCTAAGAAAACCCTTTGCTGCTAAGGATTGGTCGTATTACTTTTGCGTAGGCACTTGTGAGGCATATATCTTAAGGCATGGTTGTCGTGAGAGTGCTACCCTAATGTTACAGAAGCTCCTTTAAAAGTAGCGCATTCTCACTTTTAAATTAAACAAGTTACAAAACAATCGTTGTCGCTGCCCAAACTGCATAATGATGGACATTAGCCTAAATTTTCTTCAACCAGGACAAATTGTGTCTTTAGAGCATGGTGACAGGAATCTGTATGCAGAAGTCATTCAATTTGTAGTTTCCCGCCAGTTGTGCTGGGTGCGTCCTTTATTAATGGTTACTTTCATTCAAGAATCACCGCTAATTACCGATTTGCGAGATGCGTCTGACCTGCTTTGGCCTGCAAATTTATTTCGGCCAGCATTAGACACAGAAGTAATTACCTTCTTGAGTCAAGTTTTAGCCAAAGAACCAAAAACTGAACCTGACTCAGCCGCCAAGCAGCAACTCAATCAGTTTATTCACCAACTTTGGCAAGCTTACCAATAGTCATTAGTCATTGGTCATTAGTCATTAGTTATTCTCCCCCTGCTTTTCCTTCTCCCTTATGCCCAAAAGCAATTAACATTAACTAATTCTGGCGGTTCTAAACCTCATCTAAGTTGAGAACCGTAGTTTTTGCCCTCACCCTAAATCCTTCTCCCATATCTGGGAGAGGGACTTTGAAATACTGGCTCCCCGAATCCCAAATCTAGGGGATAGGTTGGGGGATGAGGGCAAATCCTTTTCATCACCGAAGAACTACAGGTTTCAAAATAGACGCGGTTTAAGTCAAGAAAGCTAAGATTATCAGCAAGTTTTGTAGCTTTTTATAAAATTTCTTTACAAAACTAAATTACGTTAGCGCAGCGTTAGCGACGCAGGAGCGTCATTACGAATTACGAATTATTCTAATATCCCAAGTTAGGAACCAACTGAATTCTACCAGCATCCATCTCTGCCATTAATAATTCCAGAGCTTCGTAATCAACGTCAGAAATGTAACCCAGTTCCGTCAATTCTGAGTTGATTTCATTTTCTATCTCAGGAGTTAGTTTTTTAATGTCAAGAGCTTTTTCTACTAATTTACGAATAGCGTACTTAGTTCTCATAAATAATAACCTAAGTTTATATGATACTAATTATTTCCGATCTATCTAAGCAGAAATAGTGATCTAAGAGTCATATAGATCATATTTTAATTAGTTAAAGAAATAATTCGCTATGAGGATATCGGATGCCATCAGCAACGCTAAAGTGAGGAATTTAACTTACCATTAAGACTTGGCTAAATTAGCTTTAGCTATGACTAAGCAAGTTTTATCAGCATACTTACTGATGATTTGTCGTTTCTACGGCTGTCTATAGTTGATTGTTTTTGAACTAGCATAAAAAAAAAGTATATATGAACACATTTTAACTTTAAATTATGACAATCTTTAAACAGAGATACTAAAGCAATAAAGATTCAGCAAAGAGAAGTAAGACATATGGGCGATGCAACAAAATAGAGTTTATGTTCAAATAATTCTTAGCTTGACGCTTTAATAATTCTCAATAGGATGTAACTATGCAAGCAGTGCTTAACTATCCGAAGATTGCAGTTATTCGCCCCCAAGGCTTTTTGAATGCTACAAACGCCTTGGAATTTGAACGAGATATGACCACAGCGTTAGCACAAAATGGTATTTCTATCTTAGTAGTAGACCTCGTAGCAGTAGAATCGTTAGACAGCGCTGGGTTGATGGCATTGTTATCTATACATAAGCTGGCTCTTAGTTTAGGAAGGGGTTTCCGACTTTGCGCTGTTGCTCCGTCAATTAGAATTATTTTTGAATTAACGCAACTCGATAGGGTGTTTGAAATATTGGATGGTGAAGTTGAGTTGGCTGCAACATAACTTTATGTAAAAGCACCAAGTTTCGGGTATGAAGGGGACTTTAGGGAACTCCAAAAAATAAATTATTCCACTTAAAGTCGTTGACTGTTGACTGTTAACTGTTGACTGAAAACTCGTGAACCGTCAACGGTCAACAGTCAACAATAGCAATGGAATATTTTTTTACTTGGAAGTCCCTTATGTAAAGGAGTTATAAGTTGCAACGGTAAACTCGGTTAGAAGACCTAATTCAATGCTAAGGTTGGGTTTGAGTAGCTGTAATTAAGGTAGCTAGAAGATAGCACAGTGGCTGTTGCAGTTGAAAAATTAATAACATCGGATATTTTAAAACCAGGACGTTACCTGGGTAATGAGCGTTTAGCAGTACACAAACCTTGGGATACGGCAACAATACGCTGGGTATTAACTTATCCAGAAGTATATGAAGTCGGTGCATCCAATTTAGGGCACATCATTCTCTATAACATTTTGAATGCCCAACCGCGTCAATTGTGCGATCGCGCCTACCTCCCAGGAAAAGACCTGGCAGCCAAACTACGCGAAACTAATACGCCATTGTTTGCTGTAGAATCAAAGCGATCGCTCACAGAATTCGACATTTTAGGTTTTAGCCTCAGTTACGAACTGGGTGCAACTAATATCCTAGAAATGTTGGATTTGGCTAAAATTCCTAAGACGTGGCGAGAACGGCAAAAAGCTGGCGTTGCAGGGGGAGAATTTGCGAATCTCCAGTCCCAGTTTCCGTTGGTTTTTGCTGGTGGACAAACAGCAACATCGAATCCTGAGCCTTACGCTGACTTCTTCGACTTTATCGCCCTTGGAGATGGAGAAGAACTGCTGCCAGAAATTGGCTTGGTATTGGAAGAAGGCAAACAAGGAGGATTGAGTCGAGAACATCTGTTACTGGATTTGGCACAGATACCAGGTGTATATGTCCCCCAGTTTTACGACATGGCAGAGGATGGCTCGGTTCATCCTCGTCGCCCAGACGTACCAAAACGAATTCTGCGAAGGGTTGCAACTCCCATACCCGCCTATTCCATTGGCTTAGTTCCCTACGTGGAAACGGTGCATGACCGCTTGACCATTGAGATTAGGCGTGGTTGCACTCGTGGCTGTCGCTTCTGTCAACCAGGAATGCTAACTCGACCAGCACGGGACGTAAAACCCGATAAGGTTGTAGAAGCAATTGAACAGGGGATGCGGGCAACTGGTTACAATGAGTTTTACCTACTATCTCTGAGTTGTTCTGATTATTTATCCCTACCAGCAGTGGGGATGGAAATCAAAAATCGCTTAAAAAATGAAAACATTTCTCTAACTCTACCAAGCCAACGGGTAGACAGATTTGATGAAAATATTGCCAATATCCTTGGAGGTACGCGGCAAGGCGGACTGACTTTTGCTCCAGAAGCTGGAACTCAGCGAATGCGAGACATTGTGAATAAGGGTTTGACTAATGAAGAATTGTTGCGGGGGGTGAAAACCGCTTGGGAGCAAGGCTGGGATAAAATCAAGCTGTATTTTATGATTGGCTTGCCGGGTGAGACGGATGTTGATGTTTTGGGCATTGCCGAAACAGTAAGCTGGCTACAGCGAGAATGTCGGGGTAAAGGCAGAAAACCTCTGAACTTTAACCTGACGATTTCTAACTTTACGCCCAAGCCCCATACACCATTCCAATGGCACTCAGTTTCTACCACTGAATTTAAACGCAAACAAAACCTGTTGCGGCAAGAATTCCGCCGAATAAAGGGAGTGAAGGTAAATTTTACCGATATTCGCATTTCGGCAATGGAAGATTTTGTGGGACGAGGCGATCGCAATTTGAGCAAAGTAGTTCAGCGTGCCTGGGAATTGGGTGCAGGTATGGATTCCTGGTATGAAAATTTAGATCAGGCTTTTAGCGCTTGGGGAGATGCGATCGCCGGGGCCGATCTAGACTGGAAATACCGCCAAGTCGAAAATGGCGAATGGAATTTGTCTCACGCACAAGATCAGACAAGATCACCAGATGCAGAAAATACCCAATTCCCCACTCCCCACTCCCCACTTTGTACGATTAATCGCGTCTCTCCCCACTCCCTCGATACTCCCCTCCCTTGGGATCATATTGATACCGGAATTGACAAAAAGTGGCTCAAAGAAGACTTGCAACGCGCCTTAGAAGCTGCAATTGTACCCGATTGCTCTTTTGAAGGTTGTTCCCACTGCGGCGTATGTGGAACCGACTTTGGCCATAACGTTGTGATTGAATCACCAGCTATTCCGAAGTTCGCTGGCGAGTTTGTCCCCAACACAACTAAGGTACAAAGACTGCGAGTTTGGTTTGGGAAACAGGGTAATATGGCCTTGATAAGCCACCTAGATTTAATCCGTCTGTTTGACCGAGTTGTGCGGCGAGCAGGCTTACCAATCGCTTTCACTGGTGGATTTCATCCAATGCCGCGAATTTCTGTAGCAACTGCTTTGGCTCTAGGAGCTACTAGTAGTGGTGAAATTGCAGATTTTGAGTTAACTGTACCAGTGGGAGTGGATACTTTTCGAGAACAGTTAGTTAGGGAAATGCCCACAGACATACCTATATATGATGTGGAGCAGATAGATTTAAAAACTCCGGCAGCGACTCAACTGCTAGAAACAGCAGAATATTTAATTACCGTAGCAGCACTTGAAGAAGTAACACCTATACAATGGCAAGAATGGATTGATACCATCAAAGCAAAAGACGAACTGTGGTACGAGCATACAACAAAGTCAGGCAAGAGCCAGTTAATAAATCTGCGCGATCGCTTATTTGAACTGGAATTAGTAGAAACCCACAAAGGCATTGCAGAATCTATATCTGTTATCCGTTATGTAGGTAGCTATCGCCAAGATGGTTTTCTATTGCGTCCTGAACAAATCCTGTTTATGCTAGGGATGGTGGCTAGTGGAGAATTCCAACTCCTGCACATCCACCGCAATCGGCTAATTTTAGGGGTATAATCCCTGTAGGGCAGCTTGCTAGTAGTTGTCCTAAAGTGGCCATATCGTTGGAATTGATTTTTAGCAAGGTTGCGTTAGAATGGGGTGAAGAGAAATTTTCTGGCGCTGCATTGAATTTAGCTGGTTCACTACCCTGGTGTTCAGGGGGCGAAAGCAAAGATAGAAGAAGTGCAAATTCTAGGATTTTATCCCAGACAAACTGAGGCAGATTAAAGAACACACACTCTCTCTATAGCTACCTTGTGAATCAGTAACTAACAGCAGGCTCGCTTAGATTCTCTAAATCCATGCTTTTTAAACAGCTGCTGAATGTTTAATCCCCAGTAGTGCCAAAGAGCTAGTGAGCTACTTTTCTAGAGTTGTTCGCCTTTGGCGTTCCCGTAGGTTAAACAACTGCTCTCGGTTAGTCCGGATTTGCAGACGTTCACCAGACGCGCAAAACGCGCCTTAAAGTAGGGTAGCAGCTGGCGTTGCTAAGTATAACCCTAAGGAGAAATCCGGGGAATGGAAAATAGAAATAGTTTCTTTTTCTTAACGACATCAGTAGGTTACTCTCAAATAAAGCTTCCTGAGTTAAAAACTCACTCAGGATTCAGAACTTTTAAACTCAGAACTCTCTTTATTGAGGGTATTGCATCACAAATCAACCACGGATGGTTGATTTAATTGCTTAAACATGCAGCCGTTCTGGAATAATCCGCCGTAAAAATGCTCTTAAGAGCGCCAATAGCTATTTAATTTAGAAGCTCAGGTTTGCGATTTTTATTATCAGTAGCACCTTTTGAGGGTTGCAGGGGCAACAAAGGTATAAGAAACCTCCAGACCTATTGGTGCTGACAATTTTGAGGAAATTGAATGCCAAAACAAATTATCATCGCGGAGCAGCACCAAATTGCTGCTGTCTTTTCTGAAGATCAAATACAGGAACTAGTTGTTGCTACGGGTCATCACCAAATAGGTGATATCTACTTAGGAGTAGTAGAAAACGTATTGCCTGGGATAGATGCGGCTTTTGTCAATATTGGCGACCCAGAGCGCAACGGTTTTATTCACGTCACCGACTTAGGGCCACTGAAGCTAAAGCGTACCGCAGCAGCAATTACAGAACTACTAGCACCACAGCAGAAAGTTTTGGTGCAAGTAATGAAAGAGCCAACGGGGACAAAAGGCCCCCGACTTACGGGTAACATTACTTTACCCGGACGCTACGTAGTACTGATGCCTTATGGTAGAGGTGTAAATTTATCCCGACGGATTAAAAGTGAAAGTGAGCGCAACCGCTTGCGGGCACTAGCAATTTTGGTCAAACCGGCGGGAATGGGTTTGCTTGTGCGTACAGAAGCAGAAGGCAAACCTGAAGAAGCGATTATGGAAGATTTGGAATTGCTGCAAAAGCAATGGGAAGCCATTCAGCAGGAAGCCCATTCCACCCGTGCCCCAGCACTACTCAACCGGGACGATGACTTCATTCAGCGCGTATTGCGAGATATGTACGGCGCGGATGTAAATCGTATTGTTGTGGATTCCAGTACTGGTTTGAAGCGCGTGAAGCAGTACTTACAGAACTGGAGCGGAGGTCAAACACCGCAGGGATTGTTAATTGACCATCACCGCGATCGCTCTCCAATTTTAGAATATTTCCGCATCAGCGCCGCCATTCGAGAAGCCCTCAAACCGAGAGTAGACCTACCTTCTGGAGGCTACATCATCATTGAGCCGACAGAAGCATTAACCGTAATTGATGTTAACTCAGGTTCCTTCACGCGATCGGCAACAGCTAGAGAAACAGTTTTGTGGACAAACTGCGAATCTGCAACAGAAATTGCTCGCCAGTTGCGTCTGCGGAATATCGCCGGGGTGATCGTCGTTGATTTTATTGATATGGAATCACGACGCGATCAACTGCAAGTTCTCGAACACTTTAATAAAGCACTCAAAGCAGACAAAGCTCGTCCGCAGATTGCCCAATTAACCGAACTGGGTTTAGTAGAACTGACCCGCAAACGCCAAGGTCAAAACATTTACGAATTGTTTGGTGAAACTTGTCCCACCTGTGGCGGTTTAGGACATACTGTGCGTCTGCCTGGAGAAATCGAAAACCGATTACCAATACCAGCAGAAACCCCAGAGCGTGAACGTGAGCGTTTTGTACCCCTGCCTCACCGAGAACCACGTCAGCCTGCTGCCCGCATCCCAGAACCACGGGAAACCTACGATGGATTTTCAGAAGTATTTGAGGGCGACCTAGAATCCGCTAATTTAAATCTGATTAATCATCCTAGTTATCAAGACCTTAATGATAATAAGCGTCGTACCCGCACTCGCCGCAGTCGAATTGCCATTAATGGGTTAAACGGAAAAGATGAAGCTAGGGTTGTAGCCAATCCACTGGCTTTTGTAAACGAGCCAGACTTAGACCTTGATGTTGAACCCGAACTAGGAATTGCACCAGAGATCCCCTCACCCACCCTTGGTAAACCAGGTTGGAGTGAAAGAGTAGAGCGCACTGTAGTAGATCGGACTATAGATCGGACTATAGATCGGACTGGAGAACGCGCTAAAATTATCAAGGCAGAGCCAATCAAACCAGTGGTAGAACCACCGGAGATTAGAACTGTAGAAATGAGCCTCCAGGAACAGGATATCTTTGCTTTGATGGGAATATCTCCCTTGGTGAAGTTAGACCAAGAGATTAAAAATACCAAGTCTGTGATTATTAACGTGATTCAGCCTGGTCAACAGCCAACGACTCCAACTGAATCACCCTCAGAATCAACTATTGTCCAAAAAGCAACACCTGAAATAATCCCAAGCAAGCTACCAATACCAAAAGTTATTGAGCCAGAACCAAAACCTTTGATAGAAGAGACAACTGAACCATCTGAGTTGACTGCTAGCCCAAGGGGTAGCTTGTCTGCCAAAGCTTCCGCCAACGAAGATGAAAGTGATGCGAACAGCGACGCTACTGCTAGCCGTCGC
The DNA here is from genome assembly GCA_020829485.1 of Nostoc sp. CHAB 5834. The sequence continues at coordinate 140,630 of JAIVFU010000003.1, read as the reverse complement.
CGTCGCCGTCGTTCCTCAGCGATCGAGGATAATTAATTTGCTTTATGGTAGAAACGTCGCCAACGCCCTTGGAACAATCCAATTGGCTGGAGTTTTCTACCTTGTTAGGGATTCCAGGGTTGGTTGCAGGTGTGGATGAAGTAGGGCGAGGCGCTCTATTTGGCCCTGTGGTGGCGGCAGCAGTGATCCTACCAGATCATGCTTTGCCAATACTGATGGCAGCTAAAATCAAAGACAGTAAAAAGTTATCTAGTTCTCGTAGAACTCAGCTAGCGCAGCAAATTTGTGGGCTGGCTATAGACTGCAAAATTGGGTTTGCTTCTACTGCCGAAATTGACAAGATAAATATTTTGCAAGCGACGCTGTTAGCAATGAAGCGGGCTGTGCTGAAGTTAAAGGTACAGCCTGCACTCTGTCTGGTTGATGGTAATCAGTTAATCAAAGACTTACTATTGCCGCAACAAACAATAATTAAAGGGGATGAGCGATCGCTCGCCATTGCCTCTGCTAGTATTGTTGCCAAGGTTTGGCGTGACGATCTGGTAATGCGTCTAGCATTAAAATACCCTATGTACAGTCTGGAGTGTAATAAGGGTTATGGTAGCCAGCAGCATTTGCTGGCTCTGCAACAATATGGGCCCTCGCCCTTACATCGTCAGTCTTTTCGTCCTTGCCAAATCAAAATACTGAACGCAGAGTGATTAAATAATTACTCAGCATTCAGGATTGGCAATTCAGTACTGTTACCGCTAAGTCCTCTATCTTTGGTTTGTGATATCACCCAGTAGCGATAATCCGCCAAAAGTTGATTTAATAAACGTTGCTTGACTGATAACAGCACGCTTTTGAGCAAAGCATTGCCAGTAGCTTCTAAAATCGGCTTGGGAGTGAAACAAAATGGCGGTGGTAAATCCACCAGCACTTCTAAATCAGCCCTTCCTTGCAGACGAGTGCCAGTGCTTAACTCTTTGGGAGACAAATGCCCTTTTAAATTGAGAGCAAAGCGCTGATTAATATACTCGAAGCCCAGGATTTCACAGCCTAGCGATCGCAAATTAATTATTCCATTTGATTCTGCCCAAACTCTCATGTCTACAGTAGGTTGAATACTCAATGACATAAAAGTTAACGGACGCATTTTCAAACGAAATACTTCCTCAGAAAGCTGCTCAATTCTACTGTTGTCAGCCAAAGCCTTAACCAGACGTTGAGGCTGGCGCAAGTAGTGCTGAATGGGAATAGGCTGCTCTGGAACAGCGATTTCAACCGATTGGGAGGCAGTAAACCGGGTAGCCATGAGCGGATAAAAATATCTGTTTCTTAATTTTAATATTTTTTAATAAATTAAATCTGATTATTAGAAAACTACAAAATTTGTTGACCATAAAAATGATTGTTGCTTATCAGCTATACTTTCTTAGCAAAAAGTTGGTACGATTATTACTATCTTTAGTTCAATAAATATAAAGTAAAATTTCATTCTTGACACAAAAACTATAGTATGCATTGAAGTTAGGTGAGAAACCAATATAATTGCTCTTAAATTTTCACAGGAATTTAGCAACAAAATTCCTGGATACATATTTCGGTCTATTTGTTTAGTGCGTAAATTTGAAAGATAACAGTATTTTGTAAGAGTAGATGTTAAATATATTTGCCAAAACCAAAATATCATAATCTCTGTTTACGCATTAAACTTGCAACTCAAGGCTAAAGGTATGACTTTATCGATCGCACATTTAGGGCCTCCCGGCACTTATGCAGAGCAAGCAGCTGTTTTTTATGTCAATTGGCTAACTAAAAATACGGGAGTTGAAGCTACGTTATCTCCCTATGCCACCATCTCCCAGTCACTACACGCCGTTGCTGATGGTAAAGCCCACTTGGCTGTTGTGCCAGTGGAAAATTCTATTGAAGGCAGTGTTACCACAACACTGGATACACTTTGGCAGTTAGACAGTTTGCGAATTCAATTGGCTTTGATATTACCCATTGTCCATACTTTAATTTCTTGCGCGTCTAGCTTAGATAAAATTAAAACTGTTTACTCTCACCCGCAAGCTTTGGCACAATGTCAGGGATGGTTAGAGCGGTTTCTCCCGACTGTACAGATTATTCCCAGCAATTCTACAACCGAAGCACTACAGCGATTGGAGCAAGAGACAACAACAGCAGCGATCGCTTCTAGTAGAGCAGCTCAACTCTACAATCTGCCGATGCTTGCTAGTGGCATCAACGACTATCCAGAAAACTGTACTCGTTTTTGGGTAGTAAGTCAGGGTGAAGCAGACGCTGAATATCAGGTATCAAAAATGCCTAACAGTCACACATCACTGGCTTTTAGTATGCCTGCCAACACACCCGGAGCATTGCTCAAACCTTTGCAAATATTTGCTCAACTAGGAATTAACCTCAGCCGGATTGAATCTCGTCCGACGAAGCGATCGCTAGGCGAATACTTGTTTTTCATGGATTTGGAAGCGGATGTCAAGGAAGCACAAATGCAATCTGCTTTAGCAGAATTAACTATGCACACAGAAATTTTAAAAATTCTTGGCGCTTACAATATTTTGCCGATCAGCGCTGTTACTTTATAAGTTAGGAGTTAGGAGTTAAGAGTTATCAGTTATTAATTATCAGGTAAGGAATATAAATTATAAGTTGCCAATCTTTTATTTTTTGTTATTTGTTCCTAACTCCTCACTCCTGTACAGACGCGATTAATCGCGTCTCTACTCCTAACTCATCACTTTTCATTAAATGTGTCTTTAAGAACAGCGCGAGCTGCCAAGTGATTCCGAGTAGAGGTTAAAATTTCTGCTTCCCGCTCTAGACGAGTTGCAGTATCTTGCATTTCTAGCAATAACTGCTGCTCTGCGGCGACACCATAAAGATTACTCGCTACCCAATAAGATAACTCTGTTGGTAGGTCAGGCAAATCTTCTGGCAGTTCGATATTTTGTTCGGTTAATTTGGCTGATAGACGCACAACATCTCGCAGTAGTTGTTCTACCTCAGTTGATAAAGGTCGCAAATCTTTAGCCGGTGCTTGGTCTTCAATCCACTCTACTAAGCCAACGCGGTATGGTTTTTCACGAACATACTCTAATACTCGAAATCTTTGCTGCCCTAAAGTCAACATCTTGATGCGATCATCTGGCAGCCGTTGGTGATGAACGATTTCCGCACAGCAACCAGTGTTTGCAATTGTACCTTTAACAGGATCGACCATCAAAACACCGAACCTGCGATCGCTCTCCAAAATCGTGTTCATCATGATTCTGTAGCGAAATTCAAAGATGTGCAGAGGTAATGGTCTGGTAGGAAACAGAACTACTTCGGGTAACGGGAACAGAGGTAGTTCACGAACTGCAATTTTAGAAGATGATGTCATTGTTATCTTGGTATAAACTTAATCTTTAAAATTTCTTTTTCTCTGCTTTTCCCGTACTTTATCTACATTCTATCATTTGTTTCCTAGCTAAATAAAAGCCCTGAGATATATTTCTTCAGGGCAATGTAAAAATTCATACTAATGTCATTTGTCTTTTGTCCTTCGTCCTTTGTCCTTTCCCAATGACAAATGACCAATGACTAATGACCAAATTAAAGTTTGACTTCAATATCTACACCCGATGGTAGATCCAATTTCATCAGCGCATCAATAGTCTTAGAAGAGGGCTGGTAAATATCAATAATCCGGCGATGAGTACGGGTTTCAAAGTGTTCCCGTGAGTCTTTATCTACGTGAGGCGATCGCAGTACACAATAGATCCGGCGTTTTGTTGGTAAAGGAATTGGGCCTACGGCTGTAGCATTGGTGCGGTTAGCTGTATCTACAATCTTCTCGCAAGATGTGTCTAATAAGCGTCGGTCAAAAGCTTGTAAGCGAATTCTAATTTTCTGCTGCTGTAGAGTTGCCATCTTTAATTTTCCAGGTTCTGCGTAATTAGGGGAATGGGGAGTGGGGAGTGGGGAGTGGGGATTAAGGGAGAGAAAATTGCTTGGCTTCTCCTATTCCCTACTCCCAACTCCCTATTCCCTACTCCCTTTAATTAAAAAGGAAGAGAAAGGAGCAGAGAGGCACAATAAAGACCATCTCTGCTCCTTTGTTATGAGCGAAAAGGTGCTACTTGATGATTTTAGAGACGACACCAGCACCGATGGTGCGGCCACCTTCGCGGATAGCGAAGCGCATTCCTTGTTCAATAGCGATCGCGTTGATCAATTCTACTGTCATTTTGATGCGATCGCCTGGCATCACCATTTCTACTTCTTTGCCATCATCGGAGGTGTAGGCTTTGATAGTACCAGTTACATCAGTTGTCCGCACGTAGAACTGGGGACGGTAGCCAGCGAAAAATGGAGTCTTACGACCACCTTCTTTTTCTGTTAAGACATACACCTCACCTTCAAATTCATTGTGAGGTTTAATTGAACCAGGTTTGGCGATAACCATACCCCGTTCAATATCAGCCTTCTGGATACCCCGGAGTAGTACGCCAGCGTTATCCCCAGCCATACCTTGGTCGAGACTCTTCTTGAACATCTCAATACCAGTTACGGTAGTAGCGCGAGTATCTCTGATACCCACTAGTTCAACGTTATCGCCAACTTTGACTATACCCCGCTCAATCCGACCGGTGGCGACAGTACCACGACCTGTAATTGAGAAAACGTCTTCTACAGCCATCAGGAAGGGTTTATCAACATCCCGCTCAGGAGTGGGGATGTAAGAATCTACAGCATCCATCAATTCGTAGATTTTGTCTACCCAAGGATTTTCACCGCGTTGGGTCTTAGGATTCTTAGTCATTACTTCGAGAGCTTGCAGACCAGAGCCTTTGACGATGGGGATATCATCGCCAGGGAAATCATAGCTGCTTAACAGTTCTCTAAGTTCTAGTTCTACTAGTTCCAAGAGTTCTGGGTCATCCATCAAATCTTCTTTGTTCAAGAAGACAACCAGACTGGGAACGCCTACCTGTTTTGCCAACAGGATGTGTTCGCGGGTTTGGGGCATAGGGCCATCGGTAGCAGCAACTACGAGGATACCTCCGTCCATCTGGGCAGCACCGGTGATCATGTTCTTCACATAGTCAGCGTGTCCTGGACAGTCTACGTGAGCATAGTGCCGACTTTCGGTTTCATACTCTACGTGAGCAGTATTGATGGTAATACCCCGTGCCTTTTCTTCTGGGGCATTATCAATTTGGTCGTAGCCCTTAGCTACAGCCTGACCCATAGCTGCCAAGGTCATGGTGATGGCTGCTGTCAAGGTAGTTTTACCGTGGTCAACGTGGCCAACTGTACCGATATTAATGTGGGGTTTATTCCTTTCAAACTTTGCGCGTGCCATGAATGCTCATTTCCTTATTTTAACTAAGCGTTCCCTTTGCTTTTTGCAATGATAGTTTCAGCTACGCTGCGAGGCACCTCTTCGTAGTGGCTGAACTCCATCGTGAAGGTACCCCGACCTTGCGTTTTTGACCGGATATCAGTGGCGTAGCCAAACATACTCGCCAGTGGAACTTTAGATGTTACCTTAGCGAGTCCCTTTTCGGTGCTTTGGCTTTCAATCTGCCCTCGGCGGGTATTGAGGTCGCCAATGACGTTCCCCATATAGTCTTCAGGAACTTCAACTTCAACTTTCATCATAGGCTCTAAGATGACAGGTGAAGCTTTCAGCACAGCCTCTTTCATCGCCATTGAGCCAGCGATTTTGAAAGCCATTTCTGAAGAGTCTACATCGTGGTATGACCCATCAATTAGCGTCGCTTTAACGTCAATCAATGGATATCCAGCTAGAACACCGGATTCGCAGCTTTCTTTCATTCCTTGTTCTGCGGGGCCAACGTACTCTTTAGGTACTGTACCGCCAGCAATTTTGGAAACGAATTCAAAGCCAGTACCGGGTTCTCCAGGCTCCAAATTGATCACAACGTGACCATATTGACCTTTACCACCACTTTGGCGGATGAATTTGCCCTCAACTTTGTTCACAGCTTTCCGAATTGTTTCTCGGTAAGCTACTTGTGGGGCACCTACATTCGCTTCCACCTTGAATTCTCGTAACATCCGGTCTACTAGAATTTCTAGGTGTAGCTCTCCCATCCCCGCGATCACGGTCTGGTTTGTTTCCGGATCGACGCGGACACGGAAGGTGGGGTCTTCTTCTGAGAGAGATTGCAGAGCCTTGGACAGCTTGTCCATATCGTTCTTGGTTTTGGGTTCAACCGCCACCGAGATTACAGGCTCAGGAATGAATAGGGATTCCAGAATTACTGGCGATCCATCATCACAGAGGGTGTCACCTGTCAAGGTGTCTTTCAATCCCAGAGCTGCTCCTAAATCACCCGCTCGCAGTTCATCGACATCTTGCCGATCGTCTGCCTTCATTAGAACTAAGCGGGAAATCCGTTCTTTTTTATTCTTACTAGCGTTGAGAACGTAGCTGCCCTTTTTCAGGACACCAGAATAAACGCGAACAAATGTCAGGCGACCGTAAGGGTCAGCCATAATCTTGAATGCCAGAGCCGCTAGGGGTTCGTTGTCATCAGCCCGCCGCTCAATAGTATCGCCATTGGGCAGTAAGCCTTGAATTGGCGGTACTTCACTTGGCGCTGGCAGGTAATCTACAACGGCATCCAGCATCAATTGCACGCCTTTGTTTTTGAATGCTGAACCGCAAAGTACTGGTACAATCGTTCCCGCAATTGTGCCTTTACGCAGGGCAGTCCGAACTTCCTGCTCTGTAAGTTCTTCGCCCTCGAAGTACTTAGCCATCAGAGCATCATCGGTTTCTGCCGCAGCTTCTATAAGCTTGGTGCGGAATTCGTCTACCTGCGCTTGTAATTCTTCCGGGATATCGGTTTCCTGGATATCAGTACCTTGGTCATTGGCGTAAATATACGCACGTTGCCCTACTAGGTCAACGATACCTTGGAAGTCGTTTTCACTACCAATTGGTAGTTGAATGGCGATCGCATTCGCCCGCAGGCGATCGCGGATTTGCTCGTGAACCTTATAAAAGTTCGCTCCGGTGCGATCCATCTTGTTAATAAAGGCTATCCGAGGAACTTTGTAGCGTTCTGCTTGCCGCCACACTGTCTCCGACTGCGGTTGCACGCCGCCCACAGAACAAAATACTGCGATTACACCATCTAACACGCGCATGGAACGCTCAACTTCAATTGTGAAGTCTACGTGACCCGGAGTATCGATAATGTTTATTTGATGATCTTTCCAACTGGTACTGATAGCAGCAGCAGTAATGGTAATTCCCCGCTCCCGCTCCTGCTCCATCCAGTCTGTGACGGCAGTTCCTTCATGAACTTCGCCAATTTTATGAATTATCCCAGAGTAAAATAATATTCTCTCTGTTGTTGTTGTTTTGCCCGCATCTATATGCGCCGCAATACCAATGTTGCGTACTTTCTCTAGCGGGATCGTGCGTGCCACAGCTACCTCCTATAGTTTTTGCCTCATGATATCTTGTATATTACTCTTTGTTAAGATTCTATACTTTTAGGGAAAACCGTCTTTTTTTGTAAATCCACGATATACCGCTTCTAGAGGGCGATATATCGCTTTTTTACTTAGTAACGATAGTGGGCGAATGCTTTGTTAGCTTCCGCCATCCGGTGCGTTTCTTCGCGTTTACGAATAGCATTGCCAGTTTCGTTGGCAGCATCCATTAACTCATTTGCCAGTTTGCTTGCCATTGTCCGGCCTGGTCTGGAGCGGGAATATTGCACTAACCAACGCAGTGCTAGGGTAGTGCCCCGTTCTGTACGCACTTCCATTGGTACTTGGTAGGTTGCTCCACCAACTCGCCGAGCCTTTACTTCTACTAAAGGCGTGGCATTTCGCACTGCTCTTTCAAAGGTTTCTAAAGCACCAGCACCAGTGCGTTCTTCAATAGTTTTTAATGCATCATAAACAATCCGTGCGGCAAGTGATTTCTTGCCATGACGCATGATCCGCCTGATAATCATGCTCACAAGGCGACTGTTATATACGGAGTCAGACGGAACTGGGCGCCTTTGAATAACACCACGACGAGACATACTTCACCTTTAATTCGGAATTGGCAACGAAATTATATGCTATCAGACACCGGAAACTAAAAGCTGTGGAACTCAACCCTCAGACTTTCTCAATTTTGTTTTCGACTGTTGCAGGAAGGCTGACTTATTGACTGCCAATTTTGGATTAGAGTTTTTGGTAGATGTTCCGACCACAAGGATTGGAAAAATCAAAAGTCTGTAAGCCTCATCCCCTTGTGGGTTCGACCAATCCAAAATTGACTTGCTAGCTGCAACTAAATACTCAACGTGACAAGATTCTAAACTTTAATGTCCAGATTATAGTTCTGCTGTGGGTTACAGCGTTCTCTTCTGAACTTCTACACTTGCTCGCTTAGTGTAGGTGTAGCTTGCTTGATTTTTTTAAACAGACTTGAGCAGCTTTCGTAACTGCTCTTAGTACACAGACTCTGATAGTTTTTTGTCCTTGAGCGCTTCTAAGCTAGACGATTAATCGTGTTGGATGCGATTAATCGCCTAATCCTATTTTTTCGCTGCTTTCGGACGTTTGGTTCCATACTTGGAACGCCCTTGTTTGCGGTCTTTGACTCCGGCTGTATCTAGGGTGCCACGGATAATGTGGTATCTCACGCCTGGTAGATCCTTAACCCGACCGCCACGAATCATCACAACTGAGTGTTCTTGTAAGTTGTGACCAATACCTGGAATATAAGCTGTGACTTCAAATCCAGAGGTAAGTCTGACTCTCGCTACTTTACGTAGAGCTGAGTTAGGCTTTTTTGGTGTGGTCGTGTATACTCTGGTACAAACTCCCCGACGTTGGGGGCATTGTTTCAGAGCCGGGGACTTGGTTTTCTGACGCGCTTGTTCGCGTTCGTTACGTATTAGCTGCTGTATTGTTGGCATGAGTTACAGCGCGTAAAGCTGCTTATATGTCTAAGTTTTAACAAATCCTAATTATATCGTTTTTTATGGTTTTATGTCAATTGTAATTTTTCCTTAATTACTTGATCATTTTTCCTTTGTTATTGGCAAACGATCGCTAAATTTTGGACTATTGACTAGTTGTGGAGAATGAATTACCACAGCCACAGGTTGCGATCGCCTGGGGGTTGTGGAAGCGAAAACCACCACCCATTAAGTCTTCTGAATAATCAACCCTCAAACCGTTGAGGTAATTTAAGCTTGCGGCATCTATGACTACTTGAATCTCATCCAAGTTGAAAACCTGGTCGCCAACTTTTATTGCTTCATCGAAGGACATCTCATAAAAGAATCCAGAACAACCACCTGGTTTTACTGCCAACCGAAACAAAACATTTGGTTGTCGTTTGGACTTTATTCGCCCAATCTCGCTCGCGGCTGCTTGACTCAGATGAATCATGGAACTCGTTTTTTGAAATTGAATACCCCATCTTCATTTTACAGACAGATGGGTTAATCCTAGCTTCTTGAATCCAAATCATCGAAAGCTATGAAGGCGATCGCTATTACTACATTTATAACACTAATATGCTTCAGTCCCCACCTTAACTAGGTAGGGGCTTCTGGGGTGCAGTGGTTAGCAAAGACGGTTTGCACAAAAATGTATTGAGTTTTTAGATTAGAGCTTTAATAGCGTTATTTTGGTTTTAACCAACTTTGGGGGTTTAAGTAAAGAGCAACTAAGAAGCAGCGTGTTTTGTAACGGAGGTTTAAACCCCCGTCACAAAACGTAATTGCGTTAGCGAGTCCGTGAGCGTCATTGCGAATTGCGTTAGCGTAGCGAAGCCCATTGCGAATTGTTTTAATCCTTGGTACGGGCATAGTCATCTTGGTAGCGAATAATATCATCTTCTCCCAAGTATTCGCCATTTTGCACTTCAATCAACACCAAGGGTATCACCCCAGGATTCTCTAAACGATGAGATGTACATTGGGGTACATAAGTTGACTCATTATTGCTCAGTAGGACTTCTTTCTCGCCACAAGTTACCCTCGCTGTACCAGATACAACAATCCAATGTTCACTGCGGTGGTGGTGCATTTGTAGACTGAGGCGGTGTCCGGGCTTAACTTCAATGCGCTTGATTTTGTATCCGCGCCCTTCTTCCAAAACTGTAAAAGCACCCCAAGGACGTAACTCTGTTGCCGCAACGCCTTTAGATGTAATAGTTGAAGGTATGTGTAGAGTCTCAGTCTTTGTAGTTTCTTGATATAGAGCCATATTTACCTTATTTGGAGACATAACAAACCGTTGATACTCTTACTATTGATAAGAAATCTGGCGCTATCTTGCAACGTTGAAAATCATTAATTTTGTCGCGCCTTGATAAAGATAGCAAAATCAAACGTGACGGTGTAAATCATTACTACTAAAACTCTTGCATCTACACCAAGTCTTCATCAAGCAAAATTACAGGTTGCTCTAAACTTTAAAAAATGAGTGGGGAGTGGGGAGTGGGGAGTGGGGAGTGGGGAGTGGGGAGTAGTGAGTGGTGCTGGGAAATAGAGCGTTCGTTGGTAATTGAGTTTTTTACCTATTCCCTATTCCCTATTCCCTATTCCCTATTCCCTACTCCCTATTCCCTACTCCCTATTCCCTATTCCCTACTCCCTATTCCCTATTCCCTACTCCCTACTTCCTACTCCCTCATGATCGTGGTTTCAGGAAAATACCAATTCCATTATGAACACGAGCAGCTGTACTAGGGGAGCGATCGAGTAGTTGTCCTCCTAGGTAAAGGCTGGTAGAACTACCTCCGTCTAAATTTAGGGCATCCACACAGCCCATCTGTTGCAGCAATTGGGCATGTTCTGCCAAATTAGGGCCATAACCGCCAGCACGATTATGTGTGGCAGTAATCATCAATGTGCCTGTTGCTGTTGTGCAAATACCACTACGAATTGCCTTTTCGGCAATAAAGGCATTGCTGAATTTTTCACCTTTGGCATCGAGGACAATTTGACGGTTTTGGACTAATAGCGGCCCGGCTCCGATAATGTGGGGATAACGACTAAAATCTGTAGGAACAGTGGCACTGGAAATACTTACTGTGGTTCCAATAGGTAGCTGTGAGGCAGCACTAGCAGCCTTAGCGCGTAAGGTTAGTAGATAGCCATCCTGGGGAATAGGAACCGCCGTTTCACCAACTTTGCCGCCTGGTAACTGTTGAGTAATTTGGTCTTTCTCTACCACTAGAATAATTTCGTTATCCGTCAAGGGCGTATAAGTTGATCCCCAAGCTGGGGTGTAACGAGCAATACCACTCTGGACGTAGCCGCTATTAAGGAACAGAATTGGTAGGCGCTGGTCATTTGCCGTGATTAAAGTTTCTTCTAAGGTGAGACGACCGAAGTAAAATTGGCCAGAATCATTCCAAGCGATCGCACCCCGGTTGAGAATGGGGCCTGATAACCACTGATTATCCCGACGAATCGCACCCAAGGGCAATCTGTTATTGCGGTTAAAATAACCACCGTTAATTCCAGCTACTGCTAAGTAACGTTGTGCTGTTTGAATTAAGGGAGCAGTACCCGCAAGCCCATTAGGACTAGCCCACATAGGTTTCAGCATTAGCCCAAATTTACGGGGATTAACTTCTAACCAAACCACCGGGAAGCGTTCTGTGCCTAAGTTGACATAATGCTGTCGCCAGCGCAATCCTGGGGCCCAAGTAATATCTCGTTCTTCTAGGGGATCGGGTCGAATATCGATAATCAGGCGATTGGGGTTATCTACAGTACTAACTTGAGGCGATAAACCGAAGGGAACGCTCAGACTAATAATAGTTTGGTTTTTCACCACCTCCACTTGTTGAATCAGTGGTTCAGGGGCTGGGGGTGGTGGTATTGGTTGTGTTGGTGTAACTGGTAATAATTGTTTGAGCAAGTTTGGCAGCAATGTTGGTGGTGTTGCTGGTACTACTGCTGGCTGGGGGGTATAGCGTTCTATCAAAAGGGGATCGGCTATTCCATCCAGGGTAATTGTCCACTCTCTATTTGGCGGTACAGTGGATTTTGGGGTTGGTGTGTCTGGATCGAGGGATGGATCAATTTTTTTAATAATTGACCCTTGTGCAACTTGCCAGGGAGTTGGATGATCTAAATTGACAAGAATCCGAGCCTGTTGCAAAGGGGCACTCGCCTCTGGAGGTTCCTGGCTCTGAACAATATTTGTAATTTGTGCTTTTGGGGTAGCAATCACCAAAATATTGCCATTGGTTCGGATTTCCCATCCAGATGTTTGAGCAAAATTGCTAATATCCAAATAGCGATATGCGCCTAGTAGCTTGGTGGATAAAACCAGTGGCTTTGTCACCGATGAAAACCACTGTATTGGTTGCCTTGCTGAGTTACTACTGTTTAAAAAATTTACTCCAATTAACTGCCTAAATGCCCCATCACTCAGATGAGTTGTAATCTGACCAGCTTTTCCAGGTCGCTGGAACCAAGTTCCTGGTAGAGTACGACCATTGAGGGAAATTTGATTACCAGAGGATACTACGCCTGTTAAAGCAGGTGCAGGTAACTGGGAGATCAGCTTTGGTATTGATTGGGCGTTAGTAGTACAGGTAGCAGTTAAGCATAGTGTTATTAAAAATATTGGTGACACAGTAGCCCGGAAAAATCTGCGATGCCTACGGAGGGCTTTGCGATCGCCATTCCCTGATTGGCAATAATTCGGCATTTTTACCATAATTTACTAGGTTTTTTGGAAAACTCTCAGCCAAGGTATAAACTAACTAATTATTTGGGAATATAAAAAAAACATGAGTTTATTTTGGAAAAAACATGCTATTCTATATATTGGCTAGTTATCTCTTTTAAACGCTAATCAATTTATTTAGACGCTAAAGCCACTGCAATCAAGTGTTTTAACTGGCACTAATTCTAACCACACTATACACGGTAGTTTTGATTATCAAAACTGGATTAAGATATTTAATCCTGGCTGAATTTTGCTAATTCAGTAAGGTCTAGTTAATAGTAATACATGTGCTAACTGAGAAGCGGCAAAACTCTAGACAACAACGATATTTGGGAATTGTCAAATGGGTATATATTGTAATACGCTGATTTTATTGCTGGATCGGGATAATCAAATAATTACTAATTCGTAATTCGTAATTCGTAATTAAAAGGGTACACCAGTTCAGACTCAATTTTTAATTCAATGGTTAACAAGACAATGGAGGGTACAACCCCTCACTGATTGCAACCACGAATTAAGGTAGCGTAGCGTAAAGCCTTTAGCATAGCTTCTCTAAGAAACGCAACGCGATTGCTTAGAGTGAGTTCTTGATCGTCACGATCAATTACGAATTATCTGGGCTTTGGCTTTAAAAAATAGTGCAGCGTTCAGTTTTAGTTTTGTTTCAGGTGAGCCGAAATAGGCTCCATGAGTAGCTAGCGTGCATCTGGAAAAAAAATTGAAAAAATACTTAGCTTCAGAATATAAAAAAGAAACTGTCAGGGCAAAAATGATGTCTTGGCGGAGGTAAGTTGTCTAACACCGCATAAATACATAAAAAATACGAGAAAATTTTAACACGGGTGAACTAACAAAGTAAAACCGAAGTTAAAATTTTTTTTCCCTAAATTTCGGTGCTTGAATATTTTTCCATCGCTGAACTTAGAAATTTTTTCCCATAACGTAGTGGCAAAATTGGTAACTCAATACTTCAGGAACAGGGTATGAATAATAAATCGATGAATCAAGACCAACAAATCACAGCGAATATCAACTCAAGAGATACCTATCAGGGGCAAAAGTGGTTAGTAGAAGAACGAGATGCCTGTGGTGTAGGTTTTATTGCTCATCGCCAAAATCATACCAGCCACGAAATTGTCGAAAAAGCCTTAGCTGCTTTAACCTGCTTAGAACACCGGGGAGGTTGTAGCGCCGATCAAGATTCTGGTGATGGTGCTGGAGTATTGACAGCTATCCCTTGGGAGTTGTTCCAACAAGACTTTGCCGAAAGTGGAAAGGAACTTGCATCCATCAATAATATAGCTGTTGGGATGATATTTCTACCACAAGACCAACAAGCAGCACAAAAAGCTAGAGCGGCAGTTGAGCAAATAGCTGTTGAAGAAAAATTCATTGTACTGGGATGGCGAGTTGTGCCAGTGCAACCTGATTTACTTGGGGTACAAGCAAGAGAAAATCAACCCCAGATTGAACAAGTTTTGTTAGCTTCTATTGACAAAAGCGGCGATGAATTAGAACGGCAGTTGTACATTACCCGCCGCCGAATTAGTAAAGTTGCAACCAACATCTCAGAAGAATTTTATATCTGCTCGTTGTCAAGCCGCACAATTGTCTATAAAGGCATGGTGCGTTCTGCCGTATTGGGCGACTTTTATGACGATTTAAAGAATCCAGCTTACAAAAGCGCCTTTGCTGTCTATCACCGCCGCTTTAGTACCAACACAATGCCTAAGTGGCTACTAGCTCAACCAATGCGGCTTTTGGGTCACAACGGCGAAATCAATACTTTGTTGGGTAACATCAACTGGATGATGGCACGAGAAGCTAGCCTGAATCATCCTGTATGGAGCGATCGCATTAAGGAACTCAAGCCATTAGTTCATATTGATAACAGCGACTCAGCTACCCTAGACAACGTTTTTGAATTACTGGTGTGTTCTGGACGCAGCCCTTTGGAAGCTTTAATGATTATGGTTCCAGAGGCTTACCAAAATCAGCCTTCTTTACGTAACTATCCAGAAATTGTTGATTTCTACGAATATTATAGTGGACTGCAAGAAGCATGGGACGGGCCAGCACTTTTAGTATTTAGTGATGGGAAAAAAGTTGGTGCAACACTAGATCGTAATGGCTTAAGACCAGCTCGCTACCTGATCACCAAAGATGACTACATTGTTGTAGCTTCGGAAGCTGGTGTAGTGGACTTTCCAGAAGCCGATATTGTCGAAAAAGGTAGACTCGGCCCAGGGCAAATGATTGCCGTGGATTTAGTAAACCATGAAGTCCTGAAGAATTGGGAGATTAAGCAGCGCATTGCCAAGCAGCACCCTTATGGGGAATGGCTGCAACAGTACCGTCAAGAATTAAAGTCATTGGTCATTGGTCATCCGTCATTAGCAAATGGCAATGGCAAAGGACAAATGACAAATGACCAAGGACAAGTGACAATTGACAAGCAAACATTGCTTCAGCTGCAAACTGCCTTTGGCTACACTACAGAAGATGTAGAAATGGTGATTCATCCAATGGCGATCGCAGGTTCAGAACCGACTTTCTGCATGGGGGATGATATTCCTTTAGCAGTGCTGTCAACAAAACCCCACCTGCTTTATGACTATTTCAAACAGCGTTTTGCTCAGGTGACGAACCCGGCAATTGATCCCCTACGCGAAAAGCTAGTCATGTCTTTGAAAGTAGAACTGGGTGAACGGGGTAACTTATTAGAACCCAAGCCAGAATATGCTCGAAGATTGAAGCTTGAGTCGCCAGTGTTAACGGATGGTGAATTAGAGGCAATTAAGTTGTCAGGATTTGCTACGGCTGAGTTGTCAACCCTATTTGCGATCGCTACCGGCCCTGAAGGATTAAAGGCCGCAATCCAATCTTTACAAGCACAAGCAGCTGAATCAGTCCGCGCAGGTGCAAAGATTTTAATCTTAAGCGATAAGGCAAATGACGGTATCAGCCCAGAAAATACATATATTCCTCCCCTGTTAGCAGTGGGTGCTGTACATCATCACCTGATTCGGGAAGGGTTGCGAATGAAAACATCCCTGATTGTCAATACTGCTCAATGCTGGAGTACTCATCACTTTGCTTGTCTCATTGGCTACGGTGCTGGTGCAGTTTGTCCGTATATGGCTTTAGATACGGTGCGTGATTGGTGGTCTGATCCTAAAACTCAAAAGTTAATGGGTGTGCAAAAAATTCCCACCCTCACCCTAGAACAAGCTTTAGGAAACTATCGCAAAGCAGTAGAGTCAGGTTTGCTAAAAATTCTCTCCAAGATGGGAATTTCTCTGCTCTCCAGCTATCAAGCAGCCCAAATCTTTGAAGCTATTGGCATCGGTGGAGATTTAATCGAACTGGGATTCCGTGGTACGACTTCCCGCATCGGTGGTTTGAGTGTTAGGGAACTGGCTGATGAAGTGCTTTCCTTCCACAGCAAAGCTTTCCCAGAACTGACGACCAATAAGTTACAAAACCTGGGCTTTGTGCAGTACCGTCCGGGCGGCGAATACCACATGAATAGCCCAGAAATGGTTAAGGCGCTGCATAAGGCTTTAGATGGCAAAAACTACGACCACTACGAAGTTTACAAAAAGCACCTCCAAGGTAGGCCAGTAACAGCCTTGCGGGACTTGCTAGACTTCCAAGGCGATGCCTACGGCGGCAAGCAACGCACCTCAATTCCTATAGAAGAAGTAGAGTCGGTAACTGAAATTGTCAAACGTTTCTGCACAGGTGGCATGTCTTTAGGCGCTTTGTCAAGAGAAGCTCATGAAACTTTAGCGATCGCTATGAACCGCATTGGCGGTAAATCTAACTCTGGAGAAGGCGGCGAAGATCCAGTCCGCTATACAGTTCTAGATGATGTAGACGAGTCTGGTCATTCGCCAACCCTACCTCATTTAAAAGGATTGCGGAATGGTGATAAAGCATATAGTGCCATCAAGCAAGTTGCATCAGGACGCTTTGGTGTTACACCAGAGTACCTAGTCAACGCCAAACAAATTGAAATCAAAATTGCCCAAGGTGCTAAACCTGGAGAAGGTGGACAGCTACCAGGCCCCAAGGTAAGCCAATACATTGCGATGTTAAGGCGCTCGAAGCCAGGTGTCACGCTGATTTCACCACCACCCCACCACGATATTTATTCGATTGAAGACTTAGCGCAACTGATTTTTGATCTGCACCAAATTAATCCCAAAGCCAAGGTGTCGGTGAAGCTAGTTGCAGAAGTTGGCATTGGCACGATCGCAGCTGGTGTAGCCAAAGCAAACGCTGATATTATCCAGATTTCTGGACATGATGGTGGTACAGGTGCATCGCCACTAAGTTCGATTAAACACGCGGGTTCACCGTGGGAATTGGGTTTAAGTGAAGTGCATCGCGTCTTGATGGAAAATAGCCTGCGCGATCGCGTGATTTTGCGCGTAGATGGCGGACTCAAGAGTGGCTGGGATGTGGTAATAGGTGCATTGATGGGCGGTGAAGAATTCGGTTTTGGCTCCATCGCCATGATTGCTGAAGGCTGTATCATGGCGCGAGTTTGCCACATGAACACCTGCCCTGTGGGTGTTGCTACTCAAAAAGAAGAACTCCGCAAGCGGTTTACGGGAATACCGGAACAGGTTGTTAACTTCTTCTACTTCATCGCCGAAGAAGTGCGTAGTTTGTTAGCACGACTTGGCTACCGTTCTTTGTCAGAAATCATTGGACGTGCAGATTTGTTGAAACTGCGCCCAGAGGCAAAACTCACCAAAACGCGATCGCTCAACCTGGACTGTTTACTGAAGCTACCAGATACCAGAGACAATCGTAGTTGGTTGCTGCATGAAGAAGTCCACAGCAACGGCGTAGTTTTAGATGACAAGATGCTTGCCGATCCCGAAATTCAGGCTGCCATTAGGGATCAGTCCACTGTCACCAAGACTTACCCTATTGTCAATACTGACAGAACAGTAGGCACAAGATTAGCGGGAGCGATCGCTTCTCAATACGGTGATAGCGACTTTGAAGGACAAATTAATCTCAACTTTACAGGTAGTGTTGGCCAAAGCTTTGGTGCGTTCAACCTCCCTGGTATAATTCTGACGCTGAAAGGAGAGGCAAACGACTACGTAGGTAAGGGGATGCATGGTGGTGAAATCATCATCAAACCTCCAACTGATGCTACCTATGACGCATCACAAAACGTGATAGTTGGCAATACGTGCCTCTATGGTGCTACTGGTGGGATGTTATTTGCCAACGGTTTAGCAGGAGAGCGTTTTGCTGTAAGAAACTCCAAAGCCATAGCAGTGATTGAAGGCGCTGGGGATCACTGCTGTGAATACATGACTGGTGGTGTGATTGTTGTCCTCGGCAAAGTAGGACGTAACGTAGCAGCTGGAATGACTGGTGGACTGGCATACTTCTTAGATGAAAACGACTCATTCCGTGAGTTAGTCAACCCGGAAATTGTCAAAATCCAACGGGTGATTACAGAAGCAGGTGCAAAACAACTGCAAGAGTTAATCAAAACTCATGCGGAACGCACTGGTTCACCAAAGGCGAATAAAATTCTGCAAAACTGGGAAGAATTTTTGCCAAAATTCTGGCAGTTAGTTCCACCTTCTGAAGCTAATAGTCCCGAAGCTGATCCTGAAAAAACAACTGAGTTCAGTTTAGTAAGCAGTCATTAGTAACTGTAACTGTTCTCCTACTATGCCTTAAGCCATTCTCCCGTTTAGACACCTAAAACAGTCAGCTGAATTTACCCCTCAAAAGACTGTAGAGAGCAAAATATTCCCCCTTTTTAAGGGGGAATATCACTAAATGATTCACAACTAGGCAACAAAAGTGACTGAGCTGGGACTTACGCAAAATATCTCTCAAACTCTGATTTCTCTGTGCCCTCTGCGATAGCCTGCGGCAAGCCCATGCAGCATCTACCTTATTGCGTAAGTCTAGGTAATAAAGTCGATATCAACACTGTCCTGAAATCTACCTAATTGGGTATAGAAGCCATTACCTAAATGCTGGTAAACTTCTATATAAGTATTTAATAACAAGTAGGATTAGTCTATAAAAATGCTTATAGAAGAGCAAGCTCCTGATCGCAAAACTTCTGAAGAAGAACGTTTTCAAGATGATTATTATTCATACTTTGAATCTTCTGAAAATACTACTCGATACACACCATCAGTTTGGTATCTCAATGAAGCTTTTAAGCAAAGTTCATTCTCTTTGTTAGATTTAGGATGTGGCAATGCGGCTTTGAATAAATATCTACCTGAGCGATGTGACTACTTTGGGATAGATCACAGTGAAGCTGCGATTCAGTACTGTTCAAAGCTATACCCAAACCAGAAGTTTGCTGCTAAAGATTTATCGGTAGCACTGCCAGAATTGGCTTCAGAAAATCAAAAATTTGATGCCGTCGTCCTAGGCGGCTTGCTATTTCACAATGTCGATAAGGAAACACTAGAACAAAAGGACGATCAAGAACTCGTTCAATTCTGTTTGGACAAACTAATAAGCGAGAAAGGATATTTGGTGCTTATTGTACCTTTTGCTTATGGCGACCATCCATCCCATAATCTTTATGTTCGGGCAGAATGGCTACAAAAGTTGCTAGAAAAATTGCTGAAAGTTGTAAACGCAAAAATTGTTTACGAGAATATTTCCCTACAAATTGGCTTGGACAAAAAAGTTAGAGAGCAGAAGAAAACTCCTGACTGGTTTGTTCCCGATAGCACTACTAACTATTCCAATAAGTACGCTGGAACATATATGGCAACTTGGACAGTTATTGCCTCTCCATTACTGGGTTAAACCGTCATTTGAATTGCCAAGATTATTCATCAAGTTTTAAGTTGATTTGTTCTTTAGTTTTGCACTCCTGACTAGTACTACAAGGCGGAAGTCAAAAGTCAAAAGTCAAAATAATTGTATTCCGAGCTTCTTGCGCCATTTTAAATGATATGTTCTTTTCGCCGTGTTGTACACGTCTAAACTTCAATCAGAAATAAGGCATTCTAAGCAAAAAATATAATTTTAGTTTTTAGCCAATTACGATTGACTAATTGCCCATAATTAATAATTACTTTTTGTTAGCAAGCAGCTTTTGGTCTGCATCTTCTATTTCTAAAAGTTCTGGAATAGTAACAAAGCGATAGCCTTGCTTTCTAAAGTTGCTAATAATTTCTGGTAAAGCTTGCACAGTCCTGGAACGGTTCCCACCACCATCATGCATTAGGACAATACCACCAGGTTTAGAATCTCTAATCACGTTATTGATCAACTTTGGTACAGTTGGTAACTTGTAGTCTGTGGAGTCAGCAGACCACATCACCACAGTATATTTTTGGCCTTTAGCATAAGCAGCTAATCCATTGTGTAGGATGCCACCAGGCGGTCTGAATAGATTTGTTTTAGCACCTGTAATTTGATAAATTAGATCTGTTGTGCGGTCAATTTCAAAAGCAGCTGCTTGTGGATTAAAAGAGTGATACCAGTGATGCCAAGTATGGTTGGCAATGACGTGACCTTGAACAACAATCTGCTTTCCTAACTCTGGATAATTTTTTAGGTTCTGCCCAACCACAAAAAACGTCCCTTTGATATTATTTGACTTAAGAATATCTAGTACTTGCCCTGTGGTCTGAGGCCAAGGCCCATCATCAAAGGTGAGAGCAATTACTTTTTCCTCCTTGGTGAGTTTTGCCGCTTTAACTATTGCCCCTTGAAAACGTGATGGTATAGCGTAGGATAGTCCTTTTGTTTGTGCTTCTTGCTGCCAACTTGTAAGCATTGCCGCCTTTAATTTTTCAATCCGCTGCTGAGTTCCTACGTTTGCAGCTACATCCTTTACATTTATACTCTGTGTACTTTGAGCCTCCGAAGGATTTGGTCTTAGAAGCATCATGAAAGCAAGGCTAAAAACACCACATAAGGCAAGCAGTGCAATTAATATTCCTTCTGGCCACAGAAACGACTTATTGTTTTCCACCTCATAGCTCCTTCAAAGATCGAACCATCAACCACGTTATGACGGTACGTTATAGCACATTTTTTTAGATATCTTAGATACCAGCTGCTTTCTGGTAACTCTGAAAATTGGAATGGAAATAACGGAAATTCACAATCGACAAAACAGACTATACAGCTTTAACTGAAATCTAGATGCTCTAGATTTGGACGAACGTTTATACAATACTAGGTACTGTTTAATGTCAATCTATTTATAAAAGGCAAGGTCTGAACTTCCACATTCTTAACGCTAGTTCTAAGAAGGAGCGCAATCGGATAATTAATGACACCCCAAAATCCTCCTTATCGGAGTTCTGAATTAGTTTCTGTCTTTCACTTCACTACTAAGGCAGCATTATCTTTTCAAGTTTTATAGCTTTGTAAATAAAGATGTAGCTACAAAAGATGTAGCTCAACTGTCGGGTCTACAATTTGTATTTTTCGCGGGCTGAAGTTTTATATAACAAGACTTCTGACAGGAAAGCTGTATAATTTGTAGCTGAGGAAATTATTTGATTAACATACAAAACTACTTACAAGGGGTGGAGTATCTTTCAAAAAAGAGTCTAATCAACTATTAGCTCTATTCTTGATAAGATATATCTTACTGCCTATTGCTATTGCTTCCTTTTTAAGAAAAAGTTAAATTTTTAACTGACAGAATCTTGTCTCGAACTTTCTATGAAATAGACAGACGAAAATTGATTAAGTATAGTTTCTCGTTGCCAAGGGGCATTTATTCGTTAATCTAGATACTTTTAAATCATTCAGCAAAAATGATTTTATCAGCAGCTTAACTCTGTTTTTGATGCTGATACTTAAGTCTAAATTACTAGTAGGTTTTTGTCTGTTAATCTCCTTCTTGAAATTAAAAGAGATTTATATATTATTAATAGTACAATATAGTATATGCTGTCACAGTATAATTACGTAACTTATTCACATCTTTATAGCCAAGCTGTTAGGAGTGCAATTATAGAGTATCTATGTATACAAAAGTATCAGTCCAGTAGAACTAGTTGACGTAAAATTAAGAATATGGGAAATTTTTGAAATATACGTAGTGGCGTGGCACAGCTAAAATGATGCATTAAGCATAGGTTAAGTTGAGCAACGTGAAACCCAAGATTCACTAGGTGTTCGGTCTTATGCTTTAAAAACTCGTTTCCAGCCAGAGGCTCTTGACAAGACAATCTTTTAAATCGTCTACTACCTTTCACCTTAAGTTGACACTAATGGGCAATGCCACCCCCCTATCAACGTATTTGTATCTTTGTATCATTATTATTAAATTGAAATGGTATAACGCACTGTACGAAAGTTTTGGTACGTTAGGACTAATGTCTGTAATAGGTACGCCATATTTGCCACTTAACGACCAATTTTATATTCAAAGAAAAAACCGACTGGCTGTATCGCTCTACCAATCGGTAACTGCTTTTTTAGCAGTAAGAAGCAAAAGTGAAAATTATCTCATAACTTGCCTTATAATTGCAGCAATTAGAATTAAGATTTTTAATTATCTAAAAATTCTAATCATCAGCTTATATTGCCTTAGACAGGTCATAGTTTATTTACAGCACTTTTGCTTATCTCTGGTAGACGCGATAACTGTATTATTTAATATCTGTGTGGGTTTATGCAGAACCATTATTGTTTACAAGTATACCTTTTGAGTCAAAATAATCAAGGTATTTGTCCCACTTTTTAAACTGGCTAGAAACTTTTATGGTTCCTCACGAAAGTGATGCAAAAGAAGAGCGTGCGTCGTTAAAAGTATGGCGTAGTTGGCAAGAAAATCTGATTTTAATTGCGATCGCATTATGTTTGGCATTTCTCATCAGGACTTTTATCGCCGAACCCCGCTATATACCTTCTGATTCGATGCTGCCTACCTTACATACAGGCGATCGCTTGGTAGTTGAAAAAATCTCCTACCATTTTCACCCTCCTATAACTGGGGATATTATTGTTTTTCAGCCACCCGCAGAACTACAACGTCGAGGATATCCCAAAGACCAAGCCTTCATCAAGCGGGTTATTGGCCAGCCTGGTGAGGTAATTAGTGTTGCTTCTGGCAAAGTCTATCTCAATGGTCAACCTTTGGCAGAAGACTACATCGCTGAACCGCCAAATCAGCCATATCGGCCAGTAAAAGTTCCAGAAGATGAGTTTTTTGTCATGGGGGATAACCGCAACGATAGTAATGACTCTCGTTATTGGGGCTTTTTACCCAGAAAAAATGTCATTGGTCGAGCAGCGTTTCGCTTTTGGCCTCTTGATCGCATTGGGTTTATTTAAATAGTTAGGAGTTATATAGATTTAACCCCA
Source organism: Nostoc sp. CHAB 5834 (assembly GCA_020829485.1). Next base: position 117,542 of record JAIVFU010000003.1, on the reverse strand, counting down.
ACCCCTTCTTTACTAGCGTTGGGGAGTAAGATTCAAAGCCTCTCTCCTAAGAGGAGAGAGGTGAAAATATATTGCATACAAACCAAAAACCCTATATTTTAAAACTTTTAACTTAAAACCTTAAATAATACATCAGTTGAGCGATCGCATCACCAGTTAACTCCAAGCGCCGTTGGAAATCAGCCAGGTTACGATAAGGCCCGGCTGATTGCCGATTTTGAATCACTGCTTGCGCTAGAGACAAATCTATAAATGGAATTTGAGCTAAATTTTCAACCGTTGCTGTATTTGGATTGATTAAATGGGCCGGACTTTCTAAAGATTCGTGATCGTAATAAATAAAATTCAGCAGAGGCTTTAATGGTTCCAGGCGCGGCGCTGGTACAGCCAAAGCCGCAGCTATGTCTTCAATACAGTAAAATTTAACACCAGAACGCGAAAGTTCTACAAGCGATCGCGCTTGGTGAATTGACAAACCTGGTAAGCGTAACCAATCATCTACAGTCGCTTGATTAGCATCAATGCGAATACCTAATTTGGCCGCTAGCTGAATTTCTTCCCCAGATTCTAGGCGATAGTAAGGATCGTTGAGGAGCTTGGCACGGAGTTTTTGCAGCCTGGGGTTCAAAGGTAGCCAGTTATTCATGATTGTTGCTTACCTTAAGAAATCTGGTCTAGCAATTGGCGGCGCTTTTGCTCAAATTCATACTCTGAAATTAGCCCATCCTGGCGCAAAGCATCCAATTCACGCATTGCCTCAGCGATCGCTCCTACCTGATTACTCACCTTTTGTGAGTTTCTTGTTGCTGACTTACCTAGATTAAAATTACGATCAAAAACTTCTTCATCTTGGGCTAAATACCAAACTCCCTCAATGGCACTAGCTACCTTGGGGATTGGTGTCCAGGAAAGCAACACATACAAAACGCCCCACAACGGCTGTCCCAGATAGAATTTATGTAATCCTGAAATTGTCAGCGTGCCAGAAAAAGCTAAAACAGCAGCAACACTTCGACTTTTGCGCTTAGTCAACATATTTTTAATAAATATACCAATACCAGAGTTCCGACAATCAGACAGTCAACTATCTTGCCTTGCCCTTCAGATTTTTAGATGGGAAATCCCAGACATAATTTAGTATTTGCAGAAATTTGAGTAAGTTTCACATGATTATGCATTGAGCTTTGATGCTAATTTTAAGTTTTTAACAGCTTAATTACTACTATGTCACAGACCTTCCTACCACCAAAATGGCTTCAACAGCTTTGTGATCCTTGCGCTGTGCTAGGAATTTCTGTAATTGCTGACGATCGCCAGATTTTTAAACGCTATCACGCTTTAGCAAAGCTGCTACATCCCGATCGCCATGCCAAAAACTGCAATCCAGACAAAGAATTAGCAACGGCAATATTTAGCCATTTAATTAATCCAGCTTATGAACAACTGAAACATCGAGATAAGCGCTTGATGGCGATCGCTATGCTGCGATCGCTTGCAAGAGATTTAGAGCAGAAGCCTTTGTCTTCTCAAAGTGCCATAGCTCAGAAAATTATGGAAATGTCTACACCCCAAGCAGAATTGTTTTACGAAGAAGCGATCGCCTGCTATGCAGAAGATCAATATAAATCATTAAATCAGTTTTATCAGGTGACGCAACAAATTAGTACACTGAATTTAGTATACTTACGGTTGCATAAACCAGACCTGCTATTAACCCAAAAAGCTGTTAGCACCACCCCTGAGGTAGAAGTTAAGCCAGCTGAATGGACATTAGATGAAAAAACTGATGTCAAACCAGTTTTGACAAACTACGCTCAACGTCACTACCAGCGAGCTATTGAGTACGTCAGGCTAGCCAAATTGCCCCTAGCCGTGCAAGAATTGCGTGATGCTATCAAATTAGAGCCAAATAACAGCGATTATTATGCCTTATTAGGTTTGGTACATCTCAAACAGAAATTTATCGGGATGGCTAGGGTTTACATCCATCAAGCATTAAAACTGAATCCACAAAATTCACTAGCTTTGAAATACGCTCCCGAAGTGAAAATTCAATCTGGTAAAAACACCAATCCTAAATCAATGGTTACAGCTATAAGTATTGCGGCTTTATTAAGTCGGTTTCCTCAGAGGAAAGGTAGTTCAGTCAAGTGTTGAAATTTCGGTAACAAACCGTACTAAAACCGAAGCTTCGTTACTATATTACTCTCCTAGACTAAAATAATAATAGAAGTAAAACTATTAAGCTGCTGAGTCTGGACATTCAGTTTAATATATATAAGCAATATGGGATTCTTCGATTCTGAGATAATTCAGCAAGAAGCAAAACAGCTGTTTGAGGATTATCAAGCACTAATCAAGCTTGGTAATAACTACGGCAAATTTGACCGCGATGGCAAAAAGCTGTTTATAGAGCAAATGGAAGCCATGATAGATCGGTATCGCATCTTTATGAAGCGCTTCGAGCTATCAGAAGATTTTATGGCACAAATGACTGTAGAACAACTGAAAACGCAATTAGGTCAATTCGGTGTCACCCCGCAACAAATGTTTGACCAAATGCACCTCACATTAGAACGGATGAAAGCCGAGCTAGAAAAACAGGCTTAGTAAATTTTAGATTTTGGATTAATTGCCAATCCAAAATCCAAAATCTCAAACTATTGTGATTTGGGGCGAGAAAACTGGGAAGGTGGTTTGAAGTTTTCCACTGGTACATTCTTAAGTGCCTTCTCCATAAAATCTTTCCAGATGGGAGCAACCATACCGCCACCCGTAGCACGGCTAGCTAATTGTCTGTTGTCGTCCCTCCCTACCCAAACAGCAGTAGTTAGTTGTGGCACAGTGCCAACATACCAAATATCCTTTTCTGAGGAAGTTGTACCTGTCTTCCCAGCACTTGGACGAGCTATGGCAGCACCTTTACCAGTACCATTAGTAACTACCGTTCGCATCACATCGATAATGGCTGCCGATGCCCAAGGGTCTAAAACTCGCTGAGGTTTAGGGGTGTTATCTAATAACACGTTACCACTACTATCGGTGACACGGGCAATTACAGTGGGTGGGGACTGCCAGCCATAATTAGCAAAGGTAGCATAGGCACTAGCCATTTCCAAGGGAGTAACACCAATTGCACCCAGAGGCAGAGAGCTAACAGGTTCCATCGGACTCATAATGCCCAAGGTGCGGCAGGTTTCTATGACTCTATTCATCCCCACAGCCTTACCAATCTTGATCACAGGAATGTTACGTGACTGGGCTAAAGCTGTGCGGATTGGCATAGCTCCGCTAAAACCCCCATCATAATTTCTGGGAAAGTACCAACCGCTACCATCTCGATAACTGACTGGGGAATCTACCACCGTTGAGTCTGGCCCATACTTACCAGTAGCAAAAGCAGTATAATATACAAACGGTTTAAAGGAAGATCCAGGCTGACGTTGAGATTGAGTTGCACGATTGAATTCACTGGTCTTAGGATCTACACCACCCACCAGTGCTTTGATAAAATGCGTCCGGGGGTCAATTGCTACCAAGGCAATTTGATTCTTAGATAATCCCTGCCCAAGCAGTGATTTATGCCACTTGCTGACAGTTTCTTCTGCCATGATTTGGAAGCTGGCATCAACTGTAGTTTGCACCCGCATACCACCTTTGAGTAGTGTCTCACGTCCAAACTTTTTAGCTAACTCCTGCGCTACGGTATTGGTTACATAAGGTAGGGCACTGCCTTGAAAGGATTTGATTCTACCAAGTTTGATTTCTTGCTTAAGGGCATTGTCGTACTCTGACTGGTTGATCCAGTTTAATTCCAGCATCCGTCCCAGCACTTCTTTTTGTTTCTGTTTTGCCAGCTTTATACTCGCAAACGGGCTGAATTCTTCTGGTGCTTGAATCAAACCGGCCATCATTGCTGACTCACCCAAGCTTAAATATTCTGCTGACTTATTAAAGTAACTGCGGGCTGCCGTTTGTACACCATAATTGTTATGACCCCAATAAACTTGATTGAGGTACATTTCTAAAATTTGGTCTTTAGTGAGAATTTGCTCTAACCGAATTGCCAGCACCCCCTCCGCTAACTTGCGGGTAAAGGCACGCTTGCGAGATAAAAATAGGTTTTTTACCAATTGCATAGTAACAGTAGAGCCACCCTCTTTGACTCCACCGGCTACAGCGTTAACTACGACAGCACGGCCAACACCAGTAGGGTTGATACCGTGGTGATCGTAGAAGTGGCTATCTTCACTTGCTAATACTGCCCGTTTTAAATTCGGGGAAATTCTATCCAGGGGTACGACTTCCCGGTTGGCTTCCCCGTGGATACTCGTTAAAAGTTTACCCTTAACGTCATAAATGTAAGTTGTTTCTGAGGGAAAGAAGTTACGTAGCTGTCTTACATCTGGCAAATTGCGGAAACTAATGGCTAAACCAACCAGTCCTCCGGCTACAATGGAACTTGCCAGCATGGTCATTGAGAGGAGAGTACCGCCAGCTACCTGACCGACTCCTTTTAAAAACTCAAAACCTGATGAAGCCCGACGTTGTGGCTGTTTATCTTCAAAAGTCCTAGAAGACGACACGGCGATTTCACTTCCTCACTTGTAAATTTAACTGTAATTGATTGGACGAAGCAAGGCGGTTAATTTTTTGCAATTATAGTAGTTTGGCAGATGAGAAAGCGGATAAATTGCAAGTGTTTACAACCAACTTAACTTCTAGTGTGCAAAACATAGCTAACAGTGGATTTTCTAGTATGACGCAAGATTTTGCTTGGCTGCGTCGTGGTGTGGTAGAAGTTTTCCCACAACCAACTGATGTTAACAGTGAAACTCTAGAAAAGCGCTTGGTAACTACAAACCAACCTTTGAGGATCAAATTGGGTATTGATCCTACAGGTACTGATATTCATCTTGGTCATAGCATACCAGTACGGAAACTGCGAGCGTTTCAAGATGCGGGACATATAGCAGTTCTGATTATTGGCGATTTTACCGCACGTATTGGCGATCCGACAGGTAAATCTGAAGTGCGCCGTCAGCTTACAGAAGCAGATGTAGCCCAAAATGCTCAGACTTATCTTGACCAAGTACGTCCTATCTTGGATTTTGACACACCAGGAAGATTAGAGGTACGTTATAACTCCGAATGGCTCTCTAAGCTCAACTTAGAGAAAATTTTGGAGTTACTCTCCACGATGACGGTGGGGCAGATGTTGGCGAAAGAAGGATTTGCCGATCGCTATAAAAAAGAGAATCCAATTTTTATCCATGAGTTCCTGTACCCGTTAATGCAAGGTTTTGATTCCGTTGCAGTTGAGGCAGATGTGGAATTGGGAGGAACTGATCAAAAATTTAACATTGCTGTAGGCAGAGATTTGCAACGCCATTTTGGTCAAGAGCCACAGTTTGGGATGCTAATGCCGATTTTGATTGGCACGGATGGGGTGCAAAAAATGTCCAAGTCTTTAGGTAATTATATTGGGTTGTCGGAACATCCGGGGCAAAAATATCAAAAGTTACAAGGAGTTCCAGATAATCTGCTGGAGGAGTATTTTGAACTGTTGACAGATTTACCTTTGGATCAACTGCCAGAAAATCCCCGCGATCGCCAGACACTTTTAGCATGGGAAGTTGTCAAACAGTACCACGGCGAACAAGCAGCCCAAGAGGCTAAAGAAGCTGCCCAAAGTGGTGGAAAGGAAGGTGCAGTTCCAGAATTCTCTCTAGCTGAGGTATCGCATCCCGCTAAGTTAGCGTATATTCTCAATGTCACTGGCTTATGCAAAAGTACAGGTGAAGGAAAGCGAAAAATTCAAGAAGGTGGAGTGCGCTTAGATGGCGATCGCATTACCGATGTTGATGCTACTTTTGCACAAGCCGCCCAGTTACAAGGTAAGGTTTTACAAGTTGGGAAAAATAAGTTTGTGCGATTAGTGCCTTAAATGGGGAGTGGGGAGTAGGGAATGGGGAATAGGGAACAGGTAGAAAAACGAGTTATTGTGGCTTTGGATGTGGCGGATGAACAAAGTGCGATCGCTCTTATAGATCAACTCCCGCAAGTGGTTTGGTGGAAAGTTGGCTTAGAGTTGTTTACCAGCACTGGCCCAAAAATTCTAGAAGTGCTAAAGTCCAAAGAAAAGCGCATCTTCCTAGATTTAAAGTTTCACGATATCCCGAACACAGTCGCTGGTGCAAGTCTTAGTGCTGCTCGTTACGGGGTAGATTTATTGACAATTCATGCATCATGTGGTATTGAAGCTCTGAAAGCTGCAACAGAAGGGGCACAAGAAGGGGCAGCCCAAGCAGGTGTAAAACCGCCTAAATTAATTGCCATTACTTTATTAACGAGTATTTCTGCTAGACAACTGGCGTTTGATTTAAAGATTCCCCTAGAATTACCAGAATACGCCCTAGAAATGGCACTGCTGGCTCAAGAGGCGGGATTGGATGGGGCAGTTTGTTCGCCTCAAGAGGCAGCACAACTGCGGCAAACTTGTGGAGATGACTTTTTGCTAGTTTGTCCGGGGGTTAGACCAACTTGGGCTGATATTGGCGATCAAAAGCGATCGCTCACCCCAGCACAAGCAATCATTGCTGGTGCAGATTATCTAGTGATTGGGCGTCCCATTACTACTGCTACTGAGCCGGAGTTAGCCTGGAAGAAGATTTCTGAGGAGTTAACCACGGTGGCATGAAGCTAAAAGTCAGTAAGAAGCCGGGGGATCGGGTGCAGGGTGTAGCGCTCAAAAAGAAAAATTATAGTTGGCTTTTAGCTTGTGGCTTCTGGGTTTTAGTATCAAATAGCCTTGCTTACCCAGCGTTCTCGATAAACTTCACCCCTAAACCTTTTGCGCTAGCAGAAAAGGAAAATGTCAACGGTGGGGTGAAGTCTTTGTGTTCTGAGCAAAATTTAGAAACATTAACTATACAGCTACTGCAAGATTTACCTAGTTATACTAATCGCGCTAGTCAACGCGCCCGCCGCCTCAGCAGAAGCAGTGATGTTTACAGTTATATTCTAATAGCAGGAAGACCTGAGTTTATTCCTCTGCCCCTTAACCTTGAAGAATATAGTGCAGACGCTTCTAAAAGTTCTGCATCAGGAGTTGAGCAAGTTTTCTTTACTACTTTAGAGCGGCAATACATAGGAAAGAAAGCGGTAGAATTGCAGGAATTCCACTGGGTATTGTTGACTAAAACTAAAATTGGTTGGCGTTTAGTAATGATGTTTTCTCAAATTGGTTCCTATTCAGGACAGCAGCCAGTATCTCCGCCACGCGATAGTAGTAACGGCACTGTTGCCCAAGGAATTAAAACTTGGTTACGCGATTGTCAAGCTGGAAGTGTACGTCAAAGAAGAGGAAAAGGGGCAGGGGAAAGAACCCCATTTTAGGACTGCTGAAAACTTGGACACATTATTTCTGTCTATAAGACGCTAAAGGCGAACGTGCTTTGCGTCTTGAAATAAATATTTTTACTTTGAACATAAATAAATTTATTTGGTCTGTAACCATGAAGGCAGGGAATATCAAAATCTTTCTCTCAGCAAAACCCTCTTTGGTCAATAAAACCTAATTCCAAATCTTCGTAAATTAGGAGAATATTAAATAATGTCTAAAATACTCACTCAAATTATTTATGAACAGGATTATCACTTGTGGTTAGAAACTACGTTGAAACAACTGCAAGAACGAGATTTAGAGCATCTTGATTGGGATCATTTGATTGAGGAGATTGAAAGATTGGGTAATGAACAGAAACACAAGGTCGAAAGTTATCTACTGCAACTTCTCAAACATCTGCTTTTGTATCAACATTGGAGTCTTCCTGAATGTAAAAATCATTGGGAAGTGGAAATTGATAATTTTCGGGTGGAACTTAGGAAATTAACCAAATCTAAAAACCTCTACAACTATCTGCTCACCGTGCTTGAAGAAGTCTACATTGATGCGCTACGACAAGCAAAAAAGAAAAGTGGATTGAATTGTTTTCCACAAACTTGCCCTTATAGCATTGAGCAAATTTTAGATGTGGATTATTTACCACCATTTATTTATTGATAAGGTACATCACCCAACTAGCTTGTATCAATGTAATTATGCCTGTATCTATGGGAGGATATTGAGGAAAAATAACTGATAAATAGCGAAAAAAAGCAGACATTATTTAAAAACGAAGGCTGGCTTGAATTTAATCGTTGTGACTCCTGTTTTTTGGCGATAACATGTAAATAAGTTTACTTCAAGCTTCTCAAACCGCGTTTGGCGTCATTTTTTTTATGGAGATTCAGTTAATCAATATCGGTTTTGGTAACATAGTGTCTGCCAATCGAGTAGTTGCCATTGTCAGTCCAGAGTCTGCCCCGATTAAGCGGATTATTACCGATGCACGGGACAGGGGTCAACTGATTGATGCAACTTACGGTCGGCGGACTAGGGCTGTAATTATCACCGATTCCAGCCACGTAATTCTGTCAGCGATTCAGCCGGAAACGGTAGCGAATCGCTTTGTGATTTCCCGCGAACATCAAACTGTAGATAATTGATTAAGAGTGGATTAACAATCTCATTTTTATTTGCACCGTATCGGTAGTACCATGTGAATTAGACAAGTTTTCTGTCACCCTTGCTACAAATTCTTTAGTCACTAGTACAGCGCGGCGTAAATAAGCCACCCATTTGAAATGTCTAAAACCCTTACGGAACAGTAATTACGAATTACGAATTACGAATTACGAATTACGAATTACGAATTACGAATTACGCAAAGCGGTACTAGTGGACTTGGCCAGGAACACAAGACTAATGAATAATATCTATTGAATGATTCACAGGTTGAGGGGATGATGCCAGTTTTACCCATCCAGAGTATTGCTACTACCGAAGAACGCTTAGATTTAGGCAGGTTGATTATCTTAACTGGCCCCAGTGGGGTCGGTAAAGGCACTTTAATGCGATCGCTCCTAGAGCGTCATCCGGAATTATATTATTCCTTATCCGTGACAACTCGTTCTCCCCGTCCAGGAGAAATAGATGGCGAAAATTATTACTTTATCAGCCGCACTAAGTTTGAACAATTAGTTGCTGAAGGTGAATTTTTAGAATGGGCAGAATTTGCTGGGAACTATTATGGCACTCCCCGTGAAGCTGTGCTTAATCAAATTCACTTTGGCAAGTTGGTAGTGCTAGAAATTGAGCTAGAAGGGGCAAGACAAATTCGTGCTTCCTTTCCTAGTGCCCTCAGCATTTTTATCTTACCGCCTTCTTTTGATGAATTAGAGAAACGAATACGCGATCGCGCCCAAGACTCTGAAGAAGCGATCGCCCGTCGTCTACTTCGCGCCCAAGAAGAAATTCAAGCCGCAGATGAATTTGATATTCAAATCGTTAATGACGATTTTGAAACTGCTTTAAATGAAATTGAAACGGTTTTGTTTAAATAAGTTTGCAGAGACGCGATTAATCGCGTCTGTACGGAGTTAGGAATTTAAACTCCTAACTCCTCATTTCTAAATTAACCAAATAAACCTTGAATTACTCCCAAATTGCTAGTCAAAAAGTAAGCAACTACTGCACCACCAATACCACCAATTAAGAAAGAACTGGCAAAATTGTTCCAGCTTTCTTTAGAATTAAAAGCATCTACTGGAGGGTTGGGTACAGTAACACTAGCAAGTGCTTTGGGTGGATTGCTATTCGCATAGAGGGATAAGCCCGCCGTAAAAAGAACAATCAAGCCAAAGGCTGCCAATAATCCAGCTAAGTTTGCATTATCTGTATCTCGCAGTGGGCCCAATTTGGCAAAGGGGCCAAATATCCAGTAACCATGAGCCATACCAACTTCTAGCCCGCGTCTGGAAGGAGTTATACCAGGACGATAAGCTGGCAAGTTATTAATGAACCACTTGCTCAAGGGAGAAGCATTAATCGGCGTTTCTAGGTTGCCCAGTTGCTGATCGCGGAATGCAGGAAAAACAACTTCCCGATTTCTGGGATCGCTAGGGAGATTTTTTGATGCATCTACTGCTTGTGCCATATTTTTATGTTCGCCTCTAAATTAAAATGGTGGCATTTTTATATTAATAATAATTGTAGCTAAAGATGGCTTTTGCTTAATAAGTTTAGAAAAATTAATTTAGCTATTTTTAAAACAGTGAAACTCGCGATCTGTAAACAGAATCACGAGTTTCAAAAAACTATTTTTGCTGCGTATTTTCGTGATAATTCCGGCTATTTAAGCAGAATACATCAACTACATAATATTAGGCAAAAAATAAGACATTCATTCAACTGTCCTAAATCCTATTTTCCACTTATGGCAGTGGGTGGAAAAGTAGATCGGGGAAAAAGCGGTTGAATTCAATCAAGATCCCTGCTGTGACGAACAGCCATAAAGTGGCTGCCACTGGCGCTGTAGTAAGAAACTTAACCAAATAGGATGATTGGTTCTCATTGTCTGCCATGAATTTAGTCTCCAAAACAATTAGTTAAGCTGATTTAGCGTGGGGAAATAGGAATTTCCGTATCCTTGGCTGTTAATTTTCCAGACAGAAACTCTTGAAGTGCTGCTACTGGCCAAGTAAAGCCTGACGCTATTATGGGTAATGCCAAACCAAGATCGATTTGGACTTCTTTTAGTTCAGGGTTCGGCTCTTTTTTGACTGCTTGTAGATAGGCACGACCTACCCAGCCAATCCAACCAGCAATATATAGAAACAGAATGCTGGGGATCAAAAAGTCACCAGCATGATCTAGACGGCCATCAACAATTAAATGAGGATAACCCTCAGGCCCGCATAACTCTTGAGAATAACGCTCAAACCGCTTTCTCCCAGATTCGGGATCGGCGGTGGTATTACGGGCATTAGCAGCTAGCTGTTGAAAAGCGGGATTGTCACTGCACGGTGTCAAATTAGCCCCTAAAGCTTTTGCTGGGGAGGCAAAATTGAACCAAAGACAAATCGCTAAAATCAAAGCAAACAATCGTCGCATAGAGTTGTTTCCTTTTACTACAAAACAAAAAGTTTTATGTACAAAACGAAGCGGCTTGTACAGTTGTTTATTTGCATAACTAGGAAGTCATCATACTCTTCGGTGGGAACCGAGTAAAGTTTAAGTAAATAAAAGTTAAAGCTTCTCAACCAAGATGAGTGAGGAATGGGGAGTGGGGAGTGGGGAGTGGGGAGTGGGGAATAGGGAATGCTGAGGATAATAATTGATTGTAGTAGGGTAGTTATGGAGTGCTGAGTATAAGAATTTTCATTGTACGGTAGTAAACAAGCAAGATTTTGTTTGTGCTACTCCCTACTCCCTACTCCCTACTCCCTACTCCCTACTCCCTACTCCCTACTCCCCACTCCCCACTCCCAATGACAACCGTTTTAGCAATAGAAACCAGTTGTGATGAAACAGCAGTCGCAATTGTTAACAATCGTAAAGTTTGCAGTAGTATTGTAGCCTCGCAAATTCCAGTCCATCAGCAGTATGGCGGGGTAGTGCCAGAAGTAGCGTCTCGTGAACACTTGGAAACGATAAATGTTGCGATCGCTCAAGCCTTAGAGCAAGCCCAACTAAACTGGGAGAAAATTGACGCAATAGCCGCCACTTCTGCCCCTGGACTCGTAGGAGCGCTGTTAGTAGGGTTAACTGCTGCCAAAACCCTGGCGATGGTACACAACAAACCATTTTTGGGAGTTCATCACCTTGAAGGTCACATTTACGCAACTTATTTGAGCGAACCAAGTTTAAACCCCCCTTTCTTGAGTTTATTAGTTTCTGGCGGACATACAAGCTTGATTTTTGTCAAAGATTGTGGTATGTACGAAACGCTAGGACAAACTCGTGATGATGCTGCGGGTGAAGCCTTTGATAAAGTGGCGCGATTGTTAAAGTTGGGTTATCCGGGTGGCCCAATAATTGACAAGTTGGCACAACAGGGAAATCCCCAAGCCTTTGCTCTACCAGAAGGAAAAGTTTCTTTACCTGGTGGGGGATTCCATCGTTATGATGCAAGTTTTAGTGGGTTAAAAACGGCTGTATTGCGTTTAGTGCAGCAATTAGAGAAAGATGGTGGACAAGTACCAGTGGCAGATGTAGCAGCTAGCTTTCAGGAAACCGTCGCGCGATCGCTAACTAAAAGAGCGATCGCCTGTGCCCTAGACTATGGTCTAGACACAATTGCAATTGGTGGCGGTGTAGCAGCCAATAGCGGCTTGAGAAAAAACCTCCAAGCCGCCGCCGTTGAACATCACCTACGCGTCCTATTCCCACCTCTAAAATTTTGTACCGATAACGCCGCCATGATCGGCTGTGCCGCCGCCGAACATCTATCTCGTGGTCATATATCCCCCCTCACACTAGGCGTTGAGTCTAGGTTAGCCCTTACCCAGGTCATGAAGTTGTATCAACCTATTGAGTAGTCATTTGTCATTTGTCATTTGTCATTTGTCATTTGTCATTTGTCAGGAGAGAAGAACTTTCTGTTTGCTCTAATGCCCCATGCCCAATACTTTTCTACGAGAGGCTGCGCCAACGGCAACGCTCAGTACAAGTGCCCTATGCCCTATTCCCTATGCCCAATGCCCTATGCCCACAATGCCCTATTCCCCATGACCAATGACCAATGACCAATGACCAATGACTAATGACTAATGACTATTGCTCGAATGTGTTCAGCCACTGCATCCGGCTGTTCCAACATAGCCAGGTGTCCGCAATCAGGAATTTCCAGAACATTGTCACCACAATATTGGAACAGTCTGTGAAAGCTAGCTAAATGACGCACGTACTTAGGTTCCATAACCTTATCTTCGGCACCAGCCAAAAAATAAACTGGCTGCTTCAATTGGGATACTAGTTCAGGTAAACGATTGATTTCTTCTTCGGTTGTAGAGTCTAACAGACTTCCCAGAGCCGCTTCTGGGTCAGCCACAACAAAATCTATTACCCGCTGACGTGCCCAATGGCGTTCCAAAGGACGAGCGACACTGGCTCTGGTAAACAGCAAATCAATCAAAGGTACTTGAGACAGCCAGCGCGGGCGAACTTGCAAAAATTTCTGACCCGCCGAGCGAAACTGCTCAAAGGCTTCTTTGAGATAAATACCACCGCCAGCGTTGATACAGATCACTCCCTTAACACACTCAGGTATTTGATCTGCTCCCCAAAGAGCGATCGTACCTCCCAAAGAGTGACCTATGAGCCAAGCACTCTTAATATTCAACTGTTTCAGGAGAATTGCTAAATCCTGAGCATAGGCAACAGGAGTATAAAGAGAATCGATTGTTGAGCCAAGCGCACTACTGGAGATGGGCGTTAGGCTCAAAGACATTTCTGCCCGACTAAAATCGGTTTTTACATGAGACTGGGATTCACCAAAACCCCGCAAATCATAGGAAAGGCACTGCAAATCATCTGATAGGCGGGAAATCACAGGTTGCCAATATCCACGGCTATTGAGCCAACCGTGGATAAATACTAAAGCGTGGGGGCAGGAAGTGGGAGCCGTTAGCTCGTATGCGTGTGGAACGCCCAAGATTTCGATAGTTGCCATATTTATATCGTACCCTGAAGGGCGGGTGCCACTAAATACGGAGTGTGAAGAGTTTGGAGTCAAACAATTTTGGATTTTGGATTTTGGATTTTAGATTTTAGATTGACCACAGACCTAAAGGCAGTTGCTCTGAATATTAAATTTGGGATTTTGAATTTTTAAATCCAAAATCCCAAATTTAAAATCTAAAATTCGGTGAGGAGTGTTTTCATTTATCCAGCAACCTCTGTCGCACCCCTTCAGCAATTTTGTGACCCAGATATTCAGGAATAAGACTTTCATTTGGCCCTAACAAGTAGAGAATTAGCCGTGTACGTCCGCGCCAAACTAGTAAATTTGCATTGACTACCAGCAGGTCTTCCTGCCAGATGGCGTACATAACTTTGTAGAATAATCCTGGTTGATTATCGGCTTCAATCATTAGGGCAGGGAGATGAAAAACCGGATCGACATAGAATTCAGTTTGTACCTGCTCTAAGCCAGTATCAAGATTAAATTCTACTGCCAGCATCTCTTCTACCTCAAACCGACCTCCTAAAGCTTCACGAATAGCACGACAGACATTTTCTGCGGTTTTCTCGGTCAAGGCTTTACTACCACGAGATACCAACAGTTTAATAAAAACTAACATTGGCGGACGGATCTGACCGTATAGACTCAGACCGTGAATAGTCAACCCATAAGCTGCTAGTACACCAAAAATATCGCTGAGAAGAAAAGACTGGTTGCGGTAAGCAAAATGCAGGGCACTTTTGCTACCTTCAGGTTTCAGTTCAATAACAGCGCGTCTAGTTTTATAGAGACGGTAGGCTAGCCGCAAATTTTGCAGTTGAATCTCACTGCTGACGAATTGCTCATAAAACTGGGGAAACGCTCGGTTAAAGCGTTTTAGGAGTTCCAGTGTCGAAGATTTTAAACCAGAAGCCATTGTTAAGGGTAAGACTCGCTTGCTTTCATCACTTGGGGACTAGGGGCTAAATGTTAGAGACTGGGGATTGGGGAAGAATTTTCTCAAATACTCAATTTATTGGATGCAATTCACTCCTAAGCTAACGTGCATTTAAGCTCTATACGAGCAATTGCCAGGATTAGGTTTTTCCATTTTGAATTTTGAATTACAGCAGTTTGCTTTTTCAGCGAGGTACAAAATGCAAGGCTTACGCATCAGATATTCAGACCTCCTGCCTCAAAACCCGCAGCTTCGTACTTCATGCAAAAGAAAACTGCTGTATTTAGGGACTTCCAAGTAAAAAAATATTCCATTGCTATTGTTCACTGTTGACCGTTGACGGTTCATGAGTTTTCAGTCAACAGTCAACAGTCAACGACTTTAAGTGGAATAATTTATTTTTTGGAGTTCCCTTATATCCTTACCCTTTTGGTGAATTTCTCCTAGCCTCTACAACAAAATGCTAAAGTTGAAAATGATTGGTGTGAAACACGCCCTAACTGGCTCTTACCATTGCAAATCCCGAAAACAACCGAAAAAATTTGAGTGTAAAGGGTAGTAAATGGGGTAGCTATGTTAGACGTGAATCAACACTCCTGAGAGTGGAAACCAATTCAGTTATACTACCCGAACCACGTTGGCATGGGTTTTTGGAAAACTTGGTTTAGTACTCCTGAATCTGTAGCGCCTAGTAGGACAAACCCCTTTGAAGAATATAGAGCCGATGCTGCGGGCAACTCCAACTCCAGCAGCCTTAGCGAAGCTTCTTCAAAGGAGACTCGCATCGTCTTCAGTACGGAGCGAGACATTGACCTGTATGAGCTAGAAGAACTCTGTGATGCAGTTGGTTGGTCGCGTCGTCCTCTAAGAAAAGTGAAAAAAGCTATTGAGCATAGTTTTCTCGTCGCCTCAATGTGGCAGGTGAGAGGAAACCAAAAGCGGCTCATTGGTTTTGCCCGTGCTACCTCAGATCACGCGTTTAATGCCACTATTTGGGATGTCGTGGTTCACCCAGACTTTCAAAGTCAAGGACTGGGCAAGGCACTGATGAAATACGTTCTCAAAAAACTTAGAAGTGAAGAAATTAGTAATGTCACTCTCTTCGCTGACCCCCATGTTGTAGATTTCTACCGAACTATGGGGTTTATGGCTGATCCGGAAGGCATTAAAGGCATGTTCTGGTATCCTCACTAGCGCTTAATCAAAATAAAACCCGATTTACACAATAAAATCAGGTGAAATAGTGAAAATCTATTAGGGAACTCCAAAAAATAAATTATTCCGCTTGAGGTCGTTGACTGTTGACTGTGAACCGGCAACGATCAACAGTTAATAGTACCAATGGAATATTTTTTTAGTTGGAAGTCCCTTATTTTGATGTGGTTTTGCTTTTTTCTGCCGACGAAGGTGCAAGTATCTCTCTTGTAAAACTAAGTCGGCAAAAAACCTTTAAGCTGTTACGCAAATAATATTGTACATTTACCTGATGACTGAAAACCCGTCAACAGTCATCAGTCAGCAGTTAACGACATCAAAAGTGTTTATATAGTTTAGACGCGCATCAGCTTATCAGTGTGAAAATGTAATCTATTCTTTGGCAAAGGATAAAAAAGATTAGGCATAAGCGGTCTGATGTGATATAGTTATCTTAATGCTTTTGGTAAAGCGCGATCGCTTTGATAGGATAAAACCAAACCACAAAAAGCAGATAAGTCGAAACGGGATGTAGCGCAGCTTGGTAGCGCGCCTGCTTTGGGAGCAGGATGCCGCAGGTTCAAATCCTGTCATCCCGATTTTTTAAATAATAATTAATATACTTAAAAGCTAAGGCGCATTAACTAAAGCTATGTTCCTAAGATATGCAATTAAATTGTAAATTTTTCCCGATAAAAACAAATTGCCTGTTATAGTGTTGAGTTAGATGTTGAAGCCTAACAGGCAAATTTCGCTTTTAAGCAGTAAGATATTCCTGGAACTAAGCCTTGTATAGATTTGAGAAGATATTAAAGCAAACGCGATGGAACGATTGATTAAGTAATAGCGTCACCCGATATTAGAGAAAGCCGATAAAATGGCATTTATCATTTCCAAGGTCGAGAGACAGAGAGACTTTTTAGTGTTTTAGAAGACATATAATAGGCATCTACAGGATTTCGTCGTCAATAGCAAAACGAAATCGAGAAAAACACAACTTTAGCACAGTCGATTTTTCAAAACGCTACTATAGCAACCCTAAATAGTTGCGGAATATTGGATTTTGACCGTTGACCCTCCGGGTGACGCTCCTGCGTCGCTACCGCTTGCGCTAACGGCAGTCCAACGCCAGTCGCTCCTGGGGGAGACCCCCATGACCGCGCTGGCTCCTCTTTGTTGGAACAACAAGACCGGGCTGCCTCACGCTTAACACTCAACTTCAACGCGCACAATGTATTTTTTACAATTGAAATAGATTGCTATATAACTAAAGCTAGTTAATGGTGTGCAAATCCAACCATTTGTTTAATTTAATTGGACTATTAATACGAGGAGAAATCATGAAATCATTTATTCGCTTGGGCGCAACATTGGGTATAGCTGGCACTGTATTTTTAACAGGGCTTTCAGGAATAGGCAATCTACCAGGAATCGGCAATCAAGAGGCGATCGCATTACCACAAGATCAGGTAGTGAAAAAGCTCCAAGAAGTACCTGTATTCACGCTTACCAATCCTAAAGGCGAATTTGTAGTACTTTCGAGGAACAACGAATCCAAGCCAATCTCGCAAGTGGGATTTTTTATTAGCAAGCAAGATGCTCAAAAATTCCTTGACAATCGGCTCAAAAAAGAAAACCCCCAGTTGGCAAGCACACTACAGGTAAGACCTTTGTCTTTGGCAGACTACTATAAAATAGTCCAAGAAAGCAAAAAGAAATCAGACTCTGTAATTTATACTTTAGTACCGACGCAAGCACAGGTAGCTTCGGCAACAAGTATGCTGAATCAAAATGGTAAAAAAGGAGAGCAATTTAATGGTATTCCCTTATTTGTACCCAAATTTAAGAAAGATAATAGCTATTTGACGATTCCCGTCCCCAATGGTAAAGAGCGATTAATCCCTTTCTTTTTTGAGAAAGAGCAAGCAACGGCTCTGTTAGAGGAATTCAAAAAAGCCGTGCCAAAGGAAGCAGCCAACACTGAAATTCAGGTGGTGGATTTGTACGGTGTTATGGAAGCTCTCAATAGCAGTACCGACCCTAGTATCAATAAAATTGTTCTCTATCCATCGCGGGAGTCGATCAATTTTATTCGCTCGCTTACACCGAATCAATCACCAGCTGCCAAGCCTGCTGCTGCTCCGAAAAAATAACGGTTATGCACTCCAAGGTTGAGGCATGGGGGAGAAACATCTGATATCTGGTTTACAACTTTGGCAGTGGCGCAATACTGCTCTCCAAGCAGCGATCGCTACTGATGTCTCACCTGCCGAGGTAGATTGGCTGCTGCTCGAAGTTGCTGGGTTAGACCGCTTGGCACTGCGTTTGGAGTCTTTTAAAAACTGGCCGCAAATTCAGCTGCAATTGCCTCTAGAAGAGTTAGATATTTTGTGGCAGAGGCGATTAAATGACCGCTTACCAGTGCAGTATATTGCCGGAGTTACACCTTGGCGTAACTTTCAAATTGCAGTGTCAAGTGCGGTTTTGATTCCCAGACCAGAGACAGAATTATTAATTGATTTAGCTTTAGCATCTACTAGTAATGCTTCAGGACACTGGGCTGATTTAGGGACTGGGAGTGGAGCGATCGCCATCGGATTAGCAGATGTCTTGTCAGCAACAATTCATGCTGTTGATTACAGTTTAGAAGCTCTGGCGATCGCCCAAACCAACGCCCATAATTTAGGTTTTGCTGACCGGATTCAATTTTATCAAGGTTCCTGGTGGGAGCCACTGACATTTTTAAAAGGTCAGTTCAGTGGTATGGTATCCAATCCCCCTTACATACCCACCAGTACCTTACCTACTCTGCAACCAGAAGTATTTAAGCATGAACCGCATTTAGCTTTGGATGGTGGCACTGATGGCTTAGATTGCATTCGCCATTTGATTGAAATCTCCCCTAGTTATTTGCAACCTGGCGGCGTGTGGTTAATTGAGATGATGGCTGGACAGGCAGATACAGTGCGAGAACTTTTGCAAAATCAAGGTAGCTATTGTAAAATTCAAATTCACGTTGATTTAGCTGGAATTGAACGCTTTGCCGTAGCTTATAAAAGTTAGGAGTGATGAGTTATGAGTTATGACAATTCCTCACTTCTAACTCCTGTACAGATGCAATTAATCGCGTCTCTACTCCTAACTTTGTAAACATGACACAAGTTTCTTTAACAAATCTCATAGTTGGCGCACGCGCTGGGCTTTTGGTGAGTTTTCCTACGGATACTGTTCCGGCACTTGCAGCTATACCAGAAAAAGCAGGATTAATTTTTGCGGCGAAGCAACGCAGTCAAGACAAACCTTTGATTTTGATGGCTGCTAGTGCTGAAGATTTGTGGCCGTATGTTAAAGGTGATGAGAACGAGTATAAAGTTTGGCGAGAACTAGCAGATAAATATTGGCCAGGAGGGCTGACGCTAGTTTTACCAGCTTCAGATAGCGTCCCAAAAGTCATGAACCCTACTGATCCAACAACAATTGGGATTCGAGTCCCAAATAGTGCGATCGCTCAAACTATTTTGGCGCAAACAGGCCCCCTTGCTACTACTAGCGCCAATTTTTCAGGTCAGCCGCCTTTGCAAAGGATGACAGAAATTGAAGTTCAGTTTCCCAAGGTTCTGACTTTAGAATACCAGGGTGAAATATCAGGCGCGGGTGTACCTTCCACCGTTGCTAAATGGACAGGAATAAATTGGCAGATTTTGCGGCAAGGTGCGATAAAGTTAGATATTTCCAGCGATAACTAAATATAGGTCGCTATAATATTGTCTTGCTGGTTTTAACAACAGAGAAATCTGGAACTTTAGTTTGCGCTGTTGTGGTCAATTAACAAATTAATAATTGCCAAATTATGAATTGGAGCAACTGGATATATTTAGGAGCAGGAATAGCCCTAGGTGTGATTTTCCGTCAGTTATTTGTGCGATCGCCTAATGTTTCATCTAGCTCATCCCCAGTAGCGCCATTAGATCAACAGGATATGCCACCACTATCGCAACAGCTACAGCAAACGCAGCTGGCATACCTTATGGCAAGGGAAATGAGCCAGTTTAAGGCTGGTTTTTTGGCGCGGACTACCCATGAATTGCGATCGCCCCTCAGTGGTTTGATCGGCTTACATCAGTTAATTTTGTCGAATCTGTGTGAAGATCCGGCTGAAGAGCGAGAATTTATTGCCCAAGCTTACGAACGAACGCTGAAGCTACTCAAGCTGATGGATGAAATTCTCAGCGTTGCCAGAACTGAACATGGTACTAATAAATTAGATATTCAGCCTAGACCATTAGCCCAAGTTTTGGAAGATGTTCATAAATTAACTTATATGCTGGCGGCCAATCGCAATTTTCCCTTGGAATTGTTACCTGGCGACCCAGAAATTTATGTTTTGACAGATTACCTCTGGCTCCGCCAAATATTAATAAGTTTAATAGACACTGCTATTACTCAAATGGAGGAAGGCAGCATCTGTATTTCTAGCAGCACAGTACCTACAAGTAATTTTGTAAACATTTGGTTGGATGTACCAACCCATGCCATACCCTGGAGCGAACCGATTGATTTAATTAAATCTGAAGATCAGCCGATCCAGATTGACCAAGGAAAAGCTGCTCTTTCGCCAGGAATGAGGCTATTAATCAATCAGACTCTGGTGGAAGTTATGGGAGGAAAGTTAGAAATCCTGCCCTCGACCATTGCAAAGGAATCACATCAAGAGATTAGCAGACTACAAATCTCTATGCCCCTAGTGATTCCTGAAGCTGAACTTCTGTAGGAGGAGCGAAAGCACGGTTAGGTTGGTTGTGTAACACCATCGTAGTGGTGGTGTTGGGTTGAAAACCAATCTTTTCGTAGAAACCCTGCTGGTGAGTAGTCATTAGGTAAACGCGCTCAACCGACCTCATGCGGGGATGACTCAAAACGGTTTCTAGTAACTTACTTCCCAGTCCACTACTTTGATACTCTGGATGAATCACAACATCCCAAATTGTGGCGCGATATATGCCATCAGATGTTGCTCTAGCAAAGCCAATGAGTCGATCGCGATCGCAGACGGAAATCACTGGCTCACTATTGGCAATGGCTATACCTAAATCTTCAATACTGCGACCTTTTGCCCAGAAAGCTGAAACGTTTAACAGTTCTTGGAGTTGGTAAAGGTCAATTTCAGACTTGTGTAGGCATAGCCCGTCGTAGACATCGCCTTTGGTGCAGCACAGCTGTTCGCTAAATTTAATCTGAGATTCGTTCATTTATGGCATCCACCTTTGGGAATATCTTCGTATATTTAAGCCATATTTTGCTAGAAAATGCTGTACGTGTATACATATATGCAACGAAAAAGAAAATTTAATGACAAACCCACTTCCATAAAGGATGAGTTGGCCCCTGCTGACGTATCCGATAAACTTGTTTTTCTAAACGTTGTTTTTCCTGTTCTGGTAGTCCGAGTAAGATATTTCGACTTTGCCAAACTAAAACAGCAGCAGTCATCCCAATACAAAAGGCTAAACCGAAGGTAGACAGTGGATGATAGAAGAGTCCATATCGCACCGCTACCCAGGTAAAATATTGTTGCCACAGAGAAATTTCTGCACGTAGACCCCACAAGCTAACAGGCGCAATAGTGAGCCACAAACAGGTGACAAATAGCCACCTCCCATATATCGTCAGCTTGTGTAATCTTTGTACTTGTTGAGCAAAGGATGGGTCAGTTATTGACAATTGTTCGGATTGATCCATAGGCTGGGGGAAGGTGGGGGATGAGGAAGATGAGGGAGTAGGGGAGGCAGGGGAAGATAAGGAGAACAAGGGAGAAAAAAAGAATAACCAATGCTCAATGATTAGTTACCAGCAGATGTATCAATCGACTCACCACTGACTACCATAGTTGCTTGACCGTTGCGCTCTCGCCACAAAGTTAGAAGAGTACTGGCGATGAAAATACTTGAATAAGCCCCTGCTGTAAAGCCAATAATTAAAGCTAAGGCAAAGTTTTTCAGAGTTTCGCCACCAAACAGAAAGATAGCAAACAATGACAGCATTGTAGCAAAGGTCGTGTTGATAGACCTTGTTAAGGTTTGGTTTACTGCATCATCCACAATATCAGCAATTGGTCGATTGGGATTTATTTGCAGCGTCTCACGAATGCGATCGTAAATCACTACAGTATCGTTAACTGAGAAACCTGTAATTGTCAGTAGAGCAACGATGAACAGGCTATCTACTTCAGTACCCAATACTAAACCCAAAATCGAAAAAATCCCTGCCGTGATGAAAACATCATGTAATAGTGCAACGATCGCAAACACCGCATAATCCAACTGAAACCGGAAGGTCAAGTAGATTATGATGCCTGCAAAGGAAACTATTAGAGCTATTACCCCAGACCTAAACAGCTCTGCCCCCAGAGTCGGGCCAACTGTGTCAAATTGATTTTTTTGCTCGTCAAAAGTACCGACTTTTTCACTTAAGGCATTTTGCAAATTGGTACGCTGTTCGCGATCTAAGTTTTTTGTGCGAATCAATATACCATTTTCCGCACCAGTACCTTTGTCAGCAACAATTTGGATGCTGCTATCACCCAACCCCTGTGCTTTAGCTACTTCTCGGACAACATTGATATCAATTGGCTGGTCGCAGTTACCTGGTTTGGTACAATCCCGTTCAAACTGCAATCGTGTACCACCAACAAAATCCAAACTGGGACGTAGGGGTGCTTTGATGTTCGGGTTTTGCCAAGAAATCACCATTGAGATGAAACCGACGAGGATGAAGGCACTAGAAATAGCCCACCAAAGCGATCGCGATTTGTTAATACTTAGTTTCATTGAGTCACCTCTGCCTTATTTGATGCTGGCAGGTTCGGACAGAAATATTCTGGTTTCCGCAGTGCAGGAATTGTATATGCTAAAAACATGAGGGTACGACTACAAGTAATGGCGCTAAACATACTCACTGCTACGCCCAAAGCCAAAGTTAGAGCAAAGCCTTTCACCAAACCAGCCCCTAGCCAGAATAGTGCAGCACAGGCAATGACTGTGGTAACATTACCGTCCAAAATACTAGAAAAGGCCCGGTAAAAGCCAGATTCTATGGAACGATACAGGGATTTGCCTGCTTGCAATTCTTCCCGCGTCCGCTCAAAAATTAGTACATTTGCATCAACCGCCATCCCAATACTGAGGATGAAACCGGCAATTCCTGGCAGGGTGAGGGTGATACCCAATAAAGCAAAGCTAGCCCAGGTTAGCAGGGCGTAAATCAATAGGGCTACATCGGCAATCAGTCCTGGTAGCCTATAGTACACCACCATAAATACTAATACTAAAGTCAGACCACCGATACCAGCGTAGATACTGCTAGTGATACTGTCTTTACCCAAGGTTGCCCCAACAGTGCGAATTTCTGCAATTTCTACTGGTACGGGTAATGCCCCACCGCGTAGCTGCACGCCTAAATCGTTGGCTTGTTGTGCGGTAAAGCGTCCTGTAATTATGGCAGAGCCACCAGTAATACCAGTGGCGGCAAATTCTAGACCCACATTAGGAGCGCTGATCAGTTCATTGTCTAGAAAAACACCAATGCTACGCCCAGTACCAGCAAGATTTTTTGTCAAATTGGCAAACAGTTGACCACCCTCTTGGTCGAAGCGAATCGCAACATGCCAGTTATTACCTTGACTCGGTTCACCGTATGCATCCTTGAGGTATTTGCCAATTAGAGGTGGTTTGGTGCTTTCAAACAATTCTGCGATCGCTTGATTATTTTTTTGCAAATCTTCTTGATTCTTGACAATTGCTGCTTTGTCAGTACTCTTTCTCAACTCTTCTTGCTTGCCTTTCAATTCGGCTCTAGATGTTTGAAAAGCAAACAGTGGAGTTTCTGTATTCGGCTTTTGGGTACGAAATTCTAACTGCGCCGTACCACCTAGCACCCGTTCGGCTTGCTCTGGGTCATTAACTCCTGGTAGTTGCACCAGTATTTTATCTGCGCCGACTGTTTGAATCACTGGCTCAGAAACACCCAGACCATTAATCCGACCTTCGACAACTTTCTTCACACCTTCCAATTCTCGTTCAGTGATTTTGGGAATTTCTGCTGATGGTTTCACTTGAATTGTGAGCTGTGAGCCTCCGCGCAAGTCCAGCCCAAGAGGTATCGGAATTGTGGCAATCACCGTAATAGCGGCGATTATCAGGACTAAAATCAAAATTAATAGCGATCGCTGTCTTTGCATACCATAACTCGCAACTGACAAAGGCTATAATAGCGCTCTTTTATGGAGTTATGAGTTGGGAAATGGGGAGTGGGGAGTGGGGAGTGGGGAGTAGGGGTTGAATTTATTCAAATATGAATGGGGAGTGCGGAGTAGTAGTTGAATTTATTTCCTATTCCCTATTCCCTACTCCCTATTCCCTATTCCCTACTCCCTACTCCCTAGACTCGCAACGCTACCATTTTTTCCACAGCTTCTACGATTTGCTCTGGTTGGATGATTGTTAGTCGTTCTAAGTTGCCGTTGTAAGGTGTGGGGATATCTTGGGAAGACAGGCGCAGTACTGGCGCATCTAATTCATCGAATAAGCGATCGTTGATTGAGGCGATGACTTCTGCTCCAATACCCGCAGTTCGCATGGATTCTTCTACAACAATGACTTTATGGGTTTTACGTACTGATGCACCAATTGTATCAAAATCTAATGGCTTGAGAGATATTAAATCGATAACTTCTGGATCATATCCTTGTTTTTCAAGAGTTTTTACTGCTTGCAGCACATGATGCCGCATCCGCGAGTAAGTAATAATGGTTACATCTTTACCCTCACGCACAATTTCTGCTTTATCTAGAGGTAGTAAGTATTCTTCTTCTGGTAAATCTTCTTTCAAGTTGTAAAGCAAAACGTGTTCAAAGAACAACACGGGGTTGTCATCGCGGATAGCGGATTTTAGTAGTCCTTTAGCGTTTCTTGGTGTGGAGCAGGCTACAATTTTCAAACCTGGCACAGCTTGGAAGTAAGTTTCTAGGCGCTGGGAATGTTCTGCACCTAACTGCCGTCCGACACCGCCAGGGCCGCGAATTACCATCGGAATTTTAAAGTTACCGCCAGAAGTATAGCGCAGCATTCCAGCGTTGTTGGATATTTGGTTGAAGGCGAGCAGTAAAAAGCCCATATTCATGCCTTCAATGATGGGACGTAACCCTGTCATCGCTGCTCCCACTGCCATGCCGGTAAAGCTATTTTCGGCAATGGGGGTGTCTAAAATGCGGAGTTCGCCATATTTTTGGTACAGGTCTTTGGTAACTTTATAGGAACCGCCGTAGTGTCCGACATCTTCACCGAGAACGAATACGCTGGAATCACGCGCCATTTCTTCATCAATGGCTTCCCGTAAGGCGTTGAAGAATAGTGTTTCTGCCATTTAGACCTTTTTGTACGATTATGGTTATAGAATTTTATCCTGCTGCTGTCGCAAATACAGTTAGCGATCGCACTAGTTAGAGATTGGGTTATTTAATTTAGATTTTATCGGTTTTATGAGCTTTATGAGCGATCGCCTCTCACTCTGGCAAACAAGAGAATCCTCTCTAATACAATACGCTTGGGTTAAGGATTTTTGGTACTGATTTTAGACCTGTATAGACGCGTTAGCGTAGCAGGGCGTTCGCTTTTAGCGTCTCCAAGAGTTGCCCAGTACAATTTCGCGTCTCTACCAAGGTTTTTGGGCTTAACCCAAGCGTATTGAAATATAACGCCGATTAGTTAAATTTTGTTTGAATTTCGCACCAGCCAAACCCAAAATATAAAGATAGGACTTACGCAAAATATCTCTCAAACTCCTATTTCTCCGTGTCCTCTGCGCCACTGTGGTTCGTTATTCCCTAACTCTTGCGTAAGTCCTAAAAGAATCTCACGCCCAAACACCAAAACACAACTCTAAGTCTTCGCGCCTCTGCGTGAGATTTCCCACTAAATTAGTATTCAATATGCCTAGCCTAAGTAGAGCGACGTGAACACTACAAAATAATCTCAAGATTTTTTACATTACTTAATCTAGTTTGATTTGTTCTTACCGACTTACTTACTTTGGCGTTGCTGAATTGAAGTATGAATCTGGATGTAGAGACGTAGCATTGCTACGTCTCTACAAAGATTTTGGTATTATGCAAAATCATTTTCATACATGGAATCAGCAACCCCCCTACTTTAACCATCGCGCCGCATCTTTGGCATGATAAGTCAAAATCAAGTCTGCACCAGCCCGTTTAAACCCAGTTAAAGTTTCCATAACCACGCGCTCCTCATCAATCCAACCATTGAGAGCCGCAGCTTTTACCATCGCATACTCACCAGAAACATTGTAAGCCGCAACTGGTAAGTTACTCGCTTCCTTTACCCGCCAGATAATGTCCATGTATGCCAAGGCTGGCTTAACCATGAGCATATCAGCACCTTCAGCGATATCTAATTCAATCTCTTTAATGGCTTCCTTGGCGTTACCTGGATCCATTTGATAAGTCCTTCTGTCCCCAAATTGCGGTGTCGAGTCTGCTGCATCCCGAAATGGGCCATAATAACCCGAAGCATACTTAGCAGCATAAGACAAAATCGGCGTATCTTGAAATCCGGCTTCATCCAAACCCTGACGAATTGCTTGCACAAAGCCATCCATCATCCCAGAAGGCGCAATGATATCGGCACCGGCTTTCGCTTGAGAAACTGCTGTTTTCTTCAACAATTCCAAAGTTGGATCATTTAAAACTCGTCCTGTTAAATCACCAGTTTGTAAATAACCACAATGACCGTGACTAGTGTACTCACATAAACAAGTATCAGCAATTACAATCAAATCTGGCACTGCTGCTTTTACCGCCGTTGCAGCTTTTTGGACGATACCGCAATCATGCCAAGCGCCAGTGGCATCCACATCTTTATCAGCCGGAATACCAAATAAAATAATCGAAGGAATTC
The DNA here is from genome assembly GCA_020829485.1 of Nostoc sp. CHAB 5834. The sequence continues at coordinate 90,873 of JAIVFU010000003.1, read as the reverse complement.
CTAAGTCATAAACTTCTTTTGCCTCTTCAACAATTTTATCTACCGAAAGTTGGTAGACTCCGGGCATCGATTTGACTTCGTTAGCGATTCCTTCACCCGGTACAGCAAATAGTGGGTAAATTAAATCGCTTGTTGTCAAAACAGTTTCACGAACCATCCGGCGCAGTTGAGGATGAGTACGCAGACGACGGGGACGATGTGTAGGAAACATAAAATTTTATCAAGAAAAACAACGCAAATGGACACAAAATAAAGCGTCACAAAAGCAGGCTAAAATTTTCCTGCCGTCAGACAGACTACAAACAGTGCTTAACTGTCCTTTGCCCTACTCTTAATCAAGTTGTAGGGCAATTTTGTATTCTACAGCTTGGTTGCACCTATCCGACGGGCTGGAAAAAAAACAACATAGTAAGCAATTCAAAATTCAAAATAGTAAAACCCTCTCAAAAATCCTGGAGAATTGAGGGGTGAAATTTAAACGCAAAGGGGAGGCAGCGCGTTGCGGGGGTTCCCCCCGTTGTAGCGACTGCTGTGGCGCAGAGGTAAACGCAGAGGCACGCAGAGAATTTGCTACTAATTAATGCCCCATACCCAATGCCCCAATCCTGATTAAAAAACTCGGAAAATATAGGGATAACGGAAGGGTATATCAGGATTGCTGAAAACTTTGATGAGTGCCCAAATTGTTAATCCCCAGTGTAATAGATATCCCAGACCGGCTAATGGCCCCAACAATAATAGAGGTAACACTAACCAACCGAATAGAAAAAACAGCGCTCCCAGAATTCCTCCATAAAGCCAGACGTTGAAGTGGAAATTAATGGATTCTTTGGCGTTTTCTTTAACAACAGGATCGTCAGATACGAGCAGTATGGCAATAGGTATACCGACAGATATCACCGTTGTGCTGAAAAAAATCGCTCCATGCGACAAAGCGGATAGAAGCTTTCGCTTGTCTGTGTCGTACATTGCTTTCTCCTATTTAGTAAGATTGTTGGTTATATTACGACCCTATCACGAGCATCGTTGTCTTAAGATTAAAAGACTTACTAGAGTCAAAAAAAATTAAGTTAGCTAACAAACAAATACACTTATGTCTACTGAACTTCAGTCTGAACTTATTCAAGCAGTTGAACTTCGCCGCAACTTTGCGATTATTTCTCACCCCGATGCAGGTAAAACTACACTAACAGAAAAGCTGCTTCTATACGGAGGTGCAATTCACGAAGCTGGAGCGGTTAAGGCGCGACGGGCACAGCGTAAGGCTACCTCTGACTGGATGGCGATGGAGCAACAACGCGGTATTTCTATTACTTCTACGGTGTTGCAATTTGAATACCGTGACTGTCAGATAAATTTATTAGATACTCCCGGACACCAAGATTTCAGTGAAGATACTTATCGCACCCTTGCCGCCGCCGATAATGCAGTGATGTTAATTGATGCGGCAAAAGGTTTGGAACCCCAAACCCGCAAATTGTTTGAAGTGTGTAAGTTGCGGGGTATCCCAATTTTTACATTTATCAATAAGCTCGATCGCCCAGGAAGAGAACCTCTGGAACTTTTGGATGAAATTGAGCAAGAATTGGGATTGCAAACCTATGCAGTAAACTGGCCGATTGGGATGGGCGATCGCTTTAAAGGTGTTTTTGATCGGCACAAACAACAAATTCACTTGTTTGAACGCAGCGCCCACGGTAGCCGAGAAGCCCGTGATACGATAGTCGAATTAACTGATCCAAGAATAGAAGATCAGCTAGAACAAAGCCTGTACTACCAACTAAAAAATGATCTTGAACTGTTAGATGGAGTTGGGCCAGAGTTAGATTTGCAACTGGTACACGAAGGCAAAATGACACCTGTGTTCTTTGGTAGCGCCATGACCAACTTTGGTGTAGAGTTATTCCTCAAGTATTTTCTCGACTATGCCCTAAAACCCGGTTCTCACTACAGCAGTGTTGGCGAAGTTCCCCCTACATACCCGGAATTTTCGGGGTTTGTCTTCAAACTGCAAGCGAATATGGATCCAAAACATCGCGATCGCGTCGCATTTATCCGGGTCTGCACTGGTAAGTTTGAAAAAGATATGATGGTGAATCACGCCCGCATTGGTAAAATCATCCGTCTGTCTCGCCCGCAAAAACTCTTTGCCCAAGAGCGAGAATCGATTGATGTGGCTTATCCTGGCGATGTGATCGGTTTGAACAATCCTGGTGTTTTTGCGATCGGGGATACAATCTACACGGGACAAAAGCTCGAATATGAGGGGATTCCGTATTTCTCGCCGGAACTGTTCGCATCTCTGAGGAATCCCAACCCCTCGAAGTCTAAACAATTCCAAAAAGGCGTTGCGGAATTGCGCGAAGAAGGTGCTGTACAAATTATGTATTCAAATGATGAAGCCAAGCGCGATCCAATTTTAGCGGCGGTGGGTCAGTTGCAATTCGAGGTGGTACAGTTTCGCTTACAAAACGAGTATGGTGTAGAAACCATATTAGACTTATTGCCCTACAGTGTCGCCCGTTGGGTTGAGGGTGGTTGGGAAGCATTAGAAAAAGTGGGACGGATATTCAATACCACTACAGTTAAAGACAGTATGGGACGACCAGTGTTGTTATTCCGCAACGAATGGAATTGTCAACAGTTAATGGGCGACCATCCAGAGTTAAAATTAAGCGCGATCGCTCCAGTATTTTCTAGTCAACAACCAGTGGAGGAATAATTCACTTGACAAGTAAAACTTGGGCGCGGTTGATTTCCACGGCATCCGAGGTTCGCGCTTTTGCACAAACGTGGATCACCTAGAAGAGATTGGAGTGCCAGAATTTGTATGCCTTCACATGCCAAACCGTCTTTGGAGGCTGGTTTAGTTGCCCTCAAGCAGGGAAATTACCAAACAGCGATCGCTCAACTCGAACCTATTGCTAGCAGCCAAAGTAATGGCACTGCTAGCTTACAAGCCCAGGTTGGTTTAGTGATGGCTTATGCACGGATTGGAGAAGCCTCCAAAGCGATCGCTATTTCTCAGAATCTCATTGAGAGTAACAATCCGCAAGTTCAAGAGTGGGCAACACGCGCACTCGAACACCTGACAAAACGTCAAAAACGCGATCGAGAATCAAAAAATGTCGAAACTGGATTTGTTGCTTTTGATAATTCAACCCCAAATTCAACCCCAGTTACTCCCCCGGAAACTCCTACATTAGAGGAACCAAAAGATCAACTAATAGAAACTAAGAGCAACGACACCCCGCCGATGGTGCCACTAGCTAAACTCAAAGCTACAGTAGCGACACCATTGCCAGCAGCAGGATCTGTGCCCTTAAGCGGCTTCATGGGTTCTGTTACCCGCACCCAAGCTAAATTATTCGGCGTTATTTATTGGCGACAAGCACAACGCGCCAGAGCATGGCAACCCCTACGCAAACCGAAATTAATCCCTTTGCGGCTGCTGACAGCAGGAACATTCATCGCTCTGTTTTGGGTGATGCGAGAAATGCTCAAGTTAGCAATGGGATTCATCAACCAGATTTTAGTTAAACTACCTTATCTGGAGCCATTGCAGCTTTTATACAGCAACCCTACTAAATTGTTGCTAATAGTATTGGTGATTTTAATCGGAGTATCACCTTGGTTGCTGGATCTGCTACTGGCGAAATTGTATGGTCAGCGAGAATTTACCAAAGATGTATTGAATGCCCATAGCCGCGAAGCTGTTCGGGTGCTACAACGTTGTTGCCAACAGAGGCACTGGCCGTTACCCAAACTGCGGATTTTACCAATGGCTGCACCAATTATCCTGACTTATGGTAGTTTACCACGTAATGCCAGGATTGTTGTCAGTCAGGGGTTATTAGAGCAACTAGCAGATGATGAAATCGCCATTATCTACGCCACACAGCTAGGGCATATTGCTCACTGGGATTTTGCTGTGATGTCTTTGTTGCTGCTGGTGACACTACCAATTCATCAGCTATATCAGCAAGTGTCGAACTGGGGAGACAAAATATCAGGGATTTGGCGCTATCCGGTGACAATTCTGGCTAGTATTGTTTATGGAGTTTGGTGTTTGCTGACTGGGACTGCATTGTGGTTGTCGCGGTTGCGGCTTTATTATAGCGATCGCGTCGCCTCTGAAATTACTGGTAATCCCAATGCCCTGATTCGCGCTTTACTCAAAATTGCCATTGGCATTGCAGCTGATATCCAAAAACACGAAGAAACCAGTTGGCAACTAGAAAGCTTAAATCTCCTGACACCAGTCAGCCACCAACAGAGCCTTTCTTTGGGCACTATTGCCAGCAATCTATCTTTTGAATCATTTTTGAAGTGGGATACTGCCAATCCCTATCGCCGATGGTTTACAATTAATAATAGTCATCCCTTGATGGGCGATCGCATCGAACGCCTCTGCCAAATAGCCCGTCACTGGCATCTAGACACTGAACTACATTTTGCAAGCGTTCCATCAAAAGTTAAGCGTCAGTCTTTCTTATTACAAATCGCTCCCTGGTTGGGAATTCCTCTAGGGGTTTTGTTTGCAGCTTTCGTCTGGCTAACCTGGCAACTAACATTCGCACTCAAGTTTTTAAATCTAAAGTGGATATATGAAGATTGGTCTTTCATTACAGGCTGCCTTTTAATTGGCTTTAGCATCGGTACACTGATACGGATTAATTCTTTCTTCCCCGATATTAAACCTGCCACTGTGCAAACTGACGATTATCTACCTAACCTGTTAGCTGATCCTTCAGCCTTACCAATTGATAGCATCAGCGTGCGTCTTGTAGGTAAATTATTAGGTCGTCAAGGCACTAGTAACTCCCTAGCGCAAGATTTAATCCTTCAATCGAGTGCAGGTTTAGTGAAATTACACCATGTTTCTTGGTTAGGACAGCCAGTCAATCACCAGGATCTAATTGGTAGGCAAATTATCGTCACAGGTTGGTTCCGCCGAGGAGCAACACCTTGGATCGATATCCAAACCCTGGAAACTCAAAGTGGTAAAACAATTCATAGCCCTCATCCTATTTGGTCTACTTTTTTAGCAGTTGCAGCACAGGCTTGGGGCGCATACATTTTTCTCACTAGTTAGTCATTAGCAAAGGACAAAGGACAAAGGACAAATCGGAATGTAAACAAAAGTTGCAGGTTTTCTTTCAAAGTGTTACATTTATTTACACAAACAATAGCAGGCTACATAACTCAGCACTACAGCTTAGTTATAAATTCTGATGCTTTTCCCCCCGGTCAATACTTTTTATCCTCCCAACACAGCAGGAAATTAACCAGCCAGCGGCTGGTTTTTGTTTAAAAATATGCTCGGTTGAATAAAAAAATGTGTTTTATGTTACGATGTAGTAATACTAACGTCAGAAATGTATGCGCTAAACTAGCTACGTAGAAAATACCGTGGTAATGTAAGGAATGGTATTTGATTCTGCGAAAAAGGCATGGAAGAAAGCGTGTACTTTAGCAGGCAATAGACTATTAAATTTACAATTCTTAGAATTAAGGTGTTATTAGCTCACCATACATAGTGTGGGCTTTTGGATTAAACAAGCTTGATCCCGACGAAAAACTGTATTGTTGTATAGGTTGACAGTTTCGAGCAAAAAAATTGGTTTATGGCAGTCTTGGTCAATAGCATCTATTTAAAAGCCAAAGCCAAGTGATTGTTTTCTTGCCTTGCCATGTTCATTCAACTCTGGAGGTATAGTTCATGTCCATTCGCCTATATATAGGTAATTTGCCTAAAGAAGAAATAGATCGTCAGGATCTGCAAGCAGTTTTTGCAGCAGAAGGTGATGCTGTAACTACTAAATTAATTAAAGACCGTAAAACTGGCAAATGCCGTGGTTTCGGTTTTCTAACAGTCAACAACGACGAACAAGCTGACGAAATTATTGAAAAATATAATGGTCAGATGTTCAAAGACACTCCTATTAAACTAGAGAAAGCATTACCTCGGACAAAAGGTGATGAGGGCGAGGAGCAAGCTCCCAAACCAGTTACTGCTGCTAGTAGTACCCCCACTCCTATGCCTACTAGAGAAGGTAGCCGCCGCGAGAAAAGCTCTAAGAAGCCTCGTCGTGGCGGCGGAGGCGGCGGAGGTTCTCGTGAAAACAGCACCACAACCACCGATTCAGACGCTATTCGTCCAGATCCTCGTTGGGCTTCGGAATTAGAAAAGCTGAAGCAGATGTTAGCTGCACAAACTACGAATTAGTCCCTAAGGGAGAGAAATTAAAAATTAAAAATCAGAATTTTTTTTGATTTTTAATTTTTAATTGTTGATTATTATCTAGCTGCTTAGTTAAATCTAATTGCAGCTAATTTTGTAAGTATGTAGGCGCAACCCGCAGTAGGTATCACGTTGTCGAATCGTGGAGAATCGAGGGTTGAAATTTAAACGCAGAGGCACGCATTCGCAAAGCGTCTCGTAGAGAAGGTAAGCGCAGAGGCACGCAGAGAATATGCTACGGAGTGATATAGTTTTCTACTTAAACCGCGTCTATCTTGAAACCTGTAGTTCTTCGGTGATGAAAAGGATTTGCCCTCATCCCCCAAATCTGGGATTCGGGGAGCCAGAATTTCAAAGTCCCTCTCCCAGATATGGGAGAGGGATTTAGGGTGAGGGCAAAAACTACGGTTTTCAACTTAGATGAGGTTTAGAATAAAATTAAGTTTTTGTGATTAGAGGCATTGAAAAACCTGGACGATGGGGATGCGATGCCTAGGTTGGGCTGCGCCTACGCAGTAATTATCTAGATTTGACATGTTATGGCTAGCTGATATGCCAAGGTGAACGGTCGGCGCGATCGCTCTAAAGATAATCTACACTCAAAGTGATACCGATCATTTGCAGCTTCTGTTATGTCCTCAACTCTAGATTTTTTGCCACCTGCGCTCGCTAAAATTGTCCAGCGCTTTCAACGCGCTTCCGAACCGAAGCGACGCTATGAACAGCTAATCTGGTATGCTCAGAAGCTCAATGAGTTCCCAGAAGCTGATAAATTACCTGAAAATAAAGTTCCTGGTTGCGTATCTCAAGTTTATATCACCGCAGCCTTGGATGACGGTAAGGTTGTATTTCAGGGCGAGTCTGATTCCCAGTTAACCAAAGGTTTAGTAGGGCTTCTGGTTGAAGGATTGCATGGACTAACGCCAACTGAGATTGTCCAACTTACCCCAGATTTTATTCAAGAAACAGGTTTAAATGTTAGTCTTACACCTTCCCGTGCTAATGGGTTTTACAACATTTTTAAAACCATGCAAAAAAAAGCATTGGAATGTAAGTTAGATTCGCCTAACTAAACAAATGACACACGCGATTAATCGTGTCTTCAGTGCTATTTCGTTCGAGACAGAAACCGCCCGGACTGAAGTTCACAGGCTAATAGCTCAAGTGCGTTAAAACGGACTATAATCTTTTCTCAGTCGTCTTAAGACGACTTTCGCTATCAGGACTTACGCAAAATAATGGAAAAACGAACCGCAAAGGCGCATAGACACGAAGTGGCTTCCCGCAGGGTAGGACACAAAGGAATGAGAGTTTCAGAGAGTTATTGCGTAAGTCCTAGCTATTAGACTCAGAATTCATTCTGAGGCGGACTAGATGAAAATGAAATACCTCTGCTTTAGTCTTAATAATAAATTTAGTCTCATGTCAACAAAATTATTATCTACCTCTGCTGCTATTGGCTTTGGTGGAGTAGTTCAAGAATATCTCTGGAATTGGGAAAATAAGCAAGTTCGCACAAAAATATAAAAAGATTTATGATATGTGATAATGATTATCCATAAGGTGAGACAAGAGGAATTTAGAGTATGGTGGCTGACGTAATCAACAATTCAGTTCCCGTTACTGTTCTTACAGGCTATTTGGGAGCAGGTAAAACGACTCTACTCAATCACATCCTCACCTACGAACACGGCAAAAAAGTTGCTGTGATTGTCAATGAATTTGGGGAAGTGGGTATTGATAATCAATTGATTATCGATGCAGATGAAGAAATATTTGAAATGAATAATGGCTGTATCTGTTGTACAGTGCGCGGTGATTTAATTCGCATCATTGGCAATTTGATGAAGCGACGCGATAAATTTGACCATTTAGTAATTGAAACAACTGGATTAGCCGATCCAGCACCAGTAATTCAGACATTTTTTGTTGATGAAGATTTACAAAGTCAACTATCTCTAGATGCGGTGGTGACAGTTGTAGATGCCAAGCATATTTGGCAGCACTGGGATGCAGACGAAGCCCAAGAACAGATTGCTTTTGCTGATGTAATTTTACTTAATAAAACAGATTTAGTAGCGCCAGAAGAGTTGGATGAATTGGAGAAACGGATTCGGGCGATGAATGCGATCGCAAAAATCTACCGTACTCAAAATTCTGAACTCGGAATGGATGCTTTATTATGTGTAAAAGCCTTTGATTTAGATCGGGCATTAGAAATTGATCCAGATTTCTTAGGGGAAGATGCCCACGTACACGATGAAACTGTCTTTTCTGTGGCTTTAGTAGAAGCGGGTGCAGTTGATGGAGAAAAGTTAAACACTTGGCTTTCGGAGTTACTGCGTACCCAAGGCCCAGATATTTTTCGGATGAAAGGCATTTTAAATATTTCTGGAGAAGATAATCGATTTGTATTCCAAGGAGTACACATGATATTTGATGGCAAACCCGATCGCCCCTGGAAACCCAGCGAAACCCCCAAAAACGAACTAGTCTTCATCGGCCGCAACCTTGATGCAGCAAAACTTAAGCAAGATTTTCTCGCTTGTCTAGCTTAAATAGGGAGTAGGGAGTGGGGAGTAGGGAGTAGGGAATTTACCATTTCCCATTCTCTATTCCCTATTCCCTATTCCCCATTCCCCATTCCCTACTCCCCCTTTACAAATATGAACACCACAACCAGCAAATCTAAGGAATTTGAACAACACTATTCGGGGACACTTTCAGATTATGTAACTGCGATCGCTTGGTCGCCACAAGGTAAAACTTTAGCAGCAACTTCCGCCGCCGGGGAAGTAGTTTTGTGGAATGATGGCGAACTCACAACTTTACAAACTAGTACCGGTAAATCAGTAGACTGTCTGGCATTTTCCCCAGATGGAAAATTTTTAGCCGTTGGGGGACAAGATGGACAAGTAAAAATTTGGCGCGATACTGAATTAATCGCCACCTTGGAAAATGCCCCCGCATGGGTTGACAAGCTAGCTTGGAATTATACCAGCAACCAACTGGCTTTTAGTTTGGGGCGTTACGTCCAAGTCTGGGATGCAGATACTCGTGAAGTTATCGTGACGCTGAATTTCGATAATTCTTCAGTATTGGGTATAGATTGGCGCATTGACGGACAATACTTAGCCATTAGTGGTTATAAGGGAGTCAAGATTTGGCATAGTCAAAACTGGGATGAAGAACCATACAATCTTGATATGACTACTGTCAGTGTAGCGATGGCTTGGTCGCCTGATGGCAAATTCCTGGCTTCTGGCAACATGGATCGTAGTGTCACCGTTTTAGAATGGAACAACCCCGACCCTTGGGTGATGCGCGGCTTCCCTGGTAAAATTCGCCAATTGGCATGGTCAGAAGCTATGACCAAAGTAGGTGCGCCAATACTAGCATCTTCTAGCGTTGAAGGTATTGTGGTGTGGGAAAAGCTAGAGGATGATACTTTAGGTTGGGAAGCGCGAGTATTAACAAATCATGTGGGTGTGATCAATGCGATCGCCTTTGCACCTAAAAGTTTCCTTCTTGCTTCTGCTGCTGCTGACGGCTGGTTATGTTTGTGGAACAAAGCCAAAGAAGTATCCCAAATTATCACAGGTGTCTCAGGAGGATTTTCTAGCCTAGCTTGGCATCCCCAAGGCAAGTTACTGGCCGCAGGCGGTGAACAGGGCGAATTAGTTGTATGGTCAAAGGTTTTGCGTGGTCAAGGATTCGGGCGTAGTTAAATAGGACTAGCCCTTTCAAGGTGTTATGTGATGGGCTGATTTGTAGTTTGCTAATTATTTCTCCCCGTGACAAATAATTAGCAAACTACAACAAAAATGGACGTAACTGGATTCGAACCAGTGACCTCTACGATGTCAACGTAGCGCTCTAACCAACTGAGCTATACGTCCTTAACTACACAGTTATCAACAATAACACATACTTTCTTGATAAAGCAAGATAAAAGTGTAAATCAATTTTATAAGGGAAGTACCATTCGACTAGGGTGTATGATCGATAAGGTCATTCGGCTCTGGTGGGGAGCAGCTACCAGAGGTAACTCTTAAAGTTCGGTGCAAATCCGGCGCTTGGGAGCAACTGTAAACCCATTTGAGATGTCATATAAAATCCCAAATAGAGTGAGTCAGGATGCCCGCCGAAATAGATTTATCAGTTCCACATATCTGCGAGGTACAGATGACTACCACTGTAAATATTTCCCCGACTAGTCCCTTGGGTGTTGCTGACCATACTTTATTTGTTTGCAAAACTTGTGCTAGCGTTTGGCAAGATGGAAAACGCTTAGGTGAAAGTGGCGGTGAAAAACTTCTATCTCAACTTCAGCAGCTTGCACAAGATTGGGACTTACAATATCAATTCCCAATTCAGGAAGTTGAATGCATGAGTGCTTGTAATCGTTCCTGTGTAGTTGCCTTTGCTGCTAAAGGCAAATTAACATATTTATTTGGTGATTTAGCTGTTGATGGTAGTGCATCTGCGGTACTAGAATGTGCTAGTCAATACTATGTCAAAGCAGATGGTTTACTGCCTTGGTCAGAGCGTCCAGAAGCGCTGAAAAAGGGCATTTTGGCAAAGATTCCACCTTTATCTTAAATAATGCGCGTTTTGATTCTGGGTGGTACAGGAGATGCCGCAGAACTAGCTGCCAAAGTGGCGACTATCCAAGGTTTAGAAGCAATTACATCTTTAGCAGGGCGTACCCGTGAACCATCAGTACCGTTAGGCGATTTAAGGGTTGGAGGCTTCGGTGGTGTGGCTGGATTGGCTAGCTATCTGCAACTCATGCAAATCGACTTATTAATTGATGCAACCCATCCTTTCGCTACTCAGATTTCTTTTAATGCGGCGGATGCTGCAAGCGAAGTCGCAGTACCCCGTCTGATGTTAATCCGTCCGCCTTGGGAAAAAGTAAGTGGCGATCGCTGGATTGAAGTTGATAGTGTTGAAGCCGCCGCCGCATCTATAGCAAACCAGGCACAGCGAGTATTTTTAACAGTTGGCAGGCAAGAACTCGCCGCCTTTGCTCACCTAGATAAAATTTGGTTTCTGATGCGGATGATTGATCCTCCTAGTGATGATGCTTTAGTGCCACCGGGAGTGATATTGTGCGATCGCGGACCTTTCACTCTTAATAATGAAAGGCAAATCCTGATTCATAACAAGATTGATACCATCGTGAGTAAAAATAGCGGTGGCGATGCAACAAAATCCAAGATTATTGCAGCGCGAGAACTGGGCGTAAACGTTGTTATGGTAAATCGTCCAGCCATACCACCAGGGGAGCAGGTTACTGATGTTGATGGTGCTTTGGCATGGCTATTTGACAAGTTGCACGACTAATTCAAGAAGGAAAAAGCCGCCGATTAGAATCAAAGCCACTTCTCCCTATCAGCATCCAAAATTCAAAAAATAAATCCTAGTATTGTGTCAATTAAATAAGGAACCGCAGAGGCACAGAGAACACAGAGAGAAAGAGGGAAAATTATAAAACTTGGTTTACTCAGCAAAATTGGGTTGATTGAGTGTTTAGCAGTGCTAAGATTTACCCTTTGGAATTGACCCTTCAATTCCCTCAACATACCAATCCATCGCCAGTTGTCTCTGATCATCCAAAACTTTACCTTTTGGCACTCGCACCACCCCTTTTTGATCTTTCACCGGGCCATCAAAAGCATGTGCAGTACCCTGAATAAACTCATCGCGCTTCGCATTTACCAGTTGTTGCACATCCGCCGGAATTACCTGATTCATCGGGGAAATATCCACCATTCCTTGAGCAATGCCATCCCAAACCTCTTGAGACTTCCAAGTATTACTCATTACAGCCAAGGCTTTATCTGTATAGAATTTGCCCCATTTGTTAATAGCTGATGTCAGGTGGGCTTTTTGACCAAACTTACTCATATCAGTGTTGTAGCCAAAAGCATAAATGCCTTTCTCTTGTGCTAATTGGACAACGGCACCAGAGCCGGTATGCTGCGTCAGTACATCCGCACCTAAATTGACCAAAGCTTGAGCCGCTTCTCTTTCTTTAGCTGCATCATACCAACTTTGTACCCAAAGTACCTTAACTTTTGCTTGGGGATTTGTTAGCCTTACTCCTTGAGTGAATGCACTGATTCCCCGAATTACTTCTGGAATTGGGTATGCGCCAATAAAACCAACTACATTTGATTTTGTCATTTTGCCAGCAATCATGCCGGTTAAGTAACGCGGTTCTTCAAAGCGTCCTAGATAAGTGCCGACATTGGCAGTACGTTTGTATCCTCTACAGTGTTCAAAGACAACATCACTAAATTCCTTGGCAACTTTAATTGTTGGATTCATGTACTCGAAGGAAGTTGTAAAAATCAACTTGTTACCATCTAATGCAAGTTGGCGAATCACCTTTTGGGCATCAGCACCTTTGTTAACATTTTCCACAAAGGTAGTTTTTACCTTATCTTGAAGATAAGCTTCCATGTCCCTGCGACCTAAATCATGGGCATAAGTCCAGCCAAAATCACCCACAGTACCGGCATAAACAAATCCCACCTTTAGAGGTTCATTTACCGCCACAGGCGACGCTGAAGGAGATACCTCACCCTGCAATTTGGAATTTTTGCCTTGAGAGCAACTATTTAAGGCAAAGCTAGATCCTGCTAAAGTGACATACTTTAGAAAATTCCGACGATCCATATTTTATTAATAGGTTTACCCATTAAAACAATTCGCAATTCGCAATGACGCTCGTTCGCGCAGCGTGCCGTACGCAAGACTCGCTAACGCTGCGCTAACGCAATTTGCAATTACGTTTTGTGACGGGGATTTAGACCCCTACACAAAACGCGCTGCTTGATAGAAGCAGGGGACTTAAACCCCCACCATTTGTTAAAAAGATTTTTATGATTGCTGGTAATGGCAGACACGGTTTAGATTAGCTATTTACTTAATTTTAACTTTTTATTTCTGCCGTCAACTTACTTAATAAAGAAGTCAAATGATGGTAATATTATAAACAATCAAAACACTTTTTCAGAAAGCGGATATTTAAACAATACCTTTGCCATTTTTTTGTAGGTTGGGTTGAGCAAAGCAAAACCCAAGGTATTTGTTGAGTTTCGTGCCTCAACCCAACCTACGAATCGAGGTATTTTTGAGGCGAAGGTATTGTTAAAGGCAGCTTTTTGATAAAGGTGCGATCGCAGACGAATAAAGTTTGATTGGCTGGCAAGCAAAAGTGAATATTACAAAAAAGGGTAGAGAGCAGCAAAAAAATCACTGAAAGACTCTCCCCAAAAAATAACTTGGCATCCTCGTCTTGATCTTTTGTAAGGGCACGGCAATGCCCATGCGTGTCAAATTAACGTGAAACCCTTGTAGAGACGTGATATTCAGTTCTCTAGCTTTCCATAACTCACCGCGTCACCCCACCCTAACCCTCCCCTTAGAAAGGCTACGGTGTACACACAAGTTTTGCCGCAGCCATATCTTTATGTAATAAATCTCCCACTCCGTTTCTATCCCGCCTCGGAATGAATTCCGAGTCTCATAGCTAAAGTCCACTAAGCGTGGACTAAATATTATTCAGTCCACGCTTAGTGGACTTGGGCTATCAGCCCTGAACTTCAGTTCTGGGCAGGATTGCCTGTCTGTGTGACAGTTTCACTCTGACAAAAATGTGGGTAGAGAATTTTTCGACTTGTGTGTACACCGTAGCCAATGCATCGGGGAGGGTTAGTGTGGGGTATTTTTAATGCTCTGTTAAACAACATATTACTGAGCAAAAATAAAAATATTCTTCCCTGTAAGAACTTCCGCCAAGACGTTTCCGTGTTTCGCGCAGCCTGTAGCAGCTTCCGCCAAGACGTTATGAGAAACAGACTTGTGTTACAGCATCTTCCCTTAAATAGAATACGCCCTAAAGCGGACTGAGCATATAATTTTAGTCCAGCAAGCGTGGACTTCAGCTATCAGCCTTGCACTGAAGTGCAGGGCGGGATGTCGGTTAGCACGACACTTCGACTATTACAAAAATGTGGGTAATCACAAAAAACTTCCACCACAGTACACTACTAAGCTGATGCGCGTCTAAACTATATAAACACGATGTCGTTAACAGTCATCAGTCATCAGTCATCAGTCATCAGTCATCAGTCATCAGTCATCAGTCATCAGTCATCAGTCATCAGTCATCAGTCATCAGTCATCAGTCATCAGGTAAATGTACAATATTATTTGCGTAACAGCTTACCTACTGAGTTAAGAACGCCGTACATTCAAGCAACACCATTCTTTTCGTTTCCACAGGGTAGCAACCACCCAACCATTTTGTTCTAAGGCATCAGCAACACCTTTAGATTGTTCTAGTAAAATACCACTGAAGATTGCCCAAGTCTCAGGTTTAGCGATCGCACTCATTTCGGGAATTAATTCAATAATTACATGAGCCAAAATATTGCAAACGATACCATCTACTGGATTTTCAAGCAGTTTTGTCAAAACATCTACACTTCCCAGTGCTGGTAGTAAACGTTCTGGATTAATATCGTTGAGCGCACCATTACTAATAGTTGATTGCACCGCCAAAGGGTCATTATCTACTGCATAGACTTTCTCTGCTCCCAATAGCAGCGCCCCAATGGAAAGGATACCAGAACCGCAGCCAATATCCGCAATTACCAAATGTTCATGTTTGCCACTAGCACCCAGAAACGACTGAGAAACTCCACTCAGCCGCATTTCCAAGGATTCCAAACATAGCTGAGTGGTGGCATGATTGCCCGTACCAAATGCTACACCAGGGTCAAGACGAATCACTAACCGTTCCGTTGTTTCTGGTAATGGTAGCCATGCGGGGTTGATTAGGAAGCGATCGCCTATTTCCTGCGGATGCCAATATTGTTTCCAGCTAGTCGCCCAATCTTCCTCATCAATTAATTGCCATTGCAGAGAGGGAGATGAAACTCCTACACAGAGAGCATCTTGACGCAGCCACAGCGATAGCGCTGCCAAATCTAGTAGCTGCGTTTGAATTGTCGATAAATAAGCCCTGACTAAAGATGAATTTCCTTTGTTTTCACTAGCTGTCCCCCGACAGCCAAAATCTTCCAGTCGCCAAAAGATCGAATCTTCTAGGTCTGGCTCACATAAAATCTGTAGTTCCCACCAAGTGTTTGCCATATAATTTTAAATTTTAGATTTTAGATTTTAGATTAGGGACTAGGTAACGGTTAGTGACCAATGCGAAAAACAATGAGCAATTAGCCATTACCAATCCAAAATCCCTTCGGGTTCGGCAGTCCCCCATCGACGGGAACCGCCAAGACGGGGGCTACCTCACCAAAATCCAAAATCCAAAATTAAAGTGTTACTGTATACGCGTCCCGAATACCAGGGACTTTTATAATCTCATCCAAAATGCCCTCTGGTAAAGGGTCATCTATACTCAGAGCCATTACGGCATCACCACGGACGATTTTACGACCTACTTGCATACTGGCAATATTCACATTAAAACTGCCGAGTAGAGAACCGAGTTTGCCGATAATCCCTGGCATATCGCGGTGCAGGGTAAATAGCATATATTTACTGGGTGGGACGTTAATCGGGAAACCGTCAACGTCGGTGAGGTGGATTTCCCGTTCACCCAACAAAGCACCTGTGACAGAGTGAGTACCTAAAGTACCCGTGGCTTCTAGATGAAGCGTTCCGGCATAGTCTCGAATGGAAGCATCGCGGGTTTCAATCACCCTAATTCCGCGTTCTTTAGCTTCTATGCTGGCATTTACGTAATTTACTCGTTCCCGCAAAGCTTGGTAAAGTAAACCTTTGAGGGCAGCGACTACCAAAGGCTGACTTTTGTTGGTTGCGAGTTCCCCTTGGAGTCGAATATTGAGTACTTCCACCCGTCCACCTGCTAGCTGTCCAACTAGATTACCTAGAGTTTCTGCTAGTTGCATATAAGGTTTGAGTTCTTCCAACACATCGGGGCCGAGTCCGGGAATGTTGACGGCTGAACGGGCTGGTAGTCCTAAAAGTACATCCCGAATTTGTTCGGCAACATCAATCGCCACATTCACTTGAGCTTCTGCGGTAGAGGCTCCCAAGTGGGGGGTGAGGATAACTTCTTTGCCTAGCGATCGCAATTCAGATTCACCCAGTGGTTCTGACTCGAACACATCCAAAGCTGCACCGCCTATTTTACCTGCTTTCAGAGCTGCGGCTAAAGCTACTTCATCAATGATTCCACCACGAGCGCAGTTGACAATCCTGGCTGTAGGTTTCATCTTTGCCAAAGTTGTGGCATTGATTAAGTGAGTGGTTTCTGGCGTTTTCGGGATGTGTAGAGTGATATAGTCTGCTTGCTGGAAGAGTAAATCTAGCTCAACTAACTGACACCCAAGTTGTTCGGCTCGGTCTGTAGAAATAAAAGGATCATAAGCTAGGAGTTTCATCCCCATTGTCTTAGCTACAGCCGCAACATGGGAGCCAATTTTACCCAAACCGACAACGCCGAGAGTTTTTTTATAGACTTCCGCGCCGACAAAGCTATTGCGATCCCACGCCCCGCGTTTCACCGAAGCATTAGCATCAGGGATGTGGCGAGACAAAGCCAAAATCATCGCTAAGGCGTGTTCCGCCGCAGCAATTGTGTTTCCCTCTGGAGAATTGACTACTACAATTCCCCTGCGGGTAGCAGCCGGAACATCCACATTATCCACACCCACACCAGCACGACCGATGATTTTTAGCTGAGTGCCAGCTTCAATGATTTCTTGGGTGACGCGTGTACTAGAGCGAATCATCAACGCGTCATACTCACCAATAATTTCGATCAGTTCTGCTGGTTTTAGACCTAGTTTGACATCAACGGTAGCAACTTGCGAAAGAATGTCAATTCCAGCTTGGTCAATAGAATCTGAGACAAGAACCTTAGACATGATTACTTCATTTAAAGCTACAGGTTTTGCTGCACAAGACTTTTTAGTTTAGTCTTTATCTGTCGCAATTCAGCAAAAATTACTCGTTTGAATATCGACTTAACCTTAACTTACACTATATGGTGGTGGTATCAAAGCATGAGTTGCTTCCGGTGGGTACTGCCTCCTAAATATTTGAACGTGAGTGGCTGTTTGTACCACCCTGTCGCTAAATATAAAGCATAAATAGCACTATAGCGGTTCCTAATTGCATAGAATACAGACCTAACCCCCAGCCCCTTCCCTTCTAGCGTTGGGGAGATAAGATTCAAAGCCTCTCTCCTTAAAGGAAGTGAGGAATGGAAGTGAGGTCAAAACTGTACTGCACCCAAGCAAGAACCGCTATAAGCACCTATTATATTTATTAATAGTTAAGAGTTAGCAAAGTTTTATCGGCTGAAGTAACTTCCTTGGTGAGGTATAAACGTGTGTTGGTATGATGAGCAAGGACAAAGGTATCTCACGCCCGCAGAACAAATAAAACAAGAGACACAACGCGCTGAAGTTGCAGAACAAAGAGTGCAACAATTGACAGAACATTTAAGAGCGCTGGGAATAGATCCAGCATAATCTGGCTTAACTGAAATATTTTGCAATAATTACTTCAAAACGGTCAAGTTATAGCAAAGTTCTGAATCCTGAATTATTACAGAAAAACTATTGCTTTTTAGGAATAACGTTCCTGATTCCACTTTTAGTAGAGACAGTATCACCTTTGTAACGAGGGATGATATGAATACTAGCGTGCATAATATTTTGACCTGCGGCTCTATTGATGTTCATTCCTACATTAAAGCCATCAGGTTCAAATTCTGCTTTGATAATTTCTTGTACTTTGTTCACCATAAACCAGCAAGCAGATTGCTCTTGAAATGGTAGTTCAAAATAATTGCTAACATGACGTTTAGGAATAACTAAAATATGTCCTTTACTTAGAGGATAGCCATCAAAGATAGCGTAAGCAGTTGCTGATTCAGTTAATAATTTTAGATTTTTACGAGGATTACAAAATATACAATAATTAGATGAATTTCCCTGATGGTTGTAGTGAATATATTCATATACTTCCCGATGTTCATCTAAGCAAATTGAAGGAAAAGGAAGTTTGACAATACATTGATATGTCGGTTTTTTATGGACATAATGCTCTCTAAAACCTTCTTTTTTGATATCCCTTCTCACAGCGTAATAAGCTTTACCTCCTGGTTTTAATAAGTGTGATATTTTCATAAGAACATTAGCTTGTTCTTCGGGAAATAAAACATTTAAAACATAAAAGCAAATTATTGTATCAAATTTATTCTGAGGATATTCTGGAAAATAATAAGGGTCATAGCCTGTAATATCAAAACCTTTTTGGCGCAATATTTTAACATCATTACCAAAGCCACAACCAAAGTCTAGTATTTTGCCTTGTAAAAGGTTTTGATTTAATAAAAGCTGTGCTGGAAATGATAGATAATTTCTTTCGATCGCAGTAAGATGGCTGAATTGATTTTTTTGCTGTTTCATAGAATTTTGGTGCAGATGTCCCAAAATTATTATTCCCAGCATCCCTTGAGTTTATGCGATGTCTACGATGGATGGTCACGTAGCTCTGCCGTACCACTTCCCTACGGGACGCTAGGCGCAGCGTCTCGTAGAGAAGTGCGGGCTACGCCTATGCATCAGGGTCAACACCTAGCTCACGTAACTTAGCTGCTAATATATCAGCACGTTGGCGTTCTTGTTCAGCACGTTGGCGTTCTTGTTCAGCACGTTGGCGTTCTTGTTCAGCACGTTGACGTTCTTGTTCAGCACGTTGGCGTTCTTGTTCAGCACGTTGGCGTTCTTGTTGGGCTTGTTCGCTGCTCCACAACAGTAAATTTCCTTCTGTATCCCACCAGCGCAGCCAATTCATGGTTTGACATAATCTTTCACCTTGCCAAATTCCGAGAAATAACTCTAACTCAGGAATCCAGTAACGTCCATTAGCGTCTGCTTGCTGCAAAGTATATTGTCCATTTTGTAAGCATCGTAGTTCTATGCTTGGTTCGTAAGGGTCGTAGGTTACGTAGGTGGGAACTTGGAGAATCTTTTCGTAATAATGGAGTTTACCGTAGGGTGGAGTTGAGCGGACTGATAGTTCTCCACCTTCTGTATCTGAGAGAAATTCCATTACTACAGCCACAGCAGCGCCTTCTAAATTGGGAGTATAGCTGCGACGAACTACATTTGCTCCTACAGACTGCACTTGAGGTACGTAAAACCAATCTGGAGCTTTAACGACAATTTTTTTGTTGACTGTGACTACAAGCCCAAAATTAGAGCCAATCAGCATTTGAGGTTGGATGCGTCCTGCGGTTCCTAAAGCATCGGTAAGGGCAGCAGCGATCGCGGGTTGTTGAATATTTTCCACTGGATCGTCTGGTAAAATGAAGTCGGCTGGAAGTGCTTCCCAAGTAACAGTTGGTTCTTTTTGGATGGGGTTAACTTGTAGAACCATAAAATTATTCCTAATATCTATGCAGAGTATATTAGTTATTTTTAACAAATCTTCAGCCGATTTTGGCTATTGTTTGCGTAAGCCCTGTTATTTGTCTTTAGAGCAAAGCACCACCACAACTAGAACCACATCCAGCAGTACAACCATAGCAATAAGCAGCAGCTTGTATCTCACTAATTAGGTCTAAACTGTCAGCTTCTAACACTTTGCTAATCGTCAAAGTTTCACCATTGCGATTTTTCGCAGGTAAATTCATCATTTGGTTAAAGTCGCAATCATATACATTGCCTAGATAGTCAATTGAAAGTTCATCGCGGCACATCAAATGTTCAACTGTGTCAGGATTAAAATGCAACTCTAAAAACTGCAAGTAGCTGGTGTACAGTTTTCTCCGTTCTAAATGCATTTTGGTTCTACCAACTGGTAGGTTGGTAATGGTGAAGAGGTTGCTAAACACAATATTAAAATGTTCTTGTAAGAACATTTTGTAATCTCGTTCTAGGTTGGTCTGTTCAGGAGCTAAGGAAAACTTTTCATCCGTGGGTAACTGGGGATTAAATACCAAGTCCAAAATTAAATTTGGCTCTTTACCATAGCCGAGTTGGTTAAGCCACTGCAAAGCTTTGACTGAACTATCAAAAACACCAGCACCGCGCATTTTATCAACATTATCTGCTATGTAACAGGGTAGGGAAGCCACAACTCTTATTTGGTGTTGAGCAAAGTATTCTGGTAAATCAGCAAATCCATCTTCAAAATAAATGGTCAAATTAGACCGGACAATCACCTGCTTACCATTTTCTCTTGCTGCTTCAACCAATGGCTTAAATCCATAATTCATTTCTGGTGCGCCACCAGTCAAATCCACAATTTTAATTTCGGGAAATTTATGGATTAGCGAAATCAATTGTTCGCAAACTTCAGGAGAAAGTTCTTCTGTACGTTTTGGGCCAGCTTCGACATGACAATGTGTACATGCAAGGTTACAACGCTTACCTAGATTAATTTGTAAAACACTAATTCCCTTTTTTGTCAAAGGAGAATTAAGTTTGTTTTTAAACGGTGTGACTGTTGATAGTGTAACTTTTGATTGAGTTTGCATTAGTTACTACTCCTTTAATATGGCAAAAATATATTCAATTTTTCTATCCTTGCAATAATCTGTAGGTTATTGCACTAATAATTGCAGCAGTAGGTAAAGTTAAAATCCACGATAATAGTATCTGATAAAAAACACGCATATTGGCTTTTTTGCTAGTCAACCCTACTCCAAAAATAGAACCAACTGAAACGTATGTGGTAGAAACTGGAAGCCCAAACCGACTAGCTGCAATTACCAGAATTCCAGTTACTATATTTGCTGATAAGCCTTGAGTATGATTCAATGAGGTAATCTTTTCACTCATGGTTATTGCAACTTTTTGGGAGTTGAGTAAACCGCCAAGTGCCATTGCGATCGCAATCGTGATCATTCCCCCCTGAATCGAAAAATACTCAATAACTAGAATGAGTGAAAAAATCTTGGGAGTATCATTTAAGCCTCTAGCAAAACTGACAATTCCAGCGCTGAAAAAATGGCAAGTATCAATTATTTTCTGATTGACTGATAGATTCCATTTTGAAATTATATAGTTATATAAACTGTAAATTCCTGCTCCCAAAGGAATAGCAATAATTGGACTGAGTAATAGAGGCAAAATAAAAGAAGTTCTCAAAGCTGCAAAATTAACTTTTAGTCCGATCGCAACTAATCCAGCGCCAACCAGCGCACCTGTTAAACTGTGAGTTGTGGAAATGGGAAACCCCATAAGTGTAGCTATAAGCACAGTTAAACCAGCTGCGATCGCAACTGCCAGATGAAACTCTGGTGAATTAGCGATCGCATCAGGCACTAGTCCTTTCCCAGAGAAGTTTTTAATTAGTGTTCCTGCTAAAAAAGTCGCAGTAACAGCACCAGCTAAAGTTGTAAAACTTGCCCACAAAATTGCTGTTTGATAGCTACAGGTACGGCTACCAAACAACGTTGCTACCCCTTTAAAGTTGTCATTTGCACCATTAGAATATGCTAAAAAAAGCGTGGCAATAAATAGACTAATTAACAACATTTTGGGGTTTATAAATTAACAGCAACCACCGCCGCTATAATGCCAGGTTGAATTGGTCACAATTATTTCTGCTGGCTTTATAGCCGCAAGTTTAGCAGCAGTTTTATCACACACGGCTGCGGGAATACCTAACTGGAGTAGATGGCCTGCTGAGTCATCGAAAAATGGTTCCAAGCCAGCATAAACTGCCGTTTTTCCTGTAAATATACAAGCACCATCTTCTGGAATAGCAACTTTAAAGGAAACGGAATCCAGACTTTCTAAAAGTAGGTGTTCTTCTAAATTATAAGTCTGGGAATCTAGTAGACGGTAAGGACGACGGGCGCGAATTTCAACTTGACCAAAACCAGCATTTGTAATCCGTTCAGTATACTCTTGATATGTGAGTGCGCCTGATAAACACATGGCTCTGAGTCGTTCATCTTGTTGAAGATGTGCTGGAATTTGACTAGTAGCAATTGGATCGCTCATCTGCAAACGTCCGCCTGGTTTTAATACCCGATAGGCTTCTTTTAAAGCACGGGTTAAATCTTCTGGTTCAAAGATGTTGAAAAGGCAATTTTGCGCCACGATATCGACGCGAAGATCAGCAACGGGTAAGTTAAAAGCATCGCCTTCGCGGATTTCTACAAAGCTGGTGTCAAACCACGGGTTTTCTTGAGCAGCAATTTCCAGATTGCGTGCAGCTGCTTCCCGCATGGCCCCAACAGGTTCAACAGCAATTACAGCACCTGCATGGCGGGAAAAATAAGCGAATTGCAACGCTTCTAAGCCGCCGCCAACACCGACATACAGCACAGTCGGTTGGTTTCCTAGTTCGGTGGGGTGAACGGTAGTGCCACAACCATAGTTCATTTCCTGCATTGGCAAAGGAATTTTCAACCCTGGTAGTTGCAGGGGTGTACTTTGCACGCAACAAAGTCCAACTTGCGGGGTTTCGGCAACTTCGCGGTAGAATTGCGCTGCTGTTTCTAGATAAGTCATGCAGTTTTAGATTTTAGATGATCACAGCTTTGTGCATCCTAATATAATTAACCCGGAGTTGGATGAGTTCTTGCTCAAATTGCCAAAAACCCCAAACTTTCCTGGAATACAAAAGTTTGGGGTTTTACCGTTATTTGACACTGGAAGGGAGCGGGGAGTAGGGAGTGGGGAGTAGGGGGAAAATTCCCTATTCCCCATTCCCCATTCCCCATCCCAAATTCAATCATGTAATGTGTAGCCAACACCACTCACAGTTTTAATGAGGCTCTTTTCGTTATTGGCTTCAAGTTTCAGCCGTAGATAGCGTATCTGAAGTTCTATGATGTTGGCATCGCCCATGAAGTTGTAACCCCAGACTTCTTGTAAAATGCGATCGCAGGTAATTACCTGTCGCGGATGGGCTAGTAAATATTCTAGTAAATCAAATTCCTTAGCAGTTAACTCAATTAACCTCTGATGTCGGTACACTTGGCGCGTGCGACGATTTAAAGTTAGGTCTTTAAATTCTAAAACATCTGCACCGTCTACTTGCTGGCTTCTTCGCAGGTGAGCGCCGACTCTGGCTAATAATTCATCAACGCTGAAGGGTTTAACGAGGTAATCATCAGCACCAGTATTTAAGCCTACAATGCGATCGCTCACTTCATCTTTGACGGTTAATAAGATTATCGGCACTTTCTCAGCAATAGTTCGCAGGCGGTGGCAAATTTCCAACCCCGATAAACCAGGTAACATCCAGTCTAAAATTACTAAATCTAGATGTAACTTACGCGCTGCGGTGAGTGCAGTTAATCCATCGTAGGCAATACTGACTTGATAGCCTTCATAATTCAATTCCAATTCGACAAATCGTGCCAGTTTGACTTCATCTTCAACCAGTAAGATGTGCGTCATGATAATGTTAATGATTTCAGCAGGGTACGGTAAGCAAAAATACGGTGTGGAAACACTATCTTCGAGGTGTCAGCTACTTAAATAGCCAAACATCTAAAATTGGGTGTACGTTAGCTTAGTATAAACCTGAGTAAGTAACAACCGTAAATTTACAATTAGCGATCGCTGCTTGATCAAATAACGATCCAACTGGCTATTAGCAATAGGCTGTGACATCTTCACCGCATTCATCAGCAAGATAACAGAGCGCTTTAAAACGCAAACCAACCACTTCCTCGTATAGGGGATTTAATTTACACATCGGAGGAATGTGAAATAGCTTCCGGCTAAAGAGCGTGATGTATCGCTCAAAAGGACACTGAGCAGGAATAGCTTTGCACAAGAGATGAGCCAATTTGGAGTTATGAATTTCTATCGTTTCCAACCACTGGCGGACGGGATGGAGTAAATCATTGTGTAACCGGGTTTGAATAAAACTTGTCATAATTTTTCACCTTAATAATTTCAAGCTAGATGAGTTGGTTGTTTGTTGTATTTGAACCTCTATAAATACATACGGTTAGGTTCTAGAGTTTTATGCACTTATTGCTCGTTCTTTGGTTCTCTACAGAGATAGAATGAGTCTCTAGGCACACTGTTAACTACAGATTCAATTGCCAAAATTTCGGATGATTTGCCAAGATGAGCTTCAGGTGAACTGGGAAAACTAATGACTAATGACTTTTTTAGTAACAAAAAGTTCCTTTTTGACCGATGGGCACCAAGTTACGACTGGCTCTTTCCTTCAGTGTTTTATCGAGCCATTCACAAACGGTTGCTGGAGTCCGTCGATTTACCAGAGTCAGCAAATGTACTTGATATCGGCTGTGGTACTGGACGTTTACTTGAGCGCCTTGCTACTCAGTTTCCCGACATGCAAGCGATCGGATTGGATTTATCTGCTAATATGTTGCGGGTAGCAAGACAGAGCAACCGCCACCGTCCACGCTTAATTTATATCGAGGGCAAAGCTGAGTCTCTTCCCTTTGCTGATGGTCAATTTGATGCTGTTTTCAGCACTATCAGTTTTTTGCACTATTTGGAACCAAAACAGGTGGTTAGTGAGATAGCACGAGTACTTTCTCCCGGTGGACGCTTCTACTTGGTTGATTTTACGTGCGAAAAAGAGACAGAACCTCAATTATTACCAGTCTCTCCCCTTGGAATTAGACTCTACAGCCCTAATCAACGTCAACTTCTTGGCTCCTCGGCTGGGTTATTGTGTTTGAATCACCACTATTTACTAGGGCCAGTCTTGCTAACGATTTTTGCTAAACCTCAGATTTGAAAATGGGGAATGGGGATTAGGGAATGGACGAAAGTAAAAAATTGAAAACAGGTTGTATCAAGCCTTTTCCTGCGTATCGTTAATTACGAATTACGCAAAATATCTCTCAAACTCTTATTTCTCGGTGTCCTCTGCGCCTCTGTGGTTCGTTATTCCGTAACCCTTGCGTAAGTCCTATTAATTACGAATTACGAATTACTTCGATGTTTCATAAACACCACAGGAACTCTGAACAGCCTTTTAGCTAATTGCGAAAATCTAAATTTCCCCTTGAGCGAAGACTTGCCTTTTGTCCTGGGAAATTGTGGCAAGTCTTCAAAAGATATTGGCACAAAACCAAAGCGACTGTAAAACTGCGCCAATCGTTCACCTAAACATTCAAGATAAAGTGGTTGCGTTGCCGTATTAATCAAATGCTGCGTTAGCAAAGTACCCAAACCGCGACCTCTCCAAGCTGATGCAACGACCAAACTACCAAGTTCTTCTGCCCCTGAGAAATTACGTAGCTGTCCACAAGCTACCAGATTGCGTAGGCAATGCCTGCCGTAGGTATCGCATTCAACTACCCAAAATTGCTGCCAATTTAATTGGGTTGGGTCGAGTTTCGCTGAAAACACCAGCAATCGAATCGACCACTGATCCCCAGAGGTTGCCTTACGAAGCATACACCCACAGGGTAACGATAGATTACTCTGGTTCATTAATTACACTTTGATAAGCTGTTACGCAAATAATATTGTACATTTACCTGATGACTGATGACTGTTGACTGTTGACGGTTAACAGTCAACAGTTAATGGATTTTTATCAGTGTACATGAGTAGGACTAAACAATACTTTCGATAGAGGTAAAAATCAGCCATAACTATATCTAGATAGATGCACTTACACTGTTAATCTTCTTAAGATAATACCAACAATAAAATTATTAGGAATGTAATAATGTCTGAACCACAAAAAGCTGGTAGCCAAGAAAATACACCCAGTTCTGGTAATTACGAAACCCCTCTTGACGAAAGTCAGCGCAAAACTGGTGATGATGAAAAGAGCGATGCTAAACCCACTGCTACACCAGAAGCACCAGAAAATGATTCTGTAGCAGGTAGCCCCAATCAGGGAACTGAGTCACGTTAATTGGTTTGATCTTTCCCAAGTTTGAATAATCTACTTGGGTTTTTCTAGTAACTCCGATTTACTAAACTTTGAGTGGATAGTTGTGGTTTATATCACGATTATCCACTCATTTTTGTTGTATGAAAATGGTTGCGAGAGTGGGAGATGGTGTGATAAGGGACTTCCAAATAAAAAAATATCCAATTAACTGCTGTGGGGTGGGCATATCGCTTTAGTACAATATCTGAATTTTGTTAGCATAACGTTAAGGAAAAATCATCTATCCTTAGAAATCTGCTAAACTTCACGATTCTTAATCATGCCAGCTTACTCCTGTGGCTGACAGAAGTCACATAATCCAATAGGCTGATCTTAAAGTGGTAATTTTTCATAAAGCTCATCTGCACCAAAAGGCAGGCTTCGTTGTCCAACACTTTTTGATTCTTGCCTATCCTCTCTTATCAGTTAGTCGTTAATAGCTACCTATACAAAAAATGACCCTTAAAATCGTCCAGAACTTTGATAGCAGTTTCACTCTTGAAGCACAAGCTCAAGAAACTTTATTCAATTTATTGACCAGCGAGGCTTTCTTAAACCAAATTCGTCAACAGTTGCAGTGTGAGCAAATTAAGTTTACAGAATTACTTTTCCAACCAGTTCCTTACAGCTTAACTACCACTAAAGGAATGCCAGCAGAATTTGAAAAGTATCATGAATCTGATGAATATGCCATTATAAACGTACCACCAAATTTTATGTTTAGTGCTAAGATTTTTAAACCTAGTCGCCTTTGTGCAATTTACCAAAAAGTGAATAACGGGTAATTTTAAAGATATTTTTTTCCTAATTAGAAATTTTGAAGGCAAATAGTAAGTTTAATATTTGATGTATGACTCTTGAAACGAATCTTTCTTCTTTGGCAGCGCTGGAATACATTCCTTACATTGACGATCGCGGCCAATTACCCGAACAATTTCAAGGTAAAATCGGGGTATATGCTATCTTTGACCAAGAAAAAGTGCTGCAATTTGTAGGATACTCCCGTGATGTTTATCTCAGCCTCAAACAGCATTTAGTCCGTCAGCCACAGCAATGCTATTGGGTGAAAGTTCAAACTATTGAACGCCCTAGTCGCACAATTTTAGAAAATACTGAAAATGCTTGGATTGCTGAAAATGGCAGTGTCCCTTGGGGAAATGGGGATCAAAAAGAAAAATGGACTCATCCCATTGATATCAAAGTCGTAATGACACCTGAAGAACAGGCAAAATATCAACATCCAGCTAATGATGAATTAGCACAAATGAAAATTCTTAAAAATGTGGCGCGGAGAGTAGAAGCAGAAATTTCAACCCAATTATTAGAAGTGCGTGGTTTGCAAATGCAAATTCGCTTCAATCCGAAATTGAAAGAAGAAGGATTACTAGATTTGAAATGAAGGTAAGTAAAACGGCGTAAATAATTAAAGGTTCGTAGTAAGGACTTCAGTCCTTCTCTTAGGACTAAAGTCCTTACTACGAACTGGATTACAATAATTTTACATTAATTAACATAGTTCGATTTATTCGCACCGACTTACTTAGTTTTGGGAAAACTATCTTAAGAATATTGCTTGTAATCTCCCATGACAATACAGCTGCTGAACGATCGCTATCAAGTTATCCGCACACTGGGCGCTGGTGGGTTTGGTGAAACCTATCTAGCAGAAGATACCTATATGCCCTCGAAGCGCCGTTGTGTGGTTAAACAGCTAAGATCGATTCACAACAATCCCCAAATCTACCAGTTAGTGCAACAGAGGTTTCAACGCGAAGCAGCTATTCTAGAAGAACTCGGTGGCGCAAATGACCAAATTCCAGCATTGTATGCCTATTTCTCTTCAGGCGGACAATTTTACTTAAACCTCATCTAAGTTGAGAACCGTAGTTTTTGCCCTCACCCTAAATCCCTCTCCCAGATATGGGAGAGGGACTTTGAAATTCTGGCTCCCCGAATCCCAGATTTGGGGGATAGGTTGGGGGATGAGGGCAAATCCTTTTCATCACCGAAGAACTACAGGTTTCAAGATAGACGCGGTTTAGTTCAGGAGTGGATTGAAGGCGATACCCTAACTCGCATATCATCCGCGCGATCGCTATCCTACAGCCACAGCAATGCTGGATACTTTGCAGCATTTCCACCTAAATTGCTGTCAAAATTAGAGCAACAAAATATAGAGTATATCAGCAAATATCAAGATCGTTATAGCTTGAGATATTTTAAGAAATAAGATTTTTGTCATTATACCATTTTTTTGTAATTAAACCATTTCACAAAATATCTGATATATATATAACGGTTCTCCTTTGCATAAACTACTTTTTTGAACCTCACCCCCAACCCCTCTCCTTAGTAATGAGACAGGCATACTGCTGTACGTCCTTACACGCGATGCATTTATTGCAAAATATTCTTGTAAATGGTATAAGTTCTAAGTATATTAGCTTGGACTTATGAAAGGATTTCTTGCTACTTATTAGATAATATCTAGGTTGGCTAGTGTAACATAGTAGACAGATTAGTAGATATTTAATAGCCTAAAATCCCTAGATATTAGAGGCTAATCCTAGCGAAGTCTATATGGAGTCAGAGCTAAACTGTTTTCTCTTTCCCAAAGTCCATCTCTAGATACTAGGCAGTTTGAGAACCAGGCATTTATATTTAATATATAAAATTGCTATCTCCAAGATTAGCAATCTATAAGTTAAAGAAATGCCATTTTTATATTTTCTTTGTTATTTTGTATTTAACGGGACAGTTCTTCCCGATTTGGTGGGGTTAAATAACAATTAGTTAAACAATTTCCCCCCAAAGATGCATGTAAATTATTTGCCTTGTGCTTCTTTTCCTGCCTAAATTTCCAAGCATAATGCAAATTCGTTAACACATTACATGTTAATATTCCCAATCGGCAAATAGTTCATCTACACAAGGAAAACCTTGCCTACGACTATGCTTAAAACACTTAATCAGCGTATTTTTCTGCCTGTTTTTGTTAGCCCTTTAGAAGAAAAGAATCAAACAGGTAGTAAAAAGCGATTTGCTAGACCTAAATTAGATTTACTGCAACCATTACGTCAATGGCTGGACAAAATTGAGATTCAGAATCGGAAATTAGCCAAACTTATTGCTAAAGTGATTCCTGCCCAATGTCCATTTGAGCGCGATCTCATGCTGTTTGGTCGCAAAATAGGGCATATTCCGCCAATGTGCAAACTTAATCCGCTTTATAACGAACTTGTCTTCTTGCGTTTTCGCGCTTTGTGTTATTTAGTAGATCAGTGTGGAGAAGATATTCAATCCTACTGCTGAAGATAACTAGAGAAAACACAATATGGAAATTAAAATTGAGCATCAACCTAAAACTTGAACGCTTCAATGAATTGGGTGTCTCTAAATGGGATATTTGGAAAAAGGAAGTCTCAAAATTTCCTTGGACTTATGATTCTCAAGAAACTTGCTACTTTTTAGAAGGTGATGTTGTTGTTACTCCTGATGGTGGACAGCCAGTGCAAATAGGTAAAGGCGATTTGGTAACTTTTCCTGCTGGCATGTCCTGCACATGGGAAATTACAAAGGACGTGAAAAAGCATTATTACTTTGATTAATCAACAGAAAAGATTGATCCCCATTATCTAGTTGATGATCCCCTATACCAACATCTCACAACTCAATTTGGATTTCTCCTATAAGGGGGTTCGCAGCGATTGTCGTAGGATAAAGTGGCAGAATCGGTCAATTGCTAATATCCATATCTGTCGAAACTTGTTGCGACTCCATCCCCTAAACAATATTCCTAGAAATAAATAGTTTCATTCCCTCAAAATTTTGCAGAAAATTCTTGCCAGATTGGTAACTGATAACTAAAAATGTGAAAGTCATAGATCCCCGACTACTTTGAGAAGTGGGGGATCTTATTATTGAAATTTGTCATAAGACCTCTTGCATAAATCAAAAATAAAGAACCTCACCCCGCATTTGCTCACGCAAACACTCCCCTCCCCTTACTAAGGGGAGGGGTTGGGGGTGGGGTGTTAGGGACTTTTGCAAGAGGTCTATAGCGATCGTCACCACAGAAAATCTAGAGAGTTCATAATCATGTTAGTGGGAGTTTAGCAGAAAAAGGTTTCGTCCCACCGCAATTTTATTGAGGAAATTCATTAAAAATGTTACTACATTTAAGTACTTGGCAAGAAGTCGAAGTCTATTTACAGCAGTCAAAGGGGATTATTTTCCCTATTGGTTCCACAGAACAACATGGGCCAACGGGGTTAATTGGCACTGATGCCATTTGTGCAGAAGCGATCGCAGCTGGTGTAGGTGATGCAACTGGCGCGATCGTTGGCCCTACAATCAATGTGGGTATGGCACTGCACCATACTGCTTTTCCTGGCTCCATCAGTCTGCGTCCCAGCACTTTAATTCAAGTAGTGCGAGATTATGTAACTTGTTTAGCCAAAGCTGGTTTTAGCAAGTTCTACTTTATTAACGGACATGGCGGTAATATCGCCACCCTAAAAGCTGCTTTTTCAGAAACTTACGCGCATTTAGAAGATTTGCAGATTTCCAATGCTCAACATGTGCAATGTCAAGTGGCAAACTGGTTTATGTGCGGTTCTGTATATAAGCTAGCTAAAGAATTATATGGGGATCAAGAAGGTTCTCATGCAACGCCAAGTGAAGTAGCACTCACCCAGTACGTCTATCCAAATGCGATTAAGCAAGCATATCTTTCACCAGAAGTTGCAAGCGGACATCGGATTTATAGCGCTACTGACTTTCGAGTGCGTTATCCAGATGGACGTATGGGATCAAATCCGGCTTTAGCAACGCCTGAACATGGGAAGCAATTTTATGACTTGGCGGTGAAAGAACTTAGCAGTGGGTATTTGGAATTTGTGAACGCCCAATAAAAGCTGTGGAAAGACGCTCTAGAGATGCGAGTAAAATTGCGTCTCTGCACAAAATATTTTGAGAATCGATTTTCTGCATCCTGAAGAGTGATAATCGCTGCCGTCTGTGTCATTGCTTCTAGGTAAAAATTGCTTTGTTATACGACCAACATCAGCCCATCTTTATTATCACCAATTGGCGCGGTCGCATTGTCATGTCACTATAAAATTCGGCGTTGCTGAATCTGACTTTTCACGGGATCTGGAAAACCTCTCTCTAAATCTCTCTCCTTCAAGGAGAGAGACTTTGAATGTTCCCCCTTCCCGATGCGGGAAGGGGGTTAGGGGGTTAGGTTTTCGTGGGTTTTTCCAGATGACGTGAAAAGTGAGGTTGCTGAATGGAGGTATGAATTTGGATGTAGAGACGTAAAATTTTACGTCTCTACAAGGATTTTCAACGTAACGCACAATCGTTTTCATACCGCAATCAGCAACGCCGAAAATTCTAAATTCCTCCGCAAGAACGCTTCACAAACACCCTTGGGGGGATGCTTCTACTTATGAAATCAGTATCCAATATATCAGGAAGTAAGCGACATCCTTAAGGAGACTGATTGAATGAATTTGCAGGCGATTTGGAAGTTATTACAAGAGACGTTCAAAGAATGGAGTGAGGATAAAGCCTCACGGTTAGCGGCGGCGTTAGCTTATTACACAATTTTTTCCATTGCACCATTGCTAATTATTGTAATTGCGATCGCAGGGGCAGTATTTGGAGAGGAAGCAGCAAGAGGTCAAATCGTTGGACAAATTCAAGGTTTAGTCGGCAAAGATGGCGCAGAATTCATCCAAACAGCCATTCAGAATGCTAACAAACCACAAACAGGAGCGATCGCTTCTATCATTAGTGTCGTAGTTCTCCTAGTGGGTGCTACTGGCTTATTTACCGAGTTGCAAGATTCCCTCAACACAATTTGGGAAGTGAAACCGAAACCCGGACGCGGTGTAACTAACATGATTCGCCTACGCGTTTTGTCCTTTGCAATGGTCATCGGTATTGGTTTTTTACTTTTAGTTTCTCTGGTAATTAGTACGGCATTAGCAGCATTAGTAACATACTTTAGTAACTTGCTGCCAGGTGTCGATTTCCTCTGGCAAATTATAAATTTCATCCTCTCTTTTGCCATTACTACGCTCCTGTTCGGACTCATTTTTAAAGTCCTACCAGATGTAGAAATTGG
Organism: Nostoc sp. CHAB 5834; assembly: GCA_020829485.1. Next base: position 58,579 of record JAIVFU010000003.1, on the reverse strand, counting down.
TTGGAGTGATGTTGTAATTGGAGCTATGCTCACCTCCTTTTTGTTCTCTATCGGTAGATTTTTGTTAGGGCAATATTTAGGTAATGGCAGTTTTGGTTCAGCCTATGGTGCAGCTGGTTCACTGGTGGTAATCTTAGCTTGGGTTAACTATGCCGCGCAGATTCTTTTTTTCGGAGCGGAATTTACCCAAGTTTATGCCAGAAGGTACGGTAGCGGCATAACCCCATCTAAACATGCCATACCTTTATCTGATAACCCGAAAAATAATGGTAAGGCTCCAACAAGTCAATCGTCCATTAAGAAAAAGCCTCCTTCTAATTTGATTAATCGCTTATTCCAGTCTTTCAATAAGCCTAAACGCTTAAAACAGAGAAGAAAAAATCAGCGATTTTAATTCCTGATTGTTAGGAATTTAAGTTTATAAATCTGATAGATGTTGAAGTATTTAACCTCTAATAAAAGTTAGTCTTATGAAATAAGACCACAGATAAATAACCTGATACTGGATTTTTTCCAGAAGTCTATTGAGAAAGGAAGAAAATCAGTGCTAATGGAAAAATGGTTTTTTATCGATTGGCAGGCAATCTTTATTCCTAGCATCAGCATCTTTGAGTTAATTATCCGTGGTTCGCTAGTCTATTTAGCACTGTTCTCAGTGCTACGTTTTCTTCCTAGCCGACAACTAGGAACACTAGGAATTACTGATTTACTCGTAGTTGTGCTATTTGCTGAAGCTGCCCAAAACGCTATGGCGAGTAATTATACATCGATTACTGAAGGCGCTATTTTGGTAGGAACTGTGATTTTCTGGAGTTATTTGCTGAACTGGTTGGGCTATAAAATACCCCAGTTCCAACGTTTTCTGAATCAGCCGCCACTGCTACTGATAAAAAATGGTCGGATGATTCAGCGTCATTTACAACGAGAGTTAATTACAGACGATGAGTTGATGAGCAAGTTACGCCAGCAAGGTGTGGAATTTTTAGCAGATGTGAAGTTTGCATATATGGAGGCTGACGGCAGGATTAGTATCATCACCTCGGACTCAAAAACTAGTAGTCCACACTAACTTTGATGGGTGAATAAGTTCGTAGTAAGGACTTAAGTCCTTGATTTGAGCGATAAATCGCTCACTACAAACCTGGGCATTACTAATGAGACATACTACAGTGGTCTGTCTCATTAATTCTGAAGGGTTATAAAAGTTCGTAGTAAGGACTTAAGTCCTTGATTTGAGCGATAAATCGCTCACTACAAACCTAGCAAAACAATGGGACAGATCACTAGTTCCGTCCCTGAGCAAAAAGCAGCACTAAAAAGCGATCTACATTAATTAAACTGTAAAATATGACGGTTGTATTCTGTGCCGAACTGTGATTGAGCGTTATACTTTACCCGAAATGGCTAATCTGTGGAGTGAAGCCTATAAGCTAAAAACTTGGCTGCAAGTCGAAATTGCTGTTTGCGAGGCTCAAGCTGAACTGGGTTACATTCCATCTGAGGCGGTTGAGGAAATTAAAGCCAAGGCAGATTTTGATCCAAAGCGAGTATTAGAAATTGAGGCTGTAGTCCGCCACGATGTTATTGCTTTCTTGACAAATGTCAACGAATATGTTGGTGATGCAGGACGCTACATTCACCTGGGTTTAACTAGTTCGGATGTTTTGGATACAGCTTTAGCACTGCAATTGGTTGCCAGCTTGGATATATTATTGCAACGTCTGGAAGATTTAATTCAGGTAATTCGCCAAAAAGCACAGGAACATCGTCATACAGTGATGGCTGGCCGATCGCATGGTATTCATGCTGAACCGATCACTTTTGGTTTCAAGCTAGCTGGCTGGTTAGCTGAAGTGTTGCGACATCAAGAACGCCTAAGAATACTCCGCCAAACGATCGCTGTGGGTAAGATTTCTGGTGCGGTGGGAACCTATGCGAATGTTGAACCGCGTGTAGAAGCGATCGCTTGTCAAAAACTCGGACTCAAACCCGATACGGCCTCAACGCAAGTTATTTCCCGCGATCGTCATGCCGACTATGTGCAACAATTAGCTTTGGTAGCAGCATCCATCGAACGTTTTGCTGTAGAAATTCGCAATCTGCAAAAAACAGACGTTCTGGAAGTTGAAGAATTCTTCGCCAAAGGTCAAAAAGGTTCCTCGGCAATGCCACACAAGCGCAATCCCATCCGTTCGGAACGGCTAACGGGAATGGCACGACTCGTCAGAAGCCATGCTGGTGCAGCTTTGGAAAACGTCGCTCTTTGGCATGAAAGGGATATTTCCCATAGTTCTGTAGAACGGGTGATTTTGCCAGATGCTTGTACTTTGACGCACTTTATGTTATCAGAAATAACCGACTTGGTGAAAAACCTGTTGGTTTATCCTGAAAACATGGAACGAAATCTCAACTGCTACGGCGGCGTTGTGTTCAGCCAAAAAGTGTTACTTGCTTTAATAGACAAGGGAAGCCAGCGAGAGGAAGCTTATGCGATCGTTCAAGAAAGCGCTCACGCAGCTTGGAACAAGCCAGAAGGTAATTTCCAGGATTTGATTAGCAAAGATCCTCGCGTTACCGAAAAGTTGTCCCCAGCAGAACTAGAAGTCTGTTTTGACCCCCAGCAGCATCTGAGCCATTTAGAAGAAGTTTATCAACGACTGGGAATTTAGAATTAATTTGCTTGTAGTGAGCGCTTCAGCGCTTACTACTAACCTGTTATTCAAAAATACGTAACCTTTTTCAAAGAAGATATATAAAAATACCAAAAATCTTTAGTATTGCATTGCTGAAGACTATTAGTTTGGTGCTGGAATTTTTGCCATTACTGGGTAGTATAAATAACACATTTTTACTTATTTATTAGTGCTTCGAGTGCCTTAATGATTGAAATCCTAGCCACACTTTCAGCCTCGGCGGCAGCAGGAATGAGAATAGGTACACCTCTGCTGATCATGGGATTGTTGCAGGGTAGTAGCTTGTGGTCGCAAGTTCCAATTTTATCTCACATTTCTCCACCAATCTTGTTAGCCTGCCTCAGCTGTTGGTCTTTAGTTGAATTATTCGCCTCAAAAAAGCTATGGGGGCAAAGATTGCTACAACTAGTTCAATTATTCATGTCTCCCGTCGTGGGGGCAATTATGGGGTTAGCAGTTGCTAATGCAACAGCAACGCCAAGCTGGATGATTGCGTGTATTGGGGGTTCCTTAGCTTTAGTACTCCAGCTAGTTCAAGTTGGTTGGTTCTATCGGTTACGCGGCTTACCGTTGTGGGCAGTCTTTCTTCAAGATACCTTGTGTGTTGCTCTAGTACTTTTTGCCTTTGACGCTCCCTGGCAAGGAGGATTAATTGCTTTAATACTGCTCTGGTTTGCAGTTCGTAGTGCTAAACAATGGTATGACTGGTATCGCAAGGGGATAAGGCATAGGGCATAGGGGAATGGGGAATGGGGAATGGGTAGTGGTCTGTCCTATGAATTCTGAAAGTTAAGAGAACGAACCGCAAAGCACGCAAAGAGCGCGTTCCCGTAGCGTCTCGTAGAGAAGTATAAGAGTTAAAACTGATTCACCTATCAAAACTAATGGAACAGACTACTAATGTTCTGTCCCATTAATTTTGCTAGGTTTGTAGTGAGCGATTTATCGCTCAAATCAAGGATGTGAACTACCCCGCCGTAAGACGGACGGGGCTTCCCAATTCATCGGGAATAGCCATCAATTACTTCGTACTTTTTTTGGTCTTACATTCCCTCCAAGGGCAGGAGTCCTGGTTCCCAAGACCCAAATTTTTCTCTTGCAATATATACCTGAAAGCTAATGGTTTTCGCTTATGGCATTGATGGTCAAAACAATTTTTAGTTTACCAGAAAATTTTGGGGATTCGTCATACATCTGGAATTGATTTTTTGCTTATGCAAAAACAAATTCCAGATGCAATCCTCATCCCCCGCTCCCTATCCCCACAGAAATGAGTACATTGAAGGTGGGGACTTCCGCAATACGTTAAATCCTGGATTTTTAAGCACTGAAGTGCTTACTACAAACTTATCAAATTCAATGAGACAGACGACTAGTAGTCTGTCAAGCTAACTTTGACGAGTGAGACACTTCTTAAACATCTCTTTTTTCTCTGACTCTGTGCCCTCTGCGCCTCTGTGGTTCGTTCCTTTACCCTTCAAACTTCACTTGGAAGAGTTTTCCAATTCCCAATTCCCTTTATTGCAAAAGTCCAATCATGTGCAAGAAGCCATGACCGGTAATCAACTCGATGATTAATGCAATAAAACCCAGCATGGCAATCCGCCCATTCCATACTTCAGCACTAGTAGTCAAACCCCATTCCCAACGCTCTTGAGGGTACATTTTCACCATTTTTTTCATTTGGGCAGCTTGCGAAAGCTTGAAACTAGGATTTTTCAGCGCATTAATCACCAAGTCTGCAAGTGCATTAATAAATACTGGATGGGTATTGGGAGCAGGAACGCGACGGAAGTTGTGAATTCCTGCTTCTTCTGCTACTTCCCGATACTCAATATCAATTTCTTGCAGAGTCTCGATGTGTTCTGAGACAAAACTGATAGGCACAACAACCAAATCTTTCACGCCTTTTGCACCTAGTTCTTTGAGGGCATCCTCAGTATAAGGTTGGAGCCATTCTACTGGGCCGACGCGACTTTGGTAAGCTAAGGTGTGGGCATTGGGTCGATTGAGAGTCTGCATAATCAGGGCAGTACATTCCTCAATTTCTTGCTGGTAAGGGTCGCCAGCCTCTTCAACGTAGCTTTTAGGAACGCCGTGGGCGCTGAAGAATATATGAACCTCATCCGGGTTAGGAAACTGTTTTAGTTCTTGGGCTATGAGTTCCGCCATTGCTTGGAGATAGCCTGGTTCTTTGTACCAGGAAGGAATGACGGTGTAATCAATGGGTTGAAGCTTTGGGTCTTCTTGCCAAAGTTTTTCTAAAAGCCGGAAGCTAGAACCACTCGTACTGATAGAAAACTGGGGATATAATGGTAATATTACCAGGTGTTCTATATTATCTTGGGTGATCTGTGCGATCGCCTCTTCTGTATAAGGATTCCAATAACGCATCCCCACGTAAATCTTGGCTTCTTGTCCTAAATGACTCAACTGTTCTTTTAAAGCTTGCCCTTGGGCTTCTGTGATCCGCCGCAGTGGAGAACCACCACCGATTTGCTTATAATTCTCTTGAGATGTTCTGGTTCGCCGCTCGGCAATAAACCAGGCTAGGGGCTTTTGCAACCAGCGAAATGGTAGGCGAATAATTTCCGGATCGGAAAATAGGTTGTACAAAAACGGCCCGACATCCTCTAGCTTATCGGGGCCACCGAGATTGAGTAATAAGACGCCTACACGACCCATAGCAGTTACTTTCCCCCAATCTTTTCAGGTTTTTTACTAATGTTAACAATATATCTTTATTAAATAATAAAGCTTAATAGCAAGGAAATATGCAATGGCAACAATTTTAAGGGATTGGAGTTACCGCTATCAGTGGCTGTATGATGGTATCTCTCGTTTAGCAGCCTTAAGTGTAGGTGGTGAAGCCCGTTTTCGGCAACTTGCTTTGCAAGGCTTAACAATTCACTCAGATACTCAGGTTTTAGATTTATGTTGCGGCAGTGGTCAAACAACGGAATTTTTGGTAAAACTTTCACAAAATGTAACAGGATTGGACGCTTCACCTAAGTCTTTGCAACGGGCGCGGCAAAATGTACCATTAGCAGTCTATCTCGAAGCTTTTGCCGAGGAGATGCCATTTGCAGATAATCTATTTGATGTGGTGCATACCAGCGTTGCATTACACGAGATGCAGCCTGAGCAATTGCGAAAAATTATTAGTGAAGTTTACCGGGTATTGAAGCCAGGAGGAGTGTTTACACTAGTAGATTTTCATGCTCCTACGAATCCAATATTTTGGCCTGGGGTATCAGTGTTTTTGTTATTGTTTGAGACGGAAACAGCTTGGCAATTGTTGAAAACTGATTTACCTGGATTGTTAACTGAGACTGGGTTTAATGTGAGTGAGCCAACTTTATATGCAGGTGGTAGTTTGCAAGTGATACAGGCCAAGAAGTGAGCAATACTGCTTTATTAATGGCAGGTAAGAGACTCTGCTATTAATAAAGTATGAGTGATTGTTATATAGCACTTAAGCAGGTAAGCGGTGAAAAAATGACGCAGGAACTAATAGACCTCAAAAAGAGTATTTTGGAAGGACGTTATGCAGATGCCTTGGCAATTGTTGATGAATTAGAAGGCATGAGTAAACAAGCTATTCTGCGGAATATCCAAGCTTATTTGAGGATTCTGCTGATTCATTTGATTAAGAACCAAGTAGAACAACAATTAACTGGTTCCTGGGCAAATTCTATTCGGAATTCAATCAGAGAAATTAAAAAACTAAATATCAAAGATAATAAAAAATCTTACTACATTAATTTAGATAAATGGGAGAATTTCATAGAAGAGGAAGTAATTGAGGATGCGATCGCTGATGGTAGCGAGGAAGTAATGGATGGAGTATATAATCAATTTCAACTCGCTGAAATAGTGGATAAAAACCAGATTATTCAGACTGCGTTGAAGTTTTTGGCGCTAACTTATTCCTATTCAGCTAAGGAGTTACCCGCAGTTGTGGCTGAAAATTTAACTCAGCTAGTCGGTGGCGAAGATTGGAAAGGAGGTAGGCAATACAAAAAATGACGCAGGAACTAATAGACCTCAAAAAGAGTATTTTGGAAGGACGTTATGCAGATGCCTTGGCAATTGTTGATGAATTAGAGGGCATGAGTAAAAAGGCAATTCTGCGGCAAATTAAATCGTTTTTAAGAATTTTATTAATTCATTTGATTAAAAATCAAGTAGAAAACCGATTAACAAATTCTTGGGCTGCTTCTATTCGCAATTCAATCCGCGAAATCAAAGAAGTCAATCTCAAAGACAATCAAACATCTTATTATATCAATTCAAATGAATGGGAAAAATTCATAGAAGATGAAGTGATTGAAGATGCGATCGCTGATGCGAGTGAGGAAGTGATGAATGGCAAATTTACTCGCTCTAAGTTGTCTGGAATGCTAGATAAAAGCCAGATTTTGACTACAGCTACTAGTTTACTGGCTTTAACATATACTTATTCGCCAAAGCAATTACCAGCGATTATGGATGATTATCTCAGTCAGTTAGCTGGTGGTGAAGATTGGATAAATCGGGAAAAATAAATATCTGCTCTTTGTTCGGCGGTGATACTAAGTGTTAAATTCAAATTAGCACCATCAACTCTTGAAGGAAATACAAATGACAACAGATACTACTGTAAAATATCAAGTCCTCAAGGCAGTAGAGGAAATGCCCCATAACGTTACTTTTGACGAAGTAATGGAACGTCTTTATTTCCTGTACAAAGTTGATCGAGGTTTAAAGGAAGTTGAGACTAGTAATACTATGCCACATGCAGAAGCCAAAAAGCAGATTAAGACATGGCAGAAGTAATCTGGACGAGTCAAGCCTTAACTGATTTAGAAGCAATTGGTAATTTTATTGCACGGGATGCACCAAGTTTTGCCCAAGTGTTTGTAGACAGGGTATTTCAATCTGTAGAACGTCTACAACAGTTTCCGCTATCAGGGCGTGTAGTACCAGAAATCGCTCAAGAGGATATTCGAGAGATTATCTTTGGTAATTACCGAATCGTATATTTAGTCAGCAATGATCAGGTAAATATCTTAACCGTGTTTCATTCTTCAAGGCAACTTAAGCTTTAATTAATGCTTATGTTTTGATAGTGATCGCTATTTCTATACAGGCGAAAACTGAGGTAGTAAACGAAGCTAATATGACGATAAACTGATTGCTAAACCGTAGTATTTACATTGTAGTACTGTACGGATAAGCAACAATAAAGTTTTCACCAATTGTAAAGTAGGAATAATGAAAGAAATAACACGCCGCAAATTTATCGCAACAGCCACCGTGGCTACGGGTTTTGCCCTCGCAGTTCAACCCATTTCTGCCGAAGTCATCACCACCGATGCCAAGGGATTGGTGGCTGGTGCAGTGAAAATTCCCGTCAAAGATGGCGAAATTCCTGCCTATAGAGCAGCACCAGCTACTGGTGATAATTTCCCTATTGTCCTGGTAATTCAGGAAATATTTGGTGTACACGAGCATATTCAGGATATCACCCGTCGCTTTGCCAAGTTGGGGTATTTAGCGATCGCACCCGAATTATTTATCCGTCAAGGCGATGTCACTAAGTTAAGCAACATAGACGAAATTCGCCCAATTGTCGCCAAAGTGCCAGATGCTCAAGTGTTATCCGATCTTGATGCGACGGTAAACTGGGCTGTGAAATCAGCTAAAGGTAATGCCGATAAATTGGGGATTACAGGCTTCTGCTGGGGTGGCCGCATTACCTGGTTATATGCCGCATATAATCCCAAGGTGAAGGCTGGTGTAGCTTGGTACGGCCGACTCGTGGGCGATGCTAGCGAACTTCAGCCCCAGTATCCCGTCGATATTGCATCAAAACTGACAGTCCCCGTTCTCGGACTCTACGGTGGAAAGGATACAGGTATTACTCTTGATACAGTAGAGCAGATGCGCGATCGCTTAAAGGAAAGCAGCAGCAAATCTGAAATCATCGTCTACCCCGATGCACCCCACGCATTTTTTGCTGATTATCGCCCCTCCTACCGCGAGAAAGATGCTAAGGACGGTTGGAAACGTCTTTTGGCATGGTTTAAGGAGAATGGCGTGTAAAGTCTGCCGAACATAGAAAAGCCTCCCATCGCGGGAGGCTTAAAGTTAGCGGAGAAAACTTGTTAAACTACTGCGTAACTACAGCGATTACTCCTCCTAATGCAGAGAAAACCGCAGATACGGTTGCTGTGGCAAACAGCCACCAAGCTGCTGTTGCTGCGGCTTTGCGGGTTTCTTCCGCTTGACGCTGTGCTTGATGCTTCACTTGTTCTAGGCGGCGTTGGGCTTCATGCTGTATGCGTTCTGCACGTTGCAATACTGTATTGCGGGCCCGTTCAATTTGGTCAATGATCCGGTTGGCATCTTCCTCAGAGATGTCCTCACGAGAACTCATTATTGCTACTAGGGTATCACGGTCAAAAGAAGATAGGCGATCGCGCAGGGCATCAAACCCTGCCTGGGGATCGTCAAAAAATGTGCGGACATCGCCCTTAATACTATCATAGTTAAGTTCCGGGCGATCCAAGGAGTTGAGATAGTTACGAATCCGGGCAAAAACCCCGTCAATCGCATCTTGAATGCCTCGTTGGATATTCCGCACTTGTTCTACAAATTGATCCCTTACCGATACAATGTTATCGGCAATCCGCGCCGCTTCTTCATCGGACATATCTTCCCGAATTTTCAGGAGGGCAATGATGGTAGAACGGTCAAAATGAGAAAGGCGATCGCTAAAAGTTTCTACCCCAACTCGCGGATCGTGCAACAGTAGTTGTAAGTCGCGTTTAATACCTTCAGGATTAAGTTCTTCTTTACCAGTTTGGCGCAGATACTCTTCCAGATAAGCTTTAAATGTTTCCGCTCTTTGCTGTGTGCGGGTAGCTAAACGACGAGGCGCACGCACAAAGTTGCGAATCGAAGTTTGGGTGGAATCAATGATTTCATTAACTTGTTCTTCACTCAAGTCTTTACGTTGACTGAGTAACTTCACCAGTGTATCCCTGTCTACCTGCGACAACCGACGGCGCAGTGCTACGGCTCCCTCTTGGGGATTTTCAAACAATCTGGTCAAATCTCGCCCGATACCTTCTGGGTTCAATTCTTGTTTACCAGTATTCCGCAGATAATCTGCGATCGTCGTAGTAACAGAGTCGTATTGCTCTTTGGCTTTATCCATTACAGCTTGGGGTGTGTGGCGAATGTTATGCCACGACTCCTCAGCAGAATTGATGATTTGATTAACTTGATCTTCACTCAAATCTTGCCGTTGATTCAACAATTGCACCAAGGTATCGCGGTCAAAGCGAGACAACCGCGCCCGAATTGAGCTAATTCCACCTTGGGGATCTTCCAGCAACTTTTTGAAGTCGGCGCGGATGGCATCAGGATTCAGTTCTGATTTCCCTGTATTACGCAGATATGATTCTACATTCAGCCACAGGGTTTCTGCTTGATATTGCGCCTGTTCTGCCAATCCTTTGGATTCTACCAAGACGCGATCGCGTTGTTTTTCCAACTCGTCGAGAATGCTGTCTACTTCATATAGCTGGACATCATTACGTAGCAGCAATATCCGCCGCATTTCCTGACGATCAAGGTGGGCTAGTCGTAACGTCAGAGTTTCATAATCTACATCTGGGTCTTGCACCAGTGGTTTGAAATTCTGCTCAATGCCTTCGGCTGTCAACTCTGCTTTCGGAGTAACCAGCAGATAACTTTCCACTGCCCGTTGCAAGTCTTGGACTATCTCTCTTTCTTCAATACCTGTGACTATCACTAGTACGTCTTTGCGGACAGCTTCTAACTGATCTACAATGCGCTGAATTTGGGCTTGGGTAAGCAGTCCCCGTTGTTGCAGTATATTGACGAAATCGTTGCGGGATAGTCGTTCTAGTTCCCTGCGGACTATTCCAGAGTCAGCTGCTGGATCATAGAGGACATCACGAAATTCCTGGGCGATTTTTTCCTGGCTCAGTTGCCAAGCATAAGTGTTGTGCAGGTAATTTTCGACATCAGCTCGAATTGGGCTATAGGGTTGTGATGGTGTTGGCAACCCTAGCTTATCTGCTTGTTGAGTTACTTTCTCTTTGGCCGTGGTGAGACTACGCAAGATTTTTTCCACATCCAAATCAGGCAAATCTGACCGTCCCAACACAGTGGCGGTTAAGGCGGATAGTGCTTGCTGGATTGTACTTTGCATTGGGCCAGGGGCTGGCTTTTGGTTTTGGTCAGCTTCTTTGGAACCACCCTGTTCTGCTAATAACCGATCCAGTTTGGCGTTGAGTTCATCTGTTTTGTTTTGCCCTGCTGGAAGTGATTTCAGATAATCCATTAACTCACCCAGGCGGTCTTGGGTGGGTGATTGCTGACTCACGACTTGCTGCCAAACTTTATACAACGTATCAGCAATCCGGCTAACATCTTTTTTGGAAAGGTCGGTGCGGCTGCTGACTAACTCGATAAACTTCTGGCGGTCGATGTTGCGAATATCTGGAGTCCCCGCGATCGCTTTTAATTGCGGATCGTTGAGTAAATTTTCAAAGTCACCCCGAATCTTTGACAAATCTAGCTCTGGAGGACGCAGCTTGTCTAAGTAATCTTCTATATTCTCCCGGATACTTGTAGGGTCGATGGCGCTTCCTAGTTCCCGACGGACGGCGGCGGCGGCGGCTTCAGCTGTCGCTACAACTTGGTTATTGACAGCCTTTGCGCCCAGTGCGGCGGTGGCTGTGCCCATAATCGCCTGAAAACCGGAAGTTGCCGTATTGACCACTGAACCAATTAAGGAACCTACGGTGGTGGAACTTACCCAAACGAGGAGTAAAAAGTAAGCACCCCAAATCACCAAGCCGAGAATCGCTCCCAATCCTGGGCTAAAGATTTCCTGGCTCAATTTCACTGCCAGAAAACAAGCGATAAATAAGGCGATCGTCACAGTGACTAATGTCCAAAGCCCCACTGCCGTGCCAATTTTGCGAATGTTACCGCCCAAACTTTCCGCTTCCCCACTATCTGAATCTGAGTCAGATGAGTGCCCCAGGTAGGAAATACCGGCTGCAAGGGAAAGATTAGTTAGAACTAATTGGAAAGCAAAGGCTAAAATCACGCCGGAGATTAAAGCCACAAAAAAGCGCGGCCCGGAAATGAGAGCCGATGCCTGTGCTGGCGTGACGTTTGAGGTATCTGGAATCTGTGCCACCCACAATAGTGGTTTGTCCAGTCCCAGCATAATTTCCGTACTTTGGAACATTGTATTTCCTTCTTCTAAGGTTTAAATTTGGGGAATTAAGATTTTCTTGAGAAGCAACTCTTAGTATTTATGTATGTTTGTACCTATGGCAATACCTAACTCATTAGCTCAGAATCCTGGAATTTGGCTATTTAAAGCATCTCTCTAAAGATTGAAAAGTGTATCCAGCGAAAGATATAACTTTTATTATCCTTTGGCGAGAATTTTAAGCAAATTACCACCTAACCTTAACTTTGTATAGCTAATTTTTACTTTTTAATTGCTTATTTGTAGCGATTGATTCTGTTTAAGTTATAGGTTTTTTGTAACTTCTTTACATTTATTTACATATTCGTTTTTAGTCACCCTCTCAAGGTAGATTTGTCAAAAAAAATACGTTTCTGATAATCATCCAGAAGAAGTGCCTGCGGTTTGTACCTACAGACAGAAATAATTCTAGTTATAAACAGCTACATTAAAGTTAACAAATGAACCGTTGAGGATAAAAAAATAAATGGCAACTCGTTATTCCAAAGATTTGCCACTATTTACAACAGAATTGAATGGCAAATATCGCAATGAAATTCTGTTTATCTAGACTCCTCAAGCCGAAATTCGGGACGGTTATTTTGCAATAATTGGCTTTCTTGCCTATTTATTTTGGTATTTAGCAGGCTATAGCGTTGTTCGTGACGTTTTGCGCTTAGTTAGCTACTAAAACATCACTTGAAACATTACTAGATGTCGGAGAAAAAAATGGCAACTCAAGAGACTCGTCCTTCTACTGATTTACCACCTGTTGCAGCAGAATACAACGGCATAGATCGCAATGAATTTCTATTTGGCTGGACACCTCAAGCCGAAATTTGGAATGGTCGCTTGGCAGCAATTGGATTCCTTGCATATTTACTTTGGGATTTAGCTGGTTATAGTGTCTTACGCGATGTTTTACGCATTGTTGGCTACTAGAGATTAAACACCGGAAACATTACTAGATATCGGAGAAAAAAAATGGCAACTCAAGGAACTCGTCCATCTATAGATTTACCACCTGTTACAGAATACAATGGGCGCGATCGCAATGAATTTCTGTTTGGCTGGACACCTCAAGCCGAAATTTGGAATGGTCGCTTGGCAGCAATTGGATTCCTTGCATATTTACTTTGGGATTTAGCTGGTTATAGCGTCTTACGCGATGTTTTACACCTAATTGGATATTAGGAATAGCTCAGGATTGATAAATAATTGGGTATAAATCAAGATAATACCCAGAAACCCGACTTCTCACCAAAAGTCGGGAATTTATCTCCTGAGCATTTTATATTTAATTAGGTTTATTTAAAGTAAAAAGCGAACTAACACGTACAAAGCCGAAGCTAGTAGTTGCAATACCATTACTGGAATACCGTAATGGAGAAAAGTTTTAAACGAAATACGCCGTCCATGCTGCTCAGAAATACCGGCAGCTACAATGTTAGATGATGCTCCTACTAGTGTGCCATTACCACCCAAAGTTGCACCAAACATCATTGCATAAAATAGTGGTAATACTTCTGGCGGAAACTGTCCTTGAAAGTCTTTTGCTAAAACTTCTGCGGGTGCTAATCCGACAGTAACAATGTATTGTTTGAGTAAAGGCACCATTCCCACCACTAAAGGAATATTAGGCACTACGCTAGATAATATCCCCACAGAAAATAATAAAACTAGGGAACCCAAGAGAATATTTTTCCCTAAAATTGCTGCCAATACTCCTGATAAACCATTAATTACGCCTGTTTTTTCTAGCCCTCCAATTAGCACAAAAATACTCATAAAAAATATTAATGTACTCCAGTCTACATCCCGAAAAATGTTGTTAACTGAATCGATTTTGCTATGGTGAGATAAAAGTAAAGCTAAAGCTGCTCCTAACAAAGCTGCGGCAGCAGGCGAGATGGGAACTGGTAGAGATTCTCCGATAACAAAAAATAGCAGGACGAAAAATACGATAACTGCACCAACGCTTAAAGCTCGTGGATGATTGATTTGTGGATGTGGCAATTCTTCAAGATTATCTAGCTGTGTATTCCAGATTTTACGGAATAAAAATGGTAATGTTGCAATCACTACGACAATGGCAATTACTCCTCCTAAACTTAGTTTAAACAAATAATCTGTAAAGCTGATATTCACAGCATTGCCAACAATAAATGTCGCTGGATCTCCAACTAAAGTCAGGAGTCCAGCACTATTAGCAACAAACACCATTAAAATCAACAACGGTACGAAATTTATCCCAACTTCCTGCGCCATTGGCGGAATTAAAGGTGCTAATAGCATTACTGTTGTGGCATTTGGTAAGACTGCACAGATGGGTGTCACAATAGCCACAATACCGAGTAATAGACGCTTACCTTGCCCTTTAGCTATAAGTACTATTTGAGTAGCTAAATAATCAAATATCTTGGTAGGTTCAAAAGCCCGCACTAACACCATAACTCCAAAGAACAAGCCGAGTGTTCCATGACTTTCGCCGATGTAATCAACAGCTTCTTCTAAAGTCATGACGTTAGTAAAAACCAGTAACAATGCTCCCAATAATGCCGCAATAGTAAGATGTACCCATTCTGTCATTACTAAAATAATGACGCTTATAAATGTAATCACACTAAGGATTGCTTGCCAGTTTTCCACACCTTACCTCTCGAAGTTTAATGGTTGCATATTAGCGAAAAAAGCCACCTAGTTATAGGTGACTTATCTATAATTACAATTGGATAAAAATTACTGAAATTCTTAACAGTGATTATTCATCGATACAACTGGGAATACCTAGAACAGCGCAGGGAAAAGTAGAACCTAATGCCTCAATCATCGGATGATTGACAGAGTTGCAACCGAGGAATAGGATATCCGCAGCTTCTGATTCAACAACTTTCTTAAGTTCTGTAGAAATGCAGCCAAACCGTAAATGAGATTTGAAGCAACCCTGCCATTCTTCAGCCAGACTTCGGGCTTGCCAGAGAATTATATCTGCTTGTTGCAAGGGAGTTACCACTGTCTGCAATTGGCGTTGAGTTAATACCTGTGTGGCAAGACTTTGATATTTCACTGATTTGGCATTCAAATGGAGGCTGTTGTATTGGTAAGCTTAAGACATTTGGATACTGGCTGCTTTGATTTTCTTCTAGCACATAAACGGCTTGAACTGTGACTTCTGCATTGGTGGCTAAACGCGTTTGATGGGCAATCCAAAAGGCAATATCTAGTGCCGTATGACTGTTAGGAGATGCGTCATAAGCAACAATTAAATTAACTGCTTTTACTTGTTGAGGTTTTTTAGAAAAAGGTTTTTTTGGTTCTGGCAACAGTACCATTTGTTCAATTAAGTCATCTCGTCCTGTGGCACTTTGCAGACGTGCTAACATTGGCTTAATTTGCACAGCTTTACTTCTCCCAATGAAATGAATTAACAATGAGAAGCAGGGCGATCAATTTGAGATTTTGGACTTCGGTTACGCTCAGTCGAAGGATTTTGAATTTTAGATTGAGTAACGATAACCAAAATTTAAAATCTTAAATCAGTCAAGGAAACCCCAATAATAACTGTATTACAGCCAAAGTCTTGGGGGTTCCTTCCATTGCCTACGGAGTTAGCTGACGGGCTAAGACTGGAAGGTGTCTCTCTCTTAGGAGTGGTGAGTGCTGAGTTAAAGATTAATTATTCTTCACTATTTACTCTCTAATTGCCGCTCTCTGCAAGATACGCCCCACAATATGGTTCCTCCGTTCCAAATTCAGCTTTCATGAATTTGAATTAGGCTACCCACTAAAAAAAATGATAATCTAGTTTACTCGTCTTGAGCAAAATATCGATCAAGGAAATTCAGAGCGTGATTGCGAAGTTCAAAATATTCTTTTGAGTTTCGCATGGCGGCGCGATCGCGTGGATGTTCAAAAGGAACTTCTAATATCTCTCCTATACTAGCAGCTGGGCCATTGGTCATCAAGACGATGCGATCGGACATATAAATTGCTTCATCAACATCGTGGGTAATCATCATCACTGCCTGACGATTATTTTCCCAAATATCCAATACTTGACGTTGCAATTTACCACGAGTTAGTGCATCTAACGCCCCAAAAGGTTCATCCATCAGCAACATTTTAGGACGAATTGCTAAAGCTCTGGCAATACCTACTCGTTGTTTCATACCTCCAGAGATTTCATCAGGATATTTGTCAGCCGCCGCCGTCAAGTTTACCATTGCCAAGTGTTGATTTACAATGCTAATTTTCTCGGCACGATTAGCATTTTTTAGCACTTCATCCACAGCTAAACGGATATTTTCTCGCACTGTTAACCAAGGTAACAGCGAATAGTTCTGAAATACCATCATCCGTTCGGCTCCTGGCTTATGAATTTCTTTCCCATCTAGCCTAACTGAGCCGGAAGTGGCTTTTTCCAAACCAGCTACTATCTTTAGTAGAGTTGATTTCCCACAACCAGAGTGACCAATTACAGAAATATATTCATCTTCACCAATCGTCAGATTCACCCCATCTAAAACGACAAAGTTATCTTTATCAGGTGTCGGATAAGACTTGACTAAATTTTCAATTTCTAAAAACCCAGTACGGGGCATAACTTTGGTCTGAGTATTAATAGGTAATGAGGTATATTCCATCATCAAAATGCTCCAGAAATAATTTAGTCATCAGTCAATATTTGAACTTGGAATTTAAGACATAAAAAAGTTAGTGGGAGCATTAGCCCTGATGGCAAAACTATTCAGATAGCCCACCGGATCGCTGGGGTCGAAGCCTTTCTTATCTATAAATACTTCTGGTGGTTCGACCTTGTAATCATCCTTGGGACACTCGATGCCCATTTCAGATGCTATCTCCCGATATAAATCTGCTCTCCAGCCAAGTTCTGCTAGTTTCTCGGCATTTTTGGGGAATTCCTTAATTTGTCCCCAGCGCGCTGCTTGTGTCATCATCCAGATACTTCTCGATCTCCATAAGAATGTTGAGTGTTCTCCTGGCTGTTTGGGAAGATTGTCAGGAATATCGAAGAAAATCGTGGTGTCAGCAGCTTTGATGGTGCGGTCTTTGCCGTCAAAGCCGCCATAGTTGTAATTGCCGAGAATTCCCGGACTTGTAAATTTCGCAATTGGGGCATCTTTCTTTTTAGGTCTTGCACCTGTAAAGGAACGGTCTGTTATCAGTTCGGCTACTTCTTGGCGGTTTTCTATTTTGCTGCAATACTGACACGCTTCAATCATCGCCTTGACTAGGGAACGATAGGTTTTGGGATATTTTTCGATGAAAGATTCCATCACGCCCAAAAGTCGATCTGGGTGTCCCAACCAGATTTCTTTACCTTGTGCGAAGGTAAAGCCGATGTTTTCATTACCTGTTATTGCCCTTGTATTCCAGGGTTCTGCAACCATGTAAGCTTGCATTGCACCAATCCGCACATTTGTTACCATTTGGGGAGGCGGAACGATGATGACGCGAAACTCTTTAAGCGGATCAACCCCTGCGGCGGCGGATAAGTAACGGATAAAGTATTCGTAAATAGCGGAACTTAATACTACTGCCCAGACTTTGTTTTCTGGCGGTTGCTTCTCAAAGTAGCCTCGGAAATCGCGCCCAAAAGCTTGTAGCGCGCCATCGCCATATTTTTCTTGATATTCGTACCACGGACGCAGCCCAAAATCCCACATGGCTTTGTTCATTGTCATGGCGTTACCGTGGCGGTGTATGGTCATGGCTGCACACAAGGGGGCCTGGCGTGCGCCTTCAGCACCAATTCTGGCGTTGGTGACTGCACCAGATACTATGGGTGAAGCATCTAGGCGACCAAAAATTAAACCGTCGCGGGAGGTAGCCCAACTGGCTTCGCGGTTGAGTGTAACGTTCAAACCATACTTGCGAAAGAAACCTTTTTTCCAGGCGATCGCAAATGGCGCACAATCATTAACGGGAACGTAACCAACTGTAAGATCGGCTTTTTCTAGGTCTTGGGATCTAACTACTGGTTGCACAGCTAAAGCTTCTTCGGTCAATCCTTTGGCTGACCTATCTGCTGAAATGCCACAGGAAGACAGCGCCATTCCCGCCGTTGTTGCTCCTATTCCCTTGATAATATCTCGTCGAGTCCAGTTAATATCACCCATTTTTGTAGCTCCATTGGTGATTAATTGCTCACGCTTCAGGCGCAGAGTCTCGTTACATCTTGCTGTTTTGATAGCAGCCAAATTTTGTTAGTTGGAAGTTTTAGGGCGATGGGTTACTAATTCTTGAATTTTGCCCACGGCGTAATCTAGGATTAACCCAGTTACACCAATTATCAACACAGCTAAAAATACTGAACTCAGGTTTAAACGACTCCATTCATCCCAGACGAAAAAGCCGATACCAACACCGCCTGTAAGCATTTCCACGGCAACAATTACCAGCCAAGCTATGCCTAAACTAATTCGTAAACCTGTAAAAATATATGGCAAACTTGCAGGCCAAATGATTTTTGTAATCCGCCGCCAACGGGGCATTTCCAGCACTCGTGCCACATCTAAATAATCTTTGGGAACGCTAGAAACTCCTAAAGCGGTATTAATAATTGTCGGCCATAAAGAAGTAATAAAGATTACAAAAATGGCTGAAGGTTCTGCCAAATTGAAAATTGCTAAGGCGATGGGTAGCCAAGCTAAGGGCGATACGGGTTTAAAAATTTGAATGATCGGATTGAGTGCTAGCATTGCCGGTCTAGACATGCCAATTAGAAACCCCAGAGGAATCGCTACTATCGCACCTAACGAAAAGCCTAGTAATACCCGGCGCAGACTTGCTATTAACAACCAACCAATTCCCAAGTTGCCAGGGCCTCGCTGGTAGAAGGGATTTAAGATGTAGTCTAGATTAGCGATTAACGCTTCTGGCGGGGTGGGCATCAATTCATGGTTGGCAAGTGCAACAATCCACCACAGCACAATTATTCCCAAGAACCCCAACACAGGTAGAAAGAAAACATCTCTAACGATGACAGGTTTTGTCTTTTTCCACGCAGCTTGTCCAGCGATCGCTGCGATCGCTGCTAAATTTAATTGAAATATCATTTACGACCTCAACAGATTTAAGTGCAGGTACAAAAAATCCGAGCAGCACCAGCCTTGGACACCGATGAGATCAGAACATTATAAAAATGCCGTCTCTTCAGTCTCCTCTCAATGCCTACGAAGTTAGCTGACGGGCTAGGGCTGAGAGATGCCCTTCACAAGAAAGTTATGAGTTATGAGTTATGAGTTAAATATTAGTAACTTCCAACTCCTCACTTTCTATGAGATACGCCCCACAATTTGGTTCCTCCGCTCCAGCGTTATGCACTGTGACACGCTGAATTAGGCTGACTTACTCTAATGGATACTAAATTATGCATAATATAACATCGATGCTCAGTAAAAGCCATCTATATTATGAGGAATCTTGTTTACTTTAATACCAAAATTAAGTGTTTTTTCTTGGCTTTTAGTGACAAATAAAACTTAAAGTTTTAGTCGTGTTGTGGGTGAAGTCCTTGCACAGAAAAGCTTTACAATGTCGAGCCAAGGATCAAGAATGTTACGTGCTTGATTAATATTTTTTAATAGAAAATAGAATATACTGTGAAAATTTTATATACGGATAGTTAATCAACAAACAAAATAGCATGTAAAATCTATTTCTTTTGGTAGGTGAATAAAATCGATAAATTTGCTAAATAATCACTTCACTAGCTAAACTAATTGGATATGGAAGTTTACTCATCTATCTCCTAGCTGAATTTAACATAATGGATTTTAGTCAAGTACTGGCTGAAAAAACAGACACCATCCTCGATAAATGGATTCAAGCAGTTCGCAAGGATAGACGGATTGAAAGTGCTGATGACCTATCTTATACAGGAGTAAAGGATCACATCCCTGATGTTTTGAAAGCAATGGTGACAGTGCTTTCAAAATCTCAGGATAATGATATTCAGTCAATGGTTATTGCCAGTTTTCAGCATGGAGCTATTCGAGCGGAACAAGGCTTTGATCCGGCAGAAATTGCCAGAGAATATCATCTGCTGCGAACAGTAATATTTGATGCTCTACAAGCAGATTTATTGGGGGGAACACCTGAAGAGATAATTCGTTCCATACGTTTGATTGACGCTATCATAGACGAAGCGATCGCTCGCTGTTTCAAGAGTTATGTTGAGGAGCGGTTGCGAGAATTACAGCAGTTGCAGTCATCACTAACACTTCATAATGACGAACTCACGCGCTTGATTAGCGCAAATCAAGAGTATCTTTCGCAGCTAGCCCACGAATTAAAACACCCTCTAACTTCCATTATTGGTTACTCGGATCTGTTTTTACGCCAACAACGACGAAAGACTGAAATAAAAGACACCTCTGCTAATCTCGAACATATTGAGCGGGTACTACGCAATGGCAGACAATTACTCCACCTCATCAACGATGTATTAGAACTTTCGCGGTATGACGCAGGGCAGATAAAACTCCACCTAGCACCCACCGATGTGCGGGAATTAATCAATAATGTCTGTGAAATGTTGGAACCTTTAGCTGCTGGGAAAAATTTAAAAGTCGTAGTCGATTGCGAACACGCTCCTAAAGAAATAATCACAGATCCTTTTCAATGCCAACAAATTTTTACAAATCTTATTAGTAATGCGATTCGCTATACAGAGTCGGGGACTATTATTATAATGTGTCAGGTGTTGGAGAATCAGAAATGGGCGATCGCGGTTTCTGACACTGGAATTGGCATTGCACCAGAAAACCAAGCTCAGATATTTGAACCTTACTTTCGCGTCAGTTTTAGCGATCGTCCTTATCTCCCTGATAGTACAGGATTGGGATTAGCGATCGTCTCCCGCTTAGTAAAACTACTCGAAGGTGAAATTAAGCTAATCTCTGAGGTTGGCGTTGGTTCTACCTTCACCGTAATTTTGCCCTTACAAATAGAGAGTTGATTTCGCGCCAAGACGTAAAATCCTTTTTTGCGCCTTTGCGTGAAATCAAAAAACATTAACCTGTTGCGCCTTTAATTTGCACTAATATTTTTTCAATATCATTGTGGGGTGAGCATCTTGCGCGCCCAGATAATGCAAGTTGTATACGTAACAGCTTATTACAACAATCCTTGTTTTTTCAACTTATCTAGCGCATCTTCAGCGGCAGCTTTCTCAGCATCTTTTTTATTGCGTCCCTTACCTTCGCCGTAAAATTTTTCATGTACCAATACTTTTGCTATGAATTCTGGCGCGTGAGAAGGGCCTCCTATTTGTTCTGTAAAATATTTGGGGGGATTTGGAGTAACATTGTGTTGCACCCATTCTTGAAAGCGATTTTTTGAGTCTACATTAGAACGAGACACAACTATATGCTTAGGATCTACAGAATCAAATAGCGGTACTATAATTGCCCGAACTGCTTCAATATTGGAATCATTATCTAAATGGTAAGCACCCAGAACTGCTTCAAAGGTGCTACTAAGCAAATTAGGATTTTGGAAGCCTCCGTCTCGAATTGCGCCTTTTCCTAACCGCATTCTAAAGTCTAAACCTACCTCCTCGGCGAACTTTGCCAATTGCTTTTCATCTACCAGCGCCGAACGCCGCCGTGTTAATTCATCTTCTCCCATTTCTGGGTGACACTTATATAGATATTCACCACTTAAGAAATTCAGCAAAGCATCACCGAGGAATTCTAGGCGTTCATTATGTTCGCCTTCTCCTGGGTTTTCATGGACATAAGAACGGTGAGTAAGTGCTTGTCGCAGAAGTTTTTCATTATGGAATATTAGAAGTTTGTGCATTTTATCTTGTGTCTTGTTGCAGAAATTGATTGTTGGGAAACTTTATAAGTGTTTTTTGTTCAGACATAAAAAAACCGCAAATAGCGGTGTTTTGGGAAAACCCAGTTTTTTATTCAACTGGGTTTTTCAAAGCTATTTTAGGCAGCCAGTGTATCTAAATCAGTTAAAAATAACTCCTGATTTTGCTTTCGGACTTTGCCATCCTTGACAGCAACATCAATAAAGTGGCTAAAACTCTTAAATTTCTTACCATCATCTGTAGAAATAGATAAGTATCCTTGATAGTTAGCACAACGTTGACGCATCAATTTATCAATGCGACAAAATACGGTAGGCTTACCTTGTATTGAGGCAGTTTTAATAGCTTCAATTAGATACTCCATAGCCTCTTTGCAATTAATCTGAGACACAATATCTGTGTTTTGAGGTTCAGTTTTATTGCTATTGGCAACTAGCTGAGGTAATTCATCTACAAAGTGGAAGTTATCATTACCAACCAGTTTAATTAAGTTTGGACTCTCACTACCTCGTTGGGCAAAAATTATCACCTTTTTACCCAAAGATTTTAGAATACAAATTAAGCCAGCATAGTCCCAGTCTCCTAATACGAGGATAATTATATTAACAGAAGCATTAAAGGCAACACAATTAATACAGTCACTGATCAATCTATAATCTGCACTATTCTTTGAATATTCAGGAACATCAACACCCTTCATACCAAGGATTTCTAGCTCATTTTTGGTATGAACTTGGTCTATGTAGTGTGAATTATAGTAGACATTTTTGCAGTCTATACGCCCATTGGATTGGGCAAATTCCAGCAAATAATGACCCTTTCCTTTAATTGAAGAGACGTTCTGAATATCGGCAAAAATACCGACAGAATTTTTCTGCTGGCTTGTTTGTTTTTTGGAAAATTGATTAACGTGTGGCATTGTAATGTATCCAGTTATTGTTTGGTGAACTGGACAGCTTCAACAAATTACACATCTAGCAGTAGGAAGGCTTTATATGAGGAATTTGTACTCAAAAAGTACTACCCTGCGATAAATCTCTCTACCGTCGCTTTCGTTTGGTTCAAGTCTCAGCCGTAGAATTCCTGGCTTCCTACCAAGTTTCGCGTCATCTTTTCCCCTGAACATTCATCCAAACATCTTGTCTTCCCGTTGAAAGTCTAGTCAATCAGTTGACCTGACATTGGACTGAATACTCAGCCGAAGGGATGACACGAAGCTCGGCAGGAAACTAGAAATTCTGCTGCTGAGACGAGATCAAAAACCTGCGCTTTAGAGTGCGGTCATTTTGCTGTCTTAGATACAGAGTGGCATACCTGAAGGGAGCATGTCAATCTAATTAATAGAGGCGTAAAATTTTACGTCTCTACATCCAAATTCATACCTCGATT
The DNA here is from genome assembly GCA_020829485.1 of Nostoc sp. CHAB 5834. Next base: position 35,367 of record JAIVFU010000003.1, on the reverse strand, counting down.
CAGCAACGCCAGGTTTGTAGTAAGGACTTTAGTCTTAAAAGAAGGACTGAAGTCCTTACTACGAACTGGATTACAATAATTTTACATTACAAAACACATAGTTTGAATTATTCACACCGACTTACTTAGACGCGTAGAAGGTGGGAGACTGATGGCTTAAACATCACTATATTTCAAACCAGCCTCTTCCAAAGCTTTTATTAATAAGTAATGGGAAGCAGAAACCTTTTGAAAACTACTTTTTTACCTTTGATATCAGCTAAAGTACGAATTGATGAATTATTTTGAATTATAATTCCGCCGTACTGTACTAGATAAAATTTAGGAAGATTTTTTCACATCTGATACCATTTGCGAGAGAATATAGGCTGCAAAATCTAGTAATTGATCTAGCAAAAAGCCAATGATACCTATGTAGAGGATCACCTGGATTATATAATCGGCATTGCCAGCTTTATAAGCATCCCAAAGGGTAAAACCAAGTCCTTTTGATCCGATTAACATTTCTGTAGCAATAACTATAAACCAAGCTACCCAAATGCTAACTTTTAAGGCGTGAAATAGATGAAATATAGCTACTCTAAAGTTCTTATTCTGTCTATGAAAATGCCGCATCCCTATTGCCGTATTAATAATCATCGTCCAGAGAGTTCCTAAAAAAACTACTATAATAGCAGCCGATTCGCTCTCTTGAAATGCTATTAGGGCAATAGGTAGCAAAGCTATAGGAGGGATACTATGTGGTATTTGAAATATCAGCCTAAATAGTTGATAAATCATGTTATTAATGCCTATGAAATATCCAATAAAACTACCCAAGACAACGGCTGGAATGTAACCGACAAATAACCGTTGCAGGCTAGCTAAAATGTCTAAAAACATATTATCCTCTCTGCCTCAGTTCTCATAGAAAACATTTGCGAAATACTGTGGCAACAACACAAAATAGCGAATAGAAAAGTGCATTTAATACACCTTATCTTTGAATATCCCAAGATTTTTGATATTTTCTCCTCCTAGATGCCTAGTCAAAAACTTAGGTATTTTTACGATGTGATAGTAGTAATACAAAGAAGAGGTAAAACTTGGCTTTACTAAACCTTATCAGAAAAATAAATCCTGATTAGTAAATTAAATACAATTTCCAGAATTTACTTGCTTGATAATTTTAAGTAGGTAGACCCAATTAAATGTAAAATAAAAATTTTGTTAGTAGTGTAAAATAAAACTTTTGTTAGTAGTGAGCGATTTATCACTTTATTTCTTTTGATCACTAAGTTTTTCAACGTCCATTTTCCAAATCCTCGTGACATTGGTCAATGTTTAATTTTTAATTTTTTGACGGTGGTTAGCAGCTTGTAATAACAGAGATTCGGCAAATGCGATCGCATCACTTGCAGATTTACCACCAGCTAACTGTGCTAGTTCTTCCCGGCGAGTGTTTAAATTCTCCAAGGTAGTAACTCTGACAACGGTACGCTGTTCGGCGTTGTCATTGTTGGCTTTTTTACCTTTGCCTTGATTGATAGTTTGCTTATCGACGCGGAAATGGCGATCAGCCATTGCTGCAACTAAAGGCTGGTGAGTAACACATAATACTTGGTTGCGTTGACTTAGCTGGTGTAATTTTTCCGCGATCGCTTGGGCGACTCTTCCCGAAACGCCGACATCAATTTCATCAAAAACCATTGTTCCAGCCACATCAACCTGAGAAAAACAAGCTTTCAGCGCCAGTAAAAAGCGGCTCATTTCCCCGCCAGAGGCAACTTCTGTTAAAGGTTGCAGCGGTTCTCCAGGGTTGGAACTAAACATAAAGGTAATTTTATCTGCTCCCATAGCAGTTGGGGGAGCAGGCACTATCTCAACCAGAAACTTCACCTTTTCCATCGCTAGGGGCTTGAGTTCAGCGATTAAACGTGATTCTAAATTAGCAGCCGCCTTACTCCGTAATTGAGTTAACTGATTACTTGTTTGGGTAAGTTTCTCAAAACACGCCTTTTCTTGCTGTTCTAGACTTTCGATAGATTGTTCGCTGTCGTTAAGTTGGGCTAATTCCCCTTGGATACGTTCGTAATAAGCGATCGCTTCTGTAAGTGTTGGCCCATACTTGCGGCAAATTTGCTTTAATTCCTGAATTCTTTCTTCCACCTCTTCCAACCGGTGCGGATCGGCTTCTAATCCATCCCCATAAGCATTAATCTGTCTTCCTACTTCCATTACCGCAGCTTGCGCGTCCCTTACTAATTCCAATAAGGGTTGCAATTGCGTATCATATTCCACCATGTCATTTAATATCGCCTCACTGTCTCCCAATAAATCACCTGCGGCGGGAGTTTCATTATCGTTTTGATACAAAGCCTGATAAACCTTGTAACTCATTTGTTGTAAATCAACGACATGATTTAGGCGTTCCCGTTCTTGTCCCAACTGTTCCAATTCATTAGGTTCGCACAGATTGGCTGCTCCCAATTCTTGCACTTGATAAGCGAGCAAGTCGAGTTGTTGTAACCGTTCCCGTTCCGATGTCCGGCGTTTTTCTAGTGCTAAATGCGCCTGTTGGTAGGCACTGAAACTCGTGGCGACTTTATGACGCTGCTGCATCAGAGAGTCACCGCCATATAAATCCAACCAATCGCGGACTTGAGCAGATTGTCCCACTTGTACAGTTTGACCTTGGGCTGTGATTTCCACCAAGCGATCGCGCATTCCTCCCATAATCTGCCGATTTACCAACACGCCATTCACCCGCGATCGACTGCGGATATTACTACCAGTGGCTGTGATTTCTCGGCTAATAACTACGGAATTTTCATCAAGCAAATCTATTTCTTGTTCGGTTAACCAAGCGGCTAGGGGGGCGTTTGAGGTGAAAGTAGCTTCTACCATCGCCCGACTTGTCCCCGTGCGAATGACTCGACTAGAGACTTTACCGCCCAAAGCGGCATCAATGGCATCCAAGATAATCGATTTTCCAGCGCCGGTTTCACCTGTTAACACATTTAGTCCCGCGCCAAATTCCAATTCCAGTTGGTCAATTAGGGCAAAGTTTTCAATTCGCAGGCAAAGCAACATCAAGCCAAATTCTCCATGAGGGCAGATGCCAAATACTTCTTACTTACAAGACAATAAGTATGATATTTCAGCAACTAGCAATACCTACTACTATTGAACTAGTATGCCCGTTTAAGTGTAGCAGACTAGTGGGGAGTAGGGAGTAGGGAGTAGGGAGTGGGGAGTGGGGGATGAGGGAGATGAGGAAGAAATAATTAATGCCCAATGCCCAATGCCCCATTGCCAATTCCCAATCCCTCAACATATTGTTACAATCCTTAATGTGATCGTTCTGACTGGTGGCCATTCTTCATGATTGTTAAGACACTTCCCCCTAGTTCCCGACCGATTCAGGAGGACAGTAGCAACGGCACAAATAGCCGAGGCGAACTGGACGTTATTGATATAGTGCCAGAAGATGGTACATCAAGCTTAGTTGTGCGATCTCCAAGGCTCTTAGCCGCGCAAAAGGTGAGGACAACAGCCCAACCTGAGACGCTTTACGATCCTGTGGGTATAGCGGCGCATTACCAAAAGAGAAAAGTGCAAGTTATACGGCGGATTTTCGCCGTGTTGGGGCCAGTTCTATCCTTTGTTTTTGGGTTGTGGTCGGATAGTAAACGGGGAATTGTCGTCAAAAACGATCGCCGCCGAGCTACTCAATTACGAGTATTGCTGACTAAACTGGGGCCTGCTTACATCAAAATTGGACAAGCTTTATCTACTAGACCCGATCTAGTTCCTCCGGTATATCTAGAAGAATTAACTAAACTACAAGACCAATTACCGCCTTTTCCTAACGAAATTGCTTACCAGTTTGTTAAAGAAGAACTAGGCGCACCTCCAGAAGAGGTTTACGCCGAACTCTCGGCCCAGCCAATTGCTGCGGCTTCATTGGGGCAAGTGTATAAAGGTAAGCTAAAAACTGGTGAAGAAGTTGCTGTTAAAGTTCAACGCCCCGACTTAAGAGAGGGGATTACCATTGATTTGTATATCTTGCGTAACCTCGCCGCTTGGGTGCAGAAAAAGGTCAAACGGGTAAGAAGTGATTTAGTTGGGATTCTCGATGAATTAGGCGATCGCATTTTTGAAGAAATGGATTACATCCATGAAGGCGAAAATGCGGAGCGATTTTTCGAGCTATACGGTCACATGAAAGACGTATATGTACCGAAAATTTACTGGGAATACACCAATCGTCGCGTCTTGACGATGGAGTGGATTAACGGTACTAAATTAACCCAGACAGAAGAAATTAGCGCCCAAGGTATAGATGCTCGTTATCTAATTGAAGTGGGTGTGCAGTGTTCCCTGCGCCAGCTGCTAGAGCATGGATTTTTCCATGCAGATCCCCACCCTGGTAATTTGTTAGCAACAACCGATGGCAAGTTAGCTTATCTCGACTTTGGGATGATGAGCGAGATTAAGCCAGCACAGCGTTATGGTTTGATTGAAGCGATCGTCCACGTTGTCAACCGCGACTTTGAAGGATTAGCAAAAGACTACGTTAAGTTAGATTTCTTATCACCAGAAACCGATTTAACACCAATTATCCCAGCTTTTGCTAGAGTCTTTGCTGATGCCGAAGGAGCTAGTGTTGCCGATCTTAATATTAAAAGCATCACCGATGAACTATCGGCTTTGATGTATGAGTATCCTTTCCGCGTACCTCCCTACTACGCCTTAATTATTCGCTCGCTGGTGACACTCGAAGGTATTGCAATATATATAGATCCCAACTTTAAAGTTCTCAGTGAAGCTTATCCCTACGTTTCTAAACGCCTGTTAACCGATCCAGCACCGCAATTAAGAGCATCATTGCAAGATTTGCTATTTAAAGATGGCAGATTTCGCTGGAACCGCTTAGAAAACTTGTTAAAAAATGCGCGTAATAGTCAAGACTACGACTTTAATTTAGTACTGAATCAGGGGATAGAATTTCTGGCATCTGAACGCGGTGCTTTTATTCGTGACAAGCTAGTAGATGAATCTGTTAACGGACTCGATGCTTTAGGTAAAAATGTTTTGCATAACTTCACCTATTTGCTGCGGAAACGCGTTGGGTTGACAGCAGTTAATGAAACTCCGGCGGCAACAGTTGAGCAACAACAAACCTTGGAGCATATCAAACGTATATTAGGTATTCTCCAAGAAACACGAGGCTTTGATCCAATGGAACTTGTGCCCCAAATTGCCCAGTTATTGGTAAATTCAGATGTACAGCGTTTGGGTCAACAAATTGCCAACCGCTTCACGCAAAAGGCTGTAGCTAGGTTAATTCGGCAATTATTGGCATCCTAGCAAAAGTTATGAGTTAAAAACTTTCTTTAACTCATAAATCATTCACTCTAGCAACTATATAACCCAACTCTTCCAGCTTTTCTAAAACCTTAGTTGCACTTTGGGCAATGCTTTCTTGGTTAGTTTTGCATTCGACTTCTGGACGGAGTGGTATTTCATAAGGATCATCAATACCAGTGAAGTGCTTAATCTCCCCGGATCTTACTTTTTTATATAACCCTTTTACGTCTCGCTGTTCACAAACTTCTAATGATGCATTGACGTAAACTTCAATGAAAGATGGAATACTTTGGCGCACTTGTTCCCGAATTTCACGGTATGGTGAAATAGCCGAAACCAATACAATTACATTATTTCTGGTAAGAAGATGAGCTACAAAGCCAATGCGCCGAATATTCTCTTGTCGATCCTCTTTACTGAAACCCAATCCTTTGCATAGGTTTTGACGTACAGCATCACCATCCAGGACTTCAACTCTGTATCCCTGTATCCGCAGTTCCTTCTCCACGAATTTACAGATAGTAGTTTTACCTGCACCACTTAGACCAGTGAACCATACTGTCACGCCATACCCTTGTTGTCTCATCTTACCTTCGCCGTACACTTCAAATGGCAGACCAAAAAAACAATACGGTTCAGTTAAGCGCTACTTGTACAAAATCGTGGGTTTTGAGACGCGATAAATCGCCGTCTCTACAAGTGTTTTTGTCTTATCTGAACTGTATTGACCCAAAAAATGCTTTTTTGGCTAATTTTAGGTCAATAAATACATACTTGAGTATGTTGTGGCTTTTTACACAATTTTGGATTTTAGATTGATTTAAAATCTAAAATTCGGTGGGCAATACAATTACAAACTTTTAACACTTAACTGATAACTGTTAACTGTTAACTGTTCACTGATTTAACTTTCCTCTTGGGGATAACCATTTTTCTCACGTTTGAGGCTTTCTTCCAAAGCTTGAATTTGTTCACGTCGAGCTTCCAACTCTAAGGAACGCCGCGCTAAGTCTTGGTTCTGCAATGTCAGGGATTGTCGCCAATGTTCTGCTCGTTCGGCTTCGTGCTGCAAAAATTCTGGGGTAATGCCGATGGTGAGGTAGCTTTGTACCAGATGGAGTACCCAGTTGGTAGCATCTTCTAGTCTTTCAATGTCGCCTGTAGGGGAAAGTTCCACCAAAACGAGCAAGTTCTCACTCATGATCTTTCCCTTGCCTAGCAAAATGAAAGCCTCTTCGGGAATTATTGCCCACAAGTTATCAGCTTCTTGACGCGCCAACAAGCGTAACTGGTGCTGCTCTAAAAAATCGTTTTTACGCACCTGGGCTAGGTATAGCATGAGGGTCGCTTTGCTCCAATTCAAAATTCAAAATTCAAAACAATTTAATAAAAATAAGTGTCAGAATTGATATTTTATTAATTGGGAATGGGTAATTGGGAATTATTGATACTCCCATTACCCATTACAGTTATCCTAAGCCACGCAGGCGATGCCTACGGCAACGCCTCAAGGCGTACGCGCAAAATTTCAGCTTGCTTCTGTGCTTCTGTTAAGGCATCACGCACCCCTTGTACCACATCAGCCCTAGCTCTATCTACGAAACTAGGATTGTTTAATCTGGTACTCAGGGATTGAACTTCGGCTTCAACTTTACTCAAGCTTTTTTCTAGCTTGGCACGCACAGCTTCAATATCTACCACACCGCTTAGAGGAATTAGCACTTGTATTGTACCAATTACACCTGCGATCGCATTTTCTGGGTCTTGTGGTTGTTCTAATTCTCTCTGCGGGAAAAATCGGCTCCATAATCTAAGTCTTGCTTGAGCAGTTAGTAAATTTTGGCTAACAAACCACGCTGTGTAACCAAAACCAACTATTTCAAAGAAAGTTCCGACGATGGGAATGTCATCAATGGCATTTCCCGCAGCTAAACCCAATCTACCAAAGACAATGGCCACGATAATTAAGCCAATTGTTTTCAAACCTCTTTGAGGTTTTTTAGCAGCAATAGTTTGGTTTTCTTGCTTATCGGTAATAGTTAAAGTCTCAACCTTCGCCAAATCTTTAATATAATCTTGTCCAGCAGTGAGAATTTCCCGCTCTTTCTCACTTTCAGTTTGCAAATTCGCTGTCACTTTTACCCCAGGCTTAATATCTGCTTCCGCCCGCAAATTCCGAATTGTGCGGATAGTATCAATCAGCAATTCAAACTGTTCTTCTAAAGCTGAATCAATTAGGTTTGCATCTACCTGGGGATATATTTGTAACGGTAAAGTTTGCGGAGAATCTATCGGTTGTTGGGTGAGAGTTTGCCAAATTTCTTCGGTAATATGAGGCATCAACGGATGAAGCAGTTTTAAAATTCCTTCCAATATGTAGCCGAGAGTTTGCTGTGCTACCCGCCGCGATGCTGTAGAGGCATCTGCTTGCAATCTAGATTTCACTAGTTCAATATATTGATCGCAGAAATCACCCCAGATGAATTCGTAGAGTCCTTTTGCTGCTTCCCCTAAACCGTAATTATCGATGTAATTGCTGGTTTGTTTGATAACTTGATGATACCGCGAGATGATCCAGCGATCGCTCAATTCGGTTGCGACTGGGTTCCCCAATTGTTGCGGTGTTTGTCCATCCAAATTCATCATCACAAACCGGGCAGCATTCCACAACTTGTTTGCAAAGTTGCGCGATGCCTCAACCGATGCCGATTCATCCTTTTTGCGATCGTATTCTAAGCGGATATCTTGACCAGCGCCAGCCACTTCCCTAATTAGGGTATACCGTAGGGCATCAGTACCATATTTGTCAATTAATAACAACGGGTCAATGCCATTACCTTTGGTCTTTGACATCTTCTGACCTTTTTCATCCAGCACCAAGCCATGAATGTAAACTGTTTGGAAAGGCATTTGCTGCGTAAAATGCCCAGCCATCATGGTCATTCTGGCTACCCAGAAAAAGATGATGTCAAAGCCTGTCACCAAAGTAGTAGTCGGGTAGTAAGTTGCTAAATCCTGAGTTTGTTCCGGCCAGCCTAAAGTCGAAAACGGCCACAGTCCAGAAGAAAACCAAGTATCCAGCACATCTGGGTCTTGTTCTAACTTGACGTTTTCGCCAAATTGTAATTTAGCTTTTTCCCAAGCTTCAGTTTCCGACTTTGCCACTACAAAGGGCGTATTATCGGTAATTTGTCCATCCGTTTCACTGATAGCGTACCAAGCCGGAATTTGGTGTCCCCACCATAATTGACGAGAGATACACCAATCTTTGAGTTTTACTAGCCAATCACGATAGACCTTTGTCCAGCGTTGGGGGACAAACTCTGGGGAAGTTTGCTGGTCGAGGAATTCGAGAGTGTTGTCAGCTAGGGGGCGAATTTTGACGAACCATTGAGTCGAGAGGAGAGGTTCAATAGGTACTTTACCGCGATCGCTGTAGGGAACGGTATGTTTATAATCTTCTATCTTCACCAAAAAGCCATCTGCTTCTAAGCGAGAAACCACATTCTTTCTAGCAACAAAGCGGTCTTGTCCTTGAAATTCCCCGGCGTTGGCGTTGAGAGTGCCGTCTTTATTCATAATGTTGATTAACGGCAGATTGTGACGCTTACCCATGTCAAAATCGTTCGGGTCATGGGCGGGAGTCACCTTTACGCAGCCTGTGCCGAAAGTGGGGTCAACAAATTCATCGCCAATGATGGGAATTTCTCGTTGTAGAATGGGCAGAGTTAGAGTTTTGCCAATGAGATGTTTGTAGCGATCGTCATTGGGATTAACCGCTACAGCCGTATCACCCAGCATAGTTTCTGGTCGAGTTGTCGCCACCTCTACAAAACCGGAACCATCGGTGAGGGGATAGCGGAAGTGCCAGAGATTTCCATTCACCTCTTGATTTTCAACTTCTACGTCAGAGACAGCCGACTGAGAAGCGGGACACCAGTTAACTAGATATTCACCACGATAAATTAAGCCTTCCTCGTAGAGGCGAGTAAACGCCTCGACAACAGCTTTAGATAAACCCTCATCGAGGGTAAACCTTTCCCGTGACCAGTCCACCGAGACACCCAAGCGTCGTAGCTGATTCAGAATCGTTCCCTCAGACTCCGCTTTCCATTGCCAAGCACGTTCTAGGAATTTTTCGCGCCCCAATTCGTAGCGAGTCTTACCCTCTGTTTTGAGTTGCTTTTCTAGCATACTATGCACAGCGATGCTGGCGTGGTCAGTTCCGGGTAGCCACAGGGTATTACGTCCCTGCATCCGGTGGTAGCGCACGAGGGTATCAATTAAGGCACTTTCAAAGGCGTGACCCATGTGTAAGCTGCCGGTGACATTTGGGGGGGGAATGACGATGCAGTAGGGTTCGCCGCCTTTGTTGGGGTCAGCTTTGTAAACTTGGTTGTCTTCCCAGAATTTTTGCCACTTGGCTTCGGTGGAAAAGGGATCGTAGAGACTGGGGAGATTGGGAATGGTTGCGGTCATGCTGGGCAAACTAAGGAAGGACTTTAATAAATTTTGCCATAGGGTTGGAGAGGGATTGATGGAAACGTAGACACGAAGTGGCTTCCCGAAGGGTACCGCAAAGGACGCAAAGGACACAAAGGAAGAGGAGGAAGTTAAGATGAGGCAACCAAGTGTTCAGTTAGAAAAGTTAGCTTATAGAGTGATTGGGGCGGCGATTGAGGTACATCAGGTATTAGGAGCGGGGTTTTTAGAGGAGGTTTATCACAAGGCGTTGAGAGAAGAATTTCTAATGCGCGAGATACCTTACAAGTTTGAGCATCCAGTAAAAGTAAACTACAAAGGTCGTCCAGTCGGCGAGGGCAAATTAGATTTTTTGGTTGGGGACTCTCTAATTGTTGAATTGAAAGCTGTCCAAAACTTAGCCCCCATTCATGAAGCCCAAGTCCTCTCCTACCTTAAAATGACTCATTACCCTCTAGCCCTTCTCATCAACTTTAACGTCCCTCTCCTCAAAGACGGCATCAAACGCATCATACTCTCTTCTTAATCTTCTTTGCGCTCTTTGCGTCCTTTGCGGTTCGTTCCCCAAATCCATAACTGCGATCGCTTAATATCCCCACTGAAAGTTTGTTGCGAACTCTTCAAGACGCTACGCGATGGTGCAAAGCACCCGCCAGAGGCGATGTCTACGCAAAACTACATAATTTCGGTAAAATTGGGTAAAGCAATTTTTGCGCTTGTTAAACAAAGGCATCAGCAAACCCATGCAACTGAAACTCAGTGCATCTAAACTTCCCTTCGCCCCTCTCCTCTTAATTGCCCCCTTTTTCCTATGGGGGACAGCAATGGTAGCCATGAAAGGAGTAATACCCCATACCACACCGCTATTCATGGCAGGTGTGCGTCTGATACCAGCAGGGATGTTAATTCTGATTGCAGCAGCATTCATGGGTAAGCCCCAACCGAAAGGTAGGGCTGCATGGCTGTGGATTGCCTTATTTGCCCTCATAGATGGGACGCTGTTTCAAGGCTTTTTAGCGGAGGGATTAGTTAGAACCAGTGCGGGGTTAGGGTCTGTGATGATTGACTCCCAACCTTTGGCTGTTGCCTTACTATCGTTGTGGCTATTTCAAGAACACATTGGTTTTTGGGGATGGCTGGGGTTAGGCTTGGGTGTAACAGGCATTAGTTTAATTGGCTTACCTGATGAGTTGATTTTACATTTTCTCGACTCAGGTGCAAATATCACAATTGGCAATTGGCAAGATTTGTTTGCTAGTGGCGAGTGGTTGATGCTATTAGCAGCCCTATCAATGGCAGTGGGAACAGTGTTGATTCGGTTTGTGTGCCGACATGCTGACCCAGTAACCGCTACGGGATGGCACATGATTTTGGGTGGATTGCCACTATGGGGAGTTTCATCAGTTATCGAATCCCAGCAGTGGGAGAATCTGAGAGCATCTGATTTAGTGGCTTTGGGTTATGCTACTGTATTTGGCAGTGCGATCGCCTACGGATTATTCTTCTACTTTGCCTCTAGTGGCAGTCTCACCAGTCTTAGTTCCCTCACCTTCCTCACACCCGTCTTTGCCCTACTATTCGGCAATCTCTTCCTCTCAGAAGTCCTCAGTCCGTTGCAGTGGGTCGGTGTTTTCCTAACTTTAATCAGCATTTATCTCATTAACCAACGCGATACTTTAGCAGCGCAAAACGACACAGTTACTGTCGGCGAGATAGCTAATATACAGCAACCAGTTTTAGAAGCATCCGCTAAAAAATTAAACCCCATAACTTTCGGAGTGAGAGAATCTGAACGAGAAATTTTACCCTAACTGGTAATTCGTAATTCGTAATTCGTAATTCGTAATTCAGTAGGGAGATGAGGGAGAATAACTAATGCCCAATGCCCAATGCCCAATAAAAAAATGACAGTTAACATTTGGTAATTTGGTAATCTTGAAGGTATTGTTGTATCGAATACTTCAAAAGCACCTTCAGGCTGAAACTTCCAATATGAGGCTATGCCGTTCCTCAATTTTGATATTTACCTGTTTTACTTGCGTGGGTTTTTACCCAAATCGTGCAAGCACAGCAACACCTAACCTAGCACCTGAAACTTTAGAACTTGCACAAGCTAGTTCTAAGGTTACTGCTAGTCCGACTGTTTTGAGATATGGTAGTCGAAAATCAGATGTGCAGAGATTACAAACCCAATTAAAGCAGTTGGGATACTACACTGGCGTGGTAGATGGAGAGTACAACGACAGTACGGAAATGGCTGTAGTTAAATTCCAGAAAGCAAAGGGTTTAAAAGTAGATGGTCTTGCTGGCCTGGAGACTAGGGGGAGACTGCAAGCAGCAATGGTAGCCAAAAATCAGATTGTTGCTTCTCCAATTGTTGCCTCTGTTGCTGCGACTTCCCAACCAACTACAACACCCAAGCCAACCGAGAGAGGTTTTATCTGGTGGTTAATATTGGCTATTGGAATTCTAGGAAGTATTGGCGCACTTGTTTACCTGCTGAAGTGGTTTCGTCAGGGTAAACAAGTGCAATCCGAAATATCAGAAACTAAAAGTTTGAGTGAAGCTAATAAAAACCCCATGACATCACCCTTACCAGAGACTGTAATTAATCCACAAACAGCTACGCCACCACTCGCCACACAATTACTGCTACCAGAAAAAACTTCCCGGCTAGCTAAATTAAATATTGTTGACGAATTAATTCAAGACTTACGCAGTTCTGACCCAACTAAGCGACGCAAGGCTATTTGGGATTTGGGTCAACAGGGAGATTCGCGGGCAATTCAGCATCTGGTTGACCTGATGATTGATGCCGATTCTCAAGAAAGCAGTTTAATTCTAGCAGCTTTAGCAGAAATTGGCATCCGCACACTCAAACCAATGAACCGTGGCCTAGCAATTTCACTGCAAGATGAAAGTCCACAGGTGCGGCAAAATGCGATCCGTGACCTGACCCGCGTTTATGACATGATGGGTCAAATGAGTCAGATGTTGCACCATGCGCTGGAAGACCCAGATGCCGAGGTGCAAGCAACAGCACGATATGCTTTAACTCAGATGAATCGAATGCGTGGTTTGCCTGAACAACAAACTCTACCAGAAGATTCACACAACGATTCACGAGAATAAACCTAAAAATATTTCAATTGGATTTGGATATTAGTGTCAGGCCCGGCTACCAAAAATGCTGCTTCGCTAAATTTGGCCGCTCTTGTGCGAATTTCTGGGTTCCTGGAAAATCCAAAACCTTCGCTTGGTATACCTAAAACATTGCTATTGAGGGTACCGTCGTTATTTTGATCGTGGAAGACAGCAACGGCGTAACTACCCGCTTTCAAGTTATCAAAGGTAATAGGTAAGGGAGTGCCACTAATATTGGTACACTGCTTTTTTAAGCCGCGATCGCGATCGCTAGGAAATCCTTCACTGCTAGCAAATATACTCACACAAACTTGTCCTTGTTTGTTCTTTAAGCCATCAATTTCTACGGTGAGTTTGCCGTTAAAATTTGCCTTGGCACTAAATGACCACGCCAGATTTCCTAGAACTGCCAATAGCAGCATACTAACTTTCAACCCTCTAATCATAAAATTTTCACAAGGTAAAATAAGTTTTGCTGAAATTAAGTTTTAACTTTGATTCAGATCAGGCAGATTCATAGTGGCATTATTCAGTTAATACTCGCAAGGATATTGGTATATTTAATTTTATACTTTTCTAAGTAAGTTGGCGTTAATGAAGAGACAAGGGGTTAACAATTCAAAATTAAAGACATTTCACAAGCAGGACTGTTTCATTCCCTAAAAGGCGCTGATTTACAAGCGTTTCAAGCAAAAAAATACACCGTATTTCAGGTAAATGAATTACACGGGTAGGGGCACAACATGTTGTGCCCCTACGATTATCTATACCTAACCAAGTTGCAATCTGCTGTATTTACCCTAATATCTCCCAATTGAGCTTTCTTCTCCAGAAAATCCAGTTGCATCACCTTCTTTGAGAAATCCACTGTAGGCTTCCATACCGTGTTCACCAATATCCAAGCCTTCTAGCTCCTCTTCTTTGGATACTCTGATACCTAAAGTAGCTTTCAGTGCTAGCCAAAAGATGCTACTGAGTAAGACAGTGAAGCCGCCTACTGAGACAACGCCCAGCAACTGAACACCGAACTGTCCAAAGCCACCACCTGCAAATAAACCTTTTGCTGGGCCAAGTGCATCACCATACCAGGAATAAACACCAGGGCCAACTGCCCACAGACCCACTGCTAGAGTTCCCCAGATACCACAAACTAGGTGAACTGATGTAGCTCCCACTGGGTCATCAATGCCAAGTTTGTCAAAGAATGTTACAGAGAAAACTACCAGTACTCCAGAAATCAAGCCAATGAGTAAAGAAGCAGGAATACTTATGTAAGCACAAGACGCTGTAACACCAACCAAGCCAGCCAAAATACCATTGATAATCATTGACAGGTCTGGTTTACCTAAGTATAACCAAGCTGTAATTGTGGCGGCAATTCCACCGGCAGCACCAGACATGTTAGTGGTGACAGCAATGTGACTGATCGCACTAGGATCGGCAGCCATCACAGAACCTGGGTTGAAACCAAACCAGCCCAACCACAAGATCAGACAGCCCAAAGTGGCAATACTCATGTTGTGACCAGGCATAGCCACAACTTGCCTATCTTGATATCTACCAAGGCGGGGCCCAAGAAATGCTGCTCCCATCAAAGCTGCCCAGCCACCTACGGAGTGAACCACCGTACAACCGGCAAAATCCCAAAAGCCTCTGTCTGCTAGCCAACCAGTTCCCCAAATCCAGTGTCCGGTAATGGGGTAGAGAATACCTACAAGTAAGAGGCTGAAAATTAGGAAATCAACAAACTTAATCCGTTCGGCTACTGCACCAGAAACGATTGTTGCTGCTGTTCCAGCAAACACTAGCTGGAATAAAAACTTGGCAGCTAAAGGTACACCAGCCCAACTAATAGCACCGAAAACGCCTTTATAGGCTTCTCCTGTGGCGGGACTGTTATCTGCTCCTCCTAAGAAAAACCCATTCAATCCAATGAAGTCGTTGCCATCACCGAACATTAAGCCAAAACCGAGTACCCAAAATGCAATGCTGGATAAAGCAAATACAATCAAGTTTTTGGAAAGAACGTTGACAGCGTTTTTCTGACGACAGAAGCCTGTCTCTAACATACAAAAACCAGCATTCATGAAGAACACTAAAAAGGCTGCGATCGCAACCCACAGTGTATCAAGAGCAACTTTGAGTTCTGCTGTCGTTGGCCCTGCGGCGGTCGTTTGGGCAACTGCGGCACAACCCCAACCCAACACAATCAGACAAGCTAAAGGTAAGCAGGCTTGCCAACTGGGAGAGAGTCGCTTAATTGCTAGATTAAATAGCTTGACTTTTGAGTTTATCTGTGAGTTGACAGCGTAATTTCTTGCAGACTGAGGTCTATTTTTTGTTTTCAATTTTTGTTTGTACATGAATTTGAACATCATCCTCACAACTATCTTTCAAAAAGGGAAAGAACAGGTTAAGCAGAAAAAACTACCGTCTGAAGTTGAATCCAGTGGTTTTTGATATTTTTCCTTTAAGCCACTTGTTTAAAAACCAGAAAACAAAATTACCTTATTAGGAGTTTAGGAAACTATTCGCACATCTGTAAATATTTGTCGTAAATATCTTTAAGTAATTATGATGTAGTTTCTGAAACAGTCAAGTCTTCTTCACTTAATCTTTAATCTTTCAACAACAAGTTGTGTTTAAGGAATTGCGATAAATTGTCAATATTATGTCGATAAAAAAGGTCTAACACAGTTATAGCCAATTTTTCATTATACTTTAAGATAGTTACAGCGACATCAATTGAGTTTTCTAGTAAGGCATTAACTACACCTCTTTGGCAGATAAAACCTGCTTCTAATATGGCAAAGCCAATTTCATGAATAATACTAAAAAACAGTGATTAGTACCCAGGTAGTATCAATACAAATTTGCAGTTTAGTTGTAGTTTCAGATAAAGATTGAATCATGGGAGCTTTACAGAAATCATGATACTACTTGCTATTTCACCTTTGGTAAATTTATGCCTAGACGGATAAATTTGACTGATTGTCTATTTACTCAAATCAAAAAGCTGTATCACCGGATACATTTTTTCGCTTTTGTTATGCCAAATAGCTGCTGATGCAACAAATCAAGCATCTATATCCTTTATAGGTAGGTATTTTCTGATTTCAGGATAGGACAATTATGAATAATATTAAGTTTTTATACAAGAAATTAATTTTTTGTTACTTTAAAAGCTACATTGAAGGGCAGTAATTCTTTTTTAAACCGACCACTGGGTGTAATTTAGAAGCTAGCATTGGGTGAAATAACTGATAAATTGCCCGCACCCTCCACCATCCAATCTTGTTGATAAAAGTGACGGTTGTAGAGATAAACTCAACACGAAGGTTAAGGGACTTCCAAATAAAAAAATATACAACTATTTATTGTGGGGTGGGCGACACGCCCATAGTCAAAGGCGGGCAAGATGCCCACCCCACAAGATTGGATAATTTATTTCTTGGAAGTCCCTAAGATAATTCATAATTCATCCGTGCGAAAAGATTTGTATTAAAAGCAACGCAGATTTCCAAGCCAATCCTGAGATACTGGATTAGTGGAGCTATTTACAGAAGAGTTACGACTCAACAGGCGATCGCTATCTTAATTGATTGGGTGCCCTAGTTGAGCAAGGACTCTTCACCTTCTGCCTTGTCGTTAGACATCGCCTTGCTCATTAAGTACGAATCAGCGATGGAAACATCTATCGAAACTCCCATACAAGCTTATAGGCTAAATTAAATAGAACCGTAAGTAGAGCGGCGTGAATAATTCAAGGTTTGTAGTAAGGACTTTAGTCCTAATTTGAGGGCTGAATCCCTCTCTACGAGACGCACTCGCGTTCACTACGAACTCATCTCAAGGTTTTTTACATTACTTAATTTACTTTGATTTATTCTCGCCTACTTACTTAGGAGGAAACAAGGCTAACAAACCTAATTTCCTTAAAAAAAGAGGGTTTACAGTACCTGTAATATGGGAGACTTGGCAATATTCCCTATAAATTAGATTCAAGATGAGTAACACAATTTCGGACATCGCAGTTAAGACTATCAAAGGTGAGGATAGGCAATTAAACGAGTATACCGAGAAGGTACTCTTAATTGTGAATGTGGCTTCCTACTGCGGTTATACTTCTCAATACGAAGGGTTAGAAAAATTGAACCAGCTCTGAAGTGTTAATTTATTTACGTCCAGTCCCTTAATTGAGAATATTATCTCAATGAGTAGTTTAATTTATTTGTGTCTAATTTGTCATGAACGTTGCAATCATTGGTTGTGGTTATGTTGGTTATAAGGTTGCTCAATATTGGCAGAAGAAGGGGGATTTTGTTGTCAGTGTAACCACAACTTCCTCTGAGCGTGTCCCTGCACTAAAATCAGTATCAGAAAGAGTTGTAGTTACCCGTGGTAATGACTTAGATAGTCTAAAATCAGTTTTGCACGATCAAGATGTTGTAGTTTTGAGTGTTGGTGCAAAAGGTGCGGAAGTTTATGAAGAAACTTATCTACAAACCGCCCAAACTTTAGTTTCATCCTTACAGCAGATTCCGAGTGTAAAACAATTAATATACACAGGTAGCTATGCAGTGTATGGTGACAGAAATGGTGTCTGGGTAGATGAAGAAACACCACTTGCACCCGCTAATTTAAATGCACAAATTCTCCGAAAAACAGAGGATGTGCTGCTATCAGCATCTAGCGAAAATCTCCGCGTTTGTATCTTTCGCTTAGGAGGAATTTATGGCCCTGGTAGAGAACTGTTGAAAATATTTAACAGATATTCTGGTACAACCCGTCCCGGCGGCGAGGATATCACAAATTGGATTCACCTGGATGATATTGTTGGTGCGATAGAATTTGCCCTTCACCGTCGTTTGCAAGGGATTTATAATCTGGTAGATGATGCACATCTTACCAGCCGAGAATTGCTAGATAGCCTATTTGAAAAACATAATTTACCCAAAGTTATATGGGATACTTCTATTAAGAGTACCCGCCCATATAATGCTTGGGTATCGAATGAAAAGCTTAAAGAAGCTGGATACCAGCTAATTTATCCAAAGATAATTTTTTAGCAAGTATTAAAAACTAGGAATTATGCAACCACCTGCTGTAACTAACACAACCAATTTGACAGCATCTCTTAGCCAGTTTTACAGTTGGCAGAATTATCGTTGCGCCTATGAAGTTCATCAACCAACTAACACAACACCGGAGGGCATTCCCTTACTGTTAATTCATCCTATTGGCGTTGGATTGTCGCGGCAATTTTGGCAGCGATTTTGTCGGGAATGGTATAATACAGGTAAGCGTAATTCAATTTACAACCCTGATTTACTAGGATGTGGCGAAAGTGATATGCCTCGCGTGGCTTACACTCCTAGTGATTGGGCAGAACAGTTGCAGTACTTTTTACAAACAGTAGTGCAAAAACCTGTCATTGTAATAGTACAAGGTGCTTTATTACCAGTTGCGATCGCATTAGTCGAAAAGCAATCAAACTTAATTGCTAAACTTGTACTCTCTGGGCCTCCAACCTGGGCTTTGATGACAAATAAATCACCAGAATGGCGGCAAAAATTTGCTTGGAATCTGTTTGATTCGCCTTTGGGGAGTGCTTTTTATCGCTATGCACGCACCCGAAAGTTTTTACATTCTTTCTCGACTCGTCAACTTTTTGCTTCTGAGAATGCTGTGGATGCAGAGTGGTTGAATACATTGGTTGCAGGTGCAGAAAATCCTGCTAGTCGTCATGCAGTGTTTTCTTTTTTAGCAGGGTTTTGGCGACAGGATTATACTAGTGCTATCGCATCTATTCAACAACCAACATTAGCGGTTATGGGAGAAACTGCATCGAGTATTAGTCAAAAAGGTAAAGAAGAAACGCCAGACGAACGCTTGACTCACTATCTCGCATGTTTGCCTCAAGGTGGAGGTATAAAAATAAATGGGCGCAATGTTTTACCCTATGAATCAACTGCTGAATTTGTCGCAGCGATCGCTCCATTTATTAATGAAGTTTTTTAGCTGATTGATAGTTACATCATACCAGTTCTCCCATGATAGGTTATGACTGGAATGATTACTAAAGGCAAGCAAAATTATGTTCCCTAATCGCCGAGGACAAAGAATTCCCAGTGTCACTTTTCATACTCGTAAAGGCGACCAATGGGTGGATGTGACAACCGATCAATTGTTTGCTAATAAGACAGTGGTTGTCTTCTCCTTACCAGGTGCTTATACACCGACTTGTTCATCAACTCATCTCCCTGGTTATAACGAATTGGCCGGGGTTTTCAAAGAAAATGGTGTGGATGACATTATCTGTATTTCTGTCAATGATCCCTTTGTGATGAACGAATGGGCAAAAGTTCAAGAAGCAGAAAATATCACACTCATTCCCGATGGTAATGGTGAATTTACTGAAGGCATGGGTATGCTGGTAGATAAATCAGACTTAGGGTTTGGGAAGCGATCGTGGCGCTACTCGATGCTGGTAAGAGATGGTGTAATTAACCAAATGTTTATTGAGCCAGACGAGCCAGGAGATCCCTTTAAGGTATCCGACGCTGAGACAATGCTCAGATATCTCAATCCCCAAGCAGTGAAGCCCGAATTAGTTTCTCTGTTTGCCAAAGTGGGTTGTCCCTTCTGTGCGCGTGCCAAGGAGATGCTCAAAGAACATGGTATCAACTACGAGGAAATTACCTTGGGTAAAGATATCACCACACGTTCCTTACGAGCAGTTACAGGTGCGACAACAGTTCCCCAAGTGTTTATCGATGGTAAATTAATTGGTGGTTCTGAGGCATTAGAAGCTTACTTCGCTGCTAAATAGTTTTCACTAGGGGCGCACAGATGTGCGTCCCTACAACGTATTTAAAGATCGCCCATCTTTAGTTTTAAGTTTTAGCAACGGCGATCGCGTTCCAAGTCATAAATCACTTTCTCCAAATACCATTCATCCGATTCACCCTGATGCCTCTGGCGCTGCTGTTTGAGTAATCGTTCGGCTGTTGTCGCATCGCCATTAAGTAAAATAAGTAAACGTTTTTGCAGTTTTCTGTTTTTCGGATCACTGAAGTATGGCTTAGAACCCTTGCCCCGTGGTTGAGATGACCACAGTTTGATTAAGGCAAGTGATAAGCTGATGATCAGAACCACCACAATCAATCCCATACTTCTTGAAATTAAGTAGTTATCACCTTATATTCTGTAAAAATATTACCTTTATAGCATCAGTGATTTTTTGGATGTTTTCGTGGTTAAACTGAAAACATCTAAATTGCATAGTCGCATTAAATCAAATTCTTGTGGGGTGGGCACATCAGCGTCCTGATTATGCAAGGTTATTTGTAAAATAGCTTAATTGGTAATTCTCTATGCCGTACTTTTGGCGGTAACTTACACTAATTCACGAAAATCCTGATACATACAGATTTATCGTAGGGGCAAGGCGCAATGCCTATTGGTGTCAACTTAACGTAAAAGCCATGTCCCGCAAGGAACTGAAGTTCCTTGCTAATAGCTGAAGTCATCTAAAGATGACTAAATAATCCGAAAAATCTTTAGTCTACTTCAGTAGACTTTAGCTATGAGCCTTGAACTTTAGTTCCAGGCGGGTGAGTCAGCTGAAAGTTTTGCTACTTTTAGCTTAAGTTGACACGCATGGGCATTGCGCCATGCCCCAAAAGAGCGTATTTGTATCATTATTAAAGTGAAATGGTATTACACTATCTTCTAATTATTTGCACTTATTTAGTTGTATGAAGTTTCAAGTCAGCAATTTACGAATCTTCAGATGAGTAAATGTATTTTTGTCTAGCTATTCACTATTTATCATCTAAAATTGAATTTCCATTTATTTAAAATACAATATGTTTGCTAGAATCCGCCGAATTTTAAGCCAATTTTTTAGTAACTCAAGGATAATCAACAACGAGCCACTGAATAAAGTAAGTTTGATTGTCATTATTTTAATTGATATTTTTATCTTGATTAATGTTTTTACCGGACTCGATGATATTAGCAGATGGCATATCAGCCCTACTGAGGCTTATCCATGTTATTCAGAGTGGCAAAATTACCGGACAAAAACCACTCAAGATAAAGACTATGAAATTGTTAAACTTTCATTGCCAGATAATCTGAATAATCAACTCAGTTTTCAGCGAAACTATCAACAAGCCGAAGCAGGACATCTGGGCAAGGTTTCTAAAACGTGTTTGCAATATGCCGACTACAAGGATAAGATTAACAATCCTGACAAGCAGCAAATCATCAAAACTATTGAGCAAAAACAAGCGAAAATCAGTTCGCTTGAACAAGCAAATCGCACTATTAAAACCCAATATGACTCAACGTTATTAGAAAAAATTGCAGGTCAGGGTCGTGAACAATCAATTAATCAAGTCAGTGCTGAAAAAGCTAAACAGACATTAGAACAAAATAATCGCCAAATTTCTACCCTTAAACAAGAAAATTCTACTCTGAAAAATGAACTGCTTGCCAAACCAGAAAGCATTAGTTTTCTAGCCTTTATTAAAGATGATAATCAATTCCGGGAAGTTGACAAAGGCTATCAGCAAGCATCATTTTGGTATCCAAGTATCCAGCTTGCTTTTCAGTCCCTCTTTCTTTTACCGTTGATTCTCATTGCTTTATCAGTTCACAAATTTGCTCAAAGAAGAGGATTTGGACTGATCTCGCTAATTAGCTGGCATTTGCTAGTTATCTTTTTTATCCCACTAATCGTTAAAATATTTGAATTTCTTCAAATCGGGGCAATATTTAAATTTCTCTTTGATATCATTAGCACCCTTTTTGGTGGTTTACTTTTCCTGATAAATTATGCTTATATTTTGTTAATTCCAATGATCGGTTTTGGAATTATCCAGTTTTTTCAAAAAGTTGTCTTTAATGTTAAAGTCCAGGCAGCTAACAGAGTCCAAAAATCACGCTGTGTAAACTGCGCCAAGAAAATTCGACACCTTGATACTTACTGTCCGCACTGTGGTTATTATCAAGACATTGAATGTCAAAACTGTCATGATCTGACTTATAAACATTTGCCCTATTGTAAACATTGTGGAGCTTCCCAAAATACTAGTATTTTGTAATCGGTGAAGTCGTGAAACTTTTGACAAAAACTATCTACTGATAGATGACATTGAAAAACAACTTCTAGGTTAATTGATGACAACGAACTTAATATGGAAAAAGTGAAACAAGCCAATATAGAGAGTCAGTCGCCTCTTTCTTTTCTCAAAAACCTGTTGATTGCCCGTTGGCGATCGCTCTTACTCCTGTTGATAGGAGTTTACTTACCTTTGCAGATTTTTGAAATTCTGACAGTGAAGATATGGGAGAATCAAGCTGGCTTCTCGTGGGATGTGCCTATTCTGTTAGCAGTTCATTCTACAGCAAACCCACAGCTTGATGTTTTAGCCGTGACGCTAGCGAGAATTGGAGAGCCTTGGACGGCGATACCAATTTTAGGTACGATCGCACTTATATTATTACTTCAAAAACGCTGGCGATCGCTAGCTTATTTACTCACCGTCTCAGTGGGAAGTGTGATCATCAACCGCACAGCAAAGGAATTAATGCATCGAGTGCGTCCACAATTGTGGCAGTCCATTGCACCTGAGTCTACTTTTGCCTTTCCCAGTGGTCATGCTATGGCGAGTATAACTGTAGTAGCAATTTTGCTATTCTTAGCTTGGGATAGCTCCTGGCGCTGGTTGGTTCTTATCTTCGGCAGCTTATACATAATAGCTATTGCGTGGTGTCGTCTCTATCTGGGGGTACATTTTCCCAGTGACGTTCTCGCGGGTTGGATGGTTGCATTAGGTTGGACAATTGGCGTAAGTCTAATTATTAAACCCTATAGAACTATAGCCAAATCCGTAGATGGCGATCGCCCTAAAGATGAAACTACCTTACTCCCTGAAGAAAAAGAGTTGATAACTGAGGAGTAATATTATGTCCGCTTAAAGGCTTATTGTTTAGGCTGACGCACCATAACCTTTTCTTAGTAGCCTGACTGGTAAAATAAGATTGTTTTTCTCAGCGCTCTCTGTGCCTCTGCGGTTCAAAAGTGATTTATTTAACCGCAGAGGCGCATAGATCACAGAGAGAAGAGGTTAAAGAAGAATTTATAGACTAAAACTTTCGCCCACCTTGAAAGGGCTACCTTTTCTTAGAGGATGTTTTAAAAGTATTTGGCTGTGATTTTAGGCACTTAATGATCCCCCCTAGCCCCCCTTAAAAAGCAGGGCTGTTTCATTCGATCTCTTAGGGATTTTGTCAAGAGTATGAGTCAGAAATTTGCTTGAGTGGGAAAAAGAAAAACTACCACCTCAACCAGCAAATTTAAGTGCGTTCACCATTTTCTTGCCCAATCAGATTTTTTAGTCACCTGGTTTTTTTGCTTGAAACGCTTGTAAATCAGCGCCTTTTAGGGAATGAAACAGCCCTGCCCTTAAAAAGGGGGGAACCAGAATCAAAGTCCCCCAATTTATCGGGGGATTTAGGGGGATCTAAAACGTTTTGCTACCGACAAAAGGACTTTTAAAACATCCTCTCAGTCGTCTTTAGACGAATGAATGCTATTAGACTCAGAATTCATTCTGAGGCGGGCTAGATGAGAATGAAATAGCCCTGGCTTTCTTGGTAGATGCATTGATTACTCATGCGTCTACAATCTCTTGCGATCCGTTCGGGTAAGTTCTCAATAATACAAAAAATATTCTGCCGTTTTGATATACATGTAAAAAAAAGAGGTATTAAATTTGACTATTTTAGAATTTTCATTATTAACTTGGATTGGTTCATTTAGCGCTGGCTTGTTAGGGGCGCTAACTGGGTTAGGAGGTGGAGTAGTAATTGTTCCCTTATTAACTTCGGTATTTGGCGTTGATATTCGCTATGCTGTTGGTGCTTCACTGGTATCTGTAATTGCTACTTCTTTGGGTGCAGCATCTACCTATATTAAAAAAGGCTATACGAACTTGCGATTGGGAATGTTTTTAGAAGTAGCCACAACCATCGGTGCGATCGCAGGAGCAATGATCGCTACTTTAGTTTCTGTGAAAGCCCTAACTATCGTACTAGCGATCGTCCTCATTTATTCAGCATACCTTTCACAACGACCCAGAATAGAACATATTGAAGATGAAGTAGCAGATCCGATCGCAAATTATTTGAAACTGAATGGTACTTATCCAACTCCTGATGGAGTAATGTCTTATCAAGTTCATTCAGTACCAATGGGATTTGGGGTAATGTTAATAGCTGGGGTGCTTTCTGGGTTGCTTGGTATTGGTTCTGGTGGATTCAAGGTATTGGCGATGGATCAAGCCATGCGTTTACCCTTCAAAGTTTCTACCACCACTAGCAATTTTATGATCGGCGTCACAGCAGCAGCATCAGCTGGAGTTTACCTAGCACGCGGCTATATCGATCCAGGATTATCCATGCCAGTGATGTTGGGGGTATTACCTGGTGCTTTCTTGGGCGCACGAATTCTGACAGGCGCGAAAACGCAGATTTTGAGAATTATCTTCAGTCTTGTGCTAGTGGTAATGGCTTTGAAAATGGTCTACAACAGTTTAATAGGGGGGCTGTAAAATGTATAAATTTAATAGTAGCTTTCGCCGGACATTCCTGGCACAACCTGATATTGAAGTGGTTACACTAACCTTACCGCAGAAAAATCCAGACTCTAATATTGAACAATTAGAACACCCCAGTAGCACAGTAGCACAATTGCCTAATAGCTGTGATATTGATGTTAACAAGAATCCGACAAAAACATTAAGTGAGCAACAATTAGAATATTTACTTAGTAACCTGATGAAATATGGCGTTTTGATAGCTAGTGCTGTCGTTTTGGTGGGGGGTATACTCTACTTAATTCATCACGGTGCTGAACCTGCTGGATATCACTTTTTTCGGGGCGAACCATCGGAATTTCGCTCACCAGCAGGTGTAGTAAAAGCAGTTTTATCAAGTAGCGATGCCTACGGTGGGCTACGCCTACGCGCCATTATTCAACTCGGACTTTTACTACTAATTGCTACTCCAATTGTGCGCGTTTTTATTTCCTTATTGGCTTTCATACTACAGCGAGAATTTATCTATGTAGTTGTTACTTTATTAGTAATGACTAGTCTGATTTACAGTCTTGTAGGAGCATATTATTAGGAATATTAAAAAAAGGGTAAAATCAAATTTTTACCCTTACCAAAAATTTATTTATTAGACTTGTTACGAGCCTTGTAAAAGGTCATTTATTGAACTTATACTCTGTTTAATTTGTTCTAAAAGAGAAGTTCTTAATAAATCAAAGCTTACTGTTGAAATATTGAATAATCCTAAAGCATATAATAAGCTCGAAACCCCTATAAATAGAGCCAAAAATCTGCCAAAAAAACCAGGATTAATTTCAATAAAACCTAATTTAGATTGCCCGATGACAGCAATCGTTATAAAAACAATTCCTGCTATTAAAAATGTGCTATTTGGAGTTAAATCTGTCATTTTCCTATTAAGATGCCTCAGTAATTTTATTGTAGCTATTATTAATTCAAATTTCTGCCCCGACTATTTAGAAAAACATAAAAATTTTGCTCCTCAACATCGACTTACCCAAGCATAAGGAGGCTTTGGCTATTGCAGGAGCGGTATTGGATTTCATCCTATGCTATGATTTAGAAAGATATATTTTTATTTTTAAACCTATTAAGCGACAAATAGTGATGATTATCTCAATTGGGTTTAAATCGTTCTATTTAGCTTAGATACCAAAGAACAAACTCAGATTTTGCAAGATGCAATGTCTACGACGGGCTATTCGGCGTCGCACTTATGCATCTCTGATATAAATCAGCCCTGAATAGCATCTAAGTTAAACCTCTATTTGGCTAAAACTATTCAGTGGTAAAGCTTTCAGCATCAAAAATCCAAAATTTCATCATTTTTGTACTAGACTTTGGTTTAGTTTATATATTAAACTACACTAAGTCGATAAGAATAGTGGGTTTTTATGGAAAGCGTCCAAAACGTCAGCCAAGAGTTGAATGTAGCAAGAGACACAACTCTGGAGGACTCACAACAGTCAACTCCCAAAGAGTTCAAAAAAGACATTTTCAAAAAACTCAGAGGTGGGTTCTTTTTAGTACTGGGATATTTATTGTCACCACTATGTTGGTGGAATGACCTACTATTTAATTTGCCAATAGCTTATGGTTTTGGGTATGCATGTAGTTTACTTTCCCCAAAATTACTTCTACCTTGTTCAATTATAGGATACTGGCTCTCTAATATTGTGGGAATTCTCTTGATGCAATTCGGTTCTAAAGACATTTTTAAAAAAGCACCTCAAGAGCATAACCTTAAAAAAGAATTAATCACTGGTCTAATTTCTTCAACAGCTTATACCCTGTTGATTATACTATTGATCCAGTTGAAAATTCTCGATTCTCCTATTTTATTTGCCAACGGTTAATTTAGTTCATTACGTTTCTACAAATGAATCGATTGTAGGGATGTATATCTGTGCATCCCTATGTATAAGCAGATATTTTATTAAAAGGAATCTTACACCATTTCTTTGTGAGGTTGCGCCAAACCCTTTTAACTTCTTTCCTTCCTTCTTTGTTTCTCTCTCTCTCTCTTTGTGTCCTTCTCTGACGAGACGCTGCGCGAATGCGTTCTTTGCGGTTCGTTTTTCTTCCTTATACCTAAATATGGTTTAGCGCATCTTCATACAGAATTGGTATTAATTTTTATCAAATTTTAAAATTTCACTTAAATTAAACAATTTTGGAGCCTCCTTACTAACAATTAATGGCAGCTTGCCATTCCATTTTTCTATTGCTTGCCTTTGCAGAATTTCTGGAGTTAAACCATCACGTAATAATCTGTGTGCCTCAGCCTCTCCTTTTGCTAAATTAACTTTTGCTTCAGCCTCTTTTGTTGCTTTCAGTGCGATAAACTCTGCTTGTTTTGCTTCTTGTTCAGCAATCTGCTTCGCCTCCACCGCCTCACCAAATCTTTCTGAAAAATGGACATGAACTAGAGAAATATCATCAACTGCAACGTGATAGCTACCTAGTCGTGTGGACAATGCATCATCTACTCCACCTTTGACTTCTCCTCGTTTAGTAATAATTTCTTCAGCAGTATATTTTGCCATTACTGCTTTTAACACTTCTTCAACTGCCGGGTTAATAATCCGAATAACTACATCTTGTTCATCTCCAATTTCTTGAAAAATGGCATTTGCTTGCTGGGGAATAATATGCCAATTGAGAGCAACATCAGTGAATACATTTTGTAAATCTTTAGAAGAAGCCTCCGCCGAAATTTCCTGCTTTTGGACTCGAATACTCAACTTTTTCACAGTATTAACTACAGGAATAATTAAGTGAAGCCCTTCTCCTAATATCTGGTTTTGTACTTCACCAAATTTCATCAAGACACCACGCTCACCTGCATTTACAATCACACAAGGCGTAAGAAAAAGAGTTATTAGGAACAAAAGAGCAGTCAGTTTACCGGCACTGTTAAAAGTTAGATTTTTTTTCATCTGTGTGAAACATGTATGTATCTTGCATAGAGACACATATTTAGCAGTTGTAAGCTTCTTCCCGTCATGCTCTTATAACTTTAACTCTAAGTCAATTTTTATATCACTGAGCAATTAATGTGTTGAATATATATAGAGGTATATAATTAAGCCGCCAATGTGTACTTTACTACCCCAACTTGGAGATAGTGAAGACTAGAGTAGCTTTATATTTACCTAAGTTACTGTAATAATATCTAAAAACCGTAGTATTTGCAAAGGTAAGTTGCCCTTAACTTAGTAAAGCAGCAGGGCAAATCACACTTTTCCCAACCCATATATAGCGGTTCTTGCTTACGTGAGGTACACCCGTAGGGAACATGCCGTGTCCCTACACCTTGCGATATAATTATATAATTTTGTACCGCATCTGAGTGGGAACCGCTATATTACATTTAGCTCGTCTTTTTATTTACCAAACTCATTAGCTGCTTAATATTCAAACCCTGCACTATAGGCATCTGCGTAGGCGTAGCCCGCCGTAGGCATCGCTAACTCTAGCAGCATATTCGTATTAAATTAAAAACGGACGCGCCAGAAAAAAGCTAGAAACTGATTTAGCGTCTACCGGCTCTCCCTCCAGAATCGCTTTCTCTAATTCTTCAGGAGTCAAAAACACAGTTTCGATATCCTCGTCTCCATCTTGTGGTGGTGGTGTTTCCAGCTTTTCTAAATCTCGCGCCAGAAAAGCATAGATAATTTCATCAGAATAGCCGGGAGCTATGAAAAATTCGCCTAATTTGTCCCATTTTTTGGCACTATAGCCAGTTTCTTCTTCGATTTCACGCTGTATCGTCTCTAAAGGTTCTTCATTGACTTCCACAGTTCCCGCCGGAAATTCTAATATCCGTCCCTGAATTGCAAAACGATACTGGCGCACGAGTACAAGTTTACCCTCTGGCGTTATCGGCACAGCTAGAGCGCCACCAGGATGACGAATACATTCCCATTCTCCTTCTGATTTATTAGGCAAACGCAAGCGATTAACTTCAAAATCAAATTTGCGTCCTTTATAAAACAGGCGTTGTCTTAGTAGTTGTGGTAATTCTCTACCTAATGGCATAATAAAATCTGATTATCTGTGAAGACAGAGGTGAAATCAGCGTTCTTCTGCGTTTAAGGATGGTATTTTTAATTGCCCATCAATAAATGTACATCAGAACAGTCTACCTCTTTCAGGAGTTCTTTAATAAGATACCCGGATACTGGTTCTATCCAATCTGGGGCAATTTCTGCCAGTGGAACTAACACAAAGCCCCGCTCCCGCATTCGTGGATGCGGAATCTGGAGATTTGGTGTATCCAGAATAATGTCATCAAATAATAACAAATCTAAATCTAGGATTCGTGGCCCCCAGCGTTCCTGACGCACACGCCCAAATTGTTGTTCAATTCCTAACAAAGTTTCTAATAACTGCTGGGCTGTGATTTCTACCTGCAATGTGACGCAGCCATTTAGGTAATCTGGCTGTGGTGGCCCCACAGCTTTGGTTTGGTACCAATTGGATCTGGCTTCTAAGAAAATACCTGGAGTTTCGGCTAAAATCTCTATAGCTGCTTCTAAAATTGTCTGTGAATCGCCGATATTACTACCAAGGGCAACTGCGCTTCTTCTTGGCTTTGCTTCGGCGTACCTCGCCTTAAGCATCGCACTCTCCTTAAGTAAGGTGTTTTGGGGCTGTCTTTGCGAATACTTCGGCACACCTGTTACAGAAAATGCCAATAATTTGAGATATCAAAATTGCAGCGTTTTTACAAAACTAAATTAATAAAATCTAAAAAACATTATTTTATGGTGATTTTAGTTAATTATTTATAGGATATTATACTAACACAATAGTGGTGAACTAACCCCAAAGTTGATTGATGGTGGTTATACAGTTACTACTTTGAGCGAGGAACTGACGTGGGGAAGCTTACCTCTTGGTTCAAGCGAAGACCAACTAATTTGAGTGACTCTGGACAAGGAGGAACAAATGAGAAGCTTACCACCAGAACATCTGGCGCAGGCGAGGCAGTTACTGAGCAAATGAAAATTTTACCCTTTAGGATGAAGTCCAATCAGGCAACTCGTGGTAAACCACTCTATCGTCGCATCTGGTTTTGGGCAGGCTTGGGTGTAGGTGGTGGGATAGTTGCCTTAATCTACGGCATCAGTTTAATAGATCGGACTTTGCCAGATCAGTCCGAGTTGAATGCCGTGGTTAGAGAGCAAACACTGACGATCAAAGCTGCGGATGGAACCATATTACAACAACAAGGTGAAACGGCCAGAGAACAGCTAAAGCTGGAACAAATACCAGATAATTTAAAAAAAGCTTTCATCGCCTCAGAAGATAGAAGATTTAAGCAACACAACGGATTTGATCCACAAGGGATTGCTAGAGCCGGTTTGAATAATTTGCGATCGCAAGGTGTGGTTGAAGGTGCTAGCACTATCACTCAACAGCTAGCGCGGATTCTGTTTTTGAAACAAGAACAGACAATCTGGCGCAAACTCAAGGAAGTCCGCCTAGCACAA
Source organism: Nostoc sp. CHAB 5834 (assembly GCA_020829485.1). Next base: position 5,243 of record JAIVFU010000003.1, on the reverse strand, counting down.
AAAATGGAGAATGAATTAACCAAAGATCAGATTTTAGAGCGCTACCTAAATCTGGTTTATTTGGGAGGTGGAGCTTATGGTGTGGCAGATGCATCGAGAGTATACTTTAGTAAAACGCCAGACCAGCTTTCTTTAGCCGAAATGGCAACGATTGCTGGATTAGCCCCTGCTCCTAGCTTATACGCTCCAGACAAGAATCCCGAAGCGGCGAAACGGCGGCGGGACTTGGTATTGCTACGGATGCAAGAAGATAAAATAATTACGCGAGAACAAAAGCAGGCAGCAGTCCAAGAACCACTAACTCTCAAAAGCAGTTTACCCAAGCGACTGGAAGTAGAATCACCTTACTTTACCAGCTACATCCAAAAAGAATTGCCGAAGTACGTTTCTCCTAACGTGCTAAAAAGCGAGGGATTAGTGGTGGAAACCACGCTAAACCCGACTTGGCAGAAAGTCGCAGAAGAGGCGGTTGCCAAAACCCTGCGAAATCAAGGACGCTGGGAGAACTTTAAACAAGGATCAATGGTAGCCATTGACCCCCGTAACGGCGAAATTAAGGCAATGGTTGGGGGAAAAGACTTTGGTAAAAACCAATTTAATCGGGTTACTCAGGCACAACGGCAGCCAGGATCGACATTTAAAGGGTTTGTATATGCCACTGCGATCGCTAGTGGTAAAAGCCCCTACGATAGCTATGAAGATGCGCCCTTTGTCGTAGATGGCTACGAACCGAAAAACTATAGTGAAAGGTTTCGGGGTTCCATGAACATCCGAGATGCCCTCACCCGCTCTATTAATATAGTTGCGGTGAAGGTGTTGATTGATGTGGGATTTACGCCAACGATTAAACTTGCCCATGATATGGGAATAAAATCTGAACTTAAGCCCACCTACTCCTTGGCTCTTGGCTCAAATGAAGTTAATCTGTTGGAATTGACTAGTGCCTATGGCAGTTTTGCAAATCAGGGATTGCACACAGAACCTCATGGTATTACTCGCATCCTCAACCGCCAAGGCAAGGTGATCTGGTCAGCTAATTTCAAGCCACAACGGGCCCTTGACGCTGACAGTGCCGCCATCATGACTTGGATGTTACGCAACGTCGTAGAAGCGGGGACTGGTGCTGCTGCTCAATTAGGTAATAGACCAGTTGCAGGCAAAACCGGCACTTCCGACGAAGCCCGTGATTTATGGTTTATTGGCTACATTCCCCAGATGGTGACAGGGGTCTGGCTAGGTAACGATGACAACCGCCCGACATCCGGCAGTAGTAGTAGTGCTGCTTATACTTGGCACGAATTTATGGAAAAAGCGGCAGAAGGGATGCCGGTAGAAAAGTTTCCCAAACGTCCCAAGTTAGAAGGTCGCAAAGGTACTATCAAAGCCCAGTCTATCAAGCCCAAACAAGTGCTAAATCGTTCTATTTCTTCTGATAATGACTCAGAAGGAGAAAGTGCTAGAAATTCTGAAGAGAGTGGTTCATTTAGGAGACGTAGGAGGAGGAGCTATTCTCAAAAAGAACAGCAATCGAGCGATTATACCCCAAGACGGAGAAGGCGCGATCGCACCGAAGAATCAAGTTCCAATAACTCTTCTTCAGAATCATCTCGTCCACGGCGACGAGCAAGAAGAGTAGAATCTGATTCTTCTCCCCCGCCTCGAAGAAGTCGGCGATCTTCCCCTCCCGCAAATAATTCCGGTTCTTCAGGTTCTTCATCGTCACAGCCATCTTGGCGCGATAGACTTAGACCTTCTAATTGAGGAATAGGCATGGGGCATTGGAGCATTGGTTATTAATCTAAGCTGATGCGCGTCTAAACTATATAAACACTGTTGACTGTTGACTGTTGACTGTTGACTGTTGACTGTTGACTGTTGATGGGTTTTCAGTCATCAGGTAAATGTACAATATTATTTGCGTAACAGCTTATTCTCCTTTTTCCCCTGCCCCCTGCCCCCCATCCTCTTTTCTATGCAATATGGAGCTGCTGAAACTAAACTCCAGAGGGATGTTAAGTGATACGCTCATTCTATAGTGTGTCAAGTAGTGTTACTTAACATTGGAGAATATACTCATGCATATATTGATGCAGGCAGCAGATTCAATCGCAACAAATGGGACTCATTTTCCTTTTGCTTTCACCTTGGTGTATGTCGTTGGTTTTATTGCTGCTGTAACCATTGGTTCAATAGCTTGGTACAACTCTAAACGCCCCGCAGGTTGGGAAAGCAAAGAGCGTCCTGATTTTGTGCCTAAGGTTGAAAAAGAAGAAACTCCGGGTCTGGGTGATCCGAAGCCATAATTTAGTCATTAGTCAATAGTTATTAGACTATGGACTGTTGACTATGATTAGTTTTGCACGTCAACCCAACGGCGGTAAAGCTTTTGAATTTGTTTAAGAAGTGCAGTGTGAGCCGGTTGAGTTGAATCATTCGGCTTCGCTATATCCTGTAATTCCGTCAGGAGTCTGGCTTCTTCGACGGCAACTTCGCCATCACTGTAAATTAAGCCACTAATTGCTTCAATCAGATTTTCACAATCTTCATGGCTGGGGCGATCGCCTAAATACTCACGCACCCAGTCATAGCATTCTTTTGGCTCTACAGGAACGAATTCGTACAGCCAAGGCTTAATTTCTGGATCGTTAGCCAAACCTTTTGCTTGAGCTATTTCGCGGAGATATTGCCGTTCTTCTGGTTGGATTCTGCCATCGATCCAGGCGGCTCCAATCAGGATTTTAACTAAGTTTTTGACATTGTCAGGGGTAACCATTGCTGCCTCCTCTGGTAGATTCAGTCCACCACCAAATCGTACAATCCCAAACAGTATTCACTCGGAATTATTGGTTTTTCTTAAGCGCACCATAAAAAAGCCATCCATGTCTTGTCTATGGGGCCAGACTTTAAACCAACCTTCAGGGGTGCTATATGCAGAAGTAGGCGATTCAAAGTCGCTTGGAGACTCGATTTGCCAATTAGGTGACTCAGCTAAAAATGCCGAAATTACTTCTTCGTTTTCTGCTGGATGCAATGTACAGGTGGCATAAACTAGTACACCACCAGGTTTGACAAAAGTTGATGTATGTGTTAATAATTCTTTTTGCAGCACCGAAAGTTCACGGACGGATTCTGGTGTCTGTCGCCAACGAGCATCAGCATGACGGTGCATAGTTCCTAGCCCAGAACATGGAGCATCCAATAATACGCGGTCTGCGGTGTTTTGGAATTGGTTGAAGTGGCGACTGTCACCAGTGTAAATTTGAATAGATTGTAAATTTAGCCGTTGAGAATTTTCTTGGAGTTTGCGAAGACGAGAAGCAGTGCGATCGCAAGCCCAAATTTTACCCTTATCCGCCATTAACTCAGCAATATGGGTTGTTTTACCCCCTGGTGCGGCACAGGCATCAATTACCACCTCACCGGGTTGGGGGTCGAGCAAATGACCTACCAATTGGGCGCTACCATCTTGTACAGTCCACCAACCTTCTTTAAAACCAGGTAGTTTTTGAATTGATCCAGCACTACCAATCAATCCTAAAGCTTGGGGTAAACGAGGAATCCGTCTCACCAAAATACCAGCAGATTGCAAAGCTGCTTCAACTTCTTCGATTGAAGTGCGAAGTGGGTTGATACGCAAGTCGATTGTTGGTGATTGGTTCATCCATTCACACAGTTGTTCTGTCTCAGCCAAACCCAGTTGTTCTAACCAAACTTGAATAATCCAGTCAGGAAAGCTGTGTAAAATACCCAAGCGTTTCACTGGGTTTTCTGGAAGTTGTAAAGGATCGAAATAGGGGAGTGGGGAGTGGGGAGTGGGGAGTGGGGAATGGGAGAGTAAGAATGAGTTTTTCTCCTCTGCCCCTCTGCTCCCCTGCCCCCCTGCTTTTCTAAGATACTGGCGTAATAGACCGTTAACAAAACCTGTGAGTCCAGAAAAACCGTTTTCTTTAGCGAGTTGGACGGTGGTGTTAACAGCAGCTGAGGCGGGAATCCGCTCTTGATAGCGCAGTTGGTAGAAACCCAGATGTAAGATGGTGCGAAGCTCTTGGGGTTGTTGATAAGATTTCTTTTTGGCGAGTTGATCGATGAGAGTATCAAGAGTGCGCTGCCTTCTGACACTTCCATAAACTAATTCTGTCAGCAAGCGGCGATCGCTATCAGCCAAACTGACTTTTTGCAGCACTCTATCTAGGGCAACATCAGCATAAGCCCCCTTGTGAACATCTCGCAGGGCGATAAAAGCTAGTTGACGGGGGTTTGTCATGGAAATATTTATTTAGGTTCAAGGCTACTCAGTACTTGAGACTACACCATTACTGAAGAGCCACGCTTACATGTGAATATTATTTGAAGAAAGTATATTTTTTGTTTAAAGACATTGTAATTATTCTGTGAATCTACATATAAATTTGAGCGTATAAAAAAAACATCTGTAAGCTATATGAAGGGATTACTTAATAATATTGCGTCAAAAATCATACATTTAAAATGAAAGCAAAATTAAAGACTTAAGTCATTATCATCAGTAGGGATGTCTGTGACTACACCATCTCGCGCTAAACGGGTTTCTGGCGATTTTACGTAGAAATTTTTACGTATTTAATCGGCTTTCTCTTCATGTGTTAAGGGCTACTTTTTTATTAGGAAAAATATCATGAACTCATTGACTCAATTTTGGAAACAAGGCGTATTCACTCTGTTTGGTATAGGGCTATTAACTGCTCCTGCTCAAGCTATCAGTATAACAACCACCACCGATCCAAATATTTTAGTTAATAACATTTTGAGTTCTGGTGTCACAGTATTGAATCTAACATACAACGGTGCAGCACTTGCATCTGGAACTTTCACAGACAGCTTGTCCTCAGGAATTGGCATAGACAAGGGTATCATTCTGACTTCTGGCAATGTTACTCTTGCCCCCGGGCCAAATAATCTGGACAACGCAACAGGTAATAATGGTTTGTTAGGAGATACTGACTTAAACCGCTTGAATCCTGGATTTAGCACTCAAGATGCGAGTGTTCTCACATTTGATTTTACTTCGGATACAGGCGATCTCTTTTTCAATTACGTCTTTGCGTCGGAAGAATATAACGAATTCTCCAATAGTAGGTAAGTAAGTCGGCAGGAAAAATCATAACTATGTAACGAAAAGTTAACCAGAACTGTTAGAGCTAAATTTAATACGTTGTGTACTGTAGTTTCCTTTTTCCCCTCTAGCTTGAATACCACCAATCACG